>NZ_JBALBW010000085.1:0-180653 GCF_036919895.1 Nostoc sp.
TTCAGCTTGATGCTGAGAGAGGTGGCGATACTTCATCCTTGCTCTTCTTGAAGAATCCATCCGATGTTCAAAAAGCTGTAGCACTACTGAATGATCAGAATTACTCATTTGATAGTGCGATCGATCCAAATACTGGGATGGTCTTTTCTACAGAGGATGCTGCTGCTCAGGGAACGGTACTGTATGGTCAAGGAATTATCAATGCCGGATTGGGAGATCCAGCAACCAGCGATCGCACTCCTGATATTGTTGTCGAACTCAATAATGGCTACTTTTTTGGTAATGCTACGAAGAAACGTGCAGAGCATGGTGGATTTACTGATGCTGACACTCATGTAGCCTTAATTGCTGGTAGTACTGGATTAGCCAGCAGTCTCCAAGGGACGACCAACACTCAAACCGTTTCTACCACCCAAATTGCCCCGACTACACTACAGTCTCTAGGCTTAGATCCTAACCAACTTCAAGGTGTGCAGATTGACGGAACTAAGTTATTACCTGGCTTAACCCAGCCAGCGCCAGACATCACATTTGGTTCAACTAATAGCGATGATGTCACCGTCAACTCCAACCAAATTCTCTTCGCTGGGAACGGCGCAGATACAGTAGAATCTAACAATCCTAACACCACAGTTATGGCGGGTAACGGTGATGATACGGTGTTTGTAGGCAGTAACTCTTCAGTGTTTGGCAATGATGGCAACGATCAAGTCTTTGTTGGTGCAGACGGTCAAGCTGGTAATACCAATGTCGATGGTGGAAATGGTAATGATACCATCACCGTAGTAGAAGCCAAAGCAGATAATAATCTGTTTGGTGGTGCTGGTAATGACAACCTCCAAGTAGTTGAGGGTTCTGGACAATTCCTGTTTGGGGGTTCCAACGATGATACTCTCCGTAGTGGTGGCAGTAATAACCGTCTCTATGGTGGTTCTGGAAATGATATACTTTACGCCAATCACAATGACTTTCTGTCTGGTGGCGATGGTGACGATCGCCTATTTACTGGTAGTGGAGGTGGAAATCGCCTGACTGGTGGCGCTGGTGCTGACCAATTCTGGATTGCCAATGCCGGACTACCAACCAACAAGAATATTGTTACCGACTTCACTCCAGGAGTTGATCTGTTGGGAATTGGCGGTATTGCTAGTGCTACTAAATTCAGCGATCTAACGCTGTCACAAGTTGGCAGTGATACCTTACTGAAGGTAGGATCTACTGAATTAGTTTCACTGCTAGGTGTGACATCTAGTACGCTGACTGCTAACAACTTTACTTTCGCTTAGTATTGTGGTTTAGCCCCTGACTGTCTGATTGGTACACAACACAAATTTGAAAGCTTAAACATATCAATTAGACAGTCAGGGTACATAGACGCGGAGCGGCTTCCCGCAGGGGAGGACACAAAGGGAAGACGATTTAAAAGGGTTTTGCGTTAGTTCCGTATATTTTTGCCAAATTGGGATGCTCCCATTGGCTTTGCCTTCAGTAATACACATGGTGCGTTACGAACTTCGTTCTAAGAGGATGTTTGAAAAGTCCTATTGTAGGTATCAAAACGTTCTATAGGAATCCGATTTGATTTATGAAAAAATCTAAGTATATGTAGCGTGTGTTAGGCGTAAGCCGTAACGCACCTGATTCCAGGGTTTTTGGTGCTGTTATATCTTTAATTATCTAAAAGTCAGAATGGAATACAACCTTATTGCTGTGGTAGCTTAACATCCATAGGGTCATACATAGTTGAAAAAGTTCAATCGTCAACTATGTTATAATTAAATAGTTGAGAAATATTTTCGCTCATGTAACTGACTATCTAGAGGCTTCTCCGAATCTAAATCTCTACAAGCTTGGGTTCTGGAGGTGTTTTTTGTCAGTTTATATTGCAAATTTATCTTTTAAAGGTGAGATTATTTAAGTATTGCGAAAATTTAAATTTTTAGCGAACAGAAGTGTATTGCAATACCTTGCGCGAAATTGATACATCTCACGGTCAAAAAATGTGCTAAAAAGAACAGACAACTTTAGTGTGTCACAAATCCAGACAACATACAGATAGTACTTGAACTTATGTCAACGGATATAATTACCCGTCCTGAGTCCCTCACAGAAGATTGTTTCTTTACTTATGCCCTTGGGACTGATTTGCACGATACTCAATCGACAGCCCAATATTTACGCAGAATCAGAAAAGAAGATAAACCCTATATCGACATAGCTGTTTCTCCCAGACCGGGCTATCGGTTTGAGGTTTGCCTTATTCCTGTTGAAGGGTTCGCAAAGGAAACAATATTGACAAAAGACGGGTTCGCTAAAGCTTTAGCGATTATTTGTGCTGTATCTAATAAAGCTAGGAAACGATTCCCTTCAGGAAATGGACAAGAAATTGTCCGGTGTCAATTTAGCAACTTAGCTGATGCAGTCGCTGTGGCGAACAGATTGTCTGCATTACCCTCTGATATGTACGAAACTCTTGCCAAGCTACCAAATGCTTTGTAAGATTGTGTCCGCTTGAAGATTTATGATTAAGACTGACGCAAAGACATTTTAATGGTAAGTAAGTAGACGGACAAGAGAATAAAAAACTCAATAGTTTATATTTCGTCTCTTACGAAAAGTCTTGTATAACAAGCTTTTTAAGCTTAATGTACAATTTTTGTGTTTTTGTTGTTTTTGTACTGTTACCGATAATTCAAAGTGAGCCTTTTTTATGCCTATCAGTCCTTTGCGTGAAGAACCTCGTAACCAACGAGCGCCTGTAATTCGTACAAGTAATGAATTTATTCTTTTAGAATGGCTAAAGTCAACTGGTCGTCTAATCGAGCGCGAACATCAAGAATCTGAGTATCTAAATGAAGTAGAAGAAATTTCAGAAATGATCGACCTTGACGATATTCCTTACGATCATGATGATGACGATTCTGAAATGGAAATAGAAGCGTAATTCGTAATGGGCTACGCCCCGCGACGCTAACGTAATTACTGTCCAGTAGGCGTTTAATTTTCGCTGAAATGCTAAGATTCCCGATTTTTTTAGAGAAGTCGAGAATCTTAGTATTAAAATGCGAGTGGGTTTAATTCTTGGACTTGAGTAATAAATAAAATAATTGTCCATTGCTGACTGTGACACCAGCCCGATCGCCTGCTAATTTCCCAGTCCCTAAAAAATAATCTACCCTACCTGCACCTTTAATTGCACCTCCAGTATCTTGGTCAAGAACATAGCGGCTAACGATGCGCTCCTCCATTTTTCCGGTAGGATTAGGAAAGGGAATAGAAGCACGAATCAACGCTAAAGCACCAGGAGGCATGAGAGATTTATCTGTAGCGATAGAACGCTCTGCTGTTAGCGGTACGTTGATAGAACCTTGGGCTGGTTCGCCGTGATTTTCTTGAAAAAAAACAAAACTGCGATCGCGCGGAATATAAATATTTAATTCTTGGGGATACTTTTGAAAATAATCGAGAATAATTGGCATCGTCATCCCTTCAAGCGGCAATTTGCCATCATTCGCTAATTCTCGACCCAGACTTTTGTAATTATAAGCGTTATTGCCAGCATAGCCGATCGCTGTCTGAGTCCCATCGGGAAGCTGAAGTCGCGCTGAACCTTCAATTTGAGCTAAATATGGTTCAAGGCGATCGCGAAACCAAAACAACTCTAATCCTCGCAATTTCCCTTTTACAGCTTGTAACCCATCTGCTCCTTCTAACTCTAGGCGGGTAGGATGTGGCTTAGGCCAGGAGTTTAAATCAGGAGGTAATCGATAAACAGGATAACGATATTCTGGTGTGGGGACGCGACTGGCTGCGTAAAGTGGTTCATAATAGGCGGTGAATAAAACAGAACCTTTAGTATTTTTACCGATTGACTGGTAAAGAACAAATTCCCGCTCAATGGCTTGATGTAATTCTGTTGCAGAATTGGTTGTGAGTAGGAGTTCGCGGAATCTTTTCAAGCTTTTGAAGACGCGAACGCGGGTAATCCCAGCCACAGGATAGTTTTGATAAGCAGTCGCAGCATTAGCAGTTTGCAGGTATTGGAGACTGTGAGCGATCGCACTGACTAGCGCCTTTTTATCTGGTATTTTTCCATAGAGAAGTTCATCTAAACAAGAGGTATCACCTTGACAACAAGTAACTGGTAGTCTCTGGATTAATGGCGCTTTTTGGTTTTCACCAGTCAAGGAAACTGGTATATTCCACTTTTTCACCTGACATTCTGGTGAGATGAGTTCCTGATGCACCAAAGATTGCATTCGCACCAGGAAAATCGACAAAACTACAGGGAAGCTGATAGCGATAACTTTGCTAAACTTTCCTAACTCAGCAAGTATCTTTTTCATCAAAATTAAATTTTTTTGAGATTATCCCACTTTGCTCAAATTCAAAAACCAAAAACCAAAAATTTCCCCCATTCTCCATTCCCTTATTCATTCATATTCCGATAAGTGGCAACTGCGGAAGGCGATATCCGATTCAAATATCGGAATATCCAATATTTGAAAATGGTATCTAAAATAACTGGGAATGTAGCAATAAATAAGAAGATAAAATCTCGATTCGCTGGTAATCCCCAATGACGTGATACACCTTCTAACAGTACTTCCCAACCATGAGGAGAGTGGAAACCTACAAATATATCAGTAAACAAAATAATGATAAATGCCTTAGCACTATCACTAAGCCCATAGACGATATTATCAAAAAAATCTTTGACTACAGCAATAGAAGACTTGCTGACAAGCAAAAGCCAGATAAAAGAACCCACCGAGAACATATCTGCAAAAACATTTTTGATAGCATTTGAGCTTTCGTGACGAAATTCTTCAGCCAGTTCTACAGCCTTATTTGCCATTTCAGCTTCCATCTGTTCAGACGACAGTGGAGGAGCATTTCTAATAAGATTTTCAAACTTGAGCTTTTCTTCAAATCTTTCTAATTCTTCAAGAGCTTCCTCTTCCATTTCGGAATTGAGGAATATCTGCATTTGCTCGCTATTTCTAAAATGCTCAACAGATGGCCCTACCACGAAAGCTTTTGCTATCTGATGCGTCAAAAGTGGTACGATAATTAATAGTAAAATAAACCTGATAGATATTATTGTTCTTCTTTGAGTCTCACGAAAATTCTGAATTACTTCTTTTTCAGCATTAGGGTCTAATTCAACTTGCAGACGAGTGAGAGTACTTAAAATAGAACGGGGTAAAACGCCTGTTGTCTCGGCTTTACTCTTTGGTTGTGGTTTTTTATCCGAGTCTTGAGTTGGTATTTTGGGTGGTAAGGTTGGAGCATTAACGATCGGTGATTTTTCGTCAGATATAATATTAACTGGTAGATTTGGAGGTTTAACTACTAAAGCGTTAGAAGTTATTTGCTCAGAATTTATTGTGTATTTAGATATAACTAGATCGATAAAGTTTAGCTTTTCCAAAACTAAAGAAGGACTGGGATGCTCTATACCTGCTTTCTCAGCAGCTTTTTGATTCTCTTCATTTAGAAACCAGCGGCTTCCTCTAAACTCTGTCAGCCGCATTTTGGCAATTTTTAATAGCTTGTTGAGGTCTGACTCAAAATAATCCATCACGCTCTTACTGTACGTGGCTGAGTCAATGTCTATTTTATTACCATTGAAATGCTTATCTTCTATTTCCTTAATCTTTAATGCTGCATCGTAAGCTTCATGTAAAGAACGTTCAGGAGTCTGTAAGTACCATCGATAAGCAGCAAGCAAAAAAGAATAGATTTTTTGGCTAAAAACAGAATTTTTCATTGCAGATAATCATCCAGCATTATTTGGTGATTCTTAACCTTAAGTTAACGCACGAGGTATACTAGCAAATCTACAAGGAGAAAGTTTGTGGTTTCTCATTCGGTTTGGATTGTTGGCACTAGTCGCAGTGGTAAGACGGCTCGCTTGGTAGAGCAATTTTGTAGTTGGGTACAGCCAGAAGAAAAGCAGCATAACGAATCATTTTATACTAAAAAGCCGGGACATAAAAAAGGCGATCGCATACCAGAATTTTTATATCTTAAACAAACAGAGCCAGGAGTTTTAGTCTTAGCTGCCAACGATGATAATCGCCGAGAATTTGGAGATATAATTGTTACATCTACCTTGGGAAAATATCCGGTGCGTGCCAAGACACCGCTAGGTTTTTTCCAGGATGAAGTTATCTTATTTTGGCCGTTGCTAATTAACTCCTTGAACCTGAAAGCACAGTTTCCGGTAAGATTGCGACCAGAAACAGAGCAAGAATTAGCAACCAAACTTTGGCGTTCCCAATTAGACGAAGAAATTTTACGAATTGCGGGAGTGAATGAGTCTCGCTTGGTGCGTCGCATTTTAGACTTGTTGCAATTAGCTGCTTACAGTGGTGTACATTGCGAAGATATTGCTCAAATTTTGGCAAAGGGTCTGGGGGAAAACACTACAACTTTAGAGCCAGAATTTTTGGCATCTTTACTTATTGATTGGCGTAACTGGTGTTTAGAGAGGGGGTTACTTACTTATGGCATTATTACCGAACTCTATAGTCAATATTTGTTGAGCGATCGCAACTACCAACAGCACCTAACTAAACGCTATCAGGCGGTATTGGCGGATGATGTTGACGATTATCCTAGCGTAGCGCGTCTTTTGTTTGAATTGCTATTAGATCGAGGCGCAGTTGGCGCGTTTAGCTACAATCCCGATGGTGCAGTGCGATTGGGATTGGGAGCAGACCCTAATTATCTAGAAGGGTTAGCAAAGCGTTGTCGGGTAGAAATCTTGACCGGGCCGCCTCCAGAGTCCCTCGGAGAGCAAGCTAAACAGATGGTGGAATTAGTTACAGAACCGATGGTGCTGGTGAGTTTACCTGAGATTGTCCATTCCATTCAAACCACCTCCCGCGCTCAACTATTGCGACAAACAGCAGAGGTAATTGCGAATGCGATCCAATCGCAGCAAGTACAAGCAGAAGAAGTAGCGATTATTGCACCAGGTTTAGATGCGATCGCTCGTTATACTCTAGTAGAAATCCTCGTTAAGCAAAACATCCAAGTAGAATCGCTTAACGATCAACGTCCCCTAATTAGTTCACCCGTCATTCGCGCCTTACTTACCATGCTGACGCTAGTTTATCCCGGCTTGGGTCGCCTCGTAGACCGGGATGCCGTCGCAGAAATGCTAGTTGTCTTGAGTAGGAAACAACAACCACCAGAAAACTCTTCACTTTTAACAGACGCGATGAATCGCGTCTCTACCAATATTGATCCGGTACGTGCTGGTTTGATTGCAGATTATTGCTTTGTACCCCATCCAGATCGCCCTAACTTGTTACCAGTGTCAGCCTTCGAGCGCTGGGATAGAATCGGTTATGCGGCTACTACAGCCTATAATGAGATATTGCAGTGGTTAGAACAACAGCGATCGCAACAAGAATTGCGTTTAATTCCCAGTCCCATTTCTCTCTTAGACAGAGCAATTCAGCGTTTTTTGTGGAATGGTAGTAATCTCCCCTACGAACAACTAGCAGCACTGCGAGAATTATTAGAAACCGCCCAACACTACTGGGAAATTGACACCAGATTACGACAAATTGCCCCAGTTGAGACAACGCCTAACGCAACTATTATCGAATTTATTCAATTACTGCGACGGGGTACAATCACCGCCAACCCTTACCCCGTGCGTCCCATCGGTGGAGCGAGAAAGGCTGTCACCTTAGCAACCATATTTCAATATCGGTCTAGTAGGCGATCGCACCGTTGGCATTTTTGGCTGGATGCTGGTTCACCTCTTTGGGCAAAAGGTGGTGCGGCGACGTTATTCGGTGCGCCGTTCTTCCTGCAAAACAGGTTAGGCGAACCTTGGACAGCAGAAGATGAGAAATTAGCAGAAGAACAACGATTACGAAGGATTTTGACAGATTTACTATCTCGTGTATCTGAAAGAGTTTATTTGTGTCATAGCGATTTAGCAGTAAATGGACAAGAGCAACTAGGGCCGCTATTACCCTTAGTAAATGCTTGTGTAACAGTTATTTCTGAGACTAATGTTAAATAAACCTCAGATCCCCAACCCTAGTTTTCACGTAGGGGCAATTCATGAATTGCCCCTACAGGTCATGAATCACTTTTAATTATCAATTTAACAAACAAAAATATTTGTTTCTGTTAGCCCAACTTCTTAAAATATTTGCAGGTGAAATCAACCAAACAGCAATCAGGTTGAGTTTCGTTTTCTAGTCTCAAGCAAAAAAGTTTGTGGCAGGGGAAGCAATTTGAACATCATAGAATTTTCTCTATTGGTATGGTTTGGCTCATTTGCTGCCGGATTTTTGGGGGCACTAACTGGGTTAGGTGGTGGAGTCGTAATTGTACCCTTTTTAACATTGGTATTCGGGATTGATATTCGTTATGCGATCGGTGCTTCATTAGTATCTGTAATTGCTACATCTAATGGAGCCGCATCTGCTTACGTCAAGGAAGGCTATACAAATGTCCGCCTGGGGATGTTCCTAGAAATAGCAACAACCTTTGGTGCAATAGTCGGAGCAATTATAGCAGCGAAAATTTCGACGGGATCGCTTGCTGTTGTCTTTGGAATCGTTTTACTCTATTCCGCGTACTTGTCCCGTCAAAGCCCACCGGAACACCTGAATAATTTGTCGCCAAATTCCCTAGCAATCCGTCTTCAACTGAATGGTACTTATCCAACTCCCACGGGAGAAGAGGCTTATAACGTGCGCGGTGTCCCCTTTGGATTTGGATTAATGTTTGTAGCTGGCATACTTTCAGGATTGCTTGGGATTGGTTCAGGAGCGCTCAAGGTGCTGGCAATGGATCGAATCATGCATATTCCCTTTAAAGTGTCAACTACCACTAGCAATTTTATGATTGGAGTTACAGCCGCCGCTAGCGCTGGCATATATCTGAACCGAGGTTACATTGATCCCGGATTAGCAATGCCTGTGATGTTAGGAGTACTATTTGGTGCTTTATTAGGAGCGCGGGTATTAGTTAGAGCCAGAGTAAACATTTTGCGAAATATTTTCAGCGTTGTGATTTTCGTGCTAGCGGTGGAAATGATTTACAAAGGTCTAACGGGGAGGCTTTAGAATGGTGAAAGGCAGACAGAAGAAATCGGAACAACGCTTTGAACAATTTCTCGGCAATCTATTAAGAACTGGAGTCATCCTTGCCACTGCTTTAGTTTTTATAGGTGGAATTTTGTATTTAATTCGCCACGGAAATCAGCCTCCAAATTATCAGTTTTTTCGGGGAGAATTACCAGAGTTTCGGAGTCCATCAGGGGTGGTTACATCTGTTGAATCTGGTCGTCACCGTGGCATTATTCAGCTTGGTTTATTAGTATTAATTGCTACTCCAGTTGTGAGAGTAGCTTGTTCACTATTAATATATTTCCGACAGCGAGATTTTACTTATATTATTGTGACTCTCATTGTACTGCTTGGATTGTTATATAGTCTACTTGGTGGATATTTATGAGCATTTTACTATAGTTATTTTTAATATAAATTTTGTTACCGAGAAAGAAAAGGATACAAGCCCCTAAATTTCTGAATGGGGATTATTAATTTTTAATTTTGAATTCGGAGCAAAGCGACGTGACTGTGGTTGAGTTGGAAAAGGAGAACGAGGATGGACTCGATCGCGCAATAAGAGCAAAGGAATACTCAAAAGTCCCAAAATAATTACTACTCCAGTCATTATCCAAACCATTAACCTATTTGGTCTATAATCTGCTCGTTCAATTTGCCAGAAAACTTGGTTGTATCGCCAGGCGGCTAACACAACAACCAAAATTCCACAAATTACCAAAGCAAGACCTAAATTTTCCGAGTTGGATAATGGATTGACAGAAGTTTCTTGTTGAGTAATAGCAAGATTCAACTGGCGCAGAAATATCCCAAATCGCGCGATCGCAAAACCAAAGCTAATCAATGCAATAGAAGTACGTAGCCAAGCCAGAAAAGTCCGTTCGTTCGCTTGATGCTCTCTTTGACGGTCAATTTTCGGTATTTTATCCATAAGTACTTCTGACGACTATTTACCCTTAAAAAGTATTCATAACATCGATTAAATAGCATGAACTAGCGCCGCAAGGTCAAGACAGTCCAGCCAAGACTCTCAGAAAACCCCAAGCGATCGCCAGAATCTTTACAATATAAATAAGGTAAAGATATATATCAGAGTCAAAATCAATGGCACTATTCGGATTCGGCAAAAAGCAAGTTATACCCACACCTGAAGAAGCTTTGTCAGGAAGAGCACAGTCTATGTCAGTACCAGCCGCTCATTATGTCAACAAGAACCCTTTAAAAGCTCCTTTTCCCGATGGATTAGAGAAAGTAATCTTTGGCTTGGGCTGTTTTTGGGGTGCAGAACGCAAATTCTGGCAACTTAAAGGAGTTTACACCACCGCAGTGGGTTACGCTGCTGGATTCACACCTAACCCCACTTATGAAGAGGTCTGTAGTGGGCGAACCGGTCACAATGAAGTGGTATTGGTTGTGTTTGATCCCAAAGTAATTAGTTATTCTGAACTACTCAAAGTCTTTTGGGAAAGCCACAATCCTACCCAAGGGATGCGCCAGGGTAATGATAGTGGCACTCAATATCGTTCGGGAATTTATGTCTATTCTGAAAGCCAAAAGCAGCTAGCAGAAGCATCGCGGGAAGCTTATCAGCAAGCCCTGAGCGGTGCAGGTTATGGCCAGATTACTACAGAAATCTTGGATGCGCCGGAATTCTACTATGCCGAAGCTTACCATCAGCAATACTTGGCGAAAAATCCTAATGGGTATTGTGGTTTAGGAGGGACAAATGTTTCTTGTCCCGTGGGTGTAGTTGAATCGCAAGTTAGTAGTTAGAAGGAAGCAGGGAAGTATAGGAGTAGGGGGACAAGGACAATAATTCTTCACTCCTAACTCCTTACTCCTTACAGTGCAGCTTTCAGTAAAGCGATCGCTGTTACCCACAAGATAATACTAATAGGCCCTCCAATTAGAATACCAGCGATCGCCCAGCCTCTTTGATGGGCTTTGAATTGCTCAATACTGCTCCACCGTCTGCTTTTCCAAGCCCATTCATTGCCTTTAGCACCGAGTGCGATCGACATTAACCCCGAAATTTGGGGTACAAAACAGAATATTCCACACCAAACTTGATTCGGCCACATCCAGAACCAAGGCATCAGAAATGCACCCCAGTTCCAACCGAGAATTTCCTCTGGGACTGTTTCATTCTGATTATTTATCCCGCATCCAGAATTGTTGATGATTTCTCTTTGCGGTAAAAGCTGATTTCTGTTTGCAGATTTCACAGCCAAACCAGATTTAAGAACATTCAGCGCTTGGCGGGCATCAGGAAAACGTTGTTCGGGAGCGGGTTCTATCAACTTTTGTAGCCAACTGGCAAAACTGGGACTGAGATTAACTCGGTCGGTAAATTGCAGTCGCAAATCCTGCTGGGGTAAATCAGAGGGTGAAGTCCCAGTTAGCAAATGAATCAGAGTCGCACCAAGTGCATAGAGGTCTGAAGCTGGAACCGCTCGACCACCAAATTGTTCCATTGGGGCATAACCATAAGTACCCACAACGGTAAAAGTAACGCCTTCTCTGGCCGCTTTATCCTGAACTGCGCCAAAATCAACTAAATAAATCCGATTATCTTCGCCCCAGATTAAATTACTCGGTTTAATATCTCTATGTAATACTCCTGGATTTAACTCATGTAGATACATGAGAATATTTAAAATCTCGCTAGCGATTTTTCTCGCTCGCTTTTCAGTAAACCTTTTGCTAAGAGCAAGTTTTTCCTTAAGCGACTCCCCAGGAATATATTGTTGGATTAAGCCAAACCAAAGGGTGCGATCGTCGATACAAAAATAATCTATATATCGAGGAATGCGGGGATGATTTAGCTGTTTAAGAATTTGCGCTTCTCTCTCAAAAAGTTTTAAATCATCCCACTGTACAGTACCGCCAAAGGCTAAAAGTTTGACCACAACGGTTGAATTTTCGCCATCAGAGGCTTGTAAATCCGTTGCTAGCCAAGTTTGACGAATCCCATTGTTACCAAGTTGGCGTTGGATTTGATAACGATCTTGTAATATCTGTTCTGGTTGCAGCATCTTACACCTGCTAGCAGTTTACGCCGATCTGATTCCCTTATATTCAAGGATAGTCATTATCTGGAGAAATTGTGGGAGCCTAATAATTTATTGAAAGTAGTTGAAGATTCCAACTTTGGGGTTATCTATAAAATTAGTGCGAATTATTATTCGCATCTGTTATAAATAAAAGTAGAGATTGAAAGCACACAGAATCAGGACATCGAAGACGCAAAAGCTTACTGGAAGGAGTATCTAAGCCGTGAGAAAATTTAGAACACTCGATGAATTTGAAGAAGAGTATTTCCGTAAGCACCCGGAAGAAATCGACGATTATTTGACCGAGATATTTCAGGAATATTCAGGAGACAACGATTCCGGCGCGTTATTGGCATCGTTGCGCGTTGTTGCTCGTGTACGGGGAATTACTGAGATAGCAGAGAAAACAGGTATGACACGCCGGGGATTGCAAAAAGCCTTATCTACCAATGGCAATCCGCGCCTTGAAAACGTCAATTCCATCATGAAAGCACTGGGATATTGTCTCACACCCCAAAAAATTATCCCTCCAGTCTCAGAGTGAATCACAATAGTAATTACCACTCACTTTGTGACACTATTGCGTGGGGAATTTAAGTTATAGATAATTTTTGCGATAGTAAGCTTGATATTCCGCAGACAACAGAGGTTCCCACCAATCACGATGATTGAGATACCATTCAACAGTTAAACGTAAACCCTCAGCAATTGTTACTGAAGGTGTCCAACCAAGTTGAGTTTTAATCTTGTTTGCATTAATTGCATATCTGCGATCGTGTCCCTGTCTATCCTTGACAAAAGTAATCAATTCCTTTGCTGGATGTACTGGTAAATCAGGTGCTAATTCATCCATCATCTGACACAAAAGTTGCACCAGGTTGAGATTTTCCACCTCATTGTTGCCACCAATATTGTACATTTCCCCTGGTTGACCATGATTGATTACCACATCTAAAGCACGACAATGATCGCCTACATAAAGCCAATCGCGCACATTTTTACCATCGCCATAAACAGGTAACGGTTTACCTATCAATGTGTTGATACACATTAGAGGAATTAGCTTTTCGGGAAACTGATAAGGGCCGTAATTATTAGAGCAATTTGTGATAATGGTTGGAAGCTTATAAGTATGATAATAAGCACGCACTAAGTGATCGCTACCAGCTTTTGAGGCTGAATAAGGACTATTGGGAGCGTAAGATGTAGTTTCACAAAAAGCTGCATCATCTGCGCCCAAACTACCGTAGACTTCATCAGTAGAAACGTGTAGAAAACGATAATCAGATGGCTGTGCTTTAGCCTCCCAATGTTGGCGAAAAGCTTCCAGCAGCGTGAAAGTTCCCACAACGTTGGTTTGCACAAAAGCCGCTGGCCCAAGAATGGAACGATCAACATGAGATTCAGCAGCAAAATGGGCGATAGTATCTATATTTTCTGTTGATAATAATTGATCTACGATGGTGCGATCGCAAATGTCCCCCTGCACAAACCGAAAATTCTCTTTTCCCTCAACCATCGCCAAGTTTAGACGATTCCCCGCGTAAGTAAGCGCATCCAACACCACCACCCGGTCATCTGGATAAATCTGACACCAGTGATGGACAAAATTTGCCCCAATAAACCCCGCACCCCCAGTAACCAATAACCGCCGACTCATTCAATTTCCTCTCTTATCTCTGTGTTCTCTGTGCCTCTGTGGTTCGTTTATATTACTTAAAATATTTCTTCCTCAACTTTCCGTATATCTTCTGAGCAAGTAATTTTGCCATCCGGACTTTTGTCAAACTCTTAATATTAGATGGCTGCTGAATCTTATGGTCAAAAAACTCATTTAACTCATCCAAAATTATTTGGAAACGCTTAATAATATTTTCAGCCCGATATTCAGCAAAAAACTCTTCATACGAACTAAAAGCTACTGAAGAATCAATCACCTTTAGAATCCGTTGCACATCATATTCTTGAGAATATCCAGCAATTTTAGAGCAATTAAATCCAGGATCTAAATAATCTGCCAATCCCCCATTGACGCTAGAAAATACTTGACAACCGCAGGCAAGAGCTTCCATTGGTTGTAGACCAAATCCTTCACTAACACCCTGTTGTGCCCAGTAATCAGCCGAATCATAGAGGTAAACCTTAGCTCGGTTAAATAGTCCAGGTAAATCCTCTATATAAGAGTCAACAACCAATACTTTACAACGTTTTTGTAACGCTGGAATTAATTCTTTAATTAAATAATCAGAAGATTTTCGAGCCTGAACTAAAACATCAATATCTCGTTCTCGACCTAAATTTTTAAACTCATCAGAAATTTGATTGGGCAAATAATAAATTAGAGAATTGGGTGATTTTTCTCCCCAATAGCCCATTGTATAGCGGCTAACTGTAACGATCGGAATACTCGCAGGCAACCTAAATGGATAACCTGCGCTATGTGCATGGTAAACCACATTGTATTTCTGAAGTTTAGCCACGAGTTGAGCTATATCAAATCCCCAACTTATGACAAAAATCACATCACTTAAATTTTTCTCTTTTAGCAAATCATCAAGAAAAAGCTTATCCTTTTCTCGTTGACGGTAAGTTACAACATCAGCACTACAGAAATTTTGAGCCAGATTAAGTGCTTTTAACTCCGCCCAAAGACCACCACAGGCAAATTTGCCATCTGTACCGGGAAGCAAGAAGTAAAGTTTTCTCATAATTTTATTTAGGGCATTGGGAATTGGGAACTAGTTATTATTCTTCTTCCTGATCTTCCCCTACTCCCTTATCCCTGTTCCCCCTCATTCTTGCCAACCTACTTTAACAAAATGTGCCTCACGACCCCAAACGTCGTGTGTACGGGTAATATTTTCAATTGCTAGGTTAAAAGGAATGGCTGTTGTTAGGTAACGCTGGGTTATAGAACCTAAATCAGGTGCGAGTTCGGCTGCTGTCGTCGCTGCTAACCCCAAACCGATAAGTTGCTCAATTGGCCGAAATGGTAGTAACAGATGTACACCGATAGCTAGTCCGGCTGTTAACAACATTGCTACTGATAAATTTGTACCGCAACGGGGATGTACAGCTAAATCCCATTCCCCACTAGTAAGGCGATGTCGAGCAAGTGTGACCGCACGCCGCAAATCACTAATATTCACCTCACCATAAAGGTAAAATCCATGCTCAGTAGACAAACCGCTTAATTGTTCGTTATCTAGCTGAACGTTAGGAGGTTCTCCCTTAGTAGGATAGGCACTGTTTGATTCGCTAAGAACCCAAACAGTCGCATGTTCTAAGGCGTGAACCTGCCGAATCGTTAGAATTTCTTTCAATCCTGGAATAAATGATAGCTGCCTAAGTAAGTCGGCATCTTGTGTGGGTTGCGGAAAGTCTGAAAACTGGTCTTCAAGAGTCGGAACTTTCTCAGATAGAGGTATCGTAAAACCAAAGTTGAAAAATTCAAAGGGAGACGAGCTACCCTGAAAAAAGGCGGAAGTATTCATTACAACACTGCTCCCAAAGCCGATGGGACAACATAGATTTCTTTCAAATGTAACGCTTGCACCACTGAATTGTTGCTAATTTTTGTGGATGATTGTTGAGTTTGGGCATTGGGCATTGAAAAAGCAGGGTGCAGAGGGGAAAACTCTTCTCCCTTGCTCCCTGCTCCCTTGCTTCTTCCCCAATCCCCAGTCCGACATCTGTTCTGCTGAATTTGAAAAGGAATTCTTTGTTATAGTTTCCGAGTCCGAGGGTCAGCTGGCTCCACTAACATAAACTCCGGCTGAGTGAAGGACTCGGAAACTTTTGGTAGAGTGTTCACACTGAAAACTTAGGTGTGAGGAGGGAAACAATCAGTAAACCTCAAAATTGGCTTGCAATTTACCAGACCAAAGCAATTATGTTCTTACTAAATAAATTGCTTATTCGATTTGGTTAGGCAGAAGACAGCAATTGACATCATTCAAACAGACTTTGCCCCACTGTAAGGCCCAGCGAACAAGAGCTACTCGATTTTCTGTCTCGGTCTTGGTCAGAATATTACTGATATGGTTATCAACTGTACGCTTGCTAATCTCCAGTTTTCCTGCAATCTCTTGGTTAGTTAAGCCAGCGGCCACTAGGTCGATAATTTGCAGTTCTCTGTCTGACAGACTAACGGGGGTCTCAGACTTGCCACCAGCCATGACTATTTCTATGCTCCTTTAGTATATGTACTTAATCGCTCTTTCTAATTCTAGAAGATTCTTTTGTTGGTAGGGGTTTCAAGTGTTAGTAGTAATACTATTGTCAATATTTTCTTTGGATTTCAAGTTGGCAAGAATATAAATCACAATAATACATAAGTATTATAGGGAGCATCCACTTTTGGAAGAAACACCGGGCGATTGGAAATCGCGGCTATACAGACTAAACCCACCTGCGCGGGTTTTATAGAGTCCGCGCAGGGGGACTTCGTTTGTATAGCTCCAGAATTCTAGTCTGTTCGCGTAGCGTGCGCCTTAGCGCAGGGCGATCTGCCAAAACGATATGCTCCCAGTATTATATAACACTTATTATTGGCTAGAAATTAGTATAAATATTTAGATAATTTAGGCGATATTGAAAGCATATAGATGTTATGGAGTAGTAAAAATTGCTATTTCATTCTATGAAGGACTGGCGACAGATTAGCAAAAATTGTTGTAGGTTTTATACTGTAAATTCCTAATCCAAAATCGAAATCTAAAATTTAAAATGAAATGAGCAATTCCCGTGTTTTGTGCCTCGGTGAAGTTTTGTTTGATTGTTTAGCCGATCAATTAGGGTTAAAACTGGAAGAGGTTAAATCTTGGACTCCCTACCCAGGAGGGGCACCAGCTAATGTAGCCTGTGCTTTAGTTAAGTTGGGGATATCGGCAGGATTTATCGGAGCCGTTGGTGAAGATGAAGCAGGAAATGCACTAGTCAAGCTATTACAAGATGTAGGTGTAGATACAACAGGGATACAACGCCATCCCACAGCACCAACGCGGCAAGTTTATGTTACACGGGATCTGGCTGGCGATCGCACCTTTGCCGGATTTGGTCAGTATGACACCGCAGAATTTGCCGATACTCGCCTGAAAGCCAAACAATTGCCAGATTCGCTATTTAAAGAAGCAGATTTTCTGGTTTTGGGTACTTTGGAATTAGCCTATCCTGAAAGCGAACAGGCAATTTACCGCGCCCTAGAGTTAGCAGAACATTACGATTTGAAGATTGTGCTAGATGTCAACTGGCGACCTGTATTTTGGGACGAGCCAAACGTTGCTCATCAAAAAATTCCAGAATTATTTAAGCAAGTCGATTTCCTCAAACTCTCCAAAGAAGAAGCGGAATGGCTATTTGAAACGGCAGATCCCGGAGCCATAACTTACCGCTTGGCTTCAATTGAAGGAGTACTAGTAACAGATGGGGAAAACGGTTGCACCTACTGTCTGGGTGAGAACGAAGGCAAATTACCTTCCTTTTCAATCCCCGTAGTTGATACAACTGGTGCAGGAGATAGCTTTTTGGCAGGATTTATCTATCAACTGAGTCAGAATGGCATCCACAGCTTGCGGGATGCTGAAACAGCAAAACGCATTGTTACCTACGCTAGTGCTGTTGGAGCGCTGACTACCATTAAACCAGGTGCGATCGCTTCTCAACCAACAAATGCGGAAGTTGAAGCGTTTTTAACCACACACAAACTCTAAAAACTGGCACAACAAGCCGAGAATATTAGCCAGAAAAAGCTGATATTCTTGGCTAGAAAATGGAAGAATTGCCAATTTATTCTTTTTGGTGATGTAACCGAATTCCTAGAAAGATGTCATAAACAAACTCAAAAAAGTCCTTTTTCTGCAACAATCCTGAAGTTTGATAACATCCTTTTTCATCTAACAGTGGCTTCATCATATAGTATGCAGGTTGGTAATTATACCAAGGAATCGAAGGCCACAAATGATGAATTAAGTGGTAATTTTGTCCCATAATCAGGATATTGAGAACTGGATTAGGGTAGACGCGAGCATTTTTCCAGCGATCGCGTTCTGCAAAAGGACGATGGGGCAAATAGTCAAAAAATAACCCTAGTGCTATCCCTACCACAAAAGCGGGTATAAACCAAAAATTCAGAATGTACCCTAAAAAGTTGTACTGCACTGAGATGTAAACAATCACACCAACAATCAAACGGCTAATGAACCATTCTAGTAGCTCATATTTTCGCCACAGTCGCCGTTGAAAGAAAAATACTTCGTGGTACAAAAACCGCACCGCAATCAACCATAGCGGGCCACCCGTGGAGACATAATGATCTGGATCGTCTTTGGGATGGTTGACATGACCGTGATGCTGTAAATGTACCCTTGTAAATACTGGAAAAGCAAAAGCTAGCATCAATGCACTACCATGCCCTAGCATCGCATTCACTACCCGGTTGCGATGGGCTGATTGGTGACAAGCATCATGAATTACCGTCCCAGCACAATGCAAGGCAAGAGTGTTAACGCTAAAGCACAGCCAATGCGGCCATTCCCAAAGCCAGTAACCAAAGTTAGATAACACCAGCATTGCGACAGCAACCAAAAACAGCAGTAGCGTGGGATTAAAATCACCAGGAGGCGCTAAAAATTCCTTGGGCGGGATTGTCAGTGGCTTTTGTGCCTCCGATGCGATCATCTCTAACATTGACTCCTTCTTAATCAAACATTGCTAGTACTTACACAAAAACACACGCGGTAGGGGCAATTCATGAATTGCCCCTACCTGAGAATAAAGGTTTTGGCTAAAGTTTTGCGTAAGTCCTAATTACGAATATACGATAAATATTAGGAAAGAATAAAGTTTTGTAACCTTTTATATAGCAATATTTATCCACAGCTTTGCATATCAGTAGATGAATAGCGCTATGATTCCAGACAAGAACTAATCTTTACTGATAAGTGGGGTATGACGATTAGCAAAAAGTTGATGGGATAAACTCTTTCGTTGGGAGGATGGATACAACATTGATGTACTATATCTAGTCTATCCCACAGCCCCTACTCTCCCATAAACTCTCTCTAACTGCTTATATCTATTGATATAGCAGTGACTGAAAAGGAGATGAAACTTAAGTTACGATGACTTCCCAGATAGCTCCCTCACTTCAGCCCCTATGCAATTAAGAGATTCTCTGCGCCGGACAAAAATTGTCGCTACTATTGGCCCCGCCACTAGCAGTCCTGAAATGCTTAAGGCGATTATTGAAGCGGGAGCCACGACGCTGCGGCTAAACTTCTCCCACGGAACTCATGCCGACCATCAGCGTAGTATTCGCTTAATTCGGCAAACCGCCTTTGAATTAAATCAGCCAGTGGCTATTCTCCAAGATTTGCAAGGCCCAAAAATTCGCTTGGGGAAGTTTGACAACGGGTCAATAGTTTTGGCAAAAGGCGATCGCTTTACGTTGACAAATCGCCCAGTAGTAGGGACACAGGAAATTAGCTGCGTCACCTACGATTATTTAGCCGAAGAAGTCCCGGTTGGCGCAAAAATCCTCCTTGATGATGGACGAGTAGAAATGGTTGTAGAGGAGATTAACCGGGACAAAGGTGACTTGCATTGTCGCATCACCGTACCTGGTAAACTTTCTAACAACAAAGGCGTAAACTTTCCTGGCGTTTACTTGTCAATTAAGGCAATGACCGACAAAGACCGAGAGGATCTGATGTTTGGTCTAGATCAAGGTGTAGATTGGGTGGCACTTTCCTTTGTCCGCAATCCCCAGGACATGATCGAAATTAAAGAACTAATTTCCAGTATAGGCAAGCAAGTTCCAGTGATTGCCAAAATTGAAAAACATGAAGCTATTGAACAAATGGAGGCAGTTCTGGCTTTGTGTGATGGCGTGATGGTTGCCAGAGGCGACTTAGGTGTAGAACTGCCAGCAGAAGATGTTCCCGTACTTCAAAAGCGGCTAATTGCGACAGCAAATCGCTTGGGGATTCCCATCATCACCGCCACCCAGATGTTAGACAGCATGGTGAGCAATCCCCGTCCCACTCGTGCGGAAGTGTCGGATGTGGCAAATGCGATTTTGGATGGCACGGATGCGGTGATGCTCTCCAATGAAACTGCCGTGGGTAGCTTCCCTGTAGAAGCAGTAGCGACAATGGCGCGAATTGCCGAGCGGATGGAGCAGGAAGAAGCCCAGCACTTAAACTTACGTTCTGTAAAAGATGCTCGGCGCTCCATTCCCAATGCGATTAGTCAAGCGGTAGGTCAAATTGCCGAACAATTAGGTGCGGCAGCAATCATGACCCTAACCCAAACTGGGGCAACCGCTCGCAATGTCTCTAAATTCCGTCCCAATACACCGATTTTGGCCGTGACTCCCCATGTGAATGTAGCGCGGCAGCTACAAATGGTGTGGGGAGTAAAACCGCTATTGGTACTAGGATTACCTTCCACTGGTCAGACATTTCAAGCTGCAATTAATGTGGCTCAGGAGTTGAAGTTACTGTCTGAGGGAGATTTAGTAGTAATGACTGCTGGAACACTTCAGGGAATTTCCGGCTCCACAGATTTGATTAAGGTTGAGGTGGTGACGGCGGTATTAGGTCACGGCATTGGACTAGGACAAGGTTTAGTAAGTGGTCGTGCACGGGTGGCTAATACTGGCATGGATGTTAGTAACTTTAATCCCGGAGACATATTAGTTGCACCGCGCACTAGTGCTGATTTTGTTGAGGCTATTCGTAAATCTGCCGGGATTATTACGGAAGAGGAAAGTCTTACAAGTCACGCGGCCGTGATTGGCTTACGTCTTGGTGTACCAGTGATTGTTGGCGTGAAACAGGCAACGCAAGTGATTCGAGATGGAGCGATTATAACGCTGGATCTGCAACGGGGTTTGATTTACTCTGGGGCAGTGAGAACGCCTTGAGGCTGAGGGCTGGGGACTGGGGACTGGGGCATGGGGAAACTTACCAATGCCCAATTCGCAATTCCCAATTCCCTAAATTAAACAGTAGCGATCGCAACTCCAAGCCATGCAGCAAATTTTTTTTGCTGTGCGGAATTAGGACGATCGACAGGTTTTACCTGATATCGAGTGGGCTGTGGTGACGTGAGGGTAATGGCATAAGTACGGAGTTCGTCTTGGTGGAAAACTGTAATTTGAATGGTATCCTTTGGTTGGTAATCTTTCAGGCGATCGCTGAAACTATTCCCCGTTACCTTAATCCCATCAATTGCTAACAACTCATCACCTGCATCAATTCCCGCTACTTGTGCAGGTGAACCAATCTCCACAAACTTGATAATTTCCCGCCCATTCTCTGTACTTATTCTCATGCCTAAGTAAGGTTCTTCCTGCTGTTCAGCTACTAACTGTAAGCCAAAGGGTTCCAAATACTGATTAAAAGGCAAATCATTAATACTATCAATGTATCGTTTAAAGAAATCAGTCAAATCGATTCCGGCAACAGATTCGATAACATCCTGCAACTGCTCTGGGGTATAGCCAATTTCATCTTTGCCAAATTGCTGCCACATTTTCAGCATCACATCATCGAGGGAACGCTGATTGTTATGAGTAGACCGAATCAGTAAATCCAGCAGTAACGATACCATTTCTCCCTTTAAATAGTAAGAAATTTGAGAATTACCGCTATTAGCATCTGGGCGATAGAGTTTAATCCAGGTATCAAAACTCGACTCGGAAACGGGTTGTACCTTGCGCCCTGGTGTCGTTTCATACCTAGTAATTTCTTTGCTCAAGTTATTCAAAAACGACTTAACATCATAAATCCCTGCCCGCAAAGGAATTAACAAGTCGTAGTAACTAGTAGTACCCTCACAAAACCACAATGATGGTGTGTAATTTTCTTGGTCGTAATCAAAAACCTCTAATGCTTTTGGGCGAATTCGTTTGACATTCCATAAGTGAAAAAACTCGTGCGCTACCAATTGCATAAAGCGATCGTATTTTTCCTGAGCGCGAAATCCAAAACGTTGGTAAATTAAGGAGCAAGAGTCTTTATGCTCCAAACCGCCAAAAGCTTGGCTAAATAAATGTAGCAGAAACACGTATCGTTCATAAGGCAAACCGCCGAACATCTGCGCTTCTACCTGAATGATTTTTTGGATATCAGCAATTAATTGCTGAACTTGGTAATTACCTTGCCCCCAAATTGCTAGTTCATGGGGTTTTCCCAAGACTTCAAATTTATACAATTGGTGGCTACCAATCTCAAAGGGAGTATCCACCAGAGTATCAAAATCGCTAGCTAAAAAAGTATTTGTTTCTTCAGCAACGTGAGGTAGAGCAGTAGTTACCTGCCATTCCGGGTGTGGTGGTACGATGGTGACGCGAATGGGTAGCTTATCCCAGCCTGGTATTCTAAAAAATAGTGCCGCTCCATTGAAATAACCGTGGGTGGCATCCAAGTGATTTGTCCGTACCGATAGCTCATTAGCAAAAATGCGGTAGCGTACAGTTAATTCTGAAACACCCGTTTTATCTACCTGCCAGTGATTTTTACTGATTTTTCGCCAAGGTAAAGGCTTATCCTCTGCAAAAGCCACAAAATCCTGTAAATTCTTGGCATATTCCCGAACTAAATAGGAACCGGGTGTCCATACCGGCAATTTTAAATCGAGAATTGGCGAGAGGTAATTGACAAGGCGTAAAGTCACATCAAACAGATGGGTTTCTGGTTGAGACATTGCTACCAGGTAATGAATTGTTGGCCCAGTTACCTCGACGTAGGTTTTGGGACGAGTTGCTGTTGCTTCAGTCATCTTGTTTGCTGAGATAATTGTTAATGGGGTATCCCCCTTTGCGATCGCGGAGCGTCTTGTAGAGAGAATAGTAATTAGTAGTCAAGAACCCACGGATAAATCCGCTTACTCTCAAATAAAGATTACAGTTTATTTCTTTTGCATAAATCATATAGTATTTATGCATTGTACATAATATTACAAACCGTTTGGGTATTTCAACCATATTTAGCAGCCTGCAATATTTACGATAGGCTACGCGATCGCATCAAAATTTGCACTAGCGCCAGATTTTCTGATATTTGGTTTCCCTCCCGTAGATGTGATTAATCGCGTCTCTACCTACTGCCTATTTCCTTGCTCATCTGTAGAGTAAAATTGTTGAGCATAAAAACGGGCATAGCGTCCTTCCTGAGACAAGAGGGAGGTGTGAGTACCAGTTTCAACCAACTCTCCCTGTTCTAGTACAAGAATACAGTCAGCCTTACGAACGCTGCTCAAGCGATGGGCGATAATAAACACGGTACGGTTTTGCATCACTCGCTCGATCGCTTCTTTAACTAGTGCTTCTGACTCCGAATCTAAGGCAGAAGTAGCTTCATCCAGAATGAGAATTCGAGGATCGTTAACAATGGCTCTGGCGATCGCTAATCTTTGGCGTTGTCCACCAGATAGGTTAACTCCCCGCTCACCTACCCAGCTATGATAACCTTGGGAAAACTGGGTGATGAAGGAGTGAGCATTGGCAATCTTTGCTGCTTCCTCAATTGCTGCCAAATCTAATTCTTCCTGACCGTAACCAATATTTTCAGCGATCGTTCCTGAGAAAAGGGTAATGTCTTGGGGAACAATGCCAATTTGATGGCGGAGGCTGGTGAGTGTGACATCGCGGATATCAATATCATCAATGAGAATTTCGCCCCCTTGAGGGTCATAGAAGCGAAGTAAAAGGTTAATTAAAGTCGATTTGCCCGCCCCAGAAGAACCAACCAAGGCAATGACATCACCAGGAGAAGCGTCTAAGCAGAGATCCTTAAGAACAGGCTGGTCGGGATTGTAGGCGAAATCGACATGACGATACTCTACTTTGCCCATAACTCGTGGCATTGCCTGAGAATTCGATTTTTCGCTAATACTAGGTTCCTTCGCCATCAGTTCAAAGATGCGTTCAACAGAAGCTTCGGTCTGTTTGTACTCGTTGTAATTGCTAATCATCATATCGATTGGCTGAATCAGTAAAGCCACAGCAGCTAAGAAACTGATAAATCCTTGAGTGCTCAGTTGCCCCTGAGAAATCTGCCATCCTCCTAATAAAAACAGCAGTATAATACTAACTGCTTCCAAAAAACCGACAACGGGAAACTGAATGGATTTGAGTTGTAGAGCGCGGTACTTAGCTTGGCGATTGATTTCTGCTTCTTTATTGAATCGCTTCACTTCATATTCTTGGGCTGCAAAAGCCTGAACAACGCGAATTCCGCTAAATACTTCAGTTAGCAGCGCCGATAAATTGGAAACCTGATTTTGGCTCTGGCGAGATAGCACAAGTAATCGCTGACCAAATTGCCCGATCAACCAAGCCATTAAAGGAGCCAAAATCAAACCCGCAAGAGTGAGCGGCCAATTCAGGTAGAGCATGTAAATGGGAATCGCAATTAACTGCAACAAATTGGAAAGAAACTGATGGGATAACTTGTCTACAATCTCGCCAACGCGATCGATATCTTCAGTTAGACGATAAGTCAGGTCGCCCGTCTGTGTCGTTTCAAAGTAATCTAATCCAAGTTTGTGCAGGTGAGCATAAACACGCTTACGCAAGTTTAAAACCATGTTCAGGGTAGCAGCGATCATAAAGACATTCTGCCCGTATTGACAAAGCCCTCGAACAAAAAATACCAAAGTGGCTAGTCCGAGCCAGTAGGCAATCTGGTTAACATTTCCCTGGCCAAGATAAAAAGCGACCTGACCTGCTAAATAGGGCACTGCTAAGGTAAATAACACAAATCCTAAGATACAAGCCAATCCCCGAATTAACAGCGGCCATTGGGGCCAAAGATAAGGCAACAGTTGCCAGTAACTAGAGCGGACTTTCATAGGTAAGTAAGAATTCAAGAGTCAGGAGTCAGGAGTAGAGACGCAATTAATCGGGTCTCTACAAGAGTCAGAATGGGCTAAACCTTAGCTATCCGCTAACAGGAGCGGAGCCGGAGACGCTCCGCGTCAGAATTGAGGTGCATTACGGCGTTAGCCTACCACACCATGTTACCGAACCGTGCTGACTCCTGAATTCTGACGCAATTTCTACTCAGTTTCTCCTAGAGAGTTTAGTATAAAGCGGGCAATTCTCTTAGATGCGCCGGGTGGGCCAAATCGCTCAGGGCCATTTTCTTTACACTTAGCGAGGTAGTCTGAGTCTTCTAAAGTTTCAACTACTCGTTTAGCTGCTTGCTTGAGAATCTCAGGGGTTGCTGGCTTAGTGCCGATGGTTTGGGCAGAAATTCCCAATAGCCGCGTTTGCGCTTCTGCAAATTGATAGGTAAATTGAGGGCCTTCTCCGGGAATCTGAACGATCGGTTTGCCGATCGCTACAGCTTGCTCCACTGCCAATCCTGCCATACCAATCACGAGAGTAGAGTAACATAGGATGTCACTGAAGGCATCTGAATAACATCTCACTTCCACAATCGGTGATTCGTCAGGAGAATTTCCTGGAGGAGAATAAGTGAGTATGCCTTGAGTCACCTGCCAACCTTGACTTTTAGCAATGTCGTCTAGTTGCTCCATCAAACTCGGTATCAAGGCTGCACGAAATTGTAATCCTGAGTCAGGCATCACCTTGGCGATTTCTACCACTAGTTGCAACTGCAAACAAAAATTTCGCGCGGCTTCAGGCATCCGTGATCCTGGCAGGAGAGCGATCGCTCTCTCGTCCGGTTTCAGGTGCAAGTCTTTGCCAGTAGGAACGAGCCAATCTAAAGCCGGAATGCCAGCTAACTGAGCTTTAGTTAAACCTTGCCGTTGGAGGTCATAAACCGTATGGGAATCCTTGGTGAAAACTGCCAGACATCCGGAAGAATTAAGGTTGTGCCACAGAAGCGGATTGAGTCGTAACCGCCCTTCGTAGAGGGCAGAAAGACAAGAGATAAAGGAGATGAAGGGGCGCTTTGTTAAGTAAGCGAATGTCTGGGAGACAAAATCCCCAGTAGCCATAATCAAATCGCAGTTGGGAGCATACTGCAACACCGCTTGTAACTGTCGCCACGTTAACCCAATTAATCCTGATTGAAAATCTTTGAGCAAATAGAGGCGCTTCATGTAAAAGAATCCTCCAGAGGGCATCGTTTTTGTTGGGCCAATAATGGGAACGTCCAAGCTGCGGTAAGCTTTTCCTTCCCCCACAATCGGCATTGCTGCCATCTCAATATCTGGACATAATTGGCGCAGGGTTTGAATCACATGAGAGGTGTGGTTGTCCTCTCCGTGGCCGTTACTGATAAACAAGATTCGCTTAGAAGGCATCTTGGGATTTGGATAGGTCTAAAATGCTTACCTGGTGAGATTTTAAACCTACATTGGGTGACTAGGCCAAGAGAGCCAAAAAATTTATTTGTATCGCTAAATAAATAAAGCAATCACACTTTGCCTGCCAAATTCATCAACTGTTTGAAGTTCACAAGATAATTGATGCTGTTGGCGCTATCAATCTTAATCCACCCTTTTTCATGGAGCTTTTCCATGATTTTGGTAGTTTCATCAACACCAATTTCTGTCACCTCTGCTAAATCTTTAAAGGGAACATTAAAAATTTCTCTTCCTAAGTCTGATTCCTGACCATAGTTTTCACCTAAAGTCACTAGGGTATGGGCGAGTTTGACTGCCGGTGGTGAAGACCGCATTTGTAAGCGCTGGTTAATTTGCCGCAATCGCCGCACCATCAGTTGCAACATCCGGTGATGTAGCTGCGGGTCTTTAAATAATATTTGAATAAAACGCTCTCTAGAGATACTAAGCAAGTTTACGGGTGAAAGAGCAATGACATCGGTTGAGCGTGGAGATTCATCCAAAATTGCCATTTCTCCAAAAAAATCGCCACGACCAAAAATTGCCAGAGCTACTGAATCTTCCCCGACGGTACGCCGGACTTTGACCCAACCAGAAACCACGAAATAAACGGCATTACCCCAGGCATCTTCCATCACAACGGCTCGCCCTGATGGGTATTCATGTTCAATTGCAACGTTGAGCAGCCATTCCAAGGTTTGTGGGTTGGCTGTACTCATCAAGGGGAAAAGTTCACTAAAAACCTCAGTTAGCATGAAATATCTGCAAGAAATGGATTCAAGAGCGTGAAACTAACTTCGCTATCATAAGTTCATTTAAACCGTAATTTTACTTAGAGTTGGATCGCAAAATCTGTATTTATTTGATCTGAAACTCTAAGGTTGATCGGTCTAGAATTCTATTACAACATAACAATTATGTATGCGATCGAAATCAGAGGTTTCACTTACAGACTTATGATTTGCTGTTTGTTGGTGGATTGCTATCTAGTACCAAGATTTTGATCTGTTGGTCTAAATTTTTCACTAATTGAGTCAGGGCAATTAAAGCCTCTGATTGCTGAGAATCAGGGCTGGGATTCAGTAAAAGCCGTTCTTGTAGTTCATGTAACTTGAAACTTAGCTGCTGAGAAATTCCTAAAGCGTCGCGGCTCAGGCGCGTCAATTGTTGTTGTTGATAAAATTTTAGTGCTGCTCCCCGCAGAACTTGGAGTGTTGCCTCTTCACCGTAGATTCCTGGCATGATTCGCAAGCGTAATAATAAACGGTTTTTTTGATATACGTATTCCTTTTCTACCTGTTTTGGTTCTGCAACTGTGGTAAGAGGTAGGGAAGCAAACCGCTTTAATTCATTCAGTACTCCTTGGAAAACAGAGAGTGGCAGTTTGTCTAAAACAGATTGCAAAATCCCATTATCACTCCACAGTATCCTGCCTTCGTAAGCTTGTCTTTCTAAATACAGCCTACCAATTCCCCCACTGAGAATTCGCCCTAGTAATTCTTTTAGTAATTTTTTTGGTGGGAGTGTTGACAGCAACTCAATCGGACTAAGTAATTCGGGAACTTGTGTAAGCAAAATTGGTAAATTGTTTGGTGGTGCTGCCACGGATGTCTTGCCCTCTAGACTCCTCGTAGTTTGAGACGCTTGATGTAGCTCTGGGATAGGAGGCAAGTCTACACGCTGCCCAGAATGTTGGCGCTTTTGTGTCTCAAACACCATCAATGTTGGTTGCTGATTTGATTCTAAGTCGGCATTTATGGAGGGAATAGGTTTGTCAGCAATGCTAGCTGCGTTATTTTGTTGGGAAGAGTCCTCTTTTGGTTGATCCACTTGTTGGGCATTTAGCTGGGATGTATTCTTATGGTTGAGGTAGGCTGATAATATTCTGCGGTGTGCATCGGCTGCGATCGCTTCAATCACCATTGTGCAATTGATATAAGACAAAATGCGACCAGCATAATCTAGTGCCTCGCTATCTTGTGGATGAACCATACCTAGCAAGAGGTTTTTATCTTCTAATCCAAAGGGCAAAATCTGGTGGTAAAGGCAAGCTTCAAAGGATAAAAGATTATCAATAAGTTGGAAGATTCGATCGCGTTCCTCCCCTTCTTCCCAACTAGTTTGAGCGACAGTTAGCATTTGCTGTCCATTTGCTGCGGTATTATTTAGTTCGCCCTCTGAAGACAACATAGGTTTGATTGCGTTGTATTTATTTATATTTTGCCTCTAATTTAGTAGGTAGTTAATAAAGATACTTTGTCGGATTGTTAAAATTTCAATTATATATACTTAATTAGACGTAAGTAGAAGATGAATTTTAGATTATAGATTGGGGATAATACTGAGGATTGGGGATTAGGGGCGATGGGGATTGGGCATAATAATATTTCTTCTTCCCTTGCTCCCCCTGCTCTTCCACTAGCCACTCCCTATTTACCTTGTCTCCCACCACCTGAATTGCCTACTCCTGGGTTCTTAAAGCTTGGGCAGCAAGATAAATTTTTGTCCATTCGCCTAAAACTTGATGGGTTTTGAGTTTCAACTGTTGGGCTGTTGTTTCTATTGAGTTACCTGTTTTCCGCAAATCTAGGATCTGCCGCCCCAGAGGAGTCAATTTTTCATCAAGTTGCTGCCATTGGTTTTGTGTTAACCCCAAGTTATGTTCTTCCAAGGAAATTGAAAGCCAACTTTCTACTAGCTCTGGTTTCCCTTTGAGAGCAAAAACACGCACGGCGTGGTAACTAATTTTTTCTCGCAGACGGTAGACTTCTTTAGTCTGCTTATTCAGTTTTTGGGCAATATCTTCCTGCGATTTGCCTTGCAAATACAGACGTAGCCACTCCACTGCGTCTGTACCCAGATTTTCTTGTAAATAATTTTCAAATTCTTTTTGCACTGACTGACGTAGCGCTTGTTGTTCCTCTAGGAGTTGTGCTTCTTGATATTCTGCGATCGCCTGACTATCGACTAAGTTAACTCGATTGTCACTGTCGTCGGTGAGGACTTCTTCTGAGACGAGTCTAATCAAGTCACGGCCTGGTACTTGGGTTAAGCCACCGCGCTGAGTGCGACGCAAGTAATTTACAAACCGATAAGCTAATAGGGGTTGATTGCGTACTGGCCGCAGACAATATTCCTCTATGCTGGCAAATAGCAGAGCATCTCTCAATCGTCTATCGGTTGTATATTTGGTCAGATCAGCCATTTGTTGTTGCATATAGGCATCAGTTTGCAGCAACTCTTGGAGTACTTCTTGCAATACATCCATGACACTGCGCTGGCGATCGCGGCTGAGGGAAACCCAAGTCTGAATTTTATTCCGTAATGTCACTAAACTTCCCAGTCGCGTTATCAAGTTGCGATAAGCACGTTCTCGCCCAAACCCCAAATAGCGTTGACGTAAAATCCTCCAGCGATATTCCATCGCTTGTTTGGCGATATCAAGTTCTTTAGGGTTCAATAGGTCAAACCGTTTTGAGTCCGATCCCAAAAGCCAGAGAATAATACTTTGTCTAGCAGCTTCATTTTGGTCTGGACATTCCGCAGCCAAGCGCTTTCGCCAATCTAGAGCCAGTTTTTCCACATCCGTTGTCATAGCGAGATTGCGCTCCTCGAAACTCAATTTTGAAGTTTGCATCACAACCCCCATTTGTCCCACCTAATTGTTTAACTGGCAGCTGTCCCTAATTTCATGAGTTCCATGAAAATATCTCAGTGATTCCACTTTTATTACGTCTTAATTCAGCAAAATTATGCAGAAATTTCTGCATTAGTATTTTGCTTTCAATTACCAAATGTCCCAATCCCTTGCATATCAAGCATTTTGGCCGATTGTGTAAATTCTAACTTTTTGTAAAGTTATGTTTTTTAACTGAGAACAAAAATCTGCCTAGAGTCCTGAGTATAAGGTCTTGCATACAGATGGGTTGGGGAAATCTGACATTTTGTAACCGAGCCGAGGAACGAATCTAATTTAACTCAATAATCAGACGTTATTTCACCCATATAAGTTTCAACGCTCTACAATCTCTTACGGAGTAAAATACTTAGTTAAATCTCAATGAATGCGCTTGGTATTAATGATATTTTAATCTGGAAGATCCCCCAACCTTTCTTAACAACCTTTCTTAAAATAGGCTTAATTCCCTCATTTTTTAAGAAGGGTTAGGGGGGATCAAGCCCTAGCTGAATTGTATTAAGTTAAATTTCGTACTATAAGAATCCGATTTGATTTATGAAAGAATCTAAGAGAGTTAGCGTAGCGTAAAGCCTTCTCTTCTCCCTTGGCGTTAGCCTCTCTCAAAGGGCTACGGTGTTCACACAAGTCTTCTAGAATTGCCTCATAGGCTTTTGATCCCCCCAACTCCCCTTAAAAGGCAGGGCTGATTCATTCCCTAAAGAGCGCTAAATATCAATGGTTATAGCGATTTAAAATTGATTATTTTGTTACCAGCGTGCCAAGAAAATGAACAATTTTACTGTTGTTCAAGTGCTTAAAAGTTCATCTTCTCGTCACCCTCACTTACAATTTTCTCACTAACCATCTTGACAAATCCTGTTTGAAATGGGATGAATCAGCCCTGGGGAGAAGGGGAGACGCTACGCGAACGAGAGGTTTGTCTGGGTCACGCTGCGCGAACGAGCGGCTTGATTCTGACCGGAGGCGGAGCGTTTAGCCCATTCTGACTCCTAAATTCTTCTTCAAGTGTTTAAGAGGATGTTTGGTAAGTCGTTAATAAAACCTTAATCTCTAAACTAGCTTCACCTACAACTGTATTTCTAACATTGGCAAGCTATTCTTCAAACCCTGACATTGCCAATAATGAATAGTAAATAGTCAATATTGATTTTGACTGTTGCTTTCCCTCTGCTTCAAAATTCAACTTATGCAAATATAAAAACAGAAAGAATGCAACCTTCAAAAGCTTTAATGGTCAGAAGCCTTACAAGAGACTTCTCAATAAATTCATTTGTGGGGATTCTTTGTTTTGAGTTTCCCGCAGAGGGTTGAATCTATCGACTATTCGACGCTCTAACAATGGGGTTTTCTAGAGATTCTCGATACTGTTGGACTTGTTCTGTGTAACCAATAGGCAGAACAGCTTCGACGTTTTCATGGGGACGAGCAATAATTACCCAGGATTCGAGGGTACCGCCATATACATTTTCTGCGGCTTCAATACCAGCAGCCATAGCGGCTTTTACCTCAGAAACATCGCCACGAATATTAACTGTAAAACGGGCGCTACCCACCCTGATATATCCAACGAGGGTGACTCGACCAGCTTTTACCATAGCATCTGCTGCTGCTAGCACCGCAGGGAAACCTTTCGTTTCAAGTGCTCCAACTGCCTGTAATGACATTATTAATCTCCTGTATGAATAAACGCTGATGGGGTCTACAAGTTAATTGTACGAAGCTTCGCTACAGATTTTGATAGCAAAATTGCTTAGAACATGCGGAAAGGTTCTGATTCTTCAGTGAAATGGATTGGTAATATGGTTTCAACATTTTCCGGGGGATTAGGAACGATGTAGTAGGTAATTACTGCACCAACCTTGACTTTCTCTCCAGCTGCGATTCCGGCTTCAACAGCTCTATTTACTTCAGAAACGTGTCCCCGAACGGCAACTAACAAACGAGCGCTTTCAGCTTGGCCATAGTACACAATTGTGACTGCGGCAGCTTTGACCATTGCATCTGCTGCTGCTAAGACACTAGGAAAACCTAAAGTTTCAATTACGCCAACCGCCATTGGCATGGCATTAGCTCCTGGATTAAGGGATAGGCGATATCAATTGTACGTGGCTTTAGTCCCAATTTTGACATTTTGCAAAACTTTCTTTGGTGGAGTGGGTAGAGACGCGATTAATCGCGTCTCTACAGGAGTTAGAATGTTTTGATTAGCCGCTAGACTATATTTTATGTATTACAAATAATACTTGAGCATATTAGTTTGTGTAATTTTGTTAAACAACAAAATTAGCGATCGCTGGAAGCAAGTTAGTCCGATAAGCTGAAATTTATGTTTCCGAATTTTCTTCCTAAAATAGTTGAGCAACTGACAGAATCTACCTCAATCGCACTGGCTCAGAGTATTCAAACTGCTGCGATCGCTACTCCTTTAATTAATCAACCAGTTACCACAACTTATGTCAAGCAAGGGAGTGGTGGAACTCCTATTTTATTAATTCACGGCTTTGACAGTTCTGTATTAGAGTTTCGGAGGCTTTTGCCACTACTTTCTGGAGGTAATGAAACTTGGGCGATGGATTTGTTGGGTTTTGGTTTTACAGATAGACTCTCAGGAATTGCTTATAGCCCAACTGCCATTAAAACCCATCTTTATTATTTCTGGAAAAGCCTGATTAACCAACCTGTAATTTTGGTAGGTGCTTCAATGGGAGGTGCGACAGCGATTGATTTTACGCTGACTTACCCGGAGGTAGTAAAAAAACTGGTGTTAATTGACAGTGCAGGGTTAGCGGGTGGTTCACCGTTAAGTAAAGTAATGTTTCCACCGTTGGATTATTTAGCAACTCAATTTTTGAGTAGTTTGAAGGTGCGCGATCGCATTTCCCGTATTGGATATAAAAATCAAAATCTTGCTTCTGTCGATGCTCTATGTTGTGCTGCATTACATCTACAAATGCCCAGTTGGAATCAAGCTTTGATTGCTTTTACTAAAAGTGGTGGTTACAGTGCTTTTAGATTAAATATTTTATCACAGATTGTACAACCAACCCTAATTTTGTGGGGTGATTCCGATAAGATTTTGGGTACTAAGGATGCCACAAAATTTAACAGTTCAATTCTACACAGTAATCTCATCTGGATTCAAGATTGCGGTCATCTCCCACACTTGGAACAACCACAAATCACCGCGCAACATATTTTAAACTTTTGTAGTGAATTACATTCAGTAACTAGGCATAAATAAATTAAAGTTTGTAGTAAGGACTTTAGTCCTAATAATCCTTGTTTGTAGCGATGAATCAATCGCTACGTACGATCGTACATAAACTGTTGTTTCTGCCGTTTCCAGACTTAACAGGGAAAGTTTAATTCAAAAATGGCACTACGGGAACGACAGATGAATCAAGTAGTGCCATAGATTATCTGACTGATTAACTAAATCTAGTCAAGTAACCACATCTCATTAGAACTATCGGGATACTCATTTGGTTGATTTTGTGGTTGATTTTGAGCTAATGTTTCCGATGAACGATGTGATTTTTTGTAGTTAAGTGGATTGTAATGGTCTTTGACTGGTTTGATAGCAGTACTTTCTTTGACAACAAGTTTTTTAGAATTATCTTCTGCTGTTTGTTTTAAAGCATTAATTTCTTCTATAAGCTGGGAATTTGCTTCTGCTAGTTGCAGTGCTGTTTTTTTGGTTTCCTCAAGTTCTTTTGTTACCTGTTGTGCTAACAACTTGTGTTCCGATGCTAATGTTTGTTGTTTAGATAATTTTGATTGCAAATCAGCAATTTCTTGCCCCAGAGATGCTTCCTTTTTATGGCTTTTTTCGAGATTAATTGTCAATTCTTTGACAGTTGCTTCTAAATCAGCTTTAGTGGGACTTGTGCGCTTAGTAGAAGTTGGATCGAGTGTCTGTGCTGAGGATTCCTCATCAGATGAAGCCTCTTCTTCGGCAATTGCTTCTGCTGTGACTTCGATCGCAGATTCACCTTCTGGGGGTGTAAATTTTTGTGCCTCTTCTTGTAGTAAATCAGAGAGACTTTGTTTCCTAGCCATTATTATTTTCTCCAATCACGCTGTAATTCATCAGCTGCACGACGGTAGTCTAACTCCGCCTCTCGTGCATTACTTCCTCGCCATTGAGCGATCGCTACACCCTCAAGCGCCGCTCGTTCATGAGCCTTATAAGCACGGATAAAGGTATTAAAAGCAGGAATACCTAATCTAGTAAGAGTGTTTTTTGCTTCTAGCGCTTCCCCAATACTGCGCGTATCGACTTTAGTAAGCAGTACCCGATGCGGTGTTCCCACAGGGATGACGGCTTCCTTGACTGTTTCCACGAGGATAGCTAAATCCATTGCGGATGGGGGTGTAGGCAAAACTAGATAATCTGCGATCGCAACTACCGCCACTAATGCTTCAGAGCGCAGCGCGGGAGGCGTATCCACCACTACTAAATCGTAACCTGTTATCTTTCCTAAATCACTTAAAAGCTTGGGATCTGTTTCTTGAGATAAATCAAATCCCATTCCCTGCTGACTGCGCCCAAACCACCAACTGGCAGAACCTTGAATATCTGCATCAATCAGCAACACCTTTTTTTTCTTCGCAAAGTTTGCAGCCAGATTGACTGCGGTAGTCGTTTTGCCGACTCCTCCTTTACCGTTGAGAATAGCGATGATTTTTGGCACTGCTTGCTTCCGATGCTGCCTCTTGAGTGCTGAGTTAGGAGTACTGAGTTAAGAATAGAGACGCGATGAATCGAGTCTGTAGAAGAGTTATATATTATCCTCTTTGTCTTCTTTTCAGTTCTTAGTCTCCAGTCTCTAGTCCCCAATCATGAATATACCGCTTTCTGTAACCCTAAATAACATGAAAAGTCGTAACAATAAAATTCAGAAGCCATCAAATCTACAAACTCCGATGACAGCAACTTACAATCTACCTGATGGGCCTCAAATGCCGCGCTGGCTACGGATGGTCAAGTTTATTAGTCAGCCAGTAAAATACATGGATGATTTTGCCACAACCTATGGTGATACTTTCGCAATCAAGAGTAGTCGCGGGGACAACCATATTGTCTATTTTAGTCAACCCCAAGCGCTTGAGCAGATTTTTACTGCTGATTCCAGCCATTTTGAGGTTGGAAGGGGGAACATAGGATTAAGATTTTTGCTTGGCGATCGCTCCTTTATGTTAGCGGATGGCGATCGCCACAAACGCCAACGGCAACTCTTAGCCCCTCCCTTTCATGGCGAAAGGATGCGGGCTTACGGCGAGGATATCTGTAAAATAACCCGACAGGTGAGTAGTGAATGGCAAATTGACAAGCCTTTCAAGATTCGTGAGTCGATGCAAGAAATTACTTTGCGTGTTATCCTACGGGTTGTATTTGGTTTGGATGAAGGAAAGCTCTTTGAAGAACTGAGGCGATCGCTAAGTGACTTACTAGACTTCATGACTTCGCCCATGATGTCTAGCACCTTGTTTTTCAGATTCATGCAAAAAGACTTCGGTGCGTGGAGTCCTTGGGGTTGGATTTTGCAACAACGGCAAAAAATTGATCGACTGATTTATGCTTTACTTCGAGAACGTCGGGCCCAAGCAGATCAAAATCGCCAAGATATCCTAAGTTTGATGATGGCGGCTCGTTACGACGATGGTCAAGGAATGTCAGATGAAGAATTACACGACGAGTTAATGACACTGCTAGTTGCGGGACATGAAACTACCGCTTCTGCATTAACATGGGCTTTTTACTGGATTGATCGTTTACCAGAGGTGCGTGAGAAGTTGCTAGAAGAACTCAACACCCTTGGAGTTAACCCCGATTTGAGTAATGTGGCTAAATTGCCCTATTTAACATCAGTTTGCCAAGAAACATTGCGAATTTACCCAATTGCCATGAATGCTTTCTGGCGGGTTGTGAAAATCCCAATTACAATTATGGGCTACGAACTACGAGAGGGAACGGCAATAGTCCCCAGTATTTATTTAGCGCATCATCGGGAAGAAGTCTACCCACAATCCAAGCAGTTCAAACCAGAACGCTTTTTAGAAAGACAATATTCCCCTTACGAATATTTACCCTTTGGTGGCGGTAATCGTCGCTGTATCGGGATGGCCTTTGCCCAATATGAAATGAAAATTGTCTTAGCAACTGTTCTATCTGACTTTCAGGTATCGCTAGTGAATAAACGTCCTGTGCGTCCTGTGCGCCGGGGGTTAACTTTAGCCGCACCAGCCGGAATGCGGATGGTTGCTACACCTCAAGTCAAGCGTGCAAATACGCCAGCCCTAGTTTAGGCAAGTAGGGTGGGAATTTTAATCCCCACCCTACTATCGTGTAATAATTACGAGATATCCTGATTTTCTTGGTTGTTAGCGAGTTGTTCATAATGTTCTTTGTCACGGTATTTAATTGTTCTCATCGGTTGATTTCCCACAATTGCTAAAGGTTCAACATTAGCAGTTACAACCGTACCAGCCGCCACAATTGCACCATCTCCAATGGAAACTCCCGGAACAATTAGGACATTTCCGCCAATCCAAACATTGCGACCGATAAGAACAGGTTTATGAATGTAGACATTATGCTCATAAGGCAAATCATTACTTTGGTAGTCGTGATTTGCAGAGAGAATAACAACATTAAATCCAAGCGTGGTGTTGTCGCCAATTGTGATGCCGCCACGTCCATCTAATAAGACATCCGAGCCGATATAGACTTTATTACCCAAAGAGATATTTTGCGGATGGTCAATTCTAATTTCTCGCTTAAATCGTAGACCAGAACCACAAAATTTTAATTGACTCTTCAGTTCTTGATGCTTGTAGCGCCTAATTTTGGTTTCTAGGTATTCTCCCCACCGTACCAGACGAGGTACTAACCATTGTTCCAATAGTCGCTCTAATTTATTTGTAATTTTATTTTTGATCTCTTTCATAAAATCTCATGGAAGTCTAGGAACTCTCTGGCTTTCAAGCAAGGATGAAAAACGATGCGGGTAGTTTAGCACCCTTCACATTTATTAGGTTTCCCTGATTGGAGTATTTTCTCCCGTGTGAATACCGTTTTTCTAAAAGTAGGATGAGGGATGCTAGCTTTGTGAAGATAAACTGTAGACTTGACAAAAAGCAAACTGATGTAGCAAGATCCATTTAAGTCCCTTTCGTCCCACATCTCGAAGTGGGTAGGAGGCCATGCATGATTGGCAGTATTTCTTTAACCACGATCGCAGCAATTTAAATGAATGCACTTACCGCATCTTTGAGCCGGAGTGGAAAGCAGAGATTCTCCACTGGTTCAGCCAGGAAGATGTAGATAAGCAGCAGAAAGAAGATTTTATCCAAGCTTTAATAGATTTTGATGACGGTTGCGGCGATTTTTATCGGTATCGCGCCTATTTTTTGGCGGCTGAAGCTTTATCCCAGTTCCCAGAATGTAGCTTGGGTGATGCGATCGCTTCTCAAGTGCTGAAATGGAGTTATGCTTACTTTCGGCAAGATAAAAGCGATTGGCAGATACTACCAAAACCATTGGTGAAGACAGCGAGAAAAACGCTGGAATTAACCGATAGGAAACGGGTTATCGCCGCTTTTGTCCATTTGGTTCATACTACTGAAAGTCTCACAGTTCTTAGACTTGCAGCCGAGAAGTTAGGAAAACTCGATCCGGGTAATAAAAGTGCGATCGCAGCCTTGACACTGATAACACCAGTTGTTGAAAATAAACAAACATTCTGCCAGACAAGTCAAAATCCTTGGGAAATACCAGTTGGTGATGAAACTGCGATCGCTGCTTTCATCCACGACATTAAGAGGATTCCAGATCAGGATATTTCCTGGTGTGGAATCGCAGCATTGGGTGAAATTGCAGTAGGTAATCAAACCGCGATTGCAGTTTTAGTTCAGCTTATGGAGACGACACTAAATAAGGGTAATTGTTGCGAAGCGATCAAAACTTTGGGAAAAATTGCTGTGGGTGATCAAACTGCGATCGCATCCCTGATAAAATTCTTAGAGATAAACCAGGGTGATAGAATCTGCTTTGATACAGCTAAGGCATTATGGCAAATCGATCCAGGTAATGCAGTCGCACTCAAGACTCTAGTTTATATTCTCGAAACTTCTGCAAGTGCATCTCTTATAAATTGCGCCGTAACCTATTTACTTAAAATCGATCCAGAAAATAAAACTGGAATTGCTAGAGGAAATACGATTGCTATTACCACCTTATCCCAGATACTTGAAACTACTCAGCATCAAGCCTCTGAAGATGAATGGGAACGTTTATATGCAGCCGAAGCTTTAGTAAAAATTGATCCTGGTAATTCAAAAGCGATCGCTACTTTATCTCAAATACGTGAAAGTAATCAAAATACATTGATGCGTTTGCAAGCATCTGAAAGTCTAGTAAATGCTGTTCAAAATCTAGAACAACTTGATTTAGGCAACAAACTAGTTAAAGAAAAGCTAAAACAAGCTGTCTTTGTTCTTGTTCAGGACATTCAGATTTTTCAGGAATATGATGACTACAAAAATGAATTCAGCATTAAACCCACACATCAACTATCTTATGAATTTTGTCTCTTGGATATAGCTGATAATTTAACGAAAATCCTTCAAAGCGAACATTTACCACAAGTAGTCATAACTCTAAAAGACTATCTAAGTAAACAGTTATACAATAACAATTCATATCGCTATGAAGCTGTGTTTAATATTATCTGGCATTGTGCTGAGAATATGAATTACCCAGATTTCTCCAAAGCTTGGCACAATTAATTGACTGAAGAATAAGCGCAGAGTTCTTATCAAAAATTGTAGAGACGCGAATTGTAAAAGCGTCTCTACAATGTTTATTTGTCTACTAATCAAAATCCCTGTGCGAATGGCAGACGAGCTAGGGTTCTGAGAAGGTCGCCAGCTAAGTTGAGTGCTAAGAAAGCTAAAATCGGAGAAAAATCCATACCGCCCAATGGGGGAATAATTGAGCGGAATAAATTCAGATAAGGGTCGCTTATCTGGGCTAAAGCGGCAAATGGCTGTTTATACCAGTCAATTGTCGGGAACCAAGTCAACAAAACTCGGATAATTAGCAAATAGCTATAAAAGGTTACAAAGGTAACTAGTGTTGTAATCAGTAAACTCATGGATGGCTTTGTTTCCTACTAAGTGTCAAACGCGGTCTTATCTTTACTAATTTTAATTTAGTCCAAGGTCAAAAGTGTTTGGAGATTTGGCACTTACCACACCAGACATTTTCACCACGCCTGAACAAACTTCAGGAGTCTTTAGTCAGGGAGCGGTCATTGCTGGCTTGGGGTGAACTGCTATTCACATTACCCAGTTGCTTCCGCACATCATCAATTGTGGCATTTAGCTGGGCAATTTTATCTTCTAGCGATCGCCTGGCCGTTTCTATACCAGCGCTCTCACTTTCTGAAGCTTTCATCTGACGACGCTTTGCCGCTATTTTCTTCGCTTCGACTTGGCTATCTGTCAGTTGTGTTTCATCCTCTGGTAGCAATTGCGGATCGCGTCGAGAAGCAATCAGCGCCCCGATCACACCGCCAAATACGCCACCAACAAACGCCCCTGCTAAAAAACCACTGCCAAAACCATCTCGCTGACTCATATCTTTACCGCCTTCAACAAACCTTGCAACTTTTACAGTCGTTATGCTATATTCTCCTGCCCTAGCTGCATACTAGCTTAAGTCCCAAATGTGCGATCGCCTGCATCTCCTAATCCCGGTACAATATACCCCTTATTGTTAAGTTTTTCGTCAATAGTAGCGGTGTAAACTATTAAACCTGGATAAGCTTCACTCAGTTTTTGTAAAGCTGGTGGAGCCGCCACTACGCAAACAATCCGAGTTAGGGAAGGATCGACACCCCGTTGTGTCAATTCTGCCATTGTAGCCATAATCGACCCCCCGGTTGCCAACATTGGATCGGTAATTAGCACTCGTGTTTGAGGGTCAAATTTTTCTGGTAACTTGTTCAGATAACAATGAGGTTGCAGTGTTTCTTCATCTCGTGCCAAGCCAAGATGGTAAATCGATGCCAAAGGTAATAAAGTCTGCGCTCCCTCCAGTAATCCTAGTCCAGCCCGCAGAATCGGTACTACTGCTACTGGTATCTGCGGATCGATCACCGTTGCTGGACAGGTATCCAAAGGAGTCTGCACAGCTATTTCTTGGGTTGGCAACCAGTCTCGCGCCGCTTCATAAGTCAGCCATCTTCCTAACTCAGTCATGGCGCTGCGAAATAATACTGAAGGCGTGCCTACATCACGGGCGACTGCCAGCCAGTGTTTGATCAGGGGATGGGGTGGAACATAAACGCGCAATTGTAGCGTCATAGCCAGAAATAGGCGACTTTTTATTGTACAAGAACTGAAACACCATAATACTCCTTCCTGCATCCGGCTGACAGCTAAAATTAATCCTCCCAATTTTATTGATAAAGTTTTTCATTAATAGTTGACATCTATTCTCAATCAAGGGTATATTGTTTTCTAGTGTTCTCCTCTCTTTTAAGGATCGGCAGACGGGATTAGCCAGCAGTAGCAGGTTCGTCCCTCTTTTTTTTTGATTGGGCATTGGTAAACCATTCATGAAGTCTAGACTAAGGACAAATGATAAAAGACAAAAATGCAAGATCAAGATATAGATGCGATCGTAATTGGGTCTGGTATTGGTGGGTTAGTAACTGCGACCCAGCTAGCGGCGAAGGGAGCGAAAGTGCTGGTACTGGAACGTTATTTGATTCCAGGTGGAAGCGCTGGTTATTTTGAGCGCCAAGGCTATCGATTTGATGTTGGTGCATCAATGATTTTTGGATTGGGGCAAAACGGTACTACTAACTTACTCACCCGCGCTTTGTCAGCTGTGAATGTCAGTCAAGAAGCGATCGCAGATCCGGTACAAATTCACTATCATTTACCCCAAGGCTTAGACCTGAAGGTTGACCGGGTTTATGAAAAATTTTTGCAAAATCTTATTGCTCATTTTCGCCATGAAGAACAGGGAATTCGTCGCTTTTATGACGAATGCCAAAAAGTATTCAAGTGCCTTAACAGCATGGATTTGCTGTCGTTGGAAGAACCTCGGTATTTACTGCGGGTATTTTTCCAGCATCCTTTGGCGTGTCTCGGTTTAGTTAAGTATCTGCCCCAAAATGCCGGGGATTTTGCCAGACGCTACATCAAAGACCCACAATTATTGAAATTTATCGATATGGAATGTTATTGCTGGTCGGTGGTTCCAGCAGACATGACACCAATGATCAATGCTGGGATGGTCTTTTCTGACAGGCATTATGGCGGAGTTAACTATCCCAAAGGTGGGGTGGGACAAATTGCTCAAAAACTGGTGGAAGGTCTAGAAAAGGCTGGGGGTAAAATTCAGTACCAAGCTAGAGTCACGAAAATTCTTACAGAAAAAGGAAAAGCGGTAGGTGTGCAACTGGCAAATGGTAAAGTATATCGGGGTAAACGCATAGTTTCTAATGCCACACGCTGGGATACTTTTGAGCAATTACTACCAGCAGAAGCAATGCCACATAATGAGAAAAATTGGCAACAGAATTATCAAAAATCTCCCAGCTTTTTGAGTTTGCATATCGGGGTAAAAGAGTCAGTTTTACCTGCGGGGACAGAGTGCCATCATATTTTGCTGGAAGATTGGGAAAAAATGACAGCAGTGGAAGGGACAATTTTTGTTTCGATTCCCACATTGCTCGATCCAGATTTAGCACCAGATGGATATCACATTATTCATGCTTTCACACCTCACTGGATTGATGATTGGCAAGAACTTTCTCCGAGTGAGTACGAAGCGAAGAAAGAAGAGGCGGCTGGGCGAATTCTTGATCGCCTAGAGAAGATTTTTCCCGGTTTAGACGCAGGATTAGATTATTTGGAGGTAGGTACACCCCGCACTCATCGCCGCTTTTTGGGTCGTCAGGATGGCACTTATGGGCCAATTCCTCGGCGCAAATTGCGGGGATTATTGAAGATGCCCTTTAATCGCACAGCCATTCCAGGACTTTATTGTGTCGGGGATAGTACCTTCCCAGGTCAAGGGTTGAATGCAGTAGCTTTTTCTGGGTTTGCTTGCGCTCACCGGATTGCTGTAGATTTAGGATTTTAGTGTGTATTCTGTCGCCAATCAGGGACTTGCAAATAAAAAATATCCCAAAACTGACGCAAAAATCCTTTCTATTTCTCCTCTCTCTGTGTTCTCTGCGCCTCTGTGGTAGCCTACGGCAAGTCGCTTTGCGTCTACGTTTATTTGGTTGGATAATTTATTTCTTGGAAATCCCCAAAGTGAATCAATTAACGTATGAAGATATTTCCAACTGTCGCCGTGATTGGTTTTGGAAGTTAGCACACAACTCGATCGATTGTACAACCGCTAATAGTGAAACTGATGCTACAGACTACCATACAAAATTTCCATAAATTTTATTTATTAATATTGTAAACTTTCATAAGTGTACTTAGTTTCTACCACATACTATGAAACTTTATTTACCATCATTCGGCTAATCCAGTGTGGAAATAATTCAAAATATAGCTGGGTGTAAATTCACTCCTTTCCCCGAATTACTTGGAGTTTACCGAAAAAACACTTAGTTTGACTAAGTGTTTCATAATACTCTATATTAAGAAGTACTAGTAAAATTAAACACTTGTAACCGATGTTTTTTCATATAAGTCAATAATTTACGAAGTTTTTGATATGTGTGCTTTAATGGTGGACGGCTTTTGTTCGTTCATGAATCTTCATCACACACAACGCTCACTCATGCTCCTCACACACAAAGAAAATATTTTAAAACTTAGCTGGCTTTTACCCAGCTTCTTCAGCTTGTTCCTGTTTGGCTCCAGTGTCAAAGCTGCTGCGATCGCTAATTGGCATTTTGATAGCAATCGCAATCATCTGGATTTCACCACAGATGAGAATGTTCAACCCAAGGTACAATTACTTACCAATCCTACCCGTCTGGTAATTGATTTACCTGGAGTTAAACTAGGATATCCACAGACTAGTCAAAGAGTGGGGTTAGTAATTAAAGACATTAGCATCCGGCAGTTTAACGCAGATACTACCCGTATGGTAGTTACCTTAGCACCCAATTACACCTTCGATCTAGCACAGGTGAAACTGCAAGAGGAATCTACCAATCATTGGTCAGTGCAGTTACCCAAGCCGATACAATTGACTGCAACCCAGCCAAACATTTTAGAAATAACACCGACTCAACCGAGTATTTCTCCAGCAGTGAGTGATAATAGCACTCTGTTTGCTGGCGTGGTTCCCATGCATTCACCGATGAAAGCGTTGGAACCGCAGATTAAAGCCTTGATGAATCGCTACAACTTCCTGAAAACAGGAATGTTTTTTTTGGATTTGGATACTGGGGATTATCTGGATGTTGGAGGCGATCGCGTTTTCCCGGCTGCTAGTACAATCAAACTGCCAATTCTCATCGCTTTTTTCCAAGATTTAGATGCTGGTAAAGTCACCCTTCAAGAAAACCTGACTATGCGGGGTGACTTAGTAACCAATGGTTCTGGAGTTATGCAATATGAGCGAGTTGGCAAGAAGTACACAGCTTTGGAAACCATCACTAAGATGATTACCATCAGCGATAATACCGCCACCAACATGATTATCGATCGCTTAGGTGGAGCCGCAAAACTAAATCAGCGCTTCCGTAACTGGGGACTGAAAGACACCGTAATTCGGCATCTTTTAGCTGACTTGAGAGGAACCAACACCACAAGTTCTCAAGATATGGCGCGGGTGCTAGCTTTAGTTGTGAATAACAAGTTAGTCTCTCCACAGAGTCGGGAGCAAGCTTTAGATATTCTGCGTCACACCACAATTCACACACTGCTACCCGCAGGTTTGGGAAAAGGTGCAGTCATCGCCAATAAAACCGGAGATATCGGTTTTCTCATTGGCGATGCGGGATTTGTGACTATGCCAAATGGCAAGCGTTACCTGGCGGCTATCTTCGTCACCCGTCCCTATAAGGACACTAGGGGAAGAGACTTTATCCGTCAAGTTTCCCAGCTTGTTTACAATTACCTGAACCAAGTGAACCCGGTTGCTGCGGTTGATTCGCCTAATAGTGCTACGAGATAGTCTACACAAACAAAACCCACCTCCGTGGGTTAAAAAACCTTAATTTTCCCTTAGTCCGCGGAGGCGGACTTTGCCTGTATAGCCGCGAATTCCATTCGCCCAATGCACAGATGTGCGCCTCTACGGTAACTAGATAATTTTAATTTTACTTGCGGCTCTAGTAGCTTTTTCCCTAGCCTCTTGGACATTCACACCCTTCGCCAAAGCTACGCCCATTCGCCGATATGGATGAGCATTAGGTTTACCAAATAATCTAATATCTACATCTTTTTCTGACAAAGCATCAGCTACGCCTATAAAACCAATAGAATCAGATTTTTCCGAGGCTAAAATTACCGCACTAGCTGAGGCTCCTAGCTGTTCTATATGAGGAATTGGCAAGCCTAAAATTGCTCTGAGATGTAGTTCAAATTCATTAAGATTTTGTGAGATTAATGTCACCATTCCCGTATCGTGAGGTCTGGGAGAAAGTTCGGAAAAAATCACTTCATCTTTGGTAATGAAAAACTCAACACCAAAAATTCCGGCTCCTCCTAAAGCATCAGTGACTTTTATAGCTATTTCTCTAGCTCTTAATATTTTATCTTCAGAAATTAATGCGGGTTGCCACGATTCTTGATAATCTCCTCTTTCTTGGCGATGACCAATAGGAGGACAGAAAATTGTTGGTGCATTCCACTGCTTAATTGTCAATAAAGTTATTTCGATTTCAAAGTTAATAAATTCTTCTACAATGACTTTTTGACTGTCTCCCCTAGAATTAGCGATCGCATAATTCCAAGCTTTCTCAACTTCACTCTTATCCTGGACTACAGACTGACCTTTCCCAGAGGATGACATCACAGGTTTAACAACATTAGGAAAGCCAATTTTATCTGAAGCTGCAATCAATTCTTCTAGAGTTGTTGCATAACCATAAGTAGCCGTTCTGATGCCCAATTGTTGATGCGCCAGTTCCCGAATTCTGTCGCGGTTCATTGTATAGTTAGTAGCAGCCGCAGTCGGTATAACTGTAATCCCTCGCTGTTCAAATTCGATCAGTTTTTCTGTTCTGATTGCTTCAATTTCTGGTATAATAATATTTGGCTGATGTTTTGTCACTACAGCTTCTAAATCATCAGCACTGAGCATAGAAATAACTTCATAAGCATCAGCAACCTGCATCGCTGGAGCATTGGCGTAGCGGTCAACGGCAATCACATAATTACCAAGGCGTTGAGCCGCGATCGCAAATTCCTTACCTAGTTCTCCTGAACCTAGTAACATCAATTTTTTGGGCAATTTAATATTCATTAATTTATCCAGGTTAATTTCAATCTAATAATCTTATAATTTTTTGTGTTTTAATTATCGCCTTCTCAAGAATTAAATCTAGCTCCGCGCAGTTGTAAATCTTGACGTTGTAGTTGAGTTAAACCAGTACCTACGCCAAAGTGACACTTATCTACTAAAGTCTCCAACAAAATAGTCTCATTCAAAGTTGCACCTTGTAAATCTGCATTTCTCAAATCAGCTTTCATGAAATTTGCGAATAATAGGTCTGCATTAACTAAACTACTGCCTTGCAGATTTGCTCCAGACAAATCTCCTCGGATAAAGTTTACTCCATCTAAAATTAAATCAGATAAATCTGCTCCTATTAGATTAGGAAACTTTAGCTGACTTGGATATTTAAAAAACCTCATCATACAGATTATATTTGCTTCATTTAGGCGGATTTTAGTTAAAAAATCATAACGAGCGATGCCCAGTTGCTTAAGAATTTGTAGACGCTGTGGGGAACCTTGTTCTAAAAACTCGATGGCTGTATGGCGTAGATATTGAGTTGGATTTAGCATGATTGTCAGATTGTCGCTATCCTTATGCTAGTTAAAAGTTTAACCTTAATACAAGAACCCCGACTTCTCAAAGAAATCGGGGTTCTAATAGATAATTTATTACCTAGCGTCCTGCTAACAATGCTTTCGTAGCAGATTCGCCTACTAATCTTACCTGCCTTGTTAACTTGAAATTCAACAACGCTAAAACACTCAACTGAGCGAGGAATGCCATAAAAATTGTTGTTGCACTAGCGTATTCTATAGCTACCCAAGGAAAAGTTGAAAATAACCAGACAGTAGGATATGCCGATGAGGAGATACCGAGAAGTCCTAGAATCAGCGATGGTAGAAACATCGCTGTACCTAAAGTTCCAATTGCCCAGAAAGAACGTTTAGGAGTTTTTAGCAAAAGTATTAATTGGGCGATGGTAGCATAAATCAACATTAAGCTAACAGATAAAGCCAGGGCTAAAAGTAATTTAAACTTGTCAAAATTGTCACCCGCCCAATGACTATGGACTGTATCAAGAACAGATGTAAGTGAAATCCAGACTAGCCAAGGGATACTAACAATTGCCAAATTAATAGCGATCGCCACGATTGCAGGGCTTTTTTCAGCAAAAATTAGATCCTGCCAAACACTCTTGCGACTAGAAAATTCCTGATGTCGATATCTTGCCCAATCTTGTACGGCTTGACGGTGAGGGGAAAGAATCGCAATAAAACTAAAAAGCGATATGAAGTTGTATATTCCCACCAAGGTCAAACTTTGCTCAATTTGTTGATCGACATTGGTAATTTGCTCCCAATTTTGCAAGATAAATCCCCACATCATCATCTGGGAAAAAGCTATAAATAGATAACTTTGTCCCTTGTTGATCGTTGAGGCTTGAGGATTGCGGAAGCAACGTTTAAGAGCTTGGAAAATACCGTAAATACACAATCCAAAATTCAATAGATGGAAGCCAATAAGACTAACAAAATTTCTTCCTAATGGTAAATAGAAAAACTCTAAGTTTTTCAGGGGAGAACCATTATTTAAATGTAAAAAGTTAGGAAAGAGATAATTCGTTGTCTCCACAGGGTTAAACAGTGTAAACCAAGCAACTGAATTGTTTGAATTGTAGCTATAAGATGGTGCCATTAAGATTGGCATCATTAAGAAAATGAAAACTGCACCACTACCTATCCAAGGCTGAAAACCGCCAAATTTATTACTAACTAAACCAAAAAGCAGTGCAGCACTGGAGAAGAAAACACAGCTTGCAGCAAGAATAGCGTAGTAACTAAAAATGGAAGTAAAAGCAATTTGGGCAGAATAACCAGCCCATAAATGTAAAGGAACTGAAACTAGGATTACGAGATAAATTAAACTCGGTGCTCCTAGCAATTTGCCAGTCAATATATTTGTTTCTGATTGGGGACTGAGACGGATAAAATTCAGCGTACCGCGAGTTTCTTCTTTGGCTAAATCATTGATTATTAAATAAGTTCCTGCAACTAATAGTGTAAATACAAAAATTACACTAAACGTCAGGAATATATATTCCCAGTGATCTCGCCACCACAACTGCCAATCGATTTCGTTTTGCGGACAAATATTATTTAAGGTTAAATCATTGTACTCAGCAATTCTAGATTGATCTGATTGCTGTAAAGCCTGATTTTGTCGCTGTTGATATGATTGACTCAAACGACAGTATGTGTCGGTTAGCCAGTATTTATCATCAGGGAACTCGCGGAACTGATATAAAAAGACTACCAGTTGCAGTAGTAAAGATGTTGCAACTGCGATCGCAATATTAAAAAATTTCAGCCTTCCTTTGAGTTCGCGCAAGAGTTGCGGATTCCAATCGCCGATTTTGTCTATTAAATTGGGCATCATAGGAAAACAATCTCCAAAAATGGGGAGTTATATTTATTGACGAATTAAGATGCTTGTTTGTGACCTAATTTTAAGAAAATAGTTTCTAAGTCTTCTTGAGTGCAGTGAAAATCAGTCAAGGGAATCCCTGCTTTGATTAGCGATCGCAACAACTCAGCACTATCTTCTTCTTTACCGGAAAAATTCACCCTCACGCTATTTTTTCCTGATATCACCTCCCACTCTTCTACTAAATGATGATGTTTCAGTTCCCTTAAAAGTGCCTCTAGGTTCCCCAGAGTTGATATGACAATTTGCTGATGGGAAAGACGTTGATAAAGGTGTTGTAACGAGGTACTTTCTACCAAGAAGCCAAGTTCCATAATTCCTACAGATGTACATAGTTCAGCTAAATCGCTGAGAACATGGGAGGAAATAATTACAGTCATCCCAGCTTCTTGCAAAGCCTTGATGACTTCACGGAAGTGCATCCTAGCGATGGGGTCAAGCCCAGAAACTGGCTCATCTAGTAGTAGTAAAATCGGTTCGTGGATAATGGTTCGCGCTAAACTTAAGCGCTGTTTCATCCCCCGCGACAGAGTAGAAATCTGACTGTGGCGTTTATTACCAAGTTGGATGAGTTCTAAAACTTCATGTAGGCGTTGAGTGCGGCGTGGTTCTCGCAAGCGGTAAAGACGCGCAAAATAATCTAGATAGTCCCAGACTGTAAGATCCTCATATAACGGGTAGTCATCGGGTAAGTAGCCTAGACGACCCTTAAGCTTGGGATTACTCTTGTCACGGAGTAGGCGATCGCCATTAATATAAATCTCACCCGTAGTTGGTTCCTCAGCAGTTGCCAACATACGGATGAGAGTTGTTTTACCCGCGCCATTGGGCCCAATCAGTCCATATACTTCCCCCGCCTGGATTTCTAAATCAACATCATTGACAGCAACGTGCCGGTCAAATTGCTTAGTGAGTCCACGGGTGCAAATTGCTAATTCTTTTACCATCGCTGCTGGAGTGCGGCTTGTGATTAACACTTAACGTAACCTTTTTCTATAGCTTTTGTCAGGCTGGTTTCAGAAATTGAAACTGACTCTCACGAAATTGGCTACATAAAAAAGTAGGTAAGGCATACGCCCTACCTACTTATTAATTCTTATTGTGCTATTTAGGAAATTTTTGCAAATGCAATCTTGAGTTTTTACTCTAATATCAAGTTATTTCTGATAGTGGTGGGATGACATTATTAATTGCATGAGCAGATGAACCGCTAACTGCATAACGGTATTCAGGAATTGGATATCCAGCTTCACTAAAGGTTTCGCGGATAGCTTTATTGGTGTCGAAGTAAACCTGCCAGTAGTGGTCATTATTGCAATAGGGACGGACTGCTAGTACAGGCCCTGCAAAGTTGAAATCCTGAATTTCTACATCTGGTGCTGGATTTTGGAGGACATTAGGGATTTGGCTAATTTTCGCTTTTAAAAGTGCGATCGCTTCGTTATGTTTCACTTCATGATGGAGTTGAGCCACCAGATCAACGCGACGGTAAGGATTGGCAGAATAATTCTGAATATTGTCAGCAAAGATTTTATTATTGGCAACAATCGTCAATACGTTATCAGGTGTATTAATACTAGTTGTGAACAGTCCAAGTTCTGTAACAGTGCCTGTGACACCTGCTGTAGTGATGAAATCACCAACTTTAAATGGTCGAAAAACGATTAAAAATGCTCCGGCTGCAAAGTTGGCCAATAGTCCCCCCCAGGCTGCACCAATTGCAATGCCGGCTCCTGCTAGCAATGCAGCGAAGGAAGTTGTTTCAACTCCAAAGAAGCCGAGAATTGCCACAACTAGAACAATTCTCAGTGTGACACCAATGATATTCACAAGATAGTTAACAAGTGTCGGGTCAACGTGTTGACCTCGGAAAGCACGTCGTACTAGCTTCAATCCAAAGTCAATCAAGCGTTGAGCAATCAGCCATAGAGCGATCGCACCTAAAATTTTCAGCCCAAACAGAGTTAAAAGTTGACTAGCAATTAGGCTAATTTGTTTGAAATCCATAATTTTTTATGTCTATGAATTATTAAACACAATAAACATACAATAAATTAAATAAAAATTTCCTATAAATAGTTTTTTTTAATTTTTGGTGTGCTGTGTGTGCAGCAAGTAGCAAAGTGTTCTTGGAGGATGTCTCAACAATTTTGGGCGAATATAAAAGCTTTATTGTGGCGTAGATATATTATTGCCAGCCCTAAATTTGCATTAATTTAACTTGAATTAGCTAACAGTGCCTTATTTGGCGAGTCGCGACACATCTGTTAAAGGTGATTTAGGAATGGCTCATAAGCGGTAATTTTATCTGGAACGTCGAGCCTTTGCCCTCATTACTCATCAGATGGATGTGACCGCCGTGAGCTTGGACAATTTATTGAGCGATCGCGAATCCTAATCCAAATCCGCCACTTTCTCTTGCATGTTCTGTGTCAACCCGGTAAAAGCGATCAAAAATATAAGATAAATCTGCTTCTGGAATTCCAATTCCAGTATCAATGACTTGAATTACAATAATGCATTGAAGTAATTTGATTTTTGAAAAAGATTACGAGATAATACGGATAAGATTAAAAGTATAAGAGCAGACAATGATAAAACAGCATCTACAAACGGTAACACTACCAAAAGGAGTGACAACTGCGATCGCTGAGTTATAGCTTCTTTAAAACTGCATTTGTTAATGTGCATTGTCAAGTAAGTTCTAAAGCTGTGAAAGATTCTCGCCAAAATGCGACAGCCTACACATGGAAGTGAATTTAGAAGAAACGTTTCTCCTACGCCCTTTTGGTTGTAAAACAATTTCCCATTTGCCGACAGCATCAGAAGATAAGCAATAATCGAGTAAAATTCAGATTCAGGGGTTGCGGCATGAGGTACAACGCAGACGATACAGCCAACAAACACTTCGGTTCAGGTGCTAACGAACTCAAAGAGAAAGCTTCTCGAAATCAAGTGATCACGGCTCCACTACCAGACGCGATTGCAAAAAATATTGAAGCGATTATTTCACTTCATACCCAGGAAGTTCGAGATATTCCCGCCCACCAACGCATACTAGAAGCGATCGCTACATTCTTTGGGCGATCGACATTTCTGTATAGTTTGCTAGTCATACTAGCTTTGTGGATTTTTGGCAGTTTTTTTCAGCGCCTTTTACCATTTCATATAACCGCGTTTAGCTGGTCGAATCAAGGCTTAGACGCTGCTGCATTGGTAATTTCAACTGGAGTATTGGTGCGACAAACTCGCCAAGAAAACTTTGCCGAACAGAGGGCGCAACTGATGCTACAGCTTAACTTGCTCTCCGAGCAAAAAATTGCCAAGATTATTGCTCTATTAGAAGAACTCCGTACCGATTTGCCTGATGTGCTAAATCGCCATGATTCGGAAGCTCAATTGATGCAGGAACCGGCTGACCCAATCGCGGTATTAGAAGCACTCCAGAAAAACTTGGCTCAAGAACTATCATCTACAGAAGAAAACAATATGAGTTGATCGCAGTTTTTTAGTAGATTTTTTTCTATTTAGAAACATCAAACAAAACTTCAAGTATAATTTTTGTGTCGGCAATAACAATTCATCGTAATATTTGACCAGAGGGATACAGATGGCTCAACTGAATGGCGTAATGATGCAGTACTTCCATTGGTATATCCCTCCAGATGGCAATCTTTGGAATGAGTTTAAAGAGAAAGTCAAAGAGTTAGCTGATGCAGGTGTTACATCTGTTTGGTTGCCCCCAGCTTACAAAGGAACAGGGGGTGGCTACGATGTCGGCTACGGGGTCTACGATATGTACGATCTAGGCGAATTTGACCAAAAAGGCTCGGTTCGCACAAAGTACGGCACAAAAGACGAGTATATCGCTGCTGTCAAGGCGGCAAAAGCTGCTGGCATTCGAGTATATGCGGATGTTGTCCTCAACCACAAGTTAGGTGCAGACCAAGAAGAAGAGGTGGAAGCAACGCCCTATAGTCCAGACGATCGCAACCAAGCGATCGGTGAGATGCAAAAGATTAAAGTGTGGACTCACTTTACCTTCCCAGGTCGCAAGGGCAAATACTCCGATATGGAATGGCACTGGTGGCACTTCGACGCAGTTGATTACAACGTTTACAACGAAGGTGAGAACGCAGTTTATCTATTCAAAGATAAACAATTTGACGACAACGTTGACCTAGAAAAAGGCGCTTTCGACTATCTCATGGGATGCGATCTGGATATGCAGAGTCCAGAAGTTCGGGAGGAGTTGAATCGCTGGGGTGAGTGGTTTGTAGAAACCACTAATATAGATGGCTTTCGTTTTGATGCCGTTAAACACGTTAGAGCCGGCTTTTTCCCAGAATGGCTGCAACACTGTCGCCAAAAGGCAGGTCGCGATCTCTTTGCCGTCGGTGAGTATTGGTCTTATGAAATTGAAGCGCTACACAATTTCATAAGCGTCACCGGTGGTGATGTGATGTTGTTCGATGCGCCATTGCACTATAACTTTAGCGCTGCCAGCACACAAGGCAATGACTACGACATGCGGCAGATATTTGATAACACCTTGGTGCAACAGCAACCCGCTTTAGCCGTCACCTTAGTTGACAATCATGATTCTCAACCTTTGCAGTCATTGGAGTCTGTAGTAGAAGCCTGGTTTAAACCGTTGGCTTATGCGTTGATCCTCCTGCGAAGTGATGGTTATCCCTGTATCTTCTATGCTGATTACTATGGTGCTAATTACAAAGATAAGGGCCCAGATGGCAATGAGTATGAGATTTGGCTCGATAGTCATCAATGGATAATTGATAAATTTTTGCACGCCCGTCAAACCTATGCCTATGGCGACCAATACGATTATTTCGATCACGCTAATACAATCGGCTGGACACGCTTAGGAGACGAAGAACATCCTGGCGGGATGGCGGTTGTTCTGAGTAATGGGGGAGAGGGGACTAAGTGGATGGAAGTTGGGCAACCCAACAGCACTTACATTGATATCACTGAACATTTCAGCGAACCCATCACAACAAATGATGAGGGCTGGGCTGATTTTCGATGCAATGCTGGTTCTGTTTCTGTGTGGGTTCTACAGTCTTAGTCTGGGTTTTAGTAGCATTCATGCAGAAAGTTAGGCGCTTGACAAACTTTGCCTAAAAGAGAACTTAGGTAGTACCAAGCGCACTAGCTTTTATAGGGTGGGTTACTCCAGAGCATCTTCGCGATTTCCGTCTTCAATTGGGTAGTAATTTTTGGATGTTTCAATAGATACTTAAAACTACAGGCAATCAAGCCTTAGCTCGCACGATGGCGATTAATGGGTTGGTAGCAGCAGATATCTTTTATCTGTTAAGCATTACCCAGCTTTTACCATCTCTAGTTGCCAGAATCCAAGGTAAACACACACCCGTAGCCTATGCACCTGCGATCGGAATTGTGGCTGTAGGGATTTTACAATGTCTGTTCAGCCAGTGGAACATGATGAATCAAGTATTTAACACGCCAGATAATTACGTTAGAGCCGTACCCTAATAGATTAAAAATTCCATCGGTACATTTTGCTAGGTATGATATTTAATCTGTAAGCATTTACCCAGTAAAACTAGCTATGACCCAGAACTACCGCATTACTCTACTCCCCGGCGATGGCATTGGCCCTGAAATTATGGCAGTGGCGGTAGATGTGCTGAAAGTCGTAGGGAAGCAATTCGATCTGAAGTTTGAATTCCAAGAAGCTCTCATCGGTGGTGCAGCAATTGACGCTACAGGGGAACCCTTACCATCTGCCACTCTAGAGGCTTGTCGTAACAGTGATGCTGTGTTGCTTGCTGCGATTGGTGGTTATAAGTGGGATTCCCTGCCATCTAATTTACGCCCAGAAGCAGGTTTGTTAGGGCTACGGGCAGGTTTGGGATTATTTGCCAATTTGCGCCCAGCGAAAATTTTGCCCCAGCTAATTGATGCCTCGACTTTGAAACGCGAAGTTGTCGAAGGCGTGGATATTATGGTGGTGCGCGAACTCACTGGTGGGATTTACTTCGGTAAACCTAAAGGGATTTTTGCCACAGAAACTGGTGAAAAACGCGGTGTAAATACAATGGTTTACACCGAATCGGAAATTGAACGCATTGGGCGGGTAGCTTTTGAGGCGGCAAAAAAACGCGGTGGAAAACTTTGTTCGGTAGATAAGGCAAACGTACTAGAAGTATCTCAGTTGTGGCGCGATCGCATCACCCAACTTAGTACGGAATATCCAGATATCGAACTCTCTCATTTATATGTAGATAATGCTGCTATGCAGTTAGTACGCGCTCCTAAGCAGTTCGACACCATAGTTACAGGCAATTTGTTTGGCGATATTCTCTCTGATGCTGCTGCCATGCTCACAGGTAGTATTGGGATGTTACCCTCAGCTAGTTTGGGGGCTTCTGGGCCTGGTGTGTTTGAGCCAGTTCACGGTTCCGCCCCAGATATCGCTGGACAGGATAAGGCAAATCCTTTAGCACAGGTTTTGAGTGCAGCGATGATGTTACGTTACGGCTTAGACCAACCAAAAGCAGCAGATCGCATCGAACAAGCCGTATTACAAGTTTTAGAACAAGGCGATCGCACAGGGGATATAATTTCTCCAGGAAAAAACCTCCTGGGTTGCCGCGCTATGGGAGACTCACTCATTAAAGCTATTGAACAAAAATAATTTTTTAGAGCAAACTAGGCAATTTGGCAACCTTTGCTATAAGTTTCGGGTAGACTAAAGTGAAATCTAGCAATCAAATAACAGTCGATAGTGTACGCATTACGACAAGGACAAGTAAATTTTACTGCCCCAAAGAACCAATCGCCTTTGATTGATCCTGCTGTAATCAGAGCTGCTGGGCAGATATACTATACTCACTGTGAAGTCCACCCCGAAATCGCGGGACAACCTTCCGGTGTAGCAATTAATCGTGTGACTCATCGAGGTAAGGTTATTTTTACTAACCAACCAGTTCTTTTACCTCAAGAGTGTTTTGTACCCTTAAGTCAAATTGAATCACACATGTATTAGTCATTGGTCATTGGTCACTGGTCATTTCATTAGTCATTAGTCATTGGTCATTAGTTCTCGACAAAGGACAAATGACACAGGACTAATGACAAAAGACAAAAGATAAACGACAAATGACACAGGACTAATGACAAAGGACAAATGACTGTATGGACATTTTGTTCGCTATTCCAGCGAGTGTAATGGTCTTTGCTTTGGGTACATCTATTGGTAGTTTTCTCAATGTTATTGTTTATCGGCTACCTGCTGGGTTGTCAATTCTTTGGCCACCTTCTCGTTGTCCTAAATGCTTAAATCAGCTAAAAGCCTACGACAATGTACCAGTTTTCGGCTGGATTTCATTAAAAGGGCGGTGTCGATATTGCAAAAGCAAAATTTCTGTCCGTTATCCCGTGGTAGAAGGGGTGACGGGCATAATTTTTTTGCTGGTTTTTTTAGTATTTCAAGTTTCTACTTTAACAATAGGCTATTGGGCTTTTTGTAGTTGGTTATTGGCACTATCGCTTATCGACCTAGATACAATGACCTTACCTAATCCACTTACTCAGTCGGGTTTAATGGTAGGAATTTTATTCCAAATGGTGGTTGGTTATCTACCAGAGGGTAGTTCTGTGGCATTGGTAAATCATCTTATGATGGCGATAGTCAGTGCAGTATTAGGTTTATGGTTATTTGATGCGATCGCCCTACTGGGTTCAGTTGCCTTTGGTAAAACTGCAATGGGTGCGGGTGATGCCAAGTTAGCAGCCATGATGGGAGCCTGGTTAGGGTGGAAATATTTGCTCTTAGCTACTTTTATCGCCTGTGCGCTGGGAGCCTTAATTGGTAGTGCTGTTATTATGCGTAGACGCAAATTCGCAAGTAAAGAGACATCGAGACAAAAATTAGGACAAAAGATGCCTTTTGGCCCTTTTCTCGCGTTAGGATCTATGATTACCATATTTAGCGGTGAAGCCATTTTGTCTAGCTACCTGCGGTTATTTTTTCCAGCATCTTGAATCGGAGTTGGGGATGATGGAGATGGGGGTGTAAGCAATGCCCCATACCCAATAACCTTTCATAAGAAATATTTATAATTCGTGACTGTAACCAACATTACCCCATCTGCCCTTCATATTTTGATAATATTCTGCTTGTGACTTGTATTACCCTCTTAACAACGATTAACCGTTGGCAAGCACAACTAGTACAACAGATGCTGCTTATTCAGAACACTAGCGATGCGAATCATTGATTTGAGTGGGAGGGGAGAGCATCTTATTTGGAGGTTGGTATTCTCATAGCTTTGTCAGTACGTCCATATAATTAAGTCTGCTGAAAAAAAGAGCAGGAGACTTGTATTGGCACAAGTATTTTCGTTAAGCTGGCAACCAAAGATGATAATTAAGGTCTGAATTGCTTAAAAGCGTAGTTTGACGATGTAGTAATTAGTGAGCCAGTACGGTCTTGGGGTTTCCCCCATGAGTAACTGGCGTTCGCCCTAGGCGTGCCGGAGGCATCACCCGAAGGGTCATTAAGTAAAAACAAATAACTGATGACTAAAGATAACCCAATACGGTTTGACATGTTTTTGACCTCATACCCACTTAAAATAAAATAAAAAATGGCTAACAACGAAGAATCACGTGGTTTAAAGTCTCTATTTGATTGGTTTGCAAATCGGCGGAAATCAGGATCTACCAGCCTCGAACGCCAAGAACGTGAAATTGCTGATGGTCTATGGCATAAATGTTCTAAATGTGGAGTGTTGGCATACACAAAAGACCTGAAGGCCAATCAGATGGTTTGTATCGAATGTGGTCATCACAATCGAGTAGATAGCGATGAACGCATCCGTCAATTAATAGATAGCAATACCTGGAAACCTCTAGACGAGCATTTGCGTCCAACCGATCCGCTAGAATTTCGCGATCGCAAACTCTACAGCGATCGCCTGCGGGAAACACAAGATAAAATTGGCTTAATAGACGCGGTTCACACTGGTTTAGGTCAAATCAATAGTTTGCCCATTGCCCTTGGGGTTATGGACTTCCGCTTCATGGGTGGTAGCATGGGTTCGGTTGTGGGAGAAAAACTCACCCGGATGATTGAGCAAGCCACTCAACGACGATATCCTGTTGTTATCGTCTGCACCTCCGGCGGCGCAAGAATGCAAGAAGGAATGCTTTCTCTAATGCAGATGGCGAAAATTTCCGCAGCCCTACAGCGCCATAAAGACGCGCGACTATTATATATTCCCGTTTTGACCAATCCCACAACGGGCGGCGTTACCGCTAGTTTTGCAATGTTGGGCGATATCATTTTGGCAGAACCCAAAGCAACGATTGGTTTTGCCGGTCGGCGAGTGATTGAGCAAACCCTGCGGGAAAAACTCCCCGAAAATTTTCAGACTGCTGAAGATTTGCTCCTGCATGGTTTTGTTGATGATATCGTACCCCGTACCCAATTAAAGAACACCCTAACCCAGCTGATTGCTCTACACCAGCCTGTACTAACAACACCTCACATGGTGTTGTGGGAAACAATGTCTTTAACTTCTACCGCCGCAGAATAGAACATGGGGAATAGGGAATGGGGAATGGGGAATGAGGAAAGACTTGTTGCAAGTTCTCACTCCAGTCACTTTGTCCCCTTGTCTCCCCTGCTCCCTCACCTTCCCGACTCTTTGACAAAAACCAGTGGAACAACTGCTGCTAGTCGGAGTATACCAGAGAGGGCGAATAACCCTAGTAAGCCTCCAAACTGAGCAAATTGAATAATGAGGCTGCCTAGTGTTTTACACACGTTCTATAAATTTGCCTTCGATACTTTTTCAATTTGCCCAGTAAAGTATGCTTCTTTATGTTTGAGTTGTTGCGCTAGTTCCAACCCTTGTTTAAAAGCTGTTAATGCTTGAGGAAAATCTTTGCGTTCTATATACAATTGCCCAATTTGGTCATAAGCTTGCATCATCCCGTAAAAGTTAGCGGCTTGCGCCTCTGTCTGCACAAGAATTTGGCTAGCCTGCAAAGCCTCGTCTATTTGTCCTTGAGAACGGTACAGCGCAATTAACTTTTGCAAAGCGTCACCAGCTGGAACGTACTCCTTTAATTGCCAAGCAGTGGTATAAGCCTCTTGATAATTTTTAAAGGCTTCTAGCAGTAAGTTAGGATCTTTCTTTGCTAAAGATTCGTAATCTGAAGCGATCGCTAGCTTTAACTCTGGTATTTTAGTAAGATTATTTTCACTAACGTAAATTTCTAGTAGTTTATTAAGTACATTCAATGACTGCTGCGGTTGTTGTGTCTGCTCATAAATGTAAGCCAGCCGTTGCAGATATGTTATTTCATTTACACGTTCGCCTTGGGAAGTAGCTAAACCCAACAATTCTTCGTAGACTGGGGCGGCTTTGGGATAATCAAACCAACTTAAATGTAGTTCCCCAATTGTCTTAAGCATTTCTACTAGCGCTGTTGTATCTTTTTGCTGCCGCACCACTAACAAAACTTGGTCGTAAGCTTCTACAGCTAGTTTAATCGATCGCACATTTTGGTAAGCTTGAGCTAGCGATCGCCACAATTCTAGATCGACTTGGGCAGTTTTTTTCTGAGATTCTGCCTGTTTTTCAATGGCTTGCAATCGCTGCAAAATATATTGTACTTCTTCTTTATTGTTTTGCTTCCAAGCGATCGCCCCAACTCGCGATAGTGCTTGCACTTCTGCTAATGAACCTAAAAAGCGCCGCAAGCGAAGTTCTCGGTTCCAAATTTCAAACGCCACCACAGGCTCCCCTGCTTGCAGTTTCGCTGCTGCTTCTTGGTTTAAGGCATCTAGCGCTGGTTCTAAGTTTTGCTGTTCTTGGAGAGTTAACGGCTGTTTATCCTTGGGCAAACGGGGTAGCAATGGGTCGGGTGTGGTAATTTCTAGGGGACTGGGAGGAAATTTATCCGGTACTTTCGGTTTTTTACTCTCTGCCAGGGTCAAGGAACTACTAAAGACTATAGCGGCAGTCACAATCACAATTAAACGCTTGAGCATGGGAAACTTACCTGGACTTGAGTTAGTTACATGAGGTAATCATCCTCATGCCCTATTATTTTTACTCTCTTTTTCTGCTCTGGCTCTTTCCTGTGTCAAACTATCAATAGCATCACCCAAAGCAGTAGTTAGGCTATCACGGGTTTGAGCGTGGCTATCCTGCTCAGTTTTCAAAGCTTGCAAGAGGCGATCGCGTTCTTTGATCGCGGCGATGAGTTTAGCTTGCAAATCCTCTACAGATTTTAGTTGTTCTATCTCTTGTTGGATCGCTGTTACTGGTGTCTCAGCAGCCAGTGTCTCGACCTCAAAACCTCGGAGTTTATGTAAGTCTGCCTTGAGGGATGCGATCGCCTGTTGCGATAGTTGGGCATCTGTGCGGCGTTGTTCTGCTTCTGTGTTGTAAAGCTGTCGCCATTTTTGGGCACTTTCCCAAGCCGCATCGCGATCGCCCTGAAGTCCCGCCATCTGCTCTCTGAGTACCTGGATTTCTGTCAACCACTGTTGTGTTAAGTCTTGATTCATAAATAAATAGTCATTTGTTATTTGTCATTAGTCATTAGTTATTCTTTCTCCCCCTGCTCCCGACTCGGTATTCTTTCGGTAAAGAGATAAATGCGATCGCTACACAAAATTTGGCACAGTAGTTAAGAAACCTAACCAGTTTTAACTCTAAATTATGCCAAAGCCTCGTTTTTTTCGCTTCTTTCGCCATCTCAATTGGCGCACGCTCAAAAAAACTTTTGCCAGGACAATGGAAAGACGGCTTTTGGGACTTGCCTCGGAAATCGCCTTCAATGCCATGTTATCGCTGTTTCCAGCAATTATTGCTCTGATCGCAGCCATTGGCTTATTGGCAGAATCTTTGCAAGCCACTTTTAAACAACTAGCGCTTCAACTCAGTCAAATCTTACCTGACGAAGCCTTAATTCTGATCCGTGATTTTGCCACCACAGAAATTACCAACTCCAAAAATAGCGGTTTATTTTCTCTGAGCTTTGTTTTAGCAATTTGGACTGCCTCTGGGGCGGTGAGTACCGCGATGACAGCCCTCGACCAAATCCATCAAATTCCTTCAGAAAAGATGCGCCCCTTTTGGAAAGCCAAGCTTGTCTCTCTCGGATTAACAGTCGGTACTATGTTACTTTTAGTGCTTGCTTCTCTTTTAGTGTTCACCAGCGACTGGATTTTGGAAATGGTAGTCCGGGAAAATGGTTCCTTGATTTTCTTATTACATCTTTGGAAGCTATTACGCTGGCCATTAGCCTTAAGTATTGTTGCTGTTGCCTTTGGCTTTGTCTATCGTTATGGGCCAAGCGCGTGGAACTCAGGTACGCCAATGATGCCTGGAGCAATTTTAGCAGCTGTTTTTTGGGCAATATTATCTGCCCTATTTCGGCTTTATGTGGCAAATTTTGGGAATTATAATAAAGTGTATGGTGCTGTAGGAGCCGTGATAGTTTTAATGCTCTGGCTGTCAATGAGCGCTGCTGTTCTGTTAATCGGCGATCAGTTGAATGTGACAGTTGGTGAAGATATGCGCTCAAAAGCGCAGTCACAATTTAATGAAAATATTAGTTTGTAAATCCTTGAGAAAACTTTTGACAAACCTCAGTAGGGGAGTAAAATGTCTAACGATTCATTCAATATAAATAAGCGATCGCCTTCATGCCGGATTCTTCTCCTCGGTTTTCGATGATTGAGCCTGATGCCAAAGCACCCACCCTGAAGCGCCTGCGTCAGTTAAGTCGGCTGCTAGATAACATTGTTACTATTCCTGGTACTAAGATTGGTTTTGGTCTAGATCCAATCTTAGGACTTATACCTATTGGTGGTGATTTTTTGGGAGTCATGTTTTCTAGCTACATCATCCTAGAAGCAGCGCGGCTGGGTGTATCTAGAGCTACTTTAGGCAAAATGGTTTTCAATGTGATTGTTGATGGCTTGGTAGGTACTGTTCCCGTTTTGGGAGACTTTTTTGATTTTGCCTGGAGAGCTAACACTAATAATATCAAGCTATTGGAAGAATACTTAAAGTTTCCGAGCGAGCAAAAGAGTGCAGATAGGTTGTTTATCGTTGCCCTTTTGGTTGGATTGTTACTGATATCCATAGTTTTAGTAGCATTACCAGTGATTCTAATTAGAATGCTGTGGAACGCCTTAACAGGTGGTTAAATTATTTATTGATAATGGAATGAAAGATTGGTGGCAAGCTACTTTTCCTAAAGGGCGGCAAAGTCTAATTATTACTGATGCTCAAGGGTATCCTGTACAAATTTCCTATGGTGAAAAAGGTAGAGGTAAACCGCTAATCTTATTACATGGCATGGGTAGTTGGAGCTATAATTGGCGACACAGTGTAGCAGGGTTATCTAAACATTTCCGGGTAATTTGCTTTGATGCCAAAGGTTTTGGTTTTTCAGAAAAACCATCGTCTCGTAGAGAACACAACAGTCATCAAATTCTTGAGTTTAAAAGAATTATTCAGGCATTATGTGATGAACCCGTAGTGATTGTGGCTGAATCTCTGGGGGGATTAGTTGCCCTTGCCCTTGCTCAAGAAAATCCGCAGTTAATCGGACAGCTTATAGTCGTAAACGTACCTGTTTTTACCAAACATTTACCCCATTGGGCTATGTCGTTACTTGCCCAAACTCCTCTAGAAATAATCCAAACAATTGACACCTTACGTCTGGCATATTTGTTTGCACCTCTATTGAGAGAAATTATGGCAAGAGAAAGACGTGGGGTATTATTTGATCCGTCCATTTTGACACAGGAAGATGTCTATTGGATTACTTACCCGTTTATTGAATTTCCTGGTGCGATCGCTAAAGTTGCTGAAGAGTTACAAATAGCAGCACGAGAAATTGATAATTGGCAAGCAAATAAACCAAATATGCTTACCCAAATCCAAAATAATCTGAGTGCAATTCAGTGTCCTACACTAGTTTTGTGGGGGGATCGAGATAGTTGGTTTCCTGTTAGTCATGGTGAAAAATTACATCAGCATCTCCCCAATTCCAAATTAAAAATTTTGTCTAACTGCTATCATGATGCATCAACAGGTGCTTTTGAGCAGGTGAATGCAGCGATTCTCGAATTTTTACGGGATACGGAATGCTCCTAAGAGTGAGAGGTGGAGCTTATTTTATTTCAGCTAACTGAATTCTGTTTCGATAAAAAGAGAGTGGGAGGAAGCATATCAGTCAGCTTTCAAACTCCCACTCTGCCATTTGCTACTGAAGTGAACAGGAATGTATACAGACGTTGCCCGTTATTTTGAGGCTAATGCGTACTTCAACAACAACGCCTATACGCATTTTATATTCCTGTTGCAGCAAATGCCAAACCTGATTATTAATATTTATCTGATGATAAAAATCCTCTACAAATAATTAGTAGAGATAGGTTTTTTGTAAATCACTTAGTTAGTATTAGCTCAAAGAAATTTACTTGCGTGGTAGTCCCTGACAAAAAACCTTTGAAGTCGTTTATCTCCGTTCAATTTAACTTGGTTAATCGGAGTCTGGTTGCCATTTTGGCAGCTTTTTAAATTTTCTAACGGGACTCGCTTGACATCTTCCCCCGTTTATAAAATGGGGGATTCTAAGCTCACACAGCAATTGCAGTCTCGGACTGTCTAACATCACCTAACTTAATAGTCGATGCCCCGACTATATAACAGCCCTCTGTCGGAGACCATGTTCGCGTTCGCCAGTTAGCTTTAATTACGCCGACCTACTTAGTCAACAACTCTCAATAAATAGTTAATTATGCTAGAAACAACAGCTAGCACAATTGAACCTAACAAAGCAGGTAAAAAACCCTGAATCTCAAAACCATAACCAGGAGTTAAAGCACTTGCCAACCAAAGAGTTAAAGCGTTGATTACCAATGTAAATAAACCAAAGGTGAGCAAGGTAATCGGAAAAGTTAAAATCTGCAAAATTGGTCTAATAAATGCATTAACTAGACCAATAACAAGGGTAGCGACTAAGGCGACCACAAAATTCTTGATAAAAAATCCCGGAACAATATTAGCAGTTAGAAATAACGCTACCGCAGTACCTAGCCAAGTTAATAAAAAGTGTTGCATAAGTTTTTTTAGAGGAATTAACAGTAAGTTTAATTAATTTCACTGTTGACAGTTGTGATCTGTAACACTATCAGGTGTTCTTGTGATTGACTCCTAAAGTTCCCATCATCTCTTCTTAGTCCAAAAGCAATGTAATTTTCTGTCCTGACATAGAGATACTTTTAATCAGTCTATCTTTCTGACTTTTCACCTCATTGACAATAAACCCACGAACAACCTAATCCCCTAACCTCCTTCCCTTGTGGGGAAGGGGGAAAATTCAAAGTCTCTCTCCTCTTAGGAGAGAGACTTAGAGAAAGGTTTTCCAGATACCGTGAAAAGTTAGGTGTATCTTTATCGTATTGCAGGATGTACCGGATTAAATTCCTGAAGCGCAAAACCCCTATAGAAGTTCCTCAAAGTTGAAAAACCTCTATACCTTTGGGATTTGCAAAAAATAAGTTATTAGAACTTCAGAGCATCTTGCTCGCGTCTTTGGGTACAGGCAAAGGAAACGCTGGCGATACTAACGCCGTAAAAGAACCTCCCAGGTAGAGCCACCAACTACACCGTCAGGTTCTAAACCATAGCGCTTTTGTGCAGCTTTCACTGCTGCTTCGGTTGTCTCGCCAAAGTCGCCATCGGCATCACCTTTCAAGAAACCAAGCTTTTTCAGCTGTTGTTGCAACTTCACAACTTCAGAACCACGTAATCCTATACGCAAAATTGGCATTCCTTCGGAGGTGTATTGAATACCAGGGGTTCGCTTAGTAGTTGTGTTTGACTGACTTCCAGTAGTTGATGTAGTGGGATTCGGTTTTTTCTGTGTGCTTGAAGTTGTAGTTTTTCTTGGGGTAGCAGGTCTTGGCTCAGGGTTGCTTGCAACTTGGGTTACAGCTTTTTTGGGGGTAGTAGGTTTTGATGCTGGTCTAGTCGGAACTTGTGTTACGGCTTGTCTGGGGGGGTTAGGGCTGGGATTTGCAACGTTGGTGAGGTTGCTAGCCTGGGTTGGAACAGGAAAATTCGTAGCTGAGTTAAATCTTGGCTGCGATGAAGGAACAGTTGATGCTGCTACTGGTTGATTAGGGAAAAGTCTTTGCCAAGTGCTGGCATCAACAATGCCATCTGGGTTTAAGCCAGCTGCTTGTTTAAATCGGGAAACAGCACTAGCTGTATTTTCACTATATATACCATCTACTGCACCAGAATAAAAACCCAAAAGTTTTAGAGCTGCCTGAAGTTCAGATACGCGTTCGCCTTGGCTACCAACTTTGAGGTTAGGGCGGTTGATACTATTTCCAGGATTTACTTGGGCAATTTTTTGTGGTGCTGCTATTGATACTAAAGGCGTTGAGGCAATAAGTAGAGGCGTCGCGGAGAACAAGAATATTTGAATGGCTGATAAAGATTTAGACCTCTTTGGCCACCAACTTTTTTGCCGTTTTTCCATTCCACAGCGATTTACAGTGGGGTCTAGTAATTTTAAGTAACTCAAAATACTTGCTGTCAGGCTGCTTTGCATGGAATTTACTCCCAGAATATTCTCATGCTAATGGTACAGCCGCTTGGTCTAAAAAACAGCTGCTCTATTTACGATGTCTTGGATGGGCTATTTAAGCGATCGCACGGTTAATTGCTTCTTCTTGACCAACTAAAGACAAATAAGGTGATTTTAAATACTTACTTGCGGCAGCGATCGCATCTTTGGCACTCACGGCCGCAATCAATTCTTGAAACTTGGTATCAAAATCAATTCCTAAGCCCAAAATTTCATACCAGCCATATATCTGAGCAATTTGCCCGTTTGTTTGTTTACCCAAGGCGTACTGCCCCAGAATCTTATTTTTTGCAGCTTGGAGGGCGCTTTCCGATACTTCCTCGGTAGACAATAAATCTACTTCTGTACGTAGTCCCTCTAGGGCAATGCTGGTATTCTCTGGGGCTGTACCCATGTAAACCACAAATGAGGCTGGAAATAGCCTTGTAGAGTAAAAGGCGGATACTTCGTAAGCTAAACCGCGTTTTTCCCGCAGTTCGACAAACAAGCGACTAGAAAGCCCATTACCCAAGTAGGTACACAGCAACTTCAGGGCGGCGTAGTCAACAGAATTTACCGATGTTCCCAAATAACCAAGCATCACGATTGATTGTTGTGTCTGTACTGGCTTAACCTTTACCTGTGGTTCCACTTTAATTTCAGGTAAATTTAGTATTGGCAGTGCTTGGGCTGGCGCTTGCCAATCAGCAAAAACTTCTTCCACCAATGCTGTTGCATCTGTGGGTGTGACTCTACCAGCAATACTAATTACTACATTATCTGGACGGAAATAAGTTTGATGATACTCTACTAAATCAGCACGAGTTAAGCCGCTCATACTGGTTTCATCTCCTAGCACTGACATAGAGTAGGGATGATTTTGGTACATTACCTGCCGCATTTGTTCAAAGGCGACATTGAAAGGTTGCTCTTTTTGGGAACGAATATCTTGGAGTGCTAAACGCCGTTCTAGTTCCACTTGAGTTTCAGGAAAAGTTGGCGATCGCAAAATCCGCCCTGCCAATGCTAAAATTTCCGCAAAATCTGATGTTACCGTCTTGAAAGATAGCAAAAAATAATCAGTGCCAGCATCCGCACTCAAACTTGCGCCTACAGACTCGACTTTTTCCGCAATTTCTAAACTAGAAAGTCCATCACATCCCTTTGTCATCACTGCTGATAGCAAATGCGCCAACCCTGCTTGCTCCCGGTTTTCGTTACAACTACCGGCACGCACAAAGATCCGCGCTGCAATAATATCCGCAGCAGGGTTTTCTGCCGCCAGCACGACAATGCCATTATTCAATACGGTGCGATTTATAGGTGATTTTTGCAGCAAGGTTGTCATTTGTCCTTTGTCATTTGTCATTTGTCAGTTGTCCTTTGTCAAAAACTCATTCCCAATTCCCAATTCCCAATTCCCAATTCCCAATTCCCAATAACTAACAGGGTCTAAGTACAGTAACCGCATAATTCTGCGGTGAGAGATATTGTTTAGCTAATTTTTGCAGTTCTTGGGCATCAAAAGACTTAATCTGCTGGGGATATGTCACAGCTAATTCAGCTTGGGCAATGGTATTGTAATATCCATAAAGCCCTGTTAGCTGATTTGGCGTTTCAGTAGAAAATGCATACTCATTACATAGCAACCTGCGTGTACGAGCAAGTTCTTGTTCGTTAATTCCTCCAGTCTGCAAATCATCCAAATGAGCGCAAATCAAAGACTCAACTTCTTCCAGATTTTCTGGTTCCAACCAGGCAGTAATTGTAAATAAACTTGATTCCCGTTGTAGAGAAAAACTACTATAAATTCCTTGTACCAATTGCAAGTCTTCTCGCAAATCACGCACTAAACGCGAAGTCCGCCCTTCTGCCAATAACACTGACAATAAATCTAGACCATAGCTAGTGCGGATTTCTTCTACTCCTGGTACCAACCACGCCATCAACAATCGCGCTTGCTCTATGCGTGGTAAACACAGTTCTTGACGATGAATTCCTGATATTACTGGCTTTGGCACTTTCTCAAACTGCGGACAATTCGAGCGTTCGGCAAAATCACTAAATGAACGATTTACTAATTCCCAAGCTGGTTGCTGGGCTATACCCCCAGCAATTACCACCGTCATATTTTCCGGCTGATAGTGGGCATGATGAAAACAGCGCATTGCTTCTGGTGACTGCTGCATCAGTTCTTGCTCAGTACCCAACACCGAACGCCCGTAAGGGTGATGCGGATAGATGCTTTGAATTAGAGCTTGAAATCCTATCCAGTCGGAATCATCTTGACAAGAGCGAATTTCCTCTAGCACTACATCCCGTTCGCGGCTAAATTCGTCTTCTGGAATTGCCGCATTGAGCAGTAGTTCGCCCAAGTAGGGCAAAGTATCTTTTAAATAAGGGGCAGCTGTGGTGAGTGAATAATTAGCATAATCATAGCTTGTTGCCGCATTACTTACGCCACCCCAGTTTTCAACTTTGGAATCGAACATTCCAGGGGGAAGCGTTGCCGTACCTTTAAAAATCATGTGTTCTAAAAAGTGCGCCATCCCAAACCACGGCTTTGGCTCTAGGCTTGCTCCAGCACGCACCCAAACATCAGCCACAACTACAGGAGTAGTGGGAATCTCTTGATGAATAAAAGTTAAACCACTCTCTAGTCGGAAGACCGAGGCTGGAAATACGGTATTAGTTAGTTGTTTTAACAATTTTTGTAGCTTTAACCACAATTCAACGCAATTGTGTCATCTTAACTCTGAACGATACCTAATTTAGAATCAAGTTATACAGATTTTGGAGAATTGTGCTATTACTGTTCTCCACACTACCAAGAAATGGTGCGCGTTATGCAATCATTATCAGCTGCTCCCTATCCCCACCCTACTCAGAGTTGTTTGCATAGCGTCTCGTAGAGAGGGTGAGGACTTCTGCGAACCGTTAAAATACTGGAATCTCAATGACAAATTCTGTTCCTTCACCAAGCACAGAATTGCAACTCAACCGTCCATTATGGGTTTCCTCGACAATTTGACGAGCGATCGCTAATCCTAATCCTGTTCCTTTCCCAACCTCTTTTGTTGTAAATAGGTGGTCGAAGATCCTGGCTCTAATCTCCTCTGGCATCCCCTGACCGTTATCTTTGATGCGAATTGCCACCATATTTTGCTCACTTGATACTTCGGTGTGAATCAGTATTTGGTGATGATTGTCTTGCGCTTGGGCAAAAGAAAGCCCCTCGCAGGAAGTATCTAAGACATCAATTGCGTTAGCAAAGATGTTCATAAATACTTGATTTAATTGTCCCAAAAAGCACTTGACAAATGGTAACTTTCCGTATTCGGTGATGACTTCAATTGCTGGACGTTTTTCGTTAGCTTTGAGACGATACTTCAAAATCAACAGGGTACTCTCAATCCCTTCATGGAGATTACAAGCAACTTTTTCGGTTGTATCGGCTCTGGAGAAGGTGCGGAGACTAATGCTAATGTCTTTAATCCTTTCTGAAGCCACCTTCATTGAGTTTACGAGCTTTGGTAAGTCTTGAGTCAAGAATTCTAGGTCAATTTCTTCGCCATGCTCAATGACTGCGATCGCAGAATTGGGATGATGTTGTTGGTAGCATTGGATATGGGCGAGCAAGTCTTGAATATACTCTTCGGCATTGTTAAGGCTGCCTTTGAGAAATCCAATCGGATTATTAATTTCATGTGCCACCCCAGCAACCAAATTACCCAAGGTTGCCATTTTTTCATTTTGCACCATTTGTAATTGGGTATGCTCAAGTTCTTGTAGCGATCGCTCTAACTCTTGGGCATAATTTTGAGATTCTTGATAAAGACGGGCATTTTCTAGAGAGATGGCGGCTTGGGCGCATAGCAGTTGGATAACTTCAGTGCGATCGCTTGTAAATGCACCAATTGTCAACGGATTTTCTAGATATAGCAGCCCGATGAGCTTACCTTGATTTAACATCGGCGTACACAACACACTCTTAGGTTGTTGCTGCATGAAATATGAATCGGCAATAAAATCAGTTTGTGCGGTTGCATCATCCAGCACAACAGTTTTTAAGCTGCGTTTGACATAATTTATCAGTGTAATGGGAATGCCTTCGCTGCTTGACAATGGTACCGATACCAGAGTGACTCCTTCATTGATGGTGGCTACAGCTTCAACCACTAAGTCGCCCTGTTGGAGTACAAGCAGAGCGGCTTTTTGTGCCCCGGCACTTTCCATCACCACTTGCAAAAGGGTAGTGAGTAATTGCTCTAATTGAATTTCACTGGAGAGAGCTTGTGAGGCTTTAAAGATGGTGGCAAAATCGAGGGCTTCCGAGATACTGCTGCTAGAAAGATTTGTGTGGATAGTTTGATGTGGGAATGACGATCCATCGACGGTTGAACTCAGTTGAAAGCGATGATGCTGCCCTTGTAAGATGGGAGTCAGGAGTTGAGGATAGCGTTTTTCTAAGTCTTCAGTTTTGGCTTTAGCACCCCAACGAGCATAGCAGTAATAAGCTTCTTGCATATAAACTTGGGCAATTTTTTCTTTGCCCCAGTCGAGGTAGAACTTGGCAGCTAGCTCATTGCTCAAAGCTTCTTCTTGGATATATTGGTTTTCTTTCGCTAGAGTTATGGCGCGATCGTACAATTCTATTGCTGCTATTTTTTCGCCCAGAACCCGATAGCGTTCTGCTTCCACCAAATCAAATTTGTGCTGGAAATTCATTGGTGCAAATTTGGCTCGAAATTGCAATTTTTCCTGATTTTCGCCAACCTTTAAAAGTAATTGCTCCTGTTGAGATGGTTCTGCCGTTGGATAGATAGCCAACCGAGATAAAGAATCGTAATAGTAGAAAACAGGCACAGATAACATTCCTGCGCCACTGTTGAGGTATTGCTCTCCCTGATTTCCATTCTCAACTGCCGCCGAAAAATTCTCAAACAAATAACTGAGTGTTAACTTACTTAGGAAAAATATATGTAGTGTTAATTCGTCCTTTTCTTGGAGAAGCGCAGATAAGAGTTCTTCTTGACAATCTTCACCAATCAGGGAGTCTGGATAGTCGCTATATTCGGTAAGATTTGTAATGGTTTGAGAGACGATATTAGACCAATTTAATAAGCGTTGATTTTGGGCATAATGAGACTCGTAAGCTTTGATATCTGCTAAGAGAATTTCCAAAACTTCTGTGCCACTTAAATAGACATAGAATAACTTAAAAATCATCGATGCCAGCACATGAAAAAAATCGCCTGTCTCTAATCCAAAAGTATGGGATTCCTGTAATAACCTAATTGAGGTGCGAATATGTTGTTTATTAAATTGATTCAATGCACCCACCTTAAATAGAGTCATGCTTTGAACAGATTTTGCTTGAAGTCTATCTACAAGCATTAAACCTAGCTGGCCAAATTCGTAGCCTGACTCCAGTTGGTTACAAATATTAAGTACAATACCAAAATCTGCATATCCTGGTGCTGAGAGTGGTGCATTGCCGTATTTAAGAGATAAATTCACCTCTTCGCAAGCAATAATTGGTAACAGATAGGAAGACGTCTGGTGAATGGCGGGAGCGATGCTAGCCATAATCCGCAATGCAACCAAAGCTTTGGTATCATCCATTAATGGCAAATCAACTAAGCCCTCAATACTTCTGCCAGCCAAGGTTGAGAGTGTGTTGACTACAGATTGCTGAATGTCTGGAGGTGTTACTGATTCAGGTAATGTTACCCCAAGTTGAGCGAGAAGTTCGCGTCCAGTTGCGATCGCTTTGAATGATTGATTCCGCACCTGATCGGCTTGGAGTTGAACTTCATAAACTTTCACCCTATCGAGTAAGGTGGTTGTTTTTTCCATGACGACCTGGATCGCAGATTCCATCTGGTCAAATTCATTGTTGAGAAAAGCAGCTTCGGCAGCTTCTTCGTGTAAACTTCGAGTCAGTTTGTATGCGATTTCCCAACTATTAATCGGTAGCAACTGCATTCCAGAATAGAAGTAATGAATTGCTGCACTATAAGCGGTAGCTTCTTTCGCTTTTCTACCAGCATTCAGATTTAACTGAGCTAATTGTTGACGTTCAGCCGGTTGGGTAATTAGCAGTATTCCTCGATTTAGCTGACTGACAATCTCAAAAATTCGCTCTTCTTGCTGAGACTCAGAGGTATTTTGTAAGAGTAATTGACCAATTTTAAGATGGGTAAATTGTTTCTCTTCATCTGGGATTAAAGAGTAAGCCGCTTGCTGCACCCGGTCATGTAAAAATTTATAGATAGGGATTTGGAAATTAGAATTTAAGGGGTTTGAGTCAGAATTGTGTTCATTCTCTTGAAAAAATTTATAAACTTCACTAGTAGGTAAAACTAACCCTTCTTGCAAAGCTTTCCATAAAGATGCTGCCGTTTCGGTTTCCGATTGTTCAGAAACGATTGCTAAGGTTAGCAAATCAAACTGGTTGCCAATACACGCAGCTAATTTCAACATATTTTGCGTTGTATCTGGCAACTTTTGCAACTGTAGCGCTACGAATTCTACAACATCATCTGTAAGGGCAAGTGCTTTAACAGCGACAATATCACATTGCCAGTAACCTTGAGTAAGATTAAAATTAATCAGTCCATCTTCATATAATAATTTGAGAAAGTGAGTTATAAAAAAGGGATTTCCCTGGGTTTTTTGATATACAAGTTGCGTTAGAGGTTGAGCAGTTTTACTCGAACAACTCAAGGTATCAACCAGCAATTGATTTAAACTAGCTTTACTTAACGGAGCTAAAGTAATGCTGTTAATTGTCGCATTGGCTTTGCGAATCTCCGCTAAAGTTAACATCAACGGATGTGCTGTAGATACTTCATTGTCTCGATAAGCCCCAATTAAAAGTAAAGATCCATTTCCTGATTCGCTCATCAACAACTGCATCAATTTAAGTGATGCAGAATCAGCCCACTGCAAATCATCAAGGAAAATTACTAATGGATGTTCTTTTGTAGTGAATACCTGAATGAACTTTTGAAAGAGTAAATTGAAGCGATTTTGGGCTGCACTCTGTGAAAGTTCCGTTGCAGGTGGTTGTTGACCAATAATTTGTTCTAGTTCGGGAATTACTTCAAGAATAACTTGCCCTTGATCGCCCAGTACTTGTAAAATTTTATTTTTCCAAGTTGACAATTGGAGATCGCTTTCACTCAGTAATTGTCCCATTAAATCTCGAAACGCCTGTACAAAAGCTGAGAAGGGTATATTACGATTAAATTGGTCAAATTTGCCTTTAATAAAGTAGCCCCTTTGCCGGAGAATGGGTTTGTGAACCTCGTTAACCAAAGCAGTTTTACCAATACCAGAAAAACCAGCCACCAGCATTAATTCTGTTTGGTTATTGGTAACGCGGTCAAAGGCTTTTAACAGGGTTTCAACTTCATGCTCACGGCCATAGAGTTTTTCTGGGATAATAAAGCGATCGCACACATCCCGTTGAGCAATTGGGAAACTGACAATTTTCCCTGTCTCCTTGAGTTGAGCTAAACAATTTTCTAAATCATATTTCAGCCCAAATGCACTCTGATAGCGGTCTTCGGCATTTTTTGCCATCAATTTGCTAACAATAGATGAGAGTACAGGTGCAATTTGGGGATTAATCTCATGTACTAAAGGCGGAAGTTTGGCAATATGACAATGTACCAATTCCATCGGATCGTGTGATTGAAATGGTAATTGCCCTGTTAGTAATTCGTAAAAAGTTACACCCAAAGAATAAAAATCAGTTCGGTAATCAATCCCCCGATTCATCCTTCCAGTTTGCTCTGGAGACAAATAGCCAAGTGTCCCTTCAAGTACATTAGGACTCATGAGGCTTTGAGTTTCTCGTGGCAACAGAGATGCAATACTAAAGTCAATTAGCTTAACTTCTTTAGTTTCTGGATGAATTAAAATATTGGCAGCTTTAATATCTTTGTGAACGATCCGATAACGAATTAGAATATCTAATGTATTGCACAGTGCGATCGCAATTTGTAAAAACTCCATCAGAGATTCTACTCTTCCCCCCACTCCCCATTCCTTCAAGGAAATTCCCCCAAAATCCTCCATCACTAACGCATAGCCATTCTGATAGGGTTCTAGACTATAGGTTTGGATGATTCCAGGTAGATTCAAATTTTTGGCAATGGTGAACTGGTTGCGAAACTGTACCAATTCGCTGAAGCTGGGATAAGCAGTTTTCATCAGCTTAATCACCACAGATTTTTGGTCAGTTTCTCGATTAGCGCGATAAACTAAGGTTCGAGAACCGTTGTAGAGTTCTTGGCTAACTTGGTATCCGGGAATACTGACCATACGGCTTCGTTTTTGAGACTTCAATATCTAGGTTTCCCAAAAACATGGCAATGTTTACTGTCAGATCACTTATTTTAAACTGATTGAAATAATAAAAGCTCCCAAGTTCTAACTGACTTTGGGAGCTAATAATTTTAAGTTCACCGCGACGCCGTTTTACCTAAGTTTATGACCTGGGTTTATCCAGGTGGGAACCTAAATTCCTCGTTTAAAGTTTCCGGGTACATGCCCGGTATACTGCCACGAGAACAGTTGACTCCCTTGTCATTAAAGGCATAGATCAAAAAACTTGATGGCAGTCACCAACGTCGTAGTGCAACTCACTCATTATAGCTTTTCAAAAGATGTTGTGTGTTCAACATTGAAACTTTCCGATCTATTTACCTGGGATACCAGATAGATTCTACTTTCTGAGCGATCGCTATTGCCGATTCTCGATTCTGATTATCTAGCAAAACGGTAATATGCCCTAACTTCCGCCCAGGGCGTGATTCTGTCTTCCCATACCAGTGAACGTGCGCTTGGGGAATTTCTGCTATTTGTTGACGCTGGCTGTGGTAATCGCTGTGAGAATTTTCATACCCCAGTAGGTTCACCATCACAGCGCCAGCGCACTGCAAAGCCGGATTCCCTAAAGGTAAACCACAAACGGCTCTGAGGTGCTGTTCAAACTGAGAAGTTTCACAAGCGTCAATAGAAAAATGTCCAGAATTGTGGGTACGGGGAGCAATTTCATTTACCAGGATTTTGCCATTAGCGCTGAGAAATAGCTCAATTCCAAAAATTCCCACTACTTCTAGGCTATTTAATAGAGTATGTGCGATCGCTTGGATTTCTGCTACTTGGTTGGATGTAATTTCGGCTGGGGCAATCACCCGCCGACATACTTGTTGTTCTTGTTGGGTTTCCACTACAAGATAAGTTACAATTTCTCCCTCCACAGAACGCGCTACAATTATTGCTAGTTCTTTTTCAAAAGGGACAAATTCTTCTAACAAAAAAACTGATTTATTTAAAGTTTTTGTTGTGGTTTCAGAACTTAGTTTTTGTTCTAAAGTAGCAAAATCCTGAATTATGAAAGTGCCTTGACCATCATAACCATGACGGCGGGATTTCAAAACTACTGGAAAACCTAGATATTCTATTTTTGATTTGAGATTTTCCACCTCGTCAAGGGCGAAAAATTGAGGAACTGGTAATCCCAAATCGTGTAAATAGCAGCGTTGATGATATTTATCTAAAAGAGGAGCTAAAGCTTCTAATTTGGGACGAAAACAAACGCTTTTTTCTGCTAAAAGAGATAAAGCTTGCAGGTCAACAAATTCGTTTTCAAAGGTGATGACATCGCATTTTTGAGCTAATATTTCCGTAGCACTTGCGTCATCAACGGGCGCGAAAACAGTTTCCTGAGCGATTGACACGGCCGGATCGTGTTCGCTAGGAGTTTGTATTACCAATTCTACTTCTAGCTTCTGTGCTGCATCCGCCATCATCCAGGCTAGTTGTCCGCCACCAATTACACCAACACGCTTCATTGACATCCTAAAGAATCACGAGTTTGCACGCCTGTTTTGGAATTCACACCACTGGCTTTTCCGCACAGTTCTTTGATTTGCGCTCTATCCAAAATTGCATCTGTAAAATCTGCACCGTCTATATTTACATCATTAAATATGGCACGGAGCAAAATAGCTTCTTTGAAAACTGCATCGCTCAAATCGGCCTTAGTCAAGTTTACCTGATCGACCATTGCATTAGTTAAATCGGCTCCGTGGAGATTTGCTTTTGTCATCACCGAAGCGCTCATTACTGCTCCTCGTAAGTCAGCGTTTGTAAAGTTAGCGAATTCCATATTGGCGTTAGAAAACTCTGCAGCTTGCAAACTGTCACCAGAAAAATCACGTCTTGACAACTCTGCATTGCTAAATGACAGTGGATGAGTCCAGTCTACTGCTAGTGCAGGATTGGCTACGCACCAGATAATAGTTCCGAGAAGGAACGCCAACCCTTGCTGACAAAACATTTTGAGAGTCAATTTGGTGTCTAATCGCTGCATTTTAAGCTTACCGCATTTGAGTATTAGCAAGACTTGCGGATCTAATTGAGACTTGCAGCCTTGCTACTGAACTTGAGGGATATAAATTTCCCTTGCTTAATATTTTGTAACGCAAAAACGGCAGATGCGTAGTCTGTCGTAGATATAGCTTCTCACTTTTAGGTAGACGAAAGGCAATAGGCAAAAGAAAGAGAAAACGGTTTGAAGCGGCTAAATTTATTTATGGGGATTATTTTTTTACTTTTTAATAGGACTTACGCAAAACTAAATGCTGTAGGGGCAATTCGTGAATTGCCCCTACTAGTCTGTCAAGCTAGTAATGAAAAGTTTGTAGTAAAAAGCGTGCTTAGAAAATAAGGACTGAAGTCCTTACTACGAACTTTCTTATGCATCAATTTAAACTTGACAGACTACTACGTGAAAACTAGTATTGTTTGTGTAAGTCTTGTTTAACTTGAAAGGGCTAGTTATCAGTTGTGATTTCTGATAGGAGAATTACGACTGAACGATCTTATTTGAAGAGTTACGAGTTAAAAGACCATCTTCCATTTCTACGATGCGATCGGCTATGTCTAAAATACGGTTGTCGTGTGTAACTAATAAGATAGTAGTTCCCTGATTTTTGGCTAGACTCTGCATTATTTCGACAACATCGCGTCCTGATTGTTTGTCTAATGCGGCTGTTGGTTCGTCTGCTAGTACTAGTGGAGGGCGATTCACTAGGGCGCGTGCGATCGCAATTCTTTGTTTTTGTCCACCAGAAAGATTATCTGGGTAGTAATCAACTCGTTCTTCTAGACCAACTGATCCCAGCATGGCTTTTGATTTAGCCACTGCTTCTGTTTGAGAAATATTATTGTTCAACTCGACTGCCATTTGCACATTTTGCTTTGCAGTCAAGAAACCTAGCAAATTGTGAGCTTGGAAAATATAACCAATGTTGCGTCGCATTTGCACCAGTTTGCTTTGGCTGACACCAACGAGTTCTTCACCTAAAAATTTCAAACTTCCCTCTTGTACAGACCGCAAACCACCAATTAAGCTCAGTAATGTAGTTTTACCTGAACCGGATGGCCCAGTCATAATTACAATTTCGCCTGAATAAATTTCTAGGTTGATGTCAAATAATATTTGTTTTCTCAGTGCGCCTTTGCCATAATAGTGATTGAGATTTTTAATGGCAATTACAGGTTCTTTTTCTATCATGTTTTTGTGAGTTATAAGTTAGGATTTCCAAAATTGAACTGGAAGTTGAATCAGAAATTAGGTTTTCTTAACCATCAATCATAAGTTGTGTTTATTAATAGCAAGTTTTAATTAATGTTGAATTAATTAAAAGATATCTGCTGGATCGGCAGAACGTAATTTTCGGACTGCGATCGCGCCGGAAATAATACACATTAACATAGTCAAAATCAACACCATTACGGCACGGTCAAAACTCATGAAAACTGGTAGCAGGGTTGCATTTCTCGCGCTACTATACATAAATAATGAAAAAATAATTCCAGGAAAATATCCTAAAACTGCTAATAGCAAAGCTTCTTGAAGAATAACCATTAACAAATAATTTTGTGTATAACCTATTGCCTTAAGAGTAGCGTACTCAGCTAAATGATCTGCAACTTCTGTATAAAGAATTTGATAAACAATCACAGTTCCTACAATGAAACCCATGACAGTCCCTAATGTAAAAATAAAGCCAATAGCTGTACTATTTGCCCAATAACTTCTTTCAAATTCAATAAATTCTTGTTTAGTTAAAACATTTACCTCATTAGGTAAATATTTTCGTAACTCTTGGGTAACAACTTGAACATCTGCTCCTGGTTTTAATCTAATCAGTCCAATATCAATTAATCCTGGTTGACGATTACTGAATATTCGTAGGAAGTTAACATCACTTGTAATTAAATTTCCATCTGCGCCGAATGATGCACCTAGTGTAAATAGTCCACCTACTTTAATTCGCCGCCTTCGTACTTCTGCTGTTACGGTCTTTCCTTGGCTAAAATTAGCAGCAATGGGCCCATATTCTACCCTAGAAGAACGGTCAAATAGAACTACATCAGGCAGTTTAAGTTTATCTAAATTTTCCTGAACGCCAGGTAAGTTAACTATATTAGTTTCTGGGTTCATTCCAAATATCAGGATACTACGAGGACGACCTGTTACAGGATTCTTCCAGATTGTAAAGTCCAAATATATAGGATGTACTGATTGGACTGCGGGTAAATCTAAAGCTTTATATAACCGTCTTTGAGAAAAGCTCCTCATTGCCAGAACAGCACTAGATTGACTGTTAATTAAAACAATATCGCCCTGCAAGCTGTTATGAAATCGAACGTTACTATAATACAAAGCATCTCGAAAGCCGAGTTGCATAAACATCAAGATATCAGCAAAGGCAATTCCTGCCAAAGCTACAGCTAGTCGAGTTTTTTCTCTTGTAAGTTGTAGCCACGACAGAGGTATTTTTTGATTCATTTTATATGCATCCAAGCATAGTTAGAATAATTCGTAATGAGCTATGCCCCGCTACGCTAACGTAATTTAGTTTGGTAGCAGAGGTTTAGAAAGAGCCACAAAAGTTGACGCTTGGATCAAATTTATAGAATGTTGAAAATGGATGAAACAGCCTAATTAAGAAGATTACCAATCCAAAATATCAAATCACAAATTGGTAATGCTGTTCATCTATAACTTGGTTAATTATTAATTTCGACAACAACTTTAGCGTAAGTTAAACCAGAAACTTTCTGGCTATCTTCTGAAGGCAGAGCAATTTTCACTTCTACTACTCTGGCATCCACATCTGCTGCTGGATCTGTATTCAGCACGTCTTTTTTACCAATTTTTCTGCCAATTTCAGTGACAGTTCCCTTTAATTCGCCGCTAAATGCTCCATTATCGCTGTTGATAGTGGCATTTTGACCAATACGCACTTTACCAATACTGTCTTCAGGAACTTCAGCAATCACATACATTTGGCTGGTTTGTCCAATTTCAGCAATACCATTTGCACCTATGGCTTCGCCTGACTTGGTGTAAACCTTTAGAATCTCTCCAGCGATTGGTGCTTGAACGTAGCTTAACTTCAGTTCTGCTTCGGCTTTTCTAACATTTGCGATCGCATTACTAACTTGAGCTTGCGCTACTTGCATATCGGTAGGACTCACGTCCATAATTCTGCTCAGTTTGGCCTTTTCTTCATCGATTTGTCTTTGTAAAGTTGCTAAAGTTTTGTCACGGTTAACTTTGGCTTCAATTAGCTGCTGTTGCAAAACTGCTAAATTTTGTATTTGGTTAGCTCTAGCCTCAGCAAGTTGCTGTCGTACAGTTGCTAATGTCTGCTTTAGGGTAGCTTGGCTTTCAGCCACCTGCTGATTAGCAGTTACTGCACTCAAGCGTCTACTATCTCGCTCTTGCTGAGAAATCGCGCCTTCTTTGTATAAAAAATCATAGCGTCCAGCATCAACTTGGGCATTGCGCTGTTGGGCTTTAATCCGTGTAAGCGTTGCTCTGAAAGTTTCTCTTTGCCCACTTAGTTCAGCTTCCAGGCGATTTACTGTTGCTTGTTGGACAAGTTTATCTCCACTTAACTGGGCTGCAATCCGTGCGATCGTTGCTTGTTGACCATCCCTTTCGCCAATAAACTGCGCTTGTAAGCGAGCAACAACTGCTCTTTGAGCTTGAATATCTCTTGGAGATCCAGCCCTAACTTGCGCTAAATTCGCACGGGATTCTTGCACTTTGGCTTTTGCCTCTTCTAGTCCGGCTATTTGGGTATCGCGGTTATCCAAAATTGCCACAATTTGGCCTTGCTTTACCTGTTCACCCTCTCTCACTAGAAGTTGCTGAATTCGTGATGATGGTGCTAATCCCGATGATGGGGCGGATAATTTAATAACTTCGCCTCGCGGTTCCAAACGCCCTACAGCACTAATGCTATTGGTAGATGGCATTACGGGTGCGGGTGTAGCGAGTTTTTTCAGCTGCTCAATTTTCGCTGTACCTAGTATCCCAGCAGCGATTACTACTGGCACAGCTACAGCGATACCCCACCAAATCTTAGGTTGTTCTTGATTAAGTGCCTGCTCAGTTGGCTTTGGCTTTTCAGTCACCCTTGACATAGTATGTTGCCCGTTTACCTGAATTGTGCTGATGGAAGTAAAATAAAAGGGTTTTTAATCAACAGCCAGCTGCTTTAGGACAAACAACAGTGGTTTAAAGCTGGGTATGGCTTAAAATCCATTGCCTAATGGAACGCTCAACACTATGGCTTTACAAAATGGTGTTTTCTATAGCGATGTCTTCTTTTGTATGCAACACACTTACCTCTCTGCTTGTAGGAGAGAGGCTTTGAGGCTTACTCCCCAACGCTAGTAGGGAAAGGGCTGGAGAGTTAGGTATGTATTGAAACCGAGAAGCGCTATAGTAAGCTGGCTATTCAATAACTCTGAGTATTATTGAGACATGAGTGCAATGGGAATTAGCAGAATTCACAAGCAGGATGAATCTAGATGTAGAGACGCTAAATATCACATTTCTACACAAAATTCTAAATTGGTATGATGCGGTACTGTACTGCTACATTCACTACGACTACAGTTAGTCACAAAAATAGACTGTTGCCTTTTTTGGATACAATCTTGTTACAAAAACTAGTCTTCCTTAAGTGAATGATTAACTAACTAAAAAATGCCTGTCAACTTGAGCATTCCTAACATCAGAGTTTCCTTAACTTTCTGGTCAATGAATTAGCAGAGCTAGTTGCTTGCACCTACCAAGACAACAAACCATTTTGTGATATTTGCTTCAAAGACCTGACTATTTTCCCCGTTGCTGTTTTGGGACTCCATTAAACTCTTGTTGAATGAATTCTACATTTATCTGTTATGTGAAAACGTAACAGAACCTACAGATAGGTGAGATGGGAAGATGATTAAGTTGGGAGATCGAATAAAACTGTGGTCATATAATTTTCTGCCCAAACTGGGCCAAAGGCTTTTTCTAGTACGCGACGGGTTTTATCATTTTGCTGCTGTTTGGTGCAGTAATTGTGTTGTCCAGCGAGATTTTGTGTAACTTGTTCAACTGAAACAGGATGTGAAGCGATCGCTTGGGTGCAATGAATGTCTAAAAATTCTCGCACCCGCGACAGAAACATTGCTTCTTCTTCTGGGGAACCAGGGCGCACAAAGATGCAAAAATCAGAAAAAATATTTCCCCATTCTGGTAATTCACGGGGTTGGGAAAAGTTAAGCACTGTTAGCTGTGTCAGTGCTGTAGTATAAGATTCTGGTAAGGTGCGCTCTACTTGGATAGGAGAAAGGTCTGCGATCGCTGCACTAATTTGACCTCTACCCCCAACTAAATCGCAACCAAACATCGGTAGGTTGTATTCTGGACGCGGAAACATGACGCAGTGCAAAATATCCAGCATATTTCCGATTTTCGCCAGTTCCAAGTGCATTTTCCGAAACTGGGGCGTTTGATAGCAGCGATTTTCAATCGTCAGTTTTTCACCTTCAAGTTTACCTTCCACATACCCCAACTCATCAGGCAAATGGTAGGGCGATAGATCCAGGTGCTGATGCCAAGCTGCCTCAATACAATCAGCTAGCTGACGAATTAGGGGATGTTGTTGCTCACGCAGCGAGGGCATAGAAGTAAATGACATAAGCTAGTTGGGAATGCGATCTAATGCCCAGTCTACAACCTGTTGTGCCTCAACGTTCTCGCTTGCAATATTAAGCAAAGTGGGCATTGGGCAAATGACAAAAGCTAAAAGACTATTGCCAGAAATCTGTGACATCGTATCCCAATTCTGCAAGCATCTGCCGGAGCAGGGGTAAACTGAGTCCGATTACATTGGTGTGACAGCCTTCTATTTTTTCGACAAAGAAACTACCAAAACCTTCAATAGCAAAGGCTCCAGCACATTTGAGTGGTTCACCTGTGGCAACATAAGCTTCGATGGCGCGATCGCTCATTTGAGCAAAGTAAACTCTTGTAACTTGAGACTTGACTATTGTGCGGTTTTGGTCAGGGTCAATTAAGGCGTGACCTGTGTACAAGTCGCCAAAGCTACCTTGCATTATCTGCCAACGAGCGATCGCTTCAGAAACGTCTGCTGGTTTACCGTAAATTTCACCATTCATAGACAAAACTGAATCACAACCCATAATCAAAGCCGATTCAAATTGCGGGGCTACAGTTTCCGCCTTATATTGGGCAAGAGTTTTGACTAATTCTGCTGGTTCACTTAATTGGATTTGCGACTCATCAAAGTCACTAGCTCGAACTATCGGTTCAATACCAACAGTTTGCAGCAAGCGGCGACGGGCTGGGGAAGCTGAGGCAAGTACAAAAGGTGGAATTTTCATAAGATTTATAAAAAACTTGTTAATTGGGCATGGGGCATTGGTGATTAAATTTCTTCTCTATCCCCACTCCCCATTCCCCAATTAATAAACAGAAAAAGAATTGACAACCTCATCAATCATTCCTTTGACTCTCTGCCAGCGTTTTTCAGGAATTGAGGCGTTGAGGGTAAATACTTTACCACGGCTAACAGCAACGCTGGCGATGTTGTGCCGTTCCTGTTTATTGGGGAGTTTAACCTCATACTCTAAAAGGTAGTATGTTTTACCGTCTACTTCTCGCTCTGCGGCATTAACTAATTCAGCCGAACGACCAGAGTCAGGAGGCGCAAGGGCAGCTTTTCCCAACTTATATCCTACTTCTGTTGGCGTTCCCAATTCTGACAAAGTTTTGCCTTCTGGAACTGGACTAATCACAACAGAAACATTTTCAGACACCTCAATCAAATCGTGGAAAACCACATCTGGGCCGTTAGCAACTTTAACTTGCAGCCAGCCGTTAGGATATAAAAACTGATAGCCATCACTAGAGTCTATAAAGCTTTTGAGTCCAGCCGCGCTCGCTACATCAGAATTACTTAGGCTAAAACTCAACACCAATAGCAAAATTAATACAATTCGTTTCCACATTTATACAGATTCCTTTGGGCTGGAGACAACACCAGGCTTGGATAGTTTGTCGTTATTATTCTCCCACCAAGCGGGACGCTTCGGATGAGCCATTAGATGTTGACTAGATGTTGACAAATACTCCCTGGTATATCACCTTACTGATGAAGCGGTGTGAAATTATCTCCCTTGCCTCTTCTTCAATCCATCTTTCTTGGCTAGAAACTCACTCAGGGTTGCTTCTGTATACACGATAGGATTTAGCGACTTTTGCAAGAGGTCTATTTTCTCAAAAACAGATTTTGTATTGACTTTACTATTATCTTATTTGGGCGAGAAAAGAGAGATAACCACTAATTTCCCTCAAATACAACACTCAATTTTACGGTTATATTATCGGCAAAATTTTCTATGTTTAAACTATTTAGATACATTAGTATTTTTCTCATTACCACCTGTTTGCTATTTGCTTGTCACGCTTGGGCACCAACCGAATTCAAACGTCCTCCATTAAAAGTAGTATTTGCATCTTTTGTTGGTGAGTATCCAGGTATCATTGCTCAAGAGAAAGGATTCTTCAAAGCCCAAGGTGTAGATGTGGAAATGATTTATAAACAATACACCCAATTGGTAAGAGCAAACTTCAGTGCAGGTAAGTATGACGGTATTTCATTATCTTTAGGAAGTATTATCATCTTGAGTGCCACAAATCCAGATATACAAGGCGTGCTAGTTATAGATGAATCAACAGGAGCAGATGTGGTAGTCGCCCAACCACAAATTAAAACCGTCGCTGACTTGAAAGGGAAAAAACTGGGCGCAAATCTAGGTGGTTTTAGCGAAGTTTTCGTGACTGAGATGTTTAAAAGTGCCAACTTAACCAGCGATGATGTGAAGTTGGTTAAATTAGAGGCTTTAGAAATTCCTCAAGGACTTAAAAATAATGTTATTCAAGCCGGACACACTTGGGAACCTCATCTTTCTAAAGTTATTAAATTAGGAGGACATATCATATTTACCAGCAAACAAACCCCTGGCTTGATTGTAGATATGATTATTTTTCGCGGTGATACAGTCCGCGATCGCCCCGAAGACATTCGTGCATTTGTGCGAGGATGGCTGCAAGCCTCGGCCTACTGGAAAGAAAATATTCAAGAAGGAAATGCGATCGTCAGCAAAGCGTTAAAAATTCCTACCAGTACGCTTTCTTTAGATGGAGTAAACTTAACTGATTTAGGTGAAAATCAAAAATTATTTCAATCTAGTAACCCTAATTCCATTGACAAAACTGCCAAGATATATGCAGATTTTTTTATTCGCGCTGGAAACGTGACGCGCATTCCCGATCTAAAAAGTTTGTTTAATTCTTCCTTCTTGAACCCTGCCTCCTAATTTAATGCCATGCAGCAATCTCTTTTGGGTAGCATCCGTACAAAGTTGATCGCTTCATTTCTCATTGTTGCTTTGATTCCGTTGCTGTTATTGGCATTTATCAACAAACAGACAACTGAAAAAGTACTAACTGAGAACGCTCAACAAGCCCTATCTGCGGCGGCTAACGAAACTAGTAACGGAATAGATGCTTTTATTAATGTAAATCTCAATGCCGTGCGTGTAGAGGCGTTGTTACCAGGTTTGGCACGCTACCTTAGTCTCACTCCAAAACAGCGATATGACAGCCCCGAAATGCAATTGGCAACGGAAACATTAATCCGTCTCAGTCGCAAAGATATGCTGAATATTCTCTCTTATGCTTTGCTCGACTTAAAGGGTAAAAATGTATTAGATATACGTACACTTGACATCAGCAAAGATGAATCAGTTGAAGATTATTTTAAAAAACCACTGCAAAATGGTTTGCCCTTTGTTTCTAGCATGAAACGATCGCTGAGAATTACTGACCTTGTTAACATCTTTTTTAGCAGTCCGGTTCGCAATGCTAAGGGAGATATATTGGGTGTATTGCGTGTTTCATACAATGCTACTGTTGTTCAACAGTTAGTAAATCGAGAAACTGAACGGGCTGGGATAAAATCTTTTGCTATTCTTTTAGATGAAAATAATATTTATCTAGCACATAGCATTGCACAAAAATTGATTTTTAAATCCATTATACCTCTGCCTTTACATGTGGTAACTCAATTACAAAGGGAAGGGCGTTTGCCTAATTCTCCTATCAAGGAATTGGCAACTAATGAGTTAAAACTTAAGCAAGCATTGGATAGTGAACAATCGTCTTTAATTTCATCTTTGTCAGGAACAGGTAATCAGCTTAATCTGATTGCGATCGCTCATTTAAAATATAAACCTTGGTCTGTATTGTTCGCACAGCCTCTTGCTATTGCTTTAGCACCTGTAGAAAAGCAAATCCGTGACGCAATGTTTCTATTTGCATTTATCGCTTCAGTAGTGACAATCATCGCTTTTGCTATTGGGCAACTACTAACAAAGCCAATAATTTATCTTACCAATATAGTTTTCCAGTTTACCGCAGGTAACTTAGATATCCGCGCCAAAATTAGCTCACAAGACGAAATAGGTCAACTAGCTAAATCGTTTAACAACATGGCACTTCAGTTACAAACATCTTTTGAAACTTTGGAACAACGGGTAGAAGAGAGAACAGCAGAGTTAGTAATTGCGAAAGAAAAAGTAGAAGATACAAATCAGAAACTAGAACAACTAGTAAATTTAGATGGTTTGACTCAGGTAGCTAACCGTCGCTGCTTCGATGTCCGACTACAAGCAGAATGGAAACGCCTTGCACGAGAGCAGCAACCCCTGTCACTGATTTTATGCGATGTTGATAAATTTAAACTTTACAACGACTACTATGGTCATCTTGGCGGCGATGATTGTCTAATTACGATCGCGCAAACAATGCAACAGATAGTTTATCGTCCTGCTGATTTAGTAGCGCGTTACGGAGGAGAAGAATTTTCAGTACTTCTCCCCAATACTGACTTAGTAGGAGCGATCGCAGTAGCAGAAAGTATTCAACAAGCAATTCACGATCGGGCTATTCCTCATGCACAGTCTGATGTCAAGGATATCATCACTCTTAGTTTGGGTATTAGTTCTGTTATACCCACTTGCGACATCAAGCCACATACACTCATCCTTTCCGCCGATCAAGCCCTGTACAATGCCAAACATAAGGGGCGCGATCGCTATTGTACTGACTAGATGTATCAAAAATCGTCTGTTTGATTTGGAACCATTACTATCGAGAACACAAAAAACCCCGACTTAATAGCCGAGGTAGATGGGAGAAGTCCAAATGTCGATGAGATATAGCGATACCGAAATCTGTTTTTCTTAGCTAACACCAGTTAGATAGTTAAGCTTGGGCTTTGCTAAGTTATGTAAATAAATATAACAGCTATATTACAAATAGTCAATTAAACTTGACAAAAAAAGACTGATAGTTATCACAAGAGCTACTTATCAGGGACGGTGTGGGATTATTTTTGGAGATGTAGTAAGTAAAATAGGGAAAATAAAATGGGTTACTGGCTAAGATAGTGGGATGAAAATGAGAACTGCTCTGCTTTAGAGGTAGAAAAACTGAGCGGTTAGCTGCATAAATCAAGGTAGTCGGAATTAAGCCAGAGATTTGAGAAGCTAGCTACTAGATCGCTAAAGTCTTTACAATTCCTTTGTTAGCTCAAAAAGTATTTTTCGACCTATGACGAATCAAGCTCCTATCCCGGTTATTGTCAACGGTGCTGCTGGTAAAATGGGCCGTGAGGTGATTAAGGCGGTGGCACAAGCGCCTGACTTAAACCTAGTGGGTGCAATTGACCACAGTTTGGAACATCAAGATAAAGACGCTGGAGAGTTGGCGGGTTTAAGCGAACCCCTGGAAGTGCCAATTACCAACCAATTGGAACCGATGTTAGGGTATGTGGCTGGTGACAGACACTCTCCACCAGGGGTGATTGTAGACTTTACTCACCCAGATTCAGTTTATGACAATATTCGTAGTGCGATCGCTTATGGTATTCGTCCAGTCGTTGGCACTACTGGGTTAAGTCCAGAACAAATTCAAGATTTGGCAGACTTTGCCGACAAAGCTAGCACAGGTTGTCTAATTATTCCTAACTTTTCCATTGGCATGGTACTGTTGCAACAAGCTGCGATCGCAGCTTCAAAATATTTTGACCACGTGGAAATCATCGAACTGCATCACAACCAAAAAGCTGATGCTCCCAGTGGTACTGCCATTCAAACGGCGCAGTTACTAGGAGAATTGGGTAAAACTTTTAACCCTGCTCTTGTAGAAGAAACGGAAAAATTAGCAGGAGCAAGAGGAAGTGTCGCAGATGAAGGGATTAGAATCCATAGCGTGCGCTTGCCAGGATTGATTGCCCATCAAGAAGTTATTTTTGGCGCAGCCGGGCAGATTTATACTTTACGACATGATACGAGCGATCGCGCTTGCTATATGCCAGGAGTGCTACTAGCGATTCGTAAAGTCTTAGCGCTAAAGTCGTTAGTATATGGATTAGAAAAGATACTTTAAACTCACTATTCAGTATTCATCACTCAGCACTCATGTTAGTACCACTGACTCGCCAGAAATTTGAACAAGTTATCCCCCTGATTGCCACTGGTTTGCAGTACAAGTACTACTGGGGGAAATTCTCAAATTTTTTGCAACGGCTGTTAATTTCGGTAGTTGCCGTGGTTGCCATCTTGCTTTTGACAGTCATTTTTAGGCTTCCTTTTGCTTCAATAGTATTTGTGCTGGGCATAGTTAGCGCTTTTTTTTGGTTGTGGTATCCAGTGTTTCAAGCAAGTATGCGGAATTTGCAATGCCGTCGTTACAAGTATGGTGGCTTTTTCCGTGGTCGAGTTCTAGATTGGTGGATTACAGACCAATTGATGGGTAAAACCGAAACAGTCAACAACAAAGGCGAATTGGTGATTGTGGAAAACCGAGAAAAACAGATTAACTTAGAGGTGGGTGATGAAACAGGATTTAGCATTGAATTTGTAGCACCATTACGTCCAGCCCACAAAGTTATTACTCGCGGTCAAATTGCCGAACTGGTAGTGCTGTCAAATCGCGCAGATTTGAGCAGCATTGAACAATTTAGCGATATATACATTCCCAGTCGTGACCTGTGGATTAGCGATTATCCTTATCTGCGGCGGGATTTCTTTAACGAAGTCGGTCGCCGCTTGCGCGAAGACCAACAACAAAAGCCGCGTCGCCGGCGGGGGCGAGTAGAGGAGTGAACGATTCCCACATATCTCACGACTGGGGTCGGAACTTAGCAGTTTTCCTTTACATGAAATACAAAGTTAAGGATTTTGAGGCAGGAGATATAAACTTTTTATCTATGATTTTGAGTCCTACGTTGCGGCAGTCGCTCATGGGGGAAACCCCCAAGACCGCGCTGCCTTGTCTCTGTGGTTCGTTTATTTGAGTAACTTATTTCTTGGAAGTCCCTTACAGAGAGCATCCCACCTTTATAAGCTTCCCTTTCAAACGATAGGTAACTGACCCACAAACAAAACCTGCCGACTTCGGCTCTACATACGTCCGCGTTGGCGGATTTTGTTTATCTAGCCGCGCTTTCCAATCGCGAGATGTTTTCTCTAGAGTAGGATACTTTTTTAAGAAATTAGAATCTGCAATAATATCGTGAGACCCTTTAACACTTATCTTAGAAGTATTGATATAGATATTATAGTCATAAACAACATTTTGATTTTTAGTCTTAACATTAATATCCTTACCAGGAAAAGCATAGAGAATATTATTTAGAATTCTGACATCAGATGAGGTATGGGCAAATATTTGTCCTCCCTTAATTTCTGGACTCTGATTATTTAAAACAGCCGTATTATTTACAATATCAATATGATCGCTTAAAAATGAATGAATACCTGAACCACCATTATTAAATGCAAGATTGTTTTTAACTAAAGTACGCCCTATATATGCATGCAACTTTGAGTCTTGTCGCTCATTCCTTGAACCATCGACAATAATGCCATTACCATCTGTGATCCTACCGACTTCAATCCAAGGGATGTACATGCGATTGTTATAGGTCTTGTTGTTGGTAACAAACATCTTGTATCCCCGGTTGCTATCAGAATTCCAATTGTGCAACATTGAGATCCCACTACCACCATAAACACCATACCAGGCATTATCAAATACAGTGTTATTATCCACCTTCACATAATCAGCTTCAATTACTGCGATACCTGTTCCTCCACAGCCATGCACTTTGTTGTTCACAATATTTATGTGATGAACATGACCATTGGTTCGGCCGTCAATGTTTATGCAGTTTCCGCTTGTAAACCGATTCGATCTATTAGTCTTCTGACTTAATGCATAATCAAGGGTGATGTTGGCATTGTTCCCTATCACCTCCAGCCCATTGATTTCGATATATGAAGCTCCCTTTGAAATCAGAATACCGTTCCATGTATTATGTTGAATTTTTGGAAAATGACCAGGATATGCTTTATACCTAATCCATGATTTTGCAGTTCCAGAACGTTGAATAGTTACTGCACTCCCAGCTTGAGCGGAATTTGTGTATACTCCGTTCATAATCAATACTGTATCGCCAGGGTTAGTCAGATTTGCTGCTTTTTGAATTGTCCTAAAAGCGGATGAAGTAGAGAGTCCGCTTTTTTTGTCGTTTCCATTACCACTAACATAGTATGTTTTCGGACTCGTCTTAGTGCTGATTAGCTCACGACTGGGTAGAATAATTTCCTTGTTAGTGGATACCTGGCGAAGGTTTTCAATTGAAGATACTTTTATCTTGTCTCCCCCAACTAAAAAACTCAATCCCACGGGAATTGCAAGATATGCGCTTAATCTGAAACCTTGAATTACCACAAGAAAAGGCTCCTTTTTCGGCACTACTTAACAAAAATATCAGGATATTCAGTAATTTTAAATACTATTTTGCATAAAGAGTCCAATCCAATCCAATCGACTTTCCTAATTTCCTCGATTTCTATCTTGTCCATAGGCTTGCCAAGCCAAGTCTACCAATCCGTCAACGATCGCAGCGGCTACAACTGCATTACCTTTGCGACTCTCTATTGTAATATGGGGCACTAGGGAGTCTTGTAAACGCCCCTTCGCTTCATCAACATTGACAAATCCCACTGGGGTCGCAATTATCAAAGCAGGTCTAATTTCCTCAGCCTCAATTAACTCTACCAGTGCTGTTAGCGCTGTTTGCGCTTGACCCACTACAAAAATGCCCTCTGGATAACGCTTTGCTAAAGTTTCGATTCCCCATGCTGCCCGAGTTTTTTCTTTTTGAGGGCGTGTCAAAGCTTCCATGCTGCAATAGACCGGATTAGCAAAGGTGTTTTGAATTTCGTAGGCAATACCTACTTGTACCATCGGCACATCTACCACAATCGTGGTACGCGCGGCTAGCGCTGCTGCTCCTGCTTGCAAGGCACGCTCAGAGAAACGAATCAAAGACTTATACTCAAAGTCAGCTGTAGAGTATATTACCCGACGGACAATCTCGTATTCTGCGGGTGAAAGAACATGATTTTCAATTTCATTATCAATGATTGCTAAACTTTGAGCATCAGTTACGTGCCATTCCATTTTTGTTGAGCTTCTTAAATATTAGCTTTCAGCTTATCAGCTTCAGGCATTTAGGAGTTAGGAGTTATAAGTTAATTAAAAACTCATAACTTCTAACTCAGCACTCATAACTCATTACTAGAAGAAGGCCGACTGAAAATAGGAGATAGGTAGGCAACCAAAACACCGATAATAAAGCCAGAGATATTGCGAACTAGAGGTAGCCAGTCGCTTGTGCGCGTCACCACTGGCCCAATACCAAAGGCGATAAATAAGATTCCCCACAAAGGTGAGAAAATTAAAGCCCATTGCCAAGCAAAAACTTGTCCTTTCTCGCGGGGTTGGGCTGCAAATCCACAAATTATCCCACCAATGACTGAGCTAATCAAGGTGAGAATCCATTGCTCTCGTGGCAATCCGGGGACAACATTGCAACCACCTTTGAGCAAACAGCCTTTAACTGATTCTAAAGCTTGCAGAATGGCTTGGTCTTCGCCTTGTTCGCGGACAAAGTACAAATTACCGAAGCGGGTTTGCAGTTCTATCCAGAATGTCCTGGGTAAAAGTTCATAAACAGCATCGCCGACGCTAAAACTGAGGATGTTACCGCCACGAGAATCGGCAACTAGTAAAATGCTTTTGTCATCCAAACCCCAATATTTGATAACTGCCCGACCTGGGGTGCGGTCATACTGGGTCAATACTCGCAGTTTCCAGCCCGTATCGACTTCAAACTGTTCTAAATCTTTGACAAGCTTTTCTTCTTGCAGCACAGGAAGAGATTTAGCTAAGTCTACAACCGGGGTAAAGGTGTTAGGGAGTAACTCAGGATTGTCATAAGCCAGGGCTGGGGGAGAATACATGACCCAAATTGACCCAGCCAGGAAAAATACTGCAATAGATACGAGAATTCTTCGCCAAAAACAAGATTGCATGGACGTTTTTATACAAATATCAACGGTAGAAGTGAACAAGTTGTTTTAAAAGAGGACTAGAAAAATGATAGTTCTTTACACTTGTTTACTTTACTCTAATGTAAGGGATCAAAGCAAAGCGTTTTTGGTAATCGGGCATTGGCGATCGCTTATTTCTCCTTCATCTTCCCATTCCCAATGAATTCAATCTTCGTCATCAAAATTGCTTTCCCAGTTAGCAGCCTCGTTGTAACCCTCATGAGTGCGATATAGTTCCGTTTTTATCCGGCGATTTTCTTGCCTGAGTATTTCTCGTTCTCGCAACGTTAGTGGTGGTTGTTCATTGCTTGGTAAGCGATCGCTATTTCGCCTCGTGGGTTTCTGACGGGTGAAGTTTCTCCAAGCAGCTTTCGCACCAACAAAGATGCTACGTGTACCTACTTGCAGATTTTGAGCCTGAATCCTTACACTATCAAGACTTTGATCGACTTGTTTAGCTACTTGACTGGCACTTTTTACACCTTCACTGACATCATCAGTTAAATCAGTGATTTCCAAACCAGTCACCCGAATAGCTTCTAGAGTGGGCGGTAACTCCCGTGAGAGGGTATCAAATAGCTTTTCTGCACTGCGAGCCGCGCGTGCTAACTCCTGCAAAGCCGGTATTGCCGCCACTAAAACCGCAGTCAAGCTTGTGGCGACTAAAAGTAAGGAGAGTCCCAACCAAAACAGGGGATCAATCACGGTGATATCATTTATGAGCGTTCTAATTTCTGGGGAAGATAATCTGAGTCTTCAGGTGATGTTTGCCGCTTTAAGATTTGGCTTTCCTTCTGAGTGGCATCTACACCTGCTGCGATCGCTTCCCGTAATCGATCTAAAGTCTCATCCCAGTTTCGTAGTGCGTTGGCAGAGAGACGATCTGCTTGGATTTGCACACTCGTTGATAAATCTTCTGCTAATTCTGGGATAGCATCAGCAGATTTTTTCAAAATTTTACGCGTTTCGCGCCCTGTGCGTGGAGCCACGAGCAACCCGGTTAACGCACCGATGGTAGCTCCCAGCATAAAACCGCCAATAAATACTCCAGAACGGTTATTAGACATGTTGTTGTTTCTCTCCTTACACCTATTTTAGGTGGGTTTTCTCTCCTTGCAAGACTCCACCGATTTTATTCAGTTAATCTATCGTGACAAAATATCAGCCAAAAATGTTGCTTTTATTGATTAAATATTCAAACCATTAGATACTTATAATTCAAAACTTCCTGCTTCCCTCCCTATCCCACCCGATCTTTACACCCTCGTGTCAGACCTAATTATAAATGTTCATGTGAACTTGACATAACTCATTTTGCAACAGTTTTTTTCCCGGATATTAACTGTCGCCTCCGAAAATAACGCTGCCAGATTTGCTGTCCTTGCAAAAGTAGACTGATAATTTGCCGCACTTGTTGAATTTGTATTTGTAGCCCTTGATTTCTCTGCCGTAACTGATAAATATTCTCCTGGCTGAGATAAATATTTTCGGGTGCTTTATCCAGTGCTGTATGGGTACAAATTTCATAGACAGTTAATCTATCTGCTATGTATGCTAGCTGCTGCTTAAGTTGCCATATCCGCCAAGCCACATAGAGTAGCATCAACGAAATTAGGGTATTAACAAGGATAACTAAAATGACCATTGTTTATCTTCACCAATATCAGCTTTAAGGAATTTTTCTATATACTTGACTACGAATTTTATATTTTAGATTTTTTGGGCATGAATCAAAAAATCGCCAATTCGCAAATTTTGTAACAACTATATGCTCACACCTCGCAAAACCACAGCTACAATTGCCTTAGATTCACGACTCGGTTTGCGAAATCAACCCCTATGCTCAAAAAGCCCCAGCGTTACTCCGTTCCATACATTAACCTGATAATCCTAGTCAATTTGCGATCTTAATCAAATACTAGTCCTATATTTCACTAATCTGTTAGTGATAATGATTATTTTTTATATATCCAGTATGAGGTGAGGATGTCAAAAAAATTACTATCAACTAATTCCTTCAGAGTCATTTTTCTTGCTTTGACAATTGGATTTTTTGGGTGTGGAAATCAAGCTGCAAGAACTACATTTACTCAAACTGATACCCAGGTAAATGAGAATCTTCCTAAAGTCGTAGCAACAACAAGTATATTATGTGACTTAACCAAACAAGTTGCTGGGAATACAGTTAACCTCACCTGCTTAATCGATCCTAGTGCCGATCCTCGTGTTTATAAACCAAAGCCGGAAGATCGTAGAGCCATTGAACAAGCTAATCTTATTCTCTATAGTGGCTATAATTTAGAACCGAATCTCATCAAATTAATTAAAGCAACTAAAAACCCTGTACCCAAAATCGCTGTTGGTCAACTTGCAGTATCTAAACCACAACAATTTAAAAAAGGGTTCAAGAATGTAATTGAACCTCATGTTTGGCATAATGCCAAGAATGCTATCAGGATGGTACAAGTAATTAATAGCAACCTGAAAAAACTAGAATCTAGAGATGCTGATACTTATACTAGTAATACCAAAAAAGTCACAAATGAACTAACTCAATTAGATAGTTGGATTAAGTCAAGAATTGCCAGTATTCCTCCCAAAGAACGCAAGTTAGTTACAACCTCTGATGCACTGATTTATTACGCTAAGGCATACGGTATTCCCTTAACAGGGGAATTACAAGGTATTAGTACTGGCGAAAAAACAGGTCTAAGAGAGAAAAATTTGGTTACAAATATTCAACAATCTACAGTCTCAACAATTTTTACTGAAGCAGCAATTAACCCAAATTCACTTCAATCTTTAGCGAGAGAAGCTTCAGTAAAAATTTCTGCTAGAAAGTTATACACTGAGGGACTTGGTGAACCAGGAAGCGAAGCTGAAACTTATCAGAAAATGATGATCGCCAATACACGCACAATTGTAGAAGGGTTAGGAGGGACGTATTTAATGTTTCAAGTGAAAGCTGCTAAGTAGTTATAATCTGCATTGATTCATCTGATAAACCGAAGCCTTTTAGATAACGAAAAATTCGGTTTATCAGTATTTTTTATGAAGACAAAGACTAGAATACTATTTGTCTTTTAATCTGATATCAATAACAGTTGCATTGAAGTTGTAGTTAAAACCTTCTAACTCAAATGGCATTCCAATTTTAACTTTACTGTTACCTATCACTGGGCCATTGTCGGTAAGCTGGGCTTTGCCATCTAAAGTCAAAATAAAATCTGTACTAAAATTGTTGATTTTTGGATCTGGTAATTCTTTCACAGTGCCATCAGGTTGGGAAACATTCACTGTTCTAGGTAGCTGTTGAATGGATTTAATTTCAATTTCTCCGTGGGGTTGATTGCGGATAATTACATTAGTTTTTCCGCCTTTTTTGAATCCATTCTTGAATAATTGTTCGGGGTCACGAACATTTAAACCACGAACTACTAAGTCTACTTCTATGGGTACTGTTTTCGCACCAACTTGGGCAACAGAACCAGAAGTACCAGGAAAGATAAAGATGCCGAATATAACTAGCAAAATTACTAGTGCAGCACCTAAATCTAGGAGATTTATTTTGCCGAACAAACGACCTTTTGAATCTAAAATAGCCATAAAAAGTTTTCCGAGGTAATAGCGAAGTAATTGATTGTAGCAAGAAGCCTTTCGATGGGAATGGTAATTTTCCCTATCTGGTAACAACTCAAAGTAACTGCACGTTTCGATTATGCGACAGTTTATCACGAGTTTCGTAAGTTCGCAGGGGTGGCAGCTAACCCTCAAATTTTTGCCCGTTCAGACTGATGCACCCAGAAAGTAATATCTAGTGTTTAAGCCTATCTCTAGAGGGAATCTCTAGCCGTCCACAATTCGGTAGACTTGCCTAAGCATTGGCTGTATCACAACTCATTTGCTTTTGAGTTAAGAATGCAACTTAGAATACTCTAAATCCGTCTCATAATTTGTCCGATTATTTTATGTCCTCCCAAAATAATATTCAGAGCTTATTATGTTCAATTGGAAAGTTTTTGTTGCAAATTACCGGGTGTGGCGGCGTAGCTGGTTTTATTCTTTAATTTCAGTGGTAGTTGCCCTGAGTCTGTGCCTGAGTACACCCATGCCTGGAAGAGCTTTAGATTTCTTGCCTCTTCTACTCCAAGGATTTCAGGCATTTCAGCTTTCTAATATATCCCCTAACCAAGAAGTTGATCTTGGTAAGCAGATTAATCAGGAATTAGTTGGCAGTCAAGTCCGACTTTACCGCAATCCTGAAGTTAATCGCTATGTGGAACAAGTTGGCCGGCGTTTAGCAGCCAATAGCGATCGCCCCAATCTTCCCTATACTTTCCAAATAGTTGAGGATGACAGTATTAATGCTTTTGCTACCTTGGGCGGCTATGTCTATGTCCACACTGGTTTGCTGAAAACCGCAGACAATGAAGCGGAACTAGCTAGCGTCCTCGCCCACGAAATTGGTCACATTGGGGGGAAACACGTAGTCAAGCAGATGCAGCAAAAAGCGCTCGAAAGTGGACTATTAACAGCAGCTGGCTTAGATCGGAGTACGGCGGTACAAATTGGTGTCCAGTTAGCGCGAGATTTACCCCGCAGTCGTAGCAATGAATTTGAAGCCGATCAAAGAGGACTACGAACTTTGACACGAACTGGTTACGCCCAGTCTGCAATGGTTTCGTTTATGAAAAAGCTGCTGAACAAGGGTGGTTCTGCTCCAACATTTTTGAGTACCCACCCCGGAACTAGCGATCGCATTGATGCCCTCAGACGTGCAATTAACTCCCAACCGAGTAATGGAACTTATGGCTTGGATAATGCTAGTTATAAAGCTAATATTCGACCATTAGCAAGGTCTTGAGGGAATTAGGAATTGGGCATTGCTTATTCCCTTGTCTCCTTCATCTTCCACATTTTCCCTCCGCCTCATCTCGAATATTATTCAATTCCTATTGCGGCGATCGACTTTGATTTTGGCTGGATTAACGGTAATTACAATTTCTTCTAAAGGGAGGGTACGGAGATAGTTTTTAAAAATGTTAACTTGATAAACCAGGTTATTCGTCACATCCAATCCAGTCAACCAGCCACTCCGGGGATGATAAGCGCCAGTATCTATGTCTAGCCATCCCTGCCCTTGTGCCAGTTTACCAGGAGAAACACCAGGCAGAGTAAAAGTAATAGTGTGACCGATGATAATCAGCTTATCTGGAAAGTAGGGTTTTTCAATACTGTGAAATTCCTCTCGTATCCAGCAGAGTTCCTCGGCAGTTTGTTCTGTAACCGACTTGGAAGGGTCAACACCAGCATGAGTTAACCAAATATCCCCCAAGTCGAGATATGTAGGCAAACTCTTGAACCAATCCAGATGGTCATCAGGGATTGAAGCCTCGTGGTAACTGGCTACGGTAGCTTGCCCCCCACTGTACAACCACGCTTGCATCGTCGGGGAGGAAATTCTTTCATTAGTCAGAATGTTTAATAACATCTGCTCATGATTTCCCAGCAAACATGGGTAGTTATGTCGTTTGACAAAATTAACTACTTGTGAGCTATGAGGCCCGCGATCGATTAAATCTCCCAAAAAATAGATTTGATCGTCTGATGTGGGAGCGATCGCCTCCAACAAAGTCATCAAACCTTCATAGTGTCCATGTACATCCCCAATAACAATTCGTCTGGGGCTAGTTTCGCTCATTGTCTCTTAGCTTCAATAGTTTGGCTAATACTTCTGCTACAGTTTAAGCTGTCTGGTTTCCGTAATAGAAGGTAAAAATACTGAACTAAGTTTTATTTTAATTTAATTATTATTCCAGAAATAAATATTATTTATCGTGAACATAAAGTAGTATGCATATTTCTTACTGCTCAGAAAGAAAATTAGCAAATTTCACTCGCGTTAGCTTAGAATCTAAGCTATTGCTATATTTCTAACTTTTTACCTCAACAATGTCTAACGATTTCTCTGCTGAGATTAGTTCGCGCATCTGCAAGCACATGAATGACGATCATGCTGATGCCGTAGTGATTTATGCTAAAGCTTTTGGTGGTGTAACAGATGCAAGTGCAGCAAAAATGCTGTCAATTGATGCCCAAGGTATGGATTTAACAGCGCAAGTTAATGGGGAAGCTGTGCCAGTTCGCATTCAGTTCGATCGTGTTTTAGCGGATGCAGAAGATGCTCATCAAACTCTAATTGCGATGGTGAAGCAAGCACGGATGAAGGCAAAGTAGAAATTTGGAAGTCCCTAAAGACCTCCATTGCACTTCATGTTAGCTGTCACCCAGAGATAGCTACCTCTTCCTTGACTACTGCGGCATAAGGCTTCGTTTGAATAATTTCAAACTTCCAGTCTGAAGAATAATCAGCCAATTCATAGCCAACAGTCTTAACATGAGCCAGCATCAACTCATCCCGTTGATGCCAAACTGCAAATATTTTCTCCCTGCCATCATAAAGCGTTTCTAGGTCAATTTGATAAACCTCATTTACCCGCTTCAGTTTCAAGCCCAACAAATTTAAGAGTCGGCTGAGTATTTTTATTGCCGAAAGCTGCTCTTTCTCCCCAACTAAGTTAATACCAAGCGCCCTTTTAATATGCTTACTATGCTGAAAAACCACATTTTTAAGCATTATCAAATCTGGATTACTCTCGGTAAATTCTCTTTCTACTTCGAGAAACTGAAGCATTCCCAAGGCTCTCATCGCTTCAACTTTGAGCGTGTAAGTTTTTAAATCTGGTAGAAAAACTTTCCCTTCACCCCAAGACAATTGCTGATGCCATTCTTGCTGGTCTCTGACGTGAAAATATTCGCTTTCGTGAGTTAGATAATAATGAATTAACAGTTGACGATAATATCCTTGATCATCTTGCAATTTCAGCCAAGGAGTAACTTCTACACCATACCTTTGTTTGATAGCATATTTATTGATTTGGTTCCGTTCTGCATCAGTTAGAGAATGCTTCACTAATAGCTGCTCATATTCTACATAATCGATATCTTTAGCATTAGCTACAGCAGTTGCTACTGATAGTTGATTTTGCTGTTTAATATCCTTAATTTTACGCTTAATCTCTTTAGCTTTTTGGCGACTGTGCGCCCAATCTTTTTGAACTTTGACAATTTCTAAAACTAATCTTCTGCGGGTAGCTAAATCATCGGCATCAGTTGCCAAAAATGCCAGCCGTAAATCTCGAATAATATTATTATGAACAGCATTACTCCGCATCTGGATTTGATGTCCATCAGCAATTAAACCATCTTGCATTGATTGACGATAGAGGCGGATAGAAGCATTTACCCGCGCAGATAACTTAGCCCAGGTTCGCAAATGAATCGGGTCATGAACTAAAGGTAAATCCACATCTATTTTATGTAGTGGACTAAGCAAAGCTAAATTTTCTTTTTGATTTTCCTGATACCAATCAGATAGCAAGCGATAATTTGTACTACCACTACCAATTAAACCAATACCTCGTTTCGCGCACCAGACAACACGCGGCACATCATCCCGCACTCTTGCTAATGCTTGTCTTGCTTCCGAGTCAGGAATTACCCCTTGAAAAATGCCATAAACTCGGTCGAAATGTTGGACATCAATACTAATTCCCGTACCCAGGCTAGGGGTAACAAAAACGCCATCATATTCAGATATTTTTTGATTGATTGCTGCGATAAAATCAACGGCTGCGTGGCCGGGTGTGTTTGTAGTGTGGCTACTAACTACCAAGGTTTTAGGAAATTGCCGCCGTAATTTTTGTAAGCGTTCTTTCAGATAACGTTCGATTGTTTCACAACTGTAACGTCCAGCACGACTATCGGTAGTAACATAACATTTACGTCCAGCAAGTAAATCTAATTCCAATTGGTGAATTAGCGGTGTTGGGTTCGGCGAATCATAAAAAGTTACATCCCAACCATGCTGAGGCTTCCATTGGTTGAGAACAACCCAAGGCGTTAATTTAATTCCTGCTAATCCTTGTAGATATTCAAGTGATACATCTGATAAATCAGCATCTTGGGCAATTACTAACCCTCCAGTTGTTAAAACTGTGGAAATTAATTGCTGGAATAGTCTTAATATTTTTACACGCTTGTGTTTACAAGTATTACTGTTTAATAGATGCCACAAAGACTGCTCTACTTCATCTAAAATTACTATTGCCCCGTGCCAATTTTCCGGGTTAAGCTTCCAAATCGAATCAACGCACAATCCAAGGGATTGCTGAGGAGAAAGTGAGCGGAGTATGGGAGGAGCGGGGATAAGTTTTTTCTCAATCGTTTTATCCCTATCTTCTTTATGCGTTCCCCATTGGATACCAATTTTTTCACACAAAAATCTTCCTAGTAGAATTCTGTGAGTAATTAATAAAACGGGTTGATTTCTAATTTTCGCTTGCTGAACAACAGCTTGTAGCGATGTAGTTTTACCTGTTCCTTTTGCAGACTTTACTCCTACTAATCCAGAAGTTGGGAAAGGGATTTCACCTATATAAGGGCGATTCAAAGTGAGAGCCGCAGGAATAGTTAACTCAGTATGGGGTTTGGTTTGAGCAAGATAAATTTCTAAATCAACACTTTGGCGATAAACTTTCTCGAAGCTAGTTGCACCTTTGGCAACGATAAACTCATCAACCCCTTTTTCGATTCCTGGAAGTTCGATTACTTTAACAGAGCAATTTTCTTGTTGGAATAAACAACCAAGTTGAGAAATAGCATTATTTACAGCAGCAATTGTTTTAGGTTGAGTTTCAAAATCAAAACAAATATAAAAGCTCCGCTTTGTAATTGCAAAAGCTGCTAAGTCGGGAATCAACTGACGACGGGTAACTTTACCAAATTCATCTTTAACAACCCGATAACCACTGGTAATTCCGGGAATAGCAATAGCTGCATATCCTTGTGTCAACAGCGTTGCTGCTTTCTTTACACCCTCGCAGAGAATCAGGGGAATGTTATGTTGCATCACCCATTGCCAGAAGCCTCTAGCTTCACCATCAGCAGTAATGGTGATATTGTCAGGCATGACCAGATTGTAACGTCCAGCGACTTGCTGCCATACTTGCAGCGTTACCCGCAAACAAAACACCCGCGTTGGCGTGCTGGGGGGATGCTCGTATTTGATGGACTTACCATTATGATTCTGTCGGGGTTGGTTTGGCTTAAAGCATCCCCATTCCATCATCTGCCAATTATTTTGAGGGTCTAGCCCCGAACACCACCAACCACCTTCAGTAATATGAGCATAACGCTGCAACCATCCAGCTTTCACCATTCCGGTATTGGTGCGGGGAAGTAGCTCAGAAATCAATAGGTACTCATAAGCGGTTACGCCTTGGAGTGACCTAAAATTGAGTTGCACTAGGTGTAAGTCTATACCACTACTATTGACTAATTCTTCAAGGTGTTGGGGGTGTAAATAGTGCAGATGCATAGGGAAAGACCTGAAGAGAAGACAATGAGATTAAAACATTAACATGCATCTGCTTTTTTTCTATAAGAGATATTGCGAGGCTTTTGTGATGCTTTTTTTACTTCGTTATGGGAGACACATCGGTTCGCTCTCTAGTGGGTTATTCTGCCTATTAGATCCCCAAAGTAATAATTTTGTATTGTGATATTTGTTCGATTTTAATTTTGATTTATCAGTAAATTTCTGCGTTACGGAGTGCGATCGCTATAGGGTACTATCTTCATTTACTTCAGCAAAAACTTTAAACCGATTGTCTACCTGCGATCGCACCTCATGTTTGGGATGTAACATATCTCAATGAATCAATTCATGTAGGGGCAATTCATATTCCCAATGTAGTGAGCATGAAGAGTATAAACCTGCAATTGTTGTTTGCTTTCCAAAGCCTTAATTTGAGGATATGTTTTTAAGCGAAAATATGCTCATTAAATAGCTCTGCTCTTACCACTCTACCCTTTCTATTAGTAGTTCCTGCGTACATATATGAATAATATTTTCCATATTTATTATCAGGTTTACTTCTATTCTCAAAAAGGAGTGATTCCAAATTTGCTAGACGTTCAACAACATTTTCTGGTATCTGATTTATATGCTTTGCTAACTCGACAACAAGCGTAAAGAAATTAGACTTTCTAAACCAAATTGAATCAGATGGTAAAGCCATATCACTAATTGTAGCAAAAGTCTTTATTAGCAGAGCTTTGATATGATCTTTATTAGGATATTCATCATTATATTGAGCAATATAATTTTCAACTTCTTTATCTTGAGGAAAATATCCACCATTTTCAATGGTTGCCATTACTAATAATATAAAGTACAAATCAGCCATTCTGGTGAATTCTGATTCATGAAAAACACCATATTCCTGCAAAGAAATATCTTCTAAAATACTCTTACCAGTTTTGATAAAGTAGCCACTATATATAGCATTATGGATTTCTATATCGTCCAGTTTAAACTCTGTCAGATTAATTCTACGGAAGATTTCTCTGATGGTTTCCTCTGATACTTTGCCTATATCTCTTACAACAATTTGATATGAGAGAAACTCTTCTCTTTTATCTTCTGTTAAATCTTCAAATTTTGGGATTTTATTTAAATTTTTATCATTATCATATTGATGATCAATATACCGTTTTATTGTAGTTAATCTTTGTTGCCCATCAATAACGTGTTGTGTTGTACGTAGCTTTTTCGTATCAATATCACCTTGACAAACATAAATTTCAGGGAAGGGATATCCTTTTAAAATAGTATCTATAAATTCCTCTTGATGATCATGAGTCCACACAAACTTTCGTTGAAAGTCAGGTCTCAATATAAATTTTCCTCCTTCAATATTCTGGTAAATATCAGCAATAGTAGGATTAGTCACTGATGGTTTAATTTGATTTGCCATGTTCCCCACCGATTTCTAAAGATTTTTTCAGGTCTATTAATCCACTTAATGTATACATTTCAAAATGTTGATAAGTTTTGAATATACCAGCAGTTACTTTATAGTTACCAACTTCTGATTTACCGTAAGAGATAGACTTAAAAAAATCAAACCATTGATTCTTTAACTCGTTAACCTTAAATGACACTGGAAGCTTGTCAGGTCTTATCCATCCCATTGTTGTGTATTCCAAAAAAGAATGGTACATCTTTAACTCATCGTATGTGACTGTTCTTCTTGCTCTCCTTAGTTCCATCTGATAAATACAAATAATATCAATAATTCTGTCATACAAGTTCTGCGATACGATAGCAACATCAATGTCTGAGTCATAATCAAAATTTTTCCTTTTACGTGGGCTAAATCCCAATTTTGCGGAGCCTGTTATGAAAACTTCATGAAAAGCAATATCAAATTCTTCAGAAATTCTCTTTCTAAATTCGTAGTATTTATCTTCTTGTCCCTCAAAGATATGTGGCGTGCCATGTAAAACTTTTTTCCTGCATAAATCTATTACAGCAGCATCATCTTTAATTTCTTGTAGAGATGATATAAATTCATGTAAATTCACAACTATATTTTTCTCAGGAAGGTCTATCAATGTTTTAGATATTTGGTATATATAATAACGTAAATTCTACTCAAAAAAGTAAAAGTTAGTAGTGAAGCATCAATATTAAACTTCACTACTAACTCTTTTTAACTATCCCGCTAACCTACGCCCCGACAGCTTCCTTGGCGGCGTACAACACCTCAGCGTTGATTTCTTTGAAACCGCGATCGCGGGCAAATTTTTCGGTATTACGCTTCACCTTGCCACGCACAAATCCAGGAATCTTATTCAATTCTACTTGACCATCCTTTGTCCAATTCAAATCAGAATCAGCAGAAATTCCCCTAGTAATAACTTCTTTGGTATCATGACCACCGAAGATTTCTAACAGGTGATCTTCCATTCCCAAAGTGAAGGAATTGTAGATCAAATCTGTAATCTGATTCGTGCCTTCGTAACCCATAAATGGTTTGTAACCAATGGGGAAGTTTTGGACGTGGATTGGTGCAGCAATTACGCCACAGGGAATATCCAAACGCTTACCAACGTGGCGTTCCATTTGGGTGCCGAAAATGGCAGAGGGTTCGACACGAGCGATCGCATCCCCAATTTCACCATGATCCTCGGAAATTAGCACTTCATCGCAATACTCGCTCACCTGTTCGCGGAACCAGTCTGCATCATATTTACAGTAGGTTCCAGCCCAAACAACATGAATCCCCATTTCTCGCGCCAGAATCTTGGTAATGGCGGCGGCGTGGGTATTGTCACCAAAAACCACAGCTTTTTTGCCAGTCAAGTTTTGACAGTCAATGGAACGGGAGAACCAAGCAGCCTGAGATACGTGCAACGTTTGCTCATTAATGAAGTTTTCGTAGTCAACTTCTGCACCTTGAGCGTTAATTACCTGCTGAATCTTGCGAATACAACGGGCAGTTTCCACTACACCCATCGGAGTAATGTCTATATAAGGTGTGCCAAATTGTTCTTCGAGGTAACGAGCGGTGGTTAAACCGAGTTCGCGGTAAGGTATGAGGTTAAACCAGGCTTTCGGCATCTTCTTCAAGTCATTCACCGAAGCACCTTCAGGAATTAAGGTATTTACCTCAATCCCCAAGTCAGCCATCAGCCGTTTGAGTTCGGTGCAGTCGTGATTATTATGAAAACCAAGGGTAGTAGTACCGATAATGTTAACGGAGGGTTTCTCAGTTTTACCCTCTGCTAATTCGCCCCGCTTCCGGGCTTTTTCAATGTAGTATTGGACAATTTGATCCAAAGTGCGCTCGGCGGCTTGCAGTTCGTTGTAGCGGTAGTGGTTCACATCCGCTAGCATTACGTCTCCTTTGGCTTCTAGTTGCGCCCGTTCCACAAAGTTGTGCAAATCCTCTTGCAAAATGCTGGAGGTGCAAGTGGGAGTTAACACAATCAGATCGGGGTGTTCCTCGGCATCTTTGCGGACGATGTTGTCAACCACCTTCTCTTGGGAACCACGCGCCAAAACGTTGCGATCGACAACACTGGTTGTCACTGGAGTGAAATCCCTCTCGCGCGATAGCATGGAGCGCATGACGTTAAAGTAGTCATCGCCAATGGGCGCGTGCATGATCGCATGAACATTTTTAAAAGAGCTAGCGATTCGCAGAGTGCCGATGTGGGCTGGGCCTGCATACATCCAGTAAGCCAATTTCATGTTTGTGTTCTCCCTTTTCAACAGAAATAACACGGAGTCCGATAAAAATGGACTATAAGTGCTTGATTATTATTAAATCGTTTCTGATTGTCTCAAAACTTGTATCCCTAATGAAGTGAAGAGTTGTAAGGTTTTATATGGAGTACATAGGCGTAGGCATCCCTCAAACCCGCTTACTGATTGGGGTCTAGCTTCTGATTTTAACAACTTGGTTGTTGCTTTATTTAAATAAATCTTAATTTTTCGGCAAATTTGTTTTCAATTTGGGTAATTAGATTAATTTATGCTACTCTAAAAAAGCTTTTAGTACGTATGAACTAGCATTAAAAGAATTTACTATATCTGTACAGGTTAAGCTAATGGTTCTGACTCTCTCAACGATTCCAACAGTTCCAAAGCCTTTTTTGAAATGGGCTGGTGGTAAAAACCAGTTAATTGAGCAAATCAATAATTTTTTTCCAAATGAATTATTTAACGGCTCAATCAAAAGGTACATCGAACCTTTTATAGGAGGTGGCGCAGTCTTTTTTTACGTAGCACATAAATATGATATCCAAGAATTATTTATTTCTGATATAAATGCAGAATTAGTTATAGCATACAAGACAATTCAATATCATGTAGATGATTTGATTGAAATTTTAGATAAAATTACAACAAAATATTTGTCTTTTGATGAAAGTGAAAAAAGCAAATATTACTATCAAACAAGAACACATTTTAACAGTCGAAAAAAATCCCTTAACTTAGATAACTACCATTTCGAATGGCTAGAAAGAACTGCCCAAATTATTTTCCTGAACAAAACTTGTTTTAATGGGCTTTTTCGTGTCAATTCTAAAGGTGATTTTAATGTTCCAGCAGGCATATATAAAAAGCCGAGTATTTACGATCCTAAAAACTTGAAATCTGTAGCTAAAATTCTACAGAATACGAAAATTTGTCATGGAGATTTTACTGAATATGAAAGCTTTATTGACGATCAAACATTCGTTTATTTTGACCCTCCCTATAGACCAATTAGTAACACATCTAAGTTTACATCTTATTCACAGCCGTCATTTAATGATTCTGAACAATTAAGGTTACGAGACTATTTTAAAAAGCTAGATAATAAGGGTGCATTAATCATGCTTAGTAACTCCGATCCTAAAAATGAAAATATAAACGATAATTTTTTTGAGGATGCTTATGGTGGTTATAAAATAGAAAGGGTTAGAGCCACACGCAATATTAATAGCAATGCGTTAAAGCGAAATTCAATTAATGAATTATTAATTATGAATTATTAGATAATAAATTAAATAACATTATGAGATTTAATTCCATTTTCCAAACATATTTTAATTTTTCAAATGAAACTGAATTTTTCCAATATTTTCAGAATACACTGACAGATTCTATAAGTGTCTGAAACTATTTTGTTGACTGGGAAAAAGTTTTAAGAAAATTTAATGATGTAGAAATTAATTTAAATATACTTAACTATCTAGTTGGAAAGAATGATATAGAAAATGAATTTGGGCTGCTTTTACAACAACATCCTCAAATTGTCAGTGCTATTCCAATTTTAATAGCTTGTCGTACTACGAATTTTCAAATCTTAACTGATTATACAAGTGGTAATTTTGTATATAAATCTTTTAATTTTAAAAGAAAAGATTCATTATCTCAACTAGAGATTAATGATATTTTAGAGTTTACTAAAAACACAGGAGTTATTGATTACACTTTAAATCTCAATATGGTTGTCAGTGGATTACTTGGTGAACTCATAACACAAAATCTGTAAATTGTTTTCTTTATTTAAGTAACAGATTAGTAGAAGGAGTTTATAGGAGGTACATTTTTGTCACTGGAAGCCCAGCCTCTAATCAGCCATTCCCATGCTCTGCATGGGAACGAGAGAATAATGGGAAAATTCGGGAGAGGATGAATTAACCTAGAGAGGTGTTAATTACTGCCGAAAAATTTCTACTTTTTGTAACACGACCTCTTGATTTGGACGATCTCTAGTCGTAGCCACATTAGCGATCTTGTTGACTATATCTAAACCTTGCACAACTTCACCAAAAACACTGTGTTTGTTGTCAAGGTGAGGTGTCGGTGCTTCTGTAATAAACCATTGCGAACCATTTGTACCGCGTCCGGCGTTAGCCATCGACAGGATACCTGCACCAGTGTGTCTCAATTCAGGATGAAACTCATCTTCAAATTGATATCCTGGGCCACCAGTACCCCAACGGCTGGCTGTATCTAGATAACGACTCAGAGGATCGCCACACTGAATCATAAAATCAGGGATGACCCGGTGAAAGCGAACTCCATCGTAAGCTGGAGTTCCCTTACCAGATTCACCAGTTTTAGGGTCTTTCCAGTCGATTGTTCCGGTTGCTAGACCAACAAAATTTTTGACGGTGTTGGGGGTTCGCTCTTCTTCCAAACGAACTACAATTTCACCCAAGGATGTAATTAAACGAGCGTGCAGCTTGCCATTACCGGGAATATTAATTTCTGGAAAGTTCATTAGATATCCTACTTTAATAAGTGCCAGTATTTGACCTATATAAGTTTATCAGCATTCAAGTTACCGCCTTTAGGCATGACAAAAAAACTGAAGGAAGGAAACTTGAGCCAACAAACATTTTACTCAGGTAAATTTATGGCTGGATTCCGGCTAAAGAATCCTCTAGGGACTAGCTTAAAGCCAACTGGGTGAACAGGCATTACAGGCCAATCTTCCGATCGCGGAATATGAGTTACTCCCATTGTGTACCACAGCACGATATCTTCACCCATCAAGGATTCATCGTCGGCAATATATTTTGGTAAACCCTGTCCTGGTTGAGTTTGGTTAGGATAATCGCCGCCAGCATAGAGTTCAGTAGGCTTATATTTTGTTACCCAAACGTGATGAGTCGCAAATTCTGCCTTTTGACGGATGTTTGAGCCTTCCACTGGAAAAAACATGGAGTTTCCACCAGGCATCAGCATATATCCAGGTGCAGCCCCTAGCGGATTTTTTTTATCGGCACTCACAATCATCCATTCTCGACTGCTTTTGAGATCCAAATCGCGCACAGCAGCCGTTTCTTTTGTGAGTGGGGTTTCTGTAATTGCGATCGCATTTCCTAATGGATTTTTCTCATCCATCGGTAAAGCTTTCACGTTCATTTCCATCGCAGAATTAGCTTGACTATCGACATCGAAATCTAGGCGGTAGTTGAAAAAGTGTTGGTGATTTACTCCAAAGATATTCTTGGCGATTAGCCGACCATAAGAATTATCCTCAGATTGCTTTTGAGCAGCTGTTCCCTGCGCCAGTACGATACCTGTTAACTCATTTTGGACTTCCAAAGTCCCATCCTGATGAAAAATCCAATTAAAGCTGTAATCATAGTTATCAACAGCCGCAGTCATCGAGATCACTAGTTCTCGACTGCGACGGACATCATTCCGGCGAGTATTATACTCATAGTGTTTCCAAAGCATTCCGCGATCGCGTTCATAAATACCAACAACCCCTGGTATCTTATAAGGTTCTCCCTGCTCGTTAGCAAAAACAGCATCCAGCAAAAGGCCGTTTTCAGGAATTTCCTTACCTAACTCCATCCTATTTGCTAGCAAACCAAGATTATATTCCCCAACATCAAAGGCATTCCTAAACGACCAAGTGGGATCTGGATCGCCATAAGGGACTACCATCTCCGATAGGCTAGCGCGGTATAAAACTGGTCTGACATTTTCCCCATCGTCGTATGTCACTTGGTACAATGTCAATCCACTACGGGGATGCATTAAATACCGAAATTTCCAACCTTGCCAGTTAATTTCATTGTCTTTAATCTGGAAACTTTTACCATTAGGTTGGAGTATTTTTAATACTTTAGGTGCTGAAAGTAATTTGCCCAAAGACTTTATATCATAGTTCCAGTTTTCTTTAGAGAAAGGTACATTTCCCTTGTCAACGAAACTGACAATTTTACCTGTGTTTAAATTGACAGTTGCAACTACTCCTTCAATGGGACTACCGTAATAATTCCAGTTTTGTCCCTGGTAGTAAGATAAGCTGCGGCAAAGACGATTACCTGCTGCTTCTTCCTGTTTGCTCAGGATTCCTGGGGCCCATGAACTGATTTTGACTCGATCAAAATCGGTAATTCCCCGCCTTTGCATCGCTTTTTGCCACCGAGGATCGGCTTTAACTACCTGAGTTGCTAGTTCATATTCTGAATTGACGATCGCAGGTTGAACAGAGGGTATTTCTTTCCAAGAATTTAAGGTTTTGCTTTTTAGATCGACGATACCTTCATAAGTTTTATTTTGCGATCGCTCATAGATTACCAAAAAGGCTTTTCGCCCGAAAGCTTTACCAGGTGTAAATTTCAGAACTTCTTCTTTATCTGGTTCTTGTAAAGCGATAAGTGGAAAAGCTGCCATTTCGCTTAAAGTTTTTTCTTTTTGAATGACCGAAACAGCTGTACTAATTTCTGCCTCTGTTAATGAAGTGAGAGGATGGGAAATCGAAGGCTGTTGAGCCGCCAATATTCCCGTTAATCCCAGTGAGATAGAAATGAAAACAATTATGGCAATAGCTAGCCACAAAAAACGCTTTAGCCGCTTAATCATCTTTCACATTTTTACAAAAGACTTCTAGTTATCTATTTCTCAGCCGAAGTCTGAAACCCGTTAACAATTCAAAATTCTTACAGAGTTTTTCAGGTAAATGAAGTACATAGGTAGGGGTAGAGCAATGCTGTGTCCTTAAAATCATGTGTGTTACTTCGCAACGATATCAATAAACTACTAGTACAACACGGCGGAAATAAACAGACCATTCCAAATCAACGAAACATTTACGCTGCATTAATTTTGAATTTTGAATTCCGCCTTGCGGTACTAGTGGTCTGTCCCATTAATTTTGCTGAGTTGCAAGAACCCCGACTTCTTCAAGAAATCGGGGTTATGACCACCACGAACATTTCAAAACTTTTGCAACAGACCACTAATTACTGGAGTTTAGAGTTATGCAAATTGTTGGGATTTGTGCTTTTGCAGATTAGGGTTGAGCGGGCACTTTGTTAGGCATTGCAAGCAGAACTTGGATATATTTGCTTTTACAATCTTCAGAAAAATTCAGATAAAGTTCTTTGTATTCAGGATCTAAAGATGACAATTCATCAAATTGATTTGATTTTGAATATCTCCTAAGTAATCCCTTATAACCAAGAAAAGCAAGTTCATTAATTAGGAGTTGACAAAATTTGCCCTCAAAATATCCTCCATGTACATTGATATACCGGGGAAATTTAAAAAAGTACGCTCCACACAATTGAACATAGTCATAAAAATTGAGAGCAGATTGTTTCCTGGAGAAACTGAGAACTCCTGTCTTTGATGTTTCTGTATCAGTGCAATCAGTATAATCAGTGCAATCAAAATATGTAAAAGAGTCTGCAATAGCCTTCTCGTCAAGTGGATCGTTATTATTCAGGCAATGTAAACTCTTACGCTCATTTGAGGATGCTCGGATTTCTAGATATTCGGAAGGAGGAGCAGGGTTATTAAAATCGTCATTTTGACAATTTACTATACCATAATCATTTGGTAAGAATTTTTTCTTATTACGCTCAACAGTTACGTTACCTAATTTATATCCTCTATCCCTAGTTTTAGCTGGAAAACTAAAATAATTAGCAGCGGGTGAAGCCAAGCGTAATACTAAATCAGCTTCGTTAGAAAATATATAGGCTTCTTCACAACGCTTCAACGAAGATTTAAGAAAATTAGCTCTAGAAGTTAAAATAGATTCAACAGGAATATCTGGCGCAACAAGCACCAATCTTCCTAGACTAAATACATCACCAATTTTAGAAGAAGCTTTCGGATTAAGTGCCTCAGGGTCAAATACATCAGAGAGAATACGAATCGTCTGAGTTGCTACTTCACAACCTAAACTATGAGCAGTAAATGATACTTTTATTCTAACGTCTTCCCAATTTTTATTAATATCCCGATCTATTTCTAATATTTCCTTTTGTAAATCTTGGAAGAATCTGACTAAATCTAGCACACCATAATTACTAGCCCGAAAGCGATCGCGAGGGTAAGCTGTAACACGAAGGATTATTAGTGCTAAAATCATACCGATCAACAATCCGCAGATAACGATAAAAAATATTAGCCACGGATGAGGATTTTTGACAAATAAACTGAAGATAGCACCAAACAACCAAGTAAAAAAAACCAATACTAATCCATTCGGTATGATGCGTAAAGAATCTGTTGCTTTTGCTATGTCTCTTATCCAAAGTCCAAGCCCAGATGCAAGGAGAATAATTAACAGAGATGTTAAAAGAAAATTTGATGCAGCATTTGCCCAAAGTGTTAATGTAATGGCTGTTAAACCAAATATCAGGGAAGTAATGAATATTCCCACAATTAAACTTGGTAGTGATTCTAAGTAATTTCCAGTTTGAAATAAAGGAGTTTCGGCAGGCCAGCGATAGCCAATAAATACACAATTGCGATTGTCAAGTGTAAGTCCTGAATCTACAGAATTGGCATATTTATAGGCTTTTTCATAGCGGTTTATTGCATCTTTTTCAGAATTAGCATAGCCATGTATATAGAAGACTAATTCCGGTCGATCGCTCTTAATGAGATACTCAGCAATTTCTTTGACTTTATCTACATTATCATTATGCTGTTGAACTTCAGGTGGATCTTCAACATTAATAGTTGCACTACTTCTTACATAATAGCCAGGTACTTTAGAAGAAATACCTTCTTGAAAACGATCAATGGTATATACTAATTCTGGATTTGACATATAATTACATATATCTAAATATCTATGTTTTGAAAATAAAAACAGTTTTTTAGTGAAAATTGGCAGCTAAAAATTACTTAAATATTACATTAAGTAGAATTAATTATAGGAATCAAATTTACAAAAGTTAATTTATGCTTTTTAAAATCGCATTTTTCCTTAGAGGATTGCTGGATTGTTAAAATTATTGGCTCCAGTAAAGGGTTTGTACAGTGCGGGTGTCAATAACTGGCAGTTGGTGTTTGGGCTGAAATCACTTGCTATTGTGGCGGATATTCTGGCAGGGATGTAACTCCCCTTCCCTTGTAGGCAAGGGACTGGGGGTTAGGGATTAGGTCTTAATTTACGCAGAAACCAAACGACGTAAAGATTCAGCACGACGTTTAGCGATAGGGTTATTTGGATCGAGCTTTAGTGCTTCTTCGTAGCTTTGTAACGCCTGAGTAGTTAACTTTTTCTTCTCATAAGCGTGTCCAATATTATTCAACCCTGTTACGTAATCTGGTTTAGATTTCAGAGCTTCTTTATACTGACGAATCGCTAAGTCATATTGCTCTTGGGTAAAATAAATATAACCCAGCCCGTTATAGATAGGGGCAATATTTTCTTCTTCCTCTTCTTCGGCAGCTTTCAGAGCTTTTTGAAACAGCGCGATCGCTTGGGAATACAGTTTTTTTTCTGAATAAATACTGGCTAACTCATAATATTCTTGAGTCGTACCCTTTTCTTTCTCTAACTTCTTTCGCAATTTCGCAAAGGAGCCTTCAATTTTGCGAGTTTTGAAAATCTGGCGAAAAACACTCACGGCTGCAATTGCGAGTATACCCACCAAAATTGAGAGATAAACAACGGCTAGATTATTATCCATTGCTGCAAATACAAATATTATAAAGTTTGTTATTTGTCCTTTGTTATTTGTCCTTGGTTATTTGTTAATGACCAATGACCAATTTACGGTAAACCCCAATATTGAGAGCGTTGCTGGAGCCAACCTTGTTCTAAGTAACGAGCGATCGCTACATTCACATTTTGTCTTAATTCGTCGGACTGCAATCCCTTGGGCATAACTACAGACAAGGGTTCAGTTGAGAGTTTAGTTGGCAGTAGGCGATATTGAGGATATTGTTGCACCCAACCACTCAGAACGCTAGCATCTGCGGCAAAGGCTACGGCGGAATCACTTTCTATTTTTTCTCGTGCTTCGTCATAAGAATTTACTCCTACCAAGTCGGCATTTGGCAGATAGAAACGCACTTTAGCAATAGTGCTGGAGTTGTTCAGTACGGCAATTTTTTGTTTTGCCAAATCATTCACCTGCTGCACAGAGGCATCTTTTGTAACTAATACAGTGCCATCCAAATAGTAGGGAACACTGAAACTAACTATCCGGCTGCGTGACTCGGTTGCTGTCACCCTAGCGATCGCAAAATCAACTTTCTTGTCTAAGACTACAGACAGGCGATCGCGATTCGCTACAGGTTTCAATTTGACAGCATCGGCTTTCCCAACCAAGTCAAGTGCTAATCGCTGTGCCAAGTCAATTTCAAAGCCTTGCAAATTGCCACTGGCATCTTTAAATCCCAAGGGACGCAAGTTATCTTTGACAGCAACAGTGAGATAGCCACGCTGCTGAATTTCTGACATTTCGGCGGCAGATGCAGTGAATCCTGTCCCCACTATGGAAAAGCAAGATATCCAAAAAATAATGGCGGATAATACCAGATGTAACCGAGAAATTACTTGCCATCTGTTACATCTGTTATGCATCCGTAGTCACCTTTATCCTTTAGCTTGAACTGCTAGTTCAGCGACTTTGCCAAAGCTAGCTGGATCGAGGACTGCTAATTGTGCCAACATCTTGCGATTTAGTTGGATATCAGCTCTTTTCAAGTTACCAATCAACTGGCTGTAGCTCAAGCCGTGTTGTCTGGAAGCAGCGTTGATGCGGGTAATCCAGAGGCGACGAAAATCGCGCTTTTTCTTTTTGCGATCGCGGTAGGCACTCCGTAGCGCCTTCATTACTTGTTGGTTGGCAGTTCTAAACAGAGTTGAGTGAGAACCGCGAAAACCTTTAGCTAGTTTGAGAATCTTATTGCGGCGCTTTCGAGCTACATTACCGCGTTTTACCCGTGTCATAACTTATTTCCTGAAGGACTTACAAATATGGGAGCATTAAGCGCACGTTGAGTTCATCGCGTTCATGTACAAGACCGCTCTTGGACATGCTACGCTTTTTGTCGGAAGATTTGTGTTCTAAAAGGTGGCTTTTGCCAGCTTTCCGACGGAGGATTTTGCCGGTGCCGGTGGCACGGAATCGCTTCGCTGCGGCTTTACGAGTCTTGAGTTTAGGCATGGTATAGCTTTAATTCGACACGATCCATTATTATACTAATAAAATTGCCTGAATGGAAATATTTTGCTTTGCTGCCTCTGCTTGTTGGATTTGGGCTTCAGCACGTCGGATATCTTCTTCAATTTCTGCTTCTAGGGAAACATCCCAATTGGGCAAAAATATACGGGACTGACGCGAAAACCCTTTTCAATTCTCTTCCCTTTGTGTCCTTTGCGGTTCGTTTTTTATCCTCTGGGGTAAGTCACAATCCCCTATGTAAATTAAACTTGTACATTTGGGATGCTTTTAATTTGAGCAATGTTATAAATAATTCGTAATATTATCAATTACGAATTACGAATTAATTCGCGGCTGTTTGGGCTTCTTGATAAACTATTTCTTGAAACTGAATCATATCTTTTTGCGGATCGGCGTGGCAAACTTTCACCACTATCTGTTCGCCCAAGTTCACAGAACGCTTGAAAACCATTGGTAATTGCAAGCCTAAATCTTCAATCAAAATTAGGGCTAAGTTGCTGTCTTCTCGCAGCCACATCAACACTGTTACCTCCCAAGTTTCCTCTGGATGACGGCGTAAATACTCTAGAGCATAATATCTATTAGTTTGCCGTTCTACCATCGTCACCTCTTGGGTGATGCTGGTGACAGTCATCATCACTTCTTTAAGTTGATCTGCGGAAAATGGCAGAACTTCACCGCGCAAATGGGCTTTAAGTTGGAAGTGCGTAAGCAAGTCACTGTAGCGACGGATGGGAGAGGTTGCTTGGGTGTAGGTATCCAAGCCCAAACCAGCATGGCGCAGAGGCGTAATGCTCATTTCACTCTTGGGCATACAACGACGCATAGCGCAAGCGCGAACGAATCCGGCTGGAAGTAGCAGTAATTCTTCTTCTGGGGGTAATTCCGGTTGGGGTTGACCGCGAAAAGGTAAAGGTATGTTATGAGTTTTACCATAACGAGCCGCAACTTCACCGGCAACAATCATCATTTCTGCGACTACTTGCCGTGATGGGGAATCGTCCAAAATATCAATGTGGATCTCTTCACCTTTGACTTTGATCGTTGCTTCGGGCATTGTGATGCTAATTGCCCCTTGAGCGTAACGCCAAGTTTTGCGTTTTTGCGCCCAAGTTGCGATCGCAGCAATTTCTGGTTCTGCCTGTACCCGTAATTGCAACATTTCATCTACATCTTCGTAGGTGAGGCGATAAGTCGGCTTAATAGAACTGGTATGAATGCTGTAATCTTCTACTCCCCCAGTTGTTCCTAAAATAATTCCGAAACTGAGGGCGCAACAAATTTTTCCCTGGATTAGACTCATTGGCCCAGTTGCCAATACCTCTGGGAACATGGGAATCATCCCTGTAGGTAAGTAGACTGTACTACCCCGCTTTCTGGCTTCTAAATCTAATTCACCTTCCGGCACTAACCATCTAGTGGGATCGGCAATATGCACCCACAGGCGCTCCCGTCCATCGGGCATGACTTCCCAACTTAGACCATCGTCAATCTCTGTGGTAGTTTCATCATCAATGGTGTAGACCTTTAGGTGAGTCAGATCAAGGCGGTTTGTATCTGAGTCAATCGGCGGGAAATCCAAACGCTGTTGCGCCACTTCTAATACCTTATTAGGAAATTGAATCGGAATTGAAGAACGACGCAGGAACAAGTTTTCATAAGGACTCCAGCAACCTAAATCTACTAATAGTTGAAAGGCTCCTTGGGGCGTTGTGGGTCGTCCCAGCATGGTCATCGTTTCTAATACTGGAGCGCTGGGCGGATAAGCGCGAGCTAAGGAGTCATAATTAACTCCCGTCCGCACTGTGTCAGCAAGCAATGCTGCGTATTTTTCGAGTCCTTCTAGGCGCTGGCGATCGTGGCGCTGCCATTCTACTGCTTCACCTTTGAGCGCCTGCTCTACACGAGTTAAAAATTCCTGCTGTCCTTTAGCTTTTAATGCCTCTACTTCCACCTGGTGCTGGCGTTCTGCCACCTGAGCAGCAGTTCGCGGCTCGTAAGCGTCTCCTTTTTGCTTGAAATAAAGTTTGTCGTCGGATAACAAGCAATGGGCAGCATAACAATGAGGCGCGGCTGATTCAGAAAATAGCAGATTCGCCATTTGCTCAGGGCTTACTGTTTCCCCATCCTCAACTAATATTTCCCAAGCTACCTCTAAGCTAGATGGGTCTAGGTAAGGGTTGATTTGCTCTAAAAAGCTGGCAATCTCTGAGGGCTTGTAAGTCTGTCCGGTAACTGTATAAGTTATTTGTCTAGGCGCGAGGCTGTGGGACTGACCACGGTCGTCTACCACAAACCAGCGGGTTTTACCGTCTGGGCGTTCTACGATCCCCAGACGGCGATCGCCTTGAACCCTAAATTCAACTAGCGTCCCCTTCTCCACAACTCTCGCACTTTAATTTTGGTGAACAGTTTAAATAGTTTCAAGTTAGGAGTTAGGAGTTAGGAGTTTTGATTCTTAACTCCTGTACAGACGCGTAGACGCTCAAAGAGCGGCTTCTCGTAAGAGTATAATCACGTCTCTCCTGTACAGACGCGATTAATCGCGTCTCTCCTCTTTTTAGCCTTCCGCATTGATAAATGGCAACAAGGCCACAATCCGCGAACGTTTAATTGCTAATGTCAACTCTCGCTGTTGCTGAGACGTAAGCCCAGTAATCCGACGTGGGAGTATTTTACCCCGCTCGGTGACAAACTTACGTAATAAATCAACATCTTTATAATCGATTGGATCTCCTGGCTTGATGGGAGAAAGGCGACGACGGAAATAACTCATCTCTACTTAATTTCCTTGTGAACAGTATGTTTGTTGCAGTGGGTGCAGAACTTTTTCAGTTCTAGCCGGTTAGTGGTGTTGCGGCGATTCTTGGTGCTGGTGTAACGGGAAACACCAGCAGAACGCTTATCTGAATTTGTCCGGCACTCGGTACACTCTAGTGTCACAATAATGCGGGCACCTTTACTCTTAGCCATAATCTTACAAACAGTGGAGCCTGAAGAGATTTAACACAAATGACTATCTTCTCACATTCCGCCGCATATTTTCAACTAATCTTTTAACTTTTATATCAAGTGAGTAGCCACGACGCGACGAAACGATGAAAGTTCCACAATAGCGATCGTGTAAAGCCTGCCGCATCTGGGTATCAGAGAAGGCAGTCGCACAATCAATTGCTAGGGGAAGTACTAGCAGTATAGCAGTGGGATTGGCTCTAATATTGCTCAAGGCAATTGAGACTAAAAGCGCCCCCAAGCCAACGATCGCTTCTCGCTTCACCAGTGAGAGCAAATCTGGGATTCTGCCCACGACTTCCCCATCTTCGACTTCTAACACCTTTAAATCGAATGCCCAACGCCCTAAACTTTGCCCTTGATTGTTGTATGGCACTAGCACCCGCAAAACTAGCCAAAATATTATAAAAACTAGGATTTGCATAAATTGAATCCCAATATCGCCGCCTCCTAGCAAGGAACTGACTAACCAGACACCAAGGAAATCAAGTCCTAATGCCATACCTCGTCGCCCAATTTCAGCCTTGGGATAGTGTTTTTGGGGAAGTCGTTCGATACTCATACAAAATAGGTATTTTTATTTAGGGGTTGGGGAATAACGATCGCTCATGTTTTTAATATTAAGGTGATGACTTGGCTTTGGCGTTTAAACTCTGTCGCACATCTATTGCACATAAAAGTTCCATAATCAGGGCGCTGATGTCGCCCAATCCACAAGAGTCTGTTTTTGATAAGTATTGTATTGTATGAGAAACTATTTGGAAGTTGTATCTATGACACATCTGTTTACTAAAAGAGCTATTAGGATGGTAGCGACTATTGCTTTAGTGTTAGCGATCGCTATAAGCACTCACAGCCTAGCTGATGCTGCTGAGTTCAACTTTAACTGGAAAGGAGATACTGGTTATTCAGCTAAAGGTATATTTAGCTACGACACAACAGATGCTCTAAGTGTCATTTCGGAAACGGGTTCGGGATCTACAAAGAACTTGCAGTCTCTCTCAATTTCTTTTTTTGATCCATTTAGGACTCTGATAAATAGTTTCACTCCAGTACTTAGTGGTGTATCTAATTACAGCTTTTTGAGATTTAACTTTGATAGCACTAAAGAGCAAATCTTTGGCCCCTTTGATGTTGGTAAGGATGATGAACTTCCTGGCGACACATGGCTTAATAATAATCTCGCACTTATAAACGAAGGTTTTAGCGATGAGGTTCTAGCTAAAGAATTTGGTTTTAACAATAGAGATGCAACAGGGACAAAGCAAATACTAGATTTGAGCAACAATTCCGTTCAGGTATCCAAAGTCCCCGAAGGAAGCATAATTATAGGTTTACTAGTAGTGTGTAGTTTAGGATTTACCCTCAAAGAGAAATTCAATCCAAAATCTAAAATCTAAAATTGGTTAGAGGGATAAAGTAAAAAGTTCGGAGGCGATCGCTATGGTATCAGTCAGCGATGCACAAGCAATTATTTTAAATTTAGTCCAACCGTTGGATTGTCAACGGGATACAGAAGTTGTAGAATTATTGACAGCCGATAGCCGGATTTTAGCAACGCCTGTCACCAGTCCGTTAGATTTTCCCCATTGGGATAATTCGGCAATGGATGGTTATGCAGTTCGCTACGAAGATGTACAGCACTCTAGCGCCGAACAGCCCACCGTTTTAGAAATTGTTGAAGATATTCCGGCTGGGTATCAACCCAAATCTACGATTCAACCAGGGGAAGCCGCGCGGATTTTCACGGGTGCGGTGATTCCAGCAGGTGCGGATACTGTAGTCATGCAAGAGAAGACACGCCGAGATGAAAACCGCGTGTATATTTTGGCTGCACCAAAACTAAAAGAATTTGTCAGACACAAAGCATCTTTTTACCAAGCTGGAACACAACTATTACCAGCCGGAATTAAGTTAAATACCTCAGAAATTGCTGTATTAGCGGCAGCACAGTGTCCAAAATTAAGTGTTTACCGCCGTCCACGTGTGGCAATTTTTTCCACTGGTGATGAATTGGTGAGTGTCGAGCAACCATTGCAACCAGGGCAAATTGTCGATTCTAATCAGTATGCGATCGCAGCTTTGGTAAAGGAGAGTGGCGCAGAACCATTACTGTTAGGGATTGTGAAGGATGATCCAGTTACCCTGGAGAAAGTTATTGCCCATGCGGTTGCGATCGCTGATATAGTTCTCTCTTCTGGTGGTGTCTCAGTGGGAGATTATGACTATGTTGAAAAAATTTTACAGTCCCTAAGCGCAAAAATCCACATTCGATCTGTGGAAATGAGGCCAGGAAAACCTCTCACTGTCGCTACTTTCCCAAGTAGAGACGCGATTAATCGTGTCTCTACCCACTCAGCGCTATACTTTGGTTTACCAGGAAACCCTGCGGCTGTGTTGGTGACATTTTGGCGGTTTGTGCTACCAGCGATTAAGAAAATTTCGGGAATTACTGAAGGTTGGGAGCCAATGTTTTTGAAAGTGCGATCGCATGATGAATTGCGATCGGATGGCAAGCGGGAAACTTACCTTTGGGGTAAATTACATTTAATTGATGGAGTTTACGAATTTCACAAAGCTGGTGGTAGTAATAGTTCCGGCAATTTAATTAATTTAGCTCAAACTGATGCCTTAGCTGTTCTCCCGGTGGGTAAAACATTAATTTCTCCACAAGAAGAGGTGCAAGTTTTGCAAATTAGTAACAGATAACAAAATAATTCGTAATTTAAGGAAAGAGGCTTAACCAAAGTTAATTACGTTAGCAAGTATTCGAGCATCATTACGAATTAGAAATTACGAATTAGTTAAAATGTCTGCTCAAAAGCCTCAATCAAGCTGTTAACTTCCTCAAGGGTGTTGTAATGCACCATACTCACCCGAACTATTCCACCTTGCGAGGCTAACCCCAGATATTCAATCAGCCGTTTAGCATAAAAGTCCCCGTAGCGAATCCCAATGTAATGTTGGTCAATTTTTGCCGGAATGGTTGAGCTATTGATTCCATCTACCACAAAAGATATAGTCGGTACACGGTATTGACGGTCAGCTTTTGATTGACCAATGACTCGCACATTAGGCTTGCTGTTGAGGTAATTTAGGAGGCGATCGCTAATTTTTTCTTCATGTATGCTAATTAAATCAAACGCCTGTACCATCTGATTTCTCAAATCAGGTGCAGTTTGATTGCCGTAATGGAGTTGTGCTAACTCACTTAAATAATCACATAAACCTAACATTCCATAACTTAATTCAAAATTGACATTACCTAACTGAAATTTATAAGGTATGTCTGTCTGTTGAATAAAATAATGGTTAAGACCAGGTAATCTTAATAAATGTTCTTCTTTGCCATAAAGTAAGGCATGGTGTGGCCCGTAAACTTTGTAACAACTCAAAGTATAAAAATCAACATCCAAATCTTGGACATCAACTAATCTGTGTGGTGCATAAGCTACACCATCCACACAAATCATCGCGTTGCGATCGTGTACAAATGCAGCAATTTCTTTGATCGGGTTGATGGTTCCCAGAACATTAGAAGCATGAGTCAAAGTTACCAGTTTTGTACGCTGGCTCATTAATGGTTCTAAATCTGCTAAATGGAGTTCCAAGGTATCTGGGCGAATTTCCCACACTTTAATCTTCATTCCTTGTTTTTCCAAAGCAACCCAAGCACCAATATTGGCTTCATGGTCACAATTAGTAACAATAATCTCATCACCAGGTGTAAAGGTTTGACCCAGACAAGTTGAGAGAACTTTCAACATCATTGTCGTAGATGGGCCCATAACTATTTCTTTAGAAGAATTGGCATTAATAAAAGTAGCCATTCCCCTAGTTGCTAAAGCCAATCGTTCTCCCGCAAGTTGAGAAACAGCATAAGAAGCTCCCAACTGGACATCAGAACTTAGGAGAAATTCGCTAATTCTATCTACTACTTTTTTCAGGGTTTGTGACCCGCCAGCGTTATCAAAAAAAGTCCATTCACCAGCTAGCGCAGGAAAATATTGACGAACTTTATCAAGATTCAAAAGCATAGTATAAGTTTTGTAGAGAATGTTATTTACCCTAACCTACCTTTTGGCAAGTCGCCCAAAGAGCATCTACACCGTCTTTTGCTATTTACAGCTTCTTCTACCAGATTTATTACTCTGCAAAAATCTCTCTAGAGGGGGTATACTTGGGAACTCCAGGAGGATATTACTGATATAGTTAACTTCCAGCAAGAGTTAATGTCTTGATTCTTCACAATTCTCGCCAATTTTATTTGATAAGTTTAAGGTAGAGTCAAATAAGCTATTATTTGGATTCTTAATTCCTTGATTTAAAACAAAGGAACGACTTATGAACACTACGGTTAAATACGACATCGAAGTTATCAAGGAAGAAGCACTTCAACTTGTTAAAAAGAGATTTGTTAACCGTCAACAGCCAATTTATACCCTTTGCAAATATATTCCTCATCGTGACTGGGTTAATTTTGAACTTGAGTTAGAAAAGAATGAATTTCTACTCAGAGATAGAATTATCGACCTACTCAATCACGAATCTTGGGAAGATGATGCAGACTGTATCTAAAAGCAGTGTCTAGCAGCATCCGATTTGATTTATGAAAAAATTTAAGTATATGTAGCGTGTGTTAGGCGTAAGCCGTAACGCACCTGATTCCAAGCTTTTTGGTGCCGTACTCTCCGTGCTAACACACCCTACGGATCTTTTCAAAAATCAAATATGAGTCCTATAGTTGTGGCAGGTAATAGCTCTTGAGTGGGCTACAGCCTCGCACTTTATGACAATTATTTACTGAAATAAGCAAGAATTAATTATACAAATACTAACTTCAGTAACTTGATATTAAACAGACAAATCTTGTAGCCCTATCCATTCGTTGATAGTTTGCCATTGGCTTGCGTAAACAGTAGTATTTCTACGTTTTCCTTTTTGAGTTTTTCTAGGTAGTTTTTCCATCACAGACTCGGTGAATGAACTGGATTTATTCAAATTATAAACAGGCATTTCTTGCCAGTAGTGGCGACAAAACCAGTAACTATCTGCACCACGTATATGTTCTAAAAGTAAACTTGAACAGCAAGGACAGTAATTCATATTTTCTCAAATCCTATTAATGAAAGTGTTATTGCAAATTAGGATGCCAGTTGACAAGCCTGTAGTTATTTAAAATCATGTGTCTATATTTTGACTATAGTGTAAAAAAATGAGGAACTTGTGAAGGAATTTAAGATACTTAACAATCCCTAAGTATTTATACATAATTTTTAAGTAATAACTTTAGGCGATTTAGAAAATGCTCAAACTATCTTCAGATAAATTCGTATAACTATAAATGTAAAAATTAAGAGCAGCCTAACTTATAGCGTACTACTAGTTATGAACTGAACAAACATGTCAAACCCTTTTATCTTCTAGCTTTTATCTCCTAGCTTATTGATTGAAAATTTTGCTGGACTTTATCAATAAAGCCGAAAGCACAAACTTTGTGGCGACGTTCGGTAGTAAGGTTTTTATATTTGCACTCATCAATTAATTTTAAATATTTCACACTCACAAGACTACCAAGACCATCACTTAGGGTAATCTTTTGAGATATCCGATCTATTATCTCTAATTTGACAATATAATTAGTTGAGAAACTATAAAATTCTATCTAACTCCTGGTTTAGTTACTAACTTGCATTGTGTCTCTTGTATTAGGTTTTCTAATCTTTACAGGGTAGATAGTTGATTGATAATTGATTGATTATCAATTGCAGCAAAATAATTCATGATTTTTTAACAATTTACTTACTTCAGTTTCTACAAATTTGTACTGATATCAAAGAGATCATTAGAATTGACGAATTAACTATGCGATTCAACGATCGTCTAATTAACATACCAAGCTTAAATAATGTTATTAATCGTTCTCCCATAACGATTAGTTTTGATAGTTTTGTAGTCGAAGCTATTGTTCTGATGAGTCAGGAAAGATGTAACAATTATGCACCTATTAGTTTAAATTCATCATTAGATTTCAGCTTTGTCAATCAATCACTAAATGGTTGTGTCTTAGTTTTGGAAGGAGAAGACTTATTAGGTATTTTTACAGAAAAAGATGTAATTAGACTTATAGCTTTGGGAATAGACTTAGCCACGATGACAATGGCTGAAGTGATGACGCAGCCAGTAGTTACCCTTAGACAATCAGATTCTAATGATGTTTTCATCGCTTTATCATTATTGCGTCAACACCAGACTGACTATTTGCCCGTTTTGGACGATCGCGGGCAATTGCTAGGAATCATCACCCAGACTAGCTTATTACAAGCCTTTGACCCGATAAAAATGGTTGGAGTGGTTGAAGGTTTGCAGCAATATTTACAAGAACCCACAGATGAATTCAGACAGGTTAATCTGCCAATTGAGATAGAGCAGGTGTGCCGCCAAACTGAAAACTACTTAAAAGTATGGGTTGAGGCCAAATCGGCTGAAATCATCCAAGTTAATCAGGAACTTCAGCTAGCACTCGAAGAACTCCAAGCGGAACGGACAGAAGGACTTGTTACGTCCAACGTTTTGCTGCAACACGAAATTACCGATCGCCAACGTACAGAAGTTGCATTACGGCAGAGTGAAAACCTCTATCGCCAACTAGTGGAAAGCCAAACTGACATAATTATCCGCATTGATTTGCAAGGGCAGATTACCTTTGCCAATGTGGCTGCCTGTCAAACCTTTGGCTGGAAACAAGATGAGTTTCATGGTCAGTCATTTTTCCAGTTTTTTCATCTAGATGACTTACCGAAAGTGATGGAAAGTATAACAGTTTTAGAATCTTCATCCCATCCATTGACTAATTGTGAGCGACGGGTATTCACAGTTAATGGTATTCGTTGGTTTGAATGGAATGCGATCGCAATTCATGATGACAAAGGAGAGGTTGTTGAAATACAAGGGGTAGCTAGAGATATTACCGAACAGCGAGCTGCATTAGAGGAACGCCAACTTGCCGAAGCAGCACTACGCCAAAGCGAGGAGAAATTTCGCACTTTTGCCGAACACACCCAAGCATTCATCTGGATTCGTAGCGCAGATACATTCCAACCTTTGTACATTAGTCCCGCTTATGAGAAGATTTGGGGTCGATCTTCTCAGAGTCTGTTTGAGGAGCCAAAATCTTGGGTAGACAACATTCATCCAGACGATCGCGATCGCGCCACCCAATTAATCGAGCAACTGCTTAATACTAATCAATCTATTTCAACAGAATATCGGATCTTACGACCTGATGGCTCGGTGCGCTGGATTTGGAATCAGGGCTTTGCTGTTTATGATGACCAAGGAAAAGTTAACTACTATGGCGGCATTGCTGAAGATATCACCGAGCGCAAACTGGCCGAACAAAAAATTTCCGAACAAGCCGCTCTACTTGATATCGCTACCGATGCCATATTAGTGAGAGATTTTCAGTCTCAAATATTAGTTTGGAATAAAGGCGCAGAGCGGATGTACGGTTGGCTGTCTACAGAGGTTATAGGAAAAAACCTCCAGGATATTTTGTACCCAGCCAAAACTCAGCACCAACTGGAAGTACCTCTAAAAAGTGTAATTGAAAGTGGATCGTGGCAAGGTGAGTTATCTAAAGTGACAAAATCCGGTAAAGAAATTGTCGTAGAAAGCCGATGGACATTGATGTGCGATCCTAAAGGAAAACCTAAATCTATCCTGACTGTTGACACTGACATCACCGAAAAGAAACAACTTGAAGAACAGTTTTTTCGCGCCCAGCGATTGGAAAGCATTGGTATTCTTGCAGGTGGTATTGCCCACGACTTAAACAATATATTGACACCAATTTTGGCAGCTGCTCAATTGGTACGGGGAAAATTTGTCCAAGATGAAGAGCGTTCCGGGCAACTGCTGGCACTTGTAGAAAGCAACGCCCAACGTGGAGCAGCTTTAGTGAAGCAAGTCTTGTCATTTGCGCGAGGATTTAAAGGAGAGCGGACAATTATCCAAATCAAGTACCTGATTTCAGAAATTGTCCAAATCGTTAAAGAGACATTTCCCAAATCTATTGAATTTTCCACGGTTATCCCAGAAGACATTTGTGCTGTCACTGTAGATACCACACAACTGCATCAAGTGTTGATGAATTTGGTAGTAAATGCCCGCGATGCTTTACCAAATGGCGGCAATATCAAAATTTCTGCGGAAAATAAGTTTATTGATGAAGCTTATACCAGAATGAATCTCGATGCCAAAGTTGGACATTATATTGTGATTAGCATTGCCGATAATGGAGTCGGGATACCGCCAGAAATATTAGATAGAATTTTTGAGCCATTTTTCACTACAAAAGAGATCAACACAGGTACAGGACTTGGACTTTCAACAGTGCTGGGCATAATTAGAAGCCATGACGGTTTTATCAAAGTGTCTAGCAATGTTGGTAGAGGTAGCAAGTTTGACCTGTTTTTACCAGCAGTGCAAGCAACCCAAGCCTTCGAGATCCAAGACCTGGATCTGCCCCCAGGAGAGGGAGAATTGATTTTAGTTGTAGATGATGAAGCTCAAATTCGGGAGGTTGCCACCATTATTCTAGAAAACTATAACTATAAGATACTAGCTGCCAGCAATGGCATAGAGGCGATCGCACTTTATGCCCAACACAAGCATCAAATCAATGCCGTATTGATGGATATAATGATGCCGGAAATGGATGGAGTCACTGCAATTCGCACCTTGCTAAAAATGAACAAGCAGGTTCAAATCATTGCCTGTACCGGGTTGAACTTAGTAGATGGTTTATTTCCTCAAGCTGCTGATACTAATGTGCAAGCAGTATTATTAAAACCCTATACGGGCAGAGAACTATTGAAAAGTTTACACCACCTATTGCGGGAACCCCGTGGAATCTAACTGCAACAGCATAAATTTTCAACACCCTTGCCCCCAGATATAACGAAGGTGATACACTACATCCATGCTAGGGGTGCCTACATAACCAGGCTGAGATCACACCCTTAACACCTGAGTCTGGGTAATACCAGCGAAGGGAAGCTGTTTATAGAGGAATCACAATATGCGGACAGAATGGGTTGCTAAACGGCGTGGGCAGGTTAATGTATCGCAAATGCACTACGCCCGCCAAGGTGTCATTACCGAAGAAATGCACTACGTCGCCCAACGAGAAAATCTCCCTACCGATCTCATTCGTGACGAAGTGGCGCGGGGGCGAATGATTATCCCCGCTAATATTAATCACACTAATCTAGAGCCGATGGCTATTGGCATCGCCTCTAAATGTAAGGTTAATGCTAATATCGGCGCTTCCCCCAACTCTTCTAATCTTCAGGAAGAAGTTGATAAGCTGAATCTGGCAGTAAAGTATGGTGCTGATACCCTGATGGATTTGTCCACAGGTGGCGGTAACTTGGATGAAATTCGTACCGCAATCATCAAGGCTTCAACTATTCCTATTGGTACGGTGCCAGTTTACCAAGCTTTAGAAAGTGTCCACGGCACAATCGAAAATCTGACTGCTGATGATTTTCTCCATATCATCGAAAAGCACGCCCAGCAAGGGGTAGATTATCAAACTATCCACGCTGGGATTTTGATTGAGCATTTGCCTTTAGTGAGAAACCGGCTCACCGGTATTGTCTCTCGCGGTGGCGGTATTTTGGCGCGGTGGATGCTGCATCACCACAAACAAAACCCGCTTTATACCCACTTCCAAGATATTATTGAGATTTTCAAAAAGTACGATGTCTCCTTCAGTTTAGGAGATTCTCTACGTCCCGGTTGTACCCATGATGCCTCAGATGAAGCACAATTAGCTGAATTGAAAACCCTGGGACAGCTAACTCGCAAAGCCTGGGAAGATGATGTCCAGGTGATGGTAGAAGGGCCTGGACACGTACCAATGGATCAAATTGAGTTCAATGTCCGTAAGCAGATGGAAGAATGTTCTGAAGCACCTTTCTATGTTTTGGGGCCATTAGTGACAGACATTGCTCCCGGTTATGACCATATTACTTCAGCCATTGGAGCAGCAATGGCTGGATGGTATGGGACTGCAATGCTGTGCTATGTAACACCAAAAGAACATTTGGGTCTACCAAATGCCGAAGATGTACGGAATGGGTTGATTGCCTATAAAATAGCGGCTCATGCGGCTGATATTGCTAGACATCGCCCCGGTGCAAGGGATAGAGATGATGAACTTTCCAAGGCGCGTTACAACTTCGATTGGAACCGTCAGTTTGAATTATCACTCGATCCAGAAAGAGCTAAGGAATATCATGATGAAACTCTACCAGCAGATATCTATAAAACTGCTGAGTTTTGTTCAATGTGTGGGCCTAAGTTCTGCCCAATGCAAACTAAGGTTGATGCTGATGCGCTGACAGAATTAGAGAAGTTCTTGGCAAAAGAGCCTGTGAGTCAAAGTTAATTGACGCGGGGATTAAAACAATGTAGAGACGTAGCACTGCTACGTCTCTACAATAAAAGGATGGGAGGAGGAGTTATGGAACAGACAGAAAAGCCAGGACAGATTATCATCCTGAATGGTACTCCACGATCGGGGAAGTCGAGCATTGTGGAAGCGATTCAGGAGACGTTTGATGGTGTATGGATGAACTTAGGTGTCGATAGGTTTATGCAAATGACTCCCGCACGATGCCAGCCTGGGATCGGTCTGCGGCCGGGGGGAGAACGCCAAGACCTCGAACCTCTCGTTCCCATTCTCTACAGTGCCATGTATGAATCCATTGCCGCCCACAGCCGCTTAGGGCTAAATGTCGTGGTTGATGTCGGACACCATGAAGCATACGCAATAAAGCGGGGCATACTGACCGATAGTGCCCGACGTTTAAACGGATTGCCGGTCTTGTTCGTAGGCGTTCGCTGCCCCATTGAGATAATTCTGGAAAGACGACAAAATACGGGGTGGAAAGTAGTAAGTGCAGCCGATTACCCAGTGCTACCTCCGGTTGAGTTATGGCAACGTGAAGTCCACATCCCTGGTATTTATGACCTTGAAGTTGATACCTCGTTGTTAAGTCCGGGTGCGTGTGCTGAGGTAATACGCCAGCATCTCGTAAATAGTCCAGTACCATCGGCATTCCAACGACTCGCTGCACTGTCTCACAAATGAACCGTATTGCAAGTTAGGAACTTCCAAGTTTTGTTTCTCTCAAAATATCAGGTTGGGTTTTGCTGTCGCTCTACCCAGCCTACAACTACTCTTAACCCAAGCGTATTGGCTTAAAATCCAATTTCAACGGTCAAGCTGCGAATCTTTCCTGTATCTGCGTTAGCTTTATCTGCAACTTCAAGTGTCCAGGTTCCTTGGGGATTTTTACCTTTAAAAGCAGCAAGTTTTGGGGTGTTTACCTCGTCATAAGTTGTTTTGATATTATCTGTAGCTCCGCCAAGGCGATCGTGCAGCATGATGGGAAGTATGCCTATTTGCACTGGAGGAAGGAGGGTAACGATAAGATCGCCAATATAAGTATGCTCGATGTCTACATTAACTTTGATGGACTTCATCAGACTGGTATTAGCGATCGCCAACGACAATGTTGATGTTTGCAAGTCGTTAATGGGGATATCTTGCACTGCCTTGAATATACTAATGGGCGATGTTTGCGTCGGCTTGGCCAATTCTACAGCTTTCAGAGCATTCATTCGACCATAACCGTAGAAAGGGCTGCGACCATTGGCATCATATTTACCTCCAGCTTGATCGATGCGATCGCAGGAGCGTTTTATAATATCTCTTACTTCATCCCAACGCAGATTTGGATTTCTGGCAATAATCAACGCTGCTACACCCGCCGCACCTGGACAAGAACTAGAAGTTCCGCCGAATTCGTTCGTGTAGTTACCTCCGGTGTCACCCAGATTCCGATTACCCGAATTATAACCAACTACACCAGCGCGATCGGTTGTCCAAATTCCTGGGGTTTGAGAACTATCACCATTGTTACTGGGGAAGGCACACCACACCGCCTGACCAAAGTCACTGTAAGCGCTTCTTGTGCCGAAGTCGTTACAAGCTGCCACAGCAATTACCTTTTGGTAGCTGGCGTAGCCGTCGTTATCCACGCTTTCGTTACCATTGCCAGCCGCGAATAAAATTACACATCCCTTACCGTTGCGTCCTTTATTGATTGCAAAGTCCATAGCCAATCGTGTGGAGTCAGGCAGAGGTACTTTTTGCTTGTGTAGAGGATCGTCTGGCTCAAACCAAACACCATCTGCTGGGCCCCAGCTACAAGAAATAACATCAGCACCATTTTGAGCCGCCCAAATAAAAGCATCTGCTTCATCCTGTGACCCCAACGATGAAGCTAAACGAATCGGCATCAGTTTTGCACCCGGCGCTACACCAGATGCACCAAATTTCCCGTTTCCACAAGCCACTCCGGCACAAGATGTCCCGTGGTTATTGTCGTTTCCCGGTCTGGGATTGTCACTTTTACGTGTGACATCACGCGGGGCAACAATCTTTCCAGAGGAACGGAACTCTTCATGATCGAGATCCACACCGTCGTCGATAATTGCAATAATTGCCCCAGTGCCATCGCTTAATTTCCAAGCGGCCTCAACGTTGGCATGGGCGTTAATTACCTTACCATTGATTGTTGTTTGCTTTAAGTGCCATTGCTGCGGGAAAACCTGACGTTGGCGTGATTCACGTACTAGTTCAGGATGACACAGTTCAACTGATTCTTCATTTAGAAGTCGCTCGGCAATGTCAAAGATGGCTATACCAGTATTTACAGGTGCATTGACAAAGTAAGCATTCCGTGCATATTCAAGTTGGCGTTTAATTGTTAAGTTGTAACGTCTTAATACCTCTTGGCAAACCCTTGCTTCTTCTTCGTTATCGAATTTAACGAAAAGGTTTTCGGTGTAAATTACCGGTTGTTTGGATAGTGGATCGATGAGGACACGTCCGGCAAATTGGACTTCAGACTCTTGGTTGAGAATTTCACGGGCGCGATCGCGCAGAGCCACTCCCTGATTCGGAATTTTCGCTTGCAGAATTTCTACACCCGCTTGCCGAAACCGCGTTGTTAACTCGAATTGATTGAGGATGCTACGAGATGTGGGTGACACAGGCGCGACTTCAAACGGTCTTGCACCGACAATAGTACTGCGGCTTTCGGTACGCACTACAACGTGTTCATCACTGATAGCAAGTTCATACTGTTTACCGTTTTGTCCACCATAGCGAACCTGAACCATATTTTAATCTCCTGGGATATTTATCTTGAAAATTGAGCATTGAGAAATCGTATTATGCACTACTACGCAGCGTGTGTTTACGTTTAGTTTATGGATGCTTTTTATTTCATGTGTTATATGTGTATTACGGCATTAAAAATATACAGCTTGAACAGGATTTAATCTCTCTAAAGTTCATACAAAGCTTCGATTTGTCTTTCCAGAAAAGAGAGGATTCAAAGTTAGGTTGCTTTAAGAATCTTCACTATCATTAGGGGCATATAGGTTGCATTGTGATCAAAAATTTGTATTCTATATCACTGAAAAACGCTATAACATCATGAGAACTTGAGAAAGATGTTTTATTTTCCGGCTGAGTATTTTCTCCAGGTGTACTCTTTACCCCCAATTGCTGAAGTGAAATTTCAAAACGACTATTTTTCTGAGTATCCTGAACAAATTCGGGTTGGTAGCAATGCCTCCAGCGGGCTACGCCTACACACTACTGGATCTTACACTCGGAAACCAGGGTATTATGCAATACATTACAATAATCAACCCAAGACAGTAGCAACAGGAGCAATTTTACAACTCAACGATGGTGCGATGTCTACGACGGGCTACGCCTACGCAGTTTTTTCAGGCGAACCAAATTCATCAGAACACAATACACTGACTCCAATTTACACACTCCAACCCAATGGTTCTTTCGCTGTACCAACTGGACTGGTTTTTATCCGCTTTGCTGAAGGCGTTGATGTGGAGTCGCAACGTGAGCTAATTAATCGAGCGGGTTACGAAGTAGTACAAATCCTTGACTATGCACCTCATGGTGCTTGGTTGCGTGCTACATCGGGTAATATTGCCGATGCGATCACTAAGATTCCTCAGCTAGAAGCAATACCTAAAGTTGAGAATATCGAACCTCAGATGCTTATGGAAAGAGGTTTGAGACTAGAGCGTTGATAATTCGTAATTCGTAATTATATAAAAAAGATGTTTAAGAACAGCAATAACTCTGAAGATAGTATTCTCTACAGACATGGCGACGTTTTGATCGGGCATATTGGTAGCTTACCTGTCGGTGCTAAGAAGCGTGTAGGTGCTAGTCTTGCTCATGGTGAAGTTACAGGACATAGCCATCGCATTCAGCAATCCAATGCTGTTCAGTTGTGGGTACATGGTAGTGAGCTTTTTCTTGAGGTTAAAGAACCAAGTGCTACTTTAGTTCATGAAGAACATCGGGCGATTGAATTACCCCAAGGGCTTTACCGCATCTGGAAACAACGCGAATATCGCCCTGATGCTTACGTCGAGGTGATAGATTAATGCTCAAAATCATGTCGAATGGACGTGTACCGAATAAACAAGTTTTGCAGCGCCCAAACCAAAGTCACGAGCCGATATCTGCTGAATATGCTCGAAAACTTATCCTTGAGCATCACGCCTGGGATGGGATGCGCGTTTTAGGCCATCTGGATTTAAGCGGTGCGTTCGATATTTACAATCTCCCTGAAAATCTCACCTGTGAAAGTCTTGATATCAGCGACTGTGTAAACCTCACAACTCTTGCCAAAGGACTCCATGTTACCTCTTGGATTGAGTTGGCCGGAAGTGGGATTAACAGCATATCTGCGGGGCATGGTTTTGTCTGGCGCTGGCGAGGCGTGCAGGTGACAGATAAGATTGCCTTTGAATCCCAGTCTCTAACGGGACAAGATATCCTTAATGTAGAGAATGTTGAATTGCGCCGCGTGCTGATTGAGCGTTTGGGATACGAGACATTTTTGCAGCAAGTGGGAGGATTGATCCGCGATCGCGATCGTGATAATGGTGGAGAACGTCAACTAGTCTACATTCCTTTTGAGGATGATGAGCCGTTTATGGTTTTGAAAGTCACCTGTCCATCTACAGGACATGTTCATATCTTGCGCGTCCCCCCTCACATGCAGAGTTGCCATCAAGCAGCCGCTTGGATTGCAGGTTTTAATAATCCAGATGATTATAACCCTGCGATCGAGGCTTAATAGAGCCGTAGGAACTTCCGCCATACCTTCAGCGAACTCCAAGAAATATTGAGATATTTTATTACTTAGAAGTCTCTTACAGCGCTTCCGGCTATTATGCAATACAGCTTTTCTCCTTTCCCCTATTCTGTCAAGGTTTTCAGCTTTAAGGCATACCTTATAGCTGCTGGAAGTGCTGTAAACGTCAATACAGTTCAGTTAAGGATTTCTTCCTTCTTTTCCTTCTCTTCCTTTGCGTCCTTTGCGGTTTGTTAAAAAATAGACTTTGACAAAGACTTTTAGCCTTAAATGAACCGTATTCTCTTAAAGGTATCAGGCGTACCTACTTACTTTTGGTTCAGCATAAGAGGCGAGAAATATCAACTAAACCTCCATGTAGACTAACAACATTTGAAACCTCAGAATACATGCTTCCAACTTTACCTGATTGATGGGTAAATAAATTATGACACCCCACAATTATCAGTAGTTCTTGAGCGCGAGAAAATGCAACATTTACCCGTTCTGGTTTCTTAGCAAATCCCACATCTCCTTTACTATTGTTGCGAACCATACTCACAATTACAACAGGTCGTTCCATTCCTTGAAATCTATCTACAGTACCAGTACGAATCTCTAATGAAGGGAAAAGTTCAGATTGCAGACGTTCATCAATTTTTCTTAGTTGAGCGCCATAAAATGTAATTACAGCGATTTCTTTTTTTGGCTCACCATTGGCAACTTTCTCAGCCCAAGTGTTCTCAAACTGCTGACACAAACGTTCAATCGCATCAATTTCTAGAGTATTAAAGTAAGAAGTTCCATTTCGTTGCTCTAAAAACTGATTTTCAATAGGCGTTTTTACCCAAATAAGATGCTGAGATTCTTGGATAATTTCGCTTGCTAAATGATGTGCGCGTTTTGTATCTGGCTCCAAAATACCAGATTCTAGTTTACCATCATAAAACTGATTGATTGCTCCCATAATAAATGGATGCATTCGATATTGTGTAGTCAGCATTTGTTTAATGCTTTCATCAGCAGATTCAAACTGACTTTTAAACAGTGATTCTTCTAAAAATTGTAATTCGTCTCGTGTATTGCCCATTGTCTGAGCAACTTCTTCAACAGTGCTAGTATCAAGCATGGGTGGTAATTGCCGATGATCGCCTACCATGACTAACTTTTTGCCTTTTAAAGCTGGGATTAATAATTCTGGTGGAGTACACTTACTAACCTCGTCAATGATGACGACATCAAAAGATTTGAATTCTTCCGAAAAACCTCTACTTGCAGCTTGAACACAGGTGATACCGACGACGTTGGCATTATCTAAATAAATGCGTCTTAAATCGTCGCGATCGCGCTCATTTGGCTGTCTTAATTTTTCTATCCAATCTTGTACGAAACTCTGATATTTATTGAGATAAGTTTCGTCTTGCTGGAGTTGTTTTTGCCAAGTTTCAAACTGAATATTGATACCGCGCAATAATTCTATATTAAACAAGTCAGCAGCAAAATTTTCTGGTTTAAACTTATCTGGGATTCTTTGCCGTTCTATCAACCACCAATTTCTTTCTTCTCTTAAACTATCTGATAGCTGTGGTTGTAATTTCTCTTCTATTTCGCGTAAGCTAATTTGTAATTTTTGAAGCTGCTGTAGAGAAGTTTTAGTTTCTTCTTGTAGCTTTGATAAATGTTCATGTAGAGAATTTTTAATCATCTCTAACACAGCAAAAGGTTCTAATGATGAAATTAAAGTTTCTAGTTGACTGATGGAAGTTGCCCAATAATTAACTTTATTTGAGAATTCTTGCGGCTGCTCCCAAATATTTGATTGGGTTGCGAGATATTTTTCAGTTAAAATCCGTAATTGAGCAGGGATGTTTTTTTGACTAAGTTCTTGCAAGAGATTAATAACTCTTCCAAGTTGCAAATTAGCGTCTTGTTGTGATTTTTCTACCTCAGCTTGAGTCATAGATATTTGCTGTTGGCTAACTTCATTTTTTTGAAGTTCATTTAATTGTCGTTGTAGATGCTGTAGCTGTTGTTCAGTTTCGGTTTTGACTTTTAAAACGCATTGACGGGCATTTATAAGGATAGTATCTAGCAATTCCTGGGTAATTTGGGTGAGAGTAGAATCGATGTTATTCCATTCCCATGATGCGCCATAAGTCCGTTGCATTCTAATTAAGAAAACCTGGGTATTTTCAACCAGTAATTTTCGCTGTTTGGGGTTGAGTAGCTGATAATTGCTAAACTGTTGATAGGTTTCTTGCCATTGGGTGCGGTCGATCTTTGATAGCACCATTGGAATCTGACTAAAGTTTTCTTGTAAGAAATAGCTAAAATTATGCTGTTTACCCCGTCTATCAGTAAAACCTCCGTCTATTTCATAAGCGATCGCTTTCGTTAATAACTCCCATTGTGGTAAGTTTATTTTGTAAATCTTTGGTACTATTGGTAATTTTAATGTATTAGCAAACATCAATAAACCTAGTGGTAAGTCCACTAAATTCTCTGTGAGTGGTAAACCTGATTGCTGACAATCTTTTAAAGTTTGATACAGATGAGAAAGTGCTGTAGATTTCCATTCTTTCACTGCTGAGATAATATAATCGATTTCGCGTTGGCGGTTTTCCCAAATCTGGATTGTTTGTTGTAGGTTTTGCAGTTTGGCAAGATATTTCTGATAATCTGGTTGTGCTTGATTTAATAATGCAAAATTCTGTTTGACAACCTCTACTGATGCTGCAACTTCTAAGATGGCTTTACTTGCTTCTTCAGCATGAGTCAAAGCAGTTTTTAATCCTGACTTTTCTCTTGCTACAGTTTCACGCAACCAAGCCGCTAAACCAAAAGCGCCAAGCGCTGGACGCACCAAGCCAAGCTCATTAGTATATTTGATAGTTTGACGAACATTTGCTAAAAATTCTTCTACTAAACTATTACCTTCTGTGTATGGCTTCAAAAGTGGCAAGAAGTCTGTAACTTCTGGAGCTTCCCAGTTAATATTTGGCGCAGTATTGAGTATATTTTCCAGACCTGCAATTAGAGATTCAACGTTATTCTGTTTTTCTACAGTTTCGTTGTAAGATTGTTCTTGGATTTTAAAATTAGTTTCTATCTTTAACTTATTTTTATTGAATTTAGTTTGTTGTTGATTAAATTCTTCCTCGGCTTGAAAGTATGGTGTGAATCTTTGCGCTGATGCCAGTAATTGGCTGAAAATTTTAATATTTTCGAGCCGTTGTGTAATATTATTTTCGCAGTCAGAAGCTGTATTTTCTAGCCATCTGCCAATCACTTGATCTTCTAAAAATGGCTGTCCTTCTTCACCAACTTTTTCGGCTCTCCCCTTGCGTACAGCCCGAATCACTGGGTTGTGAACTAATCTACTTAGAGCGTTATCTACTGCTAAATTGGCTTGAGAAGCGATTAGGGTACGCCCACCGCGAAGGGCAATTTGATAGCAAATCTCGGCAATTACAGTAGTTTTACCAGTACCTGGCGGCCCTTGAATGAGAACAAGATCCTTAGCGGCAAGTACCTTTTCTACTGCTGCTTTTTGACCGGGATTAGCAGAAGACAATAATAAATCTTGTGGTTGAAGTTCAACAGTGCTTTTGATTTGTCTCGCCTGAGCAGCATCGAATAAAAAGTTGCCCAAATAGGGATTTTGGGTGTAGCCATTGTTCAAATCATCTAAAGCTTTTTTCTTGCGCTGAATTTGCTGAATATCACCAATTGCCTCGAAACACAAAAATCCTGTATCTGGTAATTTATAACGCTCTGTTGCCATGAATTCAGCTAAGTCGCGTTCTAGTCGGAGGCTGATAATACCACGGTTGATATCAACTTCTTCAACAGTTCCTAATTGACGGCCACTAATCCAATTTTTCCCGACAGGAGCAGTTTCAAAAAGCTTTAAATCTTCGTTTTTTGTGCGTCTGGCTCGTTCCCAAAAATTCTCTATATCGAGGGAGTTTTGATAAAAACCGTCAAGGGTGGCTGAGGTTACATCAATTTCAAAACTAATCCGTCTTTTGAAGTTATAGTTATGACTTACATAACGCACACAAAATTGACGGGCTTTAGCAATTTTTTCCTCAATTTGCAAAAATGCTTTCCAAGCTTTAAGCTGATCTTCTGTAGGCACATTTTCGCCACAAACTGGCGCGGCGGCGATACGTTTTAATGTCGCCGCCGGAATGTCGAGATGATGCTGATGATTAGGTAGCAGACGCAAGCGACAAGGTATAGCATAGCTATCGGCGTGTCCCCGTGAGGGTTGTAACAACTGAGCCGAAAGTATTTTTATACCGTCACGTCCATCTTTTTGTACGGCTGCTCTAAATCCTAATGTTTTTCTGAGCTTCTCAAGTCTTACCGGTAATGGAGAATCATCGGAGTCTGTCGCTATTGTTAAATCCCAGATTTCCTCTCTTGTCTCTTTTCCCGCGCCTTTGCGACGCACATAAAATAGAGAAGGCTTTTTACCGACACATTCCAACATTAACTCATTGGCGCGATCGCGGCGCTCTCTAAAATCGGAATATGATTTCAGAGCAGCCTCACCTTCAAGATGGCGGATGAAACTATCAATTGCTGAAGCGATAAACGTATAGCCCCAATCTTCAGAGTTTGTTTTAGTTTTCGAGGATCTTGCTGTTAGTTTACTTATCGCTACACGAATTCGTTCTGCATCGGATTCTGGAATTGCACTGTTATGGCTTTTGACTGCAATTTTGAGTTTTTCACAAATTACTAATAGCTTCTTGCTATCTAAATTTAATTCTTTTGCTAGTTCGTAGACTCTGAGTTTGCCGTTGTTCATCCAGTTAACAATTGGGGGTTTAGATTTAAACGGAGAGAGGCGCAAAGGTAAGCGCAGAGGAGTATAAAGTATTATTTTAATGCGATTCCCTACAAATTAAATTTGGTAACACTCTGCGTTCCTCTGCGTTTAAAAACTTTATGACTATAGTTTGTACTGATGATAAACTTCACTAGCGGCGCGATGCAGCAGGGAATGTCGCCAAACTAAAGATTTCATATCATCAGCATAACCCCCGCCAATGACGCAAGCGACGGGATAACCGCTACTCATACAAGTACTTAAAACCTGCATTTCCCGGCGGAAAATGCCAGCATCGGTAAGGGCTAATTTGCCTAAGCGATCGCCTATATGCGGATCAACTCCTGCATCATAAAATACTAAGTCCGGCTTGACTTTAGACAATAAATCTGATAGGTAATTCGCTAAAGTTTGCAAATATGCATCATCCTCCATTCCCACCGGCAAGGGAACATCCAAATCGCTGTTTTGTTTAGTACCGGGGAAATTGACTTCGCAGTGCATGGAGAAAGTAAAAACGCTGTCGTCGTCTTGGAAGATAAAAGCGGTGCCGTCTCCTTGATGGACATCCAAATCTACAATCAGGATTTTTTGGACGAGTCCGAATTTTTGTAAAACGCGACAAGCGATCGCTAAATCGTTGAAAATACAAAAACCAGATCCATAACTAGGAAAGGCATGATGAGTTCCACCAGCCGTATTACAAGCTAAACCTTGACTTAGTGCCAGTTTCGCAGTGAGTATTGTACCACCTACCGCTACACAGGTACGATTTGCTAATTCTGGACTCCAAGGCAAACCAATGCGGCGCTGTGCTTTGGGGTCTAGGGTTCCTTCACAATAAGCTTTAACATAGCTTGGGGTGTGGACTAACTCTATCAATTCTAGTGGCGGGCGTTCGGGGGTGTGAAATTGTTCTTGATTCGCTACGCCATCGGCTAACAGCAATTCGTAGAGTTGTCGGAATTTAGACATCGGAAAACGATGTCCTTCAGGTAGAGGAGCAATATAATCTGGGTGGTAAATAATAGGCAAGTCCATAAGGAAAGAAAATCTCAAGCAGCTAATCCGACAACTAACAAGCTAAAATTTAGCCATAATGACAGCAATAATGCTGCTCTGATGAATCTAAAACTCAAAATTTAAAATTGATATGATGGAATGGATTACACCGATAGTGTTTATTCTAGCTGGCTTCCTGGCTGGAATAATTGGTGAAAAAGTTATCTTCAAAAAACTCGAAAGATTCGTTAATAATAAACAGATTGCCGGGGGTAATATTATATTTCATTCCCTGCGCCGGATGACATTTATTTGGTTTGTCATTGCCGGTTTTTTTTGGGCAATCCTGAGTTCTCCCATCAAACCAGATATAGCGATCGTACTACAAAAAGTTTTAACGATCGCACTGCTGTATTCAGTAACCCTAGTTTTAGGAAGATTGACTGCTGGTTTTGTTAATTTATTTATTCGCAGAGCAGAAGGTGTTCCCACATCACTAATTTCTAACCTTGCTAAGACTACTGTTTTAGTTTTAGGAACATTAATCATATTGCAAACGGTAGGTGTTCAAATTACACCAATAATCACAACTTTAGGTATTGGTGGTTTAGCAGTTGGTTTGGCACTTCAAGACACACTAGCAAATTTGTTTTCTGGCTTTTACTTAGTTATTTCTAAGCAAGTTAGAACCGGAGATTATGTAAAATTAGATGCTGGACAAGAGGGATATGTCATAGATATTTCTTGGCGCAATACGACAATGAGGGAAATTTCTAATAACGTAATCATTGTTCCCAACTCTAAATTGTCTTCGGCCATTTTCACCAACTATCATTTACCCGCCAAGGAAATTACTTTAACAATGGATGTAGGTGTTAGTTATGATAGCGATTTGGAACAGGTTGAAAAAGTGACTGTAGAAGTGGCCAAAGAAGTCATGCAAGAAATTGCACCGGATTTAAAAGAAAGTGAACCATATATCAGATTTCATACTTTTAATGATTTTAGTATAGATTTTACGCTTTATATGCGGGTCAGTGAATACTTCGATCAACGGATTGGGAAACATCTATTTGTGAAAAAATTACACAAACGCTATCAGCAAGCAGGAATTGAAATTCCTTTTCCGATTAGACAAGTGTATATGCAAGATAATTCAGCTATGGAACAAAATTAGCCCTGGCGACTAGAAGTCGCGGCTACACAGACGAAACCCGCTTGTGCGGGTTGAAAACTTTGATTTTGCGTTAGTTTGCATAGCCACAATCTCTAATCGTCAAGGCTTAAATTGCTAATGCTCGTTTTTCTAATGGTAGTTCAAAGCGATCGCCTGGTTTCGGCTCAAGTATCCGCGTCGCCAGATTGTTTTTCTCAAGTAACGAACGAAATTCTTCAGCACTTCCTTTAGTCTGAATGAATTTCATCAGCAATCCTTCAAACGCCACATCCCCACCAGCCGCCGTAGGTATTATTACTTGAGGCTGTAAGGATTTCACGACTTCTAAAGCACTCTTTTGTCCTTTTATAATCGGCCCAAGCAAAGGTAGCGTCATATCAATAAACGGCGTAATCACTACATCAATAGGTGCAGATTGCTGAAGTTGTGGGGAATGATACCCATGAGGTTCGTAGTATACGGTTAAACCACTCGCCAATTCTTTCAGGAGATAACTATTTTCTACCAGAGTGGGGCCAATGGGCGAACCGGGGAAAGCTTTGATTTCAACTTGATTATTTAAAGTGAAAGTTTCACCATGAGCGAGAGTAGTTATCTGGGTGTAACCTAATTGCTGTACTACCTTGGCTGCATTGGGAGAAGCTACAACCTTGATGCTGTGGTCGAGTAGCTGAAGTGTTGGTGGGTGAGTATGGTCTTCTAAACCCTGAGATAGCAGGATCAGATCGATATTATCTGGGATTGGTCGATTTTGCGATCGCGAACCTTTAAATAACCAATCCAAATTGCTGAAAATTAACGAACCAACCAGCCAAGGGTCAATTAATATTCGTTTCCCGCCGATTTCCAGTAACCAAGAATTGCTGTCGAACCAAGTTAAAAACATAAACTTTGTGAAGATAACGCCTACCTTCATTATCAATCTTGTCAGGTTTCTTGGCAGCTTTTCGCCCCGCTTGTTGGCGTATCTCTTCGGTTCTACCTTTTGACAGATCCCAAAGAAAGCGAACCCATAAAAAGCAAGATATTTAAAAGATTATTCGCAGCAGGTACACTTTTTACCTTGCTTGTGGTTGCTAGTAGCAGCAATAAACCAGATCCGATACCGGGGTAAATTTACTACTTATTAATTAGCTGTTGTAAATAATCTTCCACAACTCGAAATGCTTCAGGACTTCTGCCATAACTAGGATTACTCCTATAAAAGACTTTTTTCTCTTGATTGTCTAAACATACTGAAATAGAATAAGGATAATACCTTTTGTCAGTGGCTGCGCCATACTCTGCTGCTAAATTCATAAAACCACTTGATTGAATCAGGTTTTTAAGTTTATCCAACTGATAGTTAGTAAGTTTTTTGTTTTTTATCTGAGTTGTGACTTGAGTGGGTGTTGCAGATATTGGATTTTTATATGATTCAATTCTTTGGTTCCAAATTAGTGACAAATTCTGAACTGTAATCGAAACAGTAGGTGCAGAATATTTAACTACAAAATTTTCTGCAAGCTTTTCACACTCAGGATGAGGCAAACTTTTCGCCATCATTAAATCAGTCGTAACAGGCTCAAAACCTTTTACAACTAATGCCTGTGCCATATTTGAGAAATGAAAAATAATTGCTAGGGAAAATAAGAATAATTTCATGCTGATATGTAATAAGCGGGAAAGTCTTATGAAAGCACGTGATATGCTTTTTATCGTTGCCAAACATGAGTTAGGTAATGACGATCTCTCCAATAGGCGATGTCTATCGACAAGCCGTTGCACGTCTACGCACAAATATATCCGAAAGCACTAAACTTTACGATCAATACTACCATGCTCAAACTATTGCCTACATTTGCAATTGCGATCGCAACTGCTGCTCTTAGCACTGGTGTAATTGCAACAAGTCTTGCCCAAAACTCTACTATTAGTTATGACTTCACAATTAATGTCACTAAAGGATCGTTAGCAGGCAAATCATTCAATGGCAGCTTCAGTTACGATAATTCGACCTTAAAAGGTATTGGAGTTGAAGAGTTGGGAGTTACTCAGGGATTAAAGGCTTGTTTTAACTATCTTGGACGTAACTATAGCGAGAGTGATGATCGTGACTATCCTACCTTCCCGAAACTAGTTTTTGAGAATGGCAAAATCAAACAACTAGACTTCTGGTTACAACCCGAAAAGCGTGTTGTCTGGTGGAATTTACCTGGATGGGAAGTTAAGTATACTCAGCGTCAAGCTTCTGCCCCTACCGTTCTAAATTGCCAAAAACGCTAAAGCGATCGCACTCATCCGTCAGTTGAGATTTCCGGCGTTGCCAGACATAAGGCTCTAAGGACAGCAACCGGAGATTTCCCTTGTTGCCACAATTGACGATAATTAAAATAATTAAGAAATATTTGTCAGCGTTTCCAATTCACTTATCTTGAAATTATCTGTAGGGCAGTATTTTGAGGTTGTCGATGGGGCGATGGCACTGGTTCTATTTTAGAAGGGGAAAAATACTAATGCCAGAAAACCCAGGACTGTTTACCCCAATGAGACTAGGTTTGCTTGACCTGACTAACCGCATTATCAACTCCAATCCCAGGTTCCATCAGTTAGTTTTACTCTTAAAGTGCTGATAACCATTCTCATAATGAGAATTGCTGGCTTTCTTGGAGTGGAGCAAGCAAGAGACGCGATTAATCGCGTCTCTTAAAAAAATGGTATTACTTATTACCAGGAGTCCGTCCACCTTCATCATTACTACCACCGATGGGAATTGCCTGGGTCACAGCCCTCAATACCATTACCAATGCCTTGGTTACAATGGCGACGCGGTTTAATGTGTTCCTCTGAAGTTTCAGTCTGCTCGTCAGTTGCAACTTGTTGTTGTCCAACGACATATTCCGAGGAGATGTTTGCTACCTTTCCAGTGCTAAATAGGGCTTGGTATAGCAAAGCAGACACTTCAGACCTGGTTGCTACCTGTTCAGCATTTAGCAAGTTCACATTGGGATAGTTGACGACTATACCGCGTTGTGTCAAAGCAGCAATTAAACTGCGATATTCACGAGGAATAGTATTTGCATCGCTGTAAACAGATAGGATTGTATCCGTATAACCACTAGCTTGATAATTTAATATCTGCGCTAATGCTACCAAAATATCAAGGCGAGAAAGCTTTTGGCTGGGGTTGAAATCCTTGTCAACAACAGGGTTTAAAAAGCCCATTTGATAAACTTCGCTGATGGCATTGTAAGCCCAATTTTGAGTTGAGACATCCTTAAAAGCGTAGACGCGCAGTGGCTTGTTGTTAGACATCGCTTGGCGAATTTTCCCCTTAGCAAAAGCTTTCCGTAGCATTGCTGCAAATTGGGCACGAGTTACAGCTGCATCAGGGCGGAAAGTCCCATCAGGAAAACCTTCGAGAATTTCCATTGCTGTCAATTTGGTAATAAAACTTTTAGCCCAGTAGTTTACCGAAACATCAGAAAAACCAACTTGCAGACTGCGAGACATACTGATTTTGCGATAATTCGTTAGCATTTGGTTAATGTCGTAGCTAGAGTTATCGCTGACTTCAGTCACCTGCACCAAACTACCTGGATTAGCTTGCAAAACCTCTGCTAAATCGGAACTAAAGATGTTAATAAACGACTGGCGCACTAAAGCAAACTCACCTTGAGTAAAAGAGAGAGGATAAACACTGGTTGCTGAAATTGGTGACAAACCCTCTACCTGGAACTGATTACCTTGGAAGGTTTGAGAACTGCTCAGGAAAATAACCCGTTGGTTCCTGACTTGAGTGAAGTAGTCGTAAGTGGTTTTACCTGCATCAATAGTGCCATCTTGGTCAGCATCAATACCATAAACAGTGCGAACGACTTGGTATTCATTAGGTTTGGCTGACAAAATCAGGTTAACTGTGGTATTTGCCGACAAACATTCAAATTCGCTGTAGCCAATAAAGCGGTTTTGAGTATTATATAATCGCACGACGATGCGATCGCTAGCTTTTAATCCCTTAACAAATTTTGCTTTTTGCCTAATCTTGTACTTGTAATCGCCCAAAAACCGCTCTTGTAAATAATTCTTATCGCTTTTACTCTTGACAGAAACACGGGCAATTACTTCGGAAAAATTATTTGCTGGTTGCCAAATTGCCAGGCTAAAACCTGTTTTTTTGCCTTTTGCCGAAACTTTACTACTACTTACCTGAGTGTGACTCCTTCTTTCTACTTTTTTATCGGCTAAAAGTTGTTGACCTGTGGAGGAATTATCAGATATTTGGGCGATGGTGGTAGAGAACCCTAAAGCGGCAGATGCAGAAGCTATTGGCGAAAATATGGCCACAGAGGTTACAGCCAAAACAAATTTGCTCATTTGAGCAAAGTAACTTTGATTGATGTATTTCATCTAAAACTACCATTCGTCTAAAAAGTCAAGGGGTATTTAATGTCCCTTGACTTATTAATCCCTTGGTATATATGGAACTAACATTTAATCATTCCTGGGTGAGGAGTTATAAGGTCAGAGAACATTACTATATTAAAGAAAGACTTTATTAATCTTCATAATGACTGTAACTACACAGCAGCTTGCAACCCAAGACGCTTTTGAGAAATTCTTTTGGACTTGGCAGGGCTACAAAATCCAGTACACTGTCATGGGTACTGGACGACCTCTAGTACTGGTTCACGGCTTCGGTGCTTCCATTGGACACTGGCGCAAAAATATTTCAGTTTTAGCTGATGCTGGCTACCAGGTGTTTGCTATAGACCTTTTAGGTTTTGGTGGTTCCGAGAAAGCGCTGATTGATTACAGTGTGGAAGTTTGGGTAGAATTGCTGAAAGATTTCTGCACCGCACATATACACGAACCGGCTGTATTTATTGGCAACTCCATCGGCGCACTTTTGAGCTTGATTGTACTGGTAGAACATCCAGAAATTGCTGCTGGCGGTATTTTAATTAACTCTGCGGGTGGTTTGAGTCATCGTCCCCATGAATTGAACCCGCCGCTACGGATGGTGATGGCAGCTTTTAATCGGTTTGTGCGATCGCCAATTACAGGTAAATTTGTCTATAACCGCATCCGTCAAAAAGCCCAAATTCGCCGGACTCTCTACCAAGTTTACCGCGATCGCCAAGCTGTCACCGATGAATTAGTTGATTTACTTTATACTCCTTCTTGCGACCCAGGAGCGCAACAAGTCTTCGCATCTATTCTCACAGCCCCTCCTGGTCCCAGTCCAGAGGAACTTTTGCCCAAAGTCGAACGCCCCTTATTAGTAATTTGGGGTGCTGACGATCCCTGGACACCAATTACCGGGGCCAAGATTTATGAAAAGGCGCGGGAGAATGGCAAAGAGATTAAAATTGTTCCCATTCCTAATGCCGGTCATTGTCCTCACGACGAGGTTCCAGATGTTGTTAATGCCCAGATTGTCGATTGGCTAGCGCAAAGGTGATAATTTCGCGCCAAGATGCAAAACTTTCTGCCAATGCACCTTGGCTCAGGCGTGGTAAAAATGGGGCTAGCAATCTGGGTGAGTCGCAAGTGATAAATTTAAAACAGTACGATTGTTCTACTATAAACTGATTAAAGATAGTATTATTAAGGACTGTTTCATAAGAAACTCCTTCTTCGCCGCCCAATATGTCAGACAAACAGCTAGCAGCATCCTTGAATGGCCATCTTCCCGACCCCAGCCACAACAGCCAGAATACCATTCGGATTCGGGGTGCTAGGCAGCATAATCTGAAAAATATTGATTTGGAATTGCCACGCGATCGCCTAATCGTATTCACTGGCGTTTCTGGCTCTGGTAAGTCTTCCCTAGCCTTTGATACGATTTTCGCTGAAGGTCAACGCCGCTATGTGGAATCCCTCAGCGCCTACGCAAGGCAATTTTTAGGACAATTGGATAAGCCGGATGTGGAAGCCATTGAAGGCTTAAGTCCAGCAATTTCCATCGATCAAAAGTCAACGTCTCATAACCCCCGTTCCACTGTGGGTACGGTGACGGAGATTTACGACTATTTGCGACTGTTGTTTGGTCGGGCTGGCGAACCCCATTGTCCGATATGCGATCGCTGTATTGCACCCCAGACAATCGATGAGATGTGCGATCGCATCCTGGAATTACCAGATCGCACCCGCTTCCAAATTCTTGCACCCGTTGTCAGGGGTAAAAAAGGCACACACCGTAAGCTTTTGTCAAGTCTCGCTTCTCAAGGTTTCGTCCGCGTGCGGATTAATGGCGAGATCCGCGAACTGTCAGATTCCATTGAATTGGATAAAAATTTTACTCACACCATCGAAGTGGTAATTGACCGCTTGGTGAAAAAGCCTGATATTCAAGAGCGTTTAGTTGATTCCTTGTCTACGTGTCTCAAACAATCGGGTGGGATTGCAGCCATTCTGGTGAGTTTGCTTGGTGACGACGGACAAGAAAAAGAAGAAGAATTAGTATTTTCGGAAAACTTTGCTTGTCCAGAACATGGCGCGGTAATGGAGGAACTATCACCGCGATTATTCTCCTTTAACTCGCCTTATGGTGCTTGTCCAGACTGTCACGGAATCGGGACTTTAAGGAGATTTGCGCCAGACTTGATAGTACCCGACTGGGAAGCGCCAGTTTATGCTGCGATCGCGCCTTGGTCAGAAAAAGATAATTCTTATTATTTGGAATTACTCTACAGTGTCGGACAGATTTATGGCTTTGAATTACAGACAAATTGGGGCAAGCTGACAGAAGAACAGAAACAAATTGTTCTGTATGGGGAAAAAGATGAACGAGCCGCAGAAGCACAGAGAAAGCAGAGTTTTAAAGGTGCAATTCCAATTTTGCAACGGCAATATGAGGGCGGTTCGGAATTAGTTAAGCAAAAATTAGAGCAGTATTTAATCGATCAGCCGTGTGAGGTTTGTAAAGGAAAACGGTTAAAACCGGAAGCCTTGGCGGTGAAGTTGGGACAATATGGAATTTTAGAATTGACTACCGTATCAATTCGGGATTGTCGGGAGAGAATTGAGAAATTTGAGTTGAGCGATCGCCAGTTACAAATTGCTGATTTAGTCCTGAGAGAAATCAAAGCCAGATTGCAATTTTTGTTAGATGTCGGTTTAGATTACCTCACCCTCGATCGTCCCGCCATGACCCTTTCTGGTGGCGAAGCCCAACGAATTCGTTTAGCAACGCAAATTGGTTCTGGTTTAACAGGAGTTCTCTATGTTTTAGATGAACCGAGTATTGGTTTGCATCAACGAGATAATGGCAGGTTGCTCAAAACTTTAACGAAATTGCGCGATTTGGGTAATACATTAATTGTCGTTGAACACGATGAAGAAACAATTCGCGCAGCTAACTATATAGTTGATATTGGCCCTGGTGCAGGAATTCACGGCGGAAATATTGTCGCCCAAGGTGATTTTCAGGCGTTGTTAACAGCAGAAGATTCCTTGACGGGTGCATATTTATCAGGAAGACGGGTAATTACCACACCAACAGAACGCCGAGAAGGAAATGGGCGCAGTTTGGGAATTAAAAATGCCCATCGCAACAATTTACAAAATATAGATGTAGACATTCCATTAGGTAAACTTGTCTCCATCACTGGTGTGTCTGGTTCTGGCAAATCTACCCTGATTAATGAATTACTTTATCCATCTCTGCAACACCATTTAACCAAAAAAGTTCCTTTACCCAGACACTTGGATAAAATTCAGGGATTAAACGCGATTGATAAAGCGATCGTTATCGATCAATCTCCCATTGGACGCACACCACGTTCCAACCCTGCAACTTACACAGGAATTTTCGATGCCATTCGGGATGTATTTTCCCAAACAGTCGAAGCTAAAGCTAGGGGTTACAAACCCGGACAATTTTCCTTCAACGTTAAAGGTGGACGTTGCGAAGCTTGTAGCGGACAGGGTGTGAATGTTATTGAAATGAACTTTCTCCCTGATGTTTACGTGCAATGCGAAATTTGTAAGGGTGCAAGATACAACCGCGAAACTTTGCAGGTGAAGTACAAAGATAAATCAATCTCTGATGTGCTGAGAATGACAGTTGAGGAGAGTTTAGACTTTTTCCAGAATATACCCAAAGCGATCGCGCGTTTGCAAACTTTATTTGATGTCGGCTTGGGTTATGTCCAATTAGGACAACCTGCGACTACCTTATCTGGTGGTGAAGCGCAACGGGTAAAATTGGCAACCGAACTATCTCGACGCGCCACCGGAAAGACACTTTATTTAATCGATGAACCGACAACAGGGTTATCTTTTTACGATGTCCATAAATTATTAGATGTATTGCAAAGATTGGTAGATAAAGGCAATTCAATTTTAGTAATTGAACACAACTTAGATGTAATTCGTTGTTCTGACTGGGTGATAGATTTGGGGCCAGAAGGTGGCGATAAAGGAGGAGAATTGATTGCTGTAGGGACACCAGAGGAAGTTGCAAAAAATCCCAGGTCTTATACTGGGCAATATTTAAAGCAGGTTTTGAAACAGTATCCGGCTATGAAATCTTAGTCTTTTTCAAGTAGAGGGTCATATCCAGGCAAAAAAGTGGAGAACGTTGTAGCAAACCTATTATGAAACTTCCTAACCCTGAATGTGCGATCGTTGAAATAGATAAAATCGCGGGTTACTGTCTCAACCCAGAACATCCAGAGGGAAAACACAAAGCCCGTGTATTTAAATCTGCACTAGACTTAAATTTAGATGATGCAGAAGAATTACAAGCGATCCTTTTACAAGCAGTAGCAAATTATGATGCTATCCCTGGTAAAAGAAATCCATACGGTCAAAAATATATTATTGATTTTCCCCTGAATCGTTTAGAGAAACAAGCAATTATTCAAAGCGTTTGGATAGTGCGTAATAATGAAGGCTTCCCCCGCCTAATCACCTGTTATGTAATCTAAGTAATGAGGTAATACCAATGAAATTATTAGATGTGGTTGCCCTAACTGAAAACTTACCAGAATTGGGATTGCATCGCGGTCAAGTAGGAACGATTGTAGAAGAATATGAATCTGGAGTTTTTGAAGTAGAATTCAGCGACTTAACAGGAAAAGCTTATGCCATAGAAACTTTAAATGCTAGCCAGCTAATGACTTTATATCATCAACCAATTGGTGGGAAAACATTATTGGTTTAACTCCTGCCCTACGAGCCTTTTCATGTCGGTTTATTTCAAGTAATTCGCGCCACCTTCGTTAAACACGCCACAGCCAGGGGTAAAAGTCCAGAAGAATTAGCTTTAGAAAGCTAATTCTCTACAGTAAAATCCTCAGATTTTTTATACAACAAAGGTTTTGTCAGTTCATAAAAAAATTATCTTTAGTACAGTAAGAATACTATTGGATAAAAAAGCTACTGCTATAGAGAATAGATACAGAAAACATTGAGGCGTTAGTAATGAGTACAAAAAATGATGACAATAATTTTGGAGAAGCAGCAGGATTTGCAGCAGGTGGTGCTGTGCTAGGAGGTGGTGCTGCGGCCACATTAGGGGGTATTGGTGTACTTGCTCCTGCCGCTGGTGTTGCGATTGGTATTGGGGCAGCTCCAGTTGTAGCAGCGGGTGCTGTTATAGGGTTGGCAGCTTATGGCATCAAAAAAGCGTTTAACTGGTAACTTTTAAAGCAGTATTTTTCACATAATAAAACCCTCAAAGACTAAGCACTCTGAGGGTTTTGTCGGTATTGGACTGTATAGGGAAAAGAAAATCAACAAACTTGTGTGAACATGAAAAATTTTCCTAAAGCCTGAGCTTGTTATTTTGTAATTGCTAACTCGCCGTTAATGACTTGGATAATAATCTTGCTCGAACCAAAAATTTCTACCAATTAAGCTGATAGTGCTTATCTTCAAAATCCTCAATCAGTTTTACCAAGAATTCCAACAAAGCATCTTCTTCAGGAGTTATATGAGAACGAGAAAGTAGTTCTTCAACAGTTTCTAAAAACTTCTCGTTTTCCTCTTCTGTCTTAATAATCCGAGGTTGATGTTGAGACAGTAGTTGGCTGTAAATATCTGAGTTAAAAGTTAGGGTCATTTTTCCAATAGCTAATTAGCCATCTCTCCCCTTTGCCAAAACTGTTTTAAAATCTCGCCAGGTTTACGATCCCAGGTGTCGATATGCTCGTATATCAAATTATCTTGATTTAGCTTATATGTTGAATAGCCATTAAAAAGCAAACCTGCTTTCCAAGGAACACGCAACACTCCCCGCACTGTCCACTTTGCTAAAATCGTGTCTTCGGCTGACTGAGATACTTCATGCACATCAAAGTAAATTTGGGTAAAAAATAGCCGAGCGTGGAATCGTAAAGTCCAAAATATAATGCGATAGTTAAATTTGTATTTGAATGTATTTACCGGGTCTTTAAAATAGATATCCTGTGTATAAATGTCATAAGAAATATCTTTTTCAAAAAGTGTTGGTAAATCCTGTTTGAGGATTTTAATTACTTCTTCCACTGAGAATTTAGATTCCACGCGCATTTTTCCTTAAAAAATCTTTTTTAACAACCTTTGCCAAGTAGAAGATGTCTTCTTGTTACTCATGCTACCCGCGCTCAAATCTGACAGAGTGGGAAATGATGCAGACTTAGCATAAGGGCCATTTCGCAAAACTTTAGCTAGGGTATTGTTATTTTCGCGCAAACCTTCGTGAAAAAAGAATACCTCTCCTTGAATGCCAAGTTGGCGATTGTATTCAATTGCCTGCACCAGATATTCTGGACTAATGCAATAACTGCCAAGCTTCATCAAAATTCCCGGTGCTAACCTGGGCAGTGTCGCATCAGTAAACTGCTGGTTTACTAGTTTATCAGCGATCGCACAATAACTCTTAAAGTCACGGCGATAAATCTGTGGCTGAATCATATCGACTATTCCCCGCTTCAGCCATGCGGGTGAGTCTTGCAGATATTCCCGAAATGCCCAATCATGGATATTAGGTGCGATCGCTACTAGCAAATTAGGATTCACCCCTTTCACCTCCCCGTAGAGACGCGCCATAAACTCAGTCAAAATATCTGCACGCCACTGTAACCATTGCCTATCCTTGGGATTCTGTGGTGGATTGCGATCGAATTCCTGGCGATAGCGGGTGACAGTTCCCACATCATAGCCACCTTCACAGGGGAATGCAGGGAAGCGATCGTCTCCTTGAACACCATCCACATCATAATTCTTTACAACTTCCAGCAGCAAGCTCAACAAGAATTCTTGCACCTTTGAGTCGAGTGCATTCAACCACTCAAAGCCGTTTTTCTTCAGTAAGTTACCATTACAATCACGCGCAGCCCATTCCGGTTTTTTCTGTAAAAGAATACCACCATTCAAATTGTAAGAACTGGCAAAACCGTATTCAAACCAAGGAATGACTTTCAACCCAACTCGCCGCGCCTCAACCACCACTTCTTCTAAAGGGTCACGACCTACAGACAGATGGTCAATTTCGACACCAAAAGTCTTCTGCATTGTTTGACTAGGATACATAGTTACTCCCTTGTTCCAAACAACAGGAAACACCACATTAAATCCTGTCTCAGCCAGGAAATCCATCGCCTCAGCAATGCGTTGCTTTGATCTGAGAACTTTACTATCAGTTGTGGTCAGCCAGACACCACGGGTTTCTACTATACTCATTAGTGTATTAAAAATTATATTATCCAACTTGATATAGGACTCATATTTGATTTTTGAAATACACGTGGGGGAGCCAGTCGTGTGGGCGGGTTTCCCGACTTGGGCGTTCGCTTTTAGCATCTCGTAGAGAGCATCACTGGCGTTGTGTTAGCCGCACTAAAAACCTTGGAATCGGGTGCGTTACGGCTTACGCCTAACACACCCTACATATACTTAGACTTTTTCATAAATCAAATATAAGTCGTGAAAATATCCGATTTCTCTCTCTGCGTTCTCTGCGCCTCTGCGGTTAATTTATTTTTATAGATGATTTGAGACTAGTATATATGGTTACTTATAAATATGAAACTCTGCTAATTTCTGACCAGCATCTATCCAAAGGATAATTGTAGTTCTAAAACTATCTCCTAGCAGATGTTTTGAAAAAACCTATCACACATAATGAATATCACCAACAAAAAACACAATACATGACTGTAATCGAACCGAGTTGGAAACACGAATATATAACTACCAATGGGGTCAAACTACATTATGTTACCCAAGGTGAAGGCCCCTTAATGTTGATGTTGCATGGGTTTCCTGAGTTTTGGTATTCTTGGCGGCATCAAATACCAGAATTTGCCCAAAATTTTAAAGTTGTCGCCATTGACTTACGGGGCTACAACGACAGTGATAAACCAAGCGAGCAATCCGCTTATGTAATGGATGAGTTTATCAAAGATGTGGAAGGAGTAATTAAAGGATTAGGATACCAAAAATGTATATTAGTCGGACATGATTGGGGAGGTGCGATCGCTTGGAGTTTTGCATACACTCACCCCGAAATGTTAGAGCAATTAATTATCCTTAATCTGCCTCATCCTGCCAAATTTGCCCAAGGCTTACGCACTCCCCAACAGTTGCAGCGTAGTTACTATATCTTCCTCTTTCAACTTCCCTGGATGCCAGAATTATTCTTACAATCTTCAGACTACCAAGCAATTGAAACAATTTTTAAAGGTACAGCAGTTAACAAGAGTGCTTTCACCAAAGCGGATATTGACGCTTATAAAGATGCTGCTGCAAAACGTGGTGCCCTCACAGCAATGTTGAACTATTACCGCAATATTTTTCAGCAGAGAATGCTAAATTCAAGTTGGGGCGTTCTGGAAGTGCCAACACTAATGATTTGGGGAGAAAATGACACCGCACTTGGCAAGGAACTAACCTACGATACCGCAGCTTATGTTCGGGACTTTCAAATCAAGTACATTCCTAATTCTGGCCATTGGGTACAGCAAGAACAGCCTGAACTGGTTAATCAGTATATACGAGAATTTATAAATATTTAAGCTAAATTTGCTAATTTGCGATCGAATCATTTAATCTAGTATAAATACTTATTAAGATAGCCAACTTATGGCGAGTACTGCAAGCTCTGAAAAAGATTTAACAGAGATTTAACACTATCAGCTTTTTCGGATTTATCGGGTAAAAATAGACTATAAACAGGATATATGGCATTTTTTATCTCACGATTGTAGCTGTTTCACATCGTAACCAACTTGTTAGTACATAGATAGATTGACCTTACGAAGTTTAGTGAGATAATAGAGTTGTGAGGGACAGAACGGACGCAACTTGATTATTAAGGGGGAAAATATATGAAACTCCAGCTATTAGCGGCCATGGCCTTAGCAACTCCCCTATTTTTCGCTAGCTCGGTTAGAGCCGAAAATCAGCAGGATTTACAAAAGCTGCTTTCAACTGGGGAATGCATCCAGTGTAACTTATCGGGAGCTAACCTCAGTGGCGCTCATTTAATTGGTGCTGACTTGAGAGGCTCGAAACTCCAAGGAGCAAACCTCGTAGGGGCTAACCTCGAAGGTGCTGACTTAACAGGTGCTAACTTGGCAGGTGCTAACTTAACATCAGCTTATGTAAGCAATGTGAATTTGAAGCAAACCAATCTCAACGGAGTAAATTTTACTCGCGCCACGATTCACGATTCTAATGTGTATAAAGCATCAATGAACGATCTAAATCTCACGGATGCCGAAGTATTTAACACTGGAATTGGGATTGGGGGAGAAGATGCCGAGATTCCCGATTGGAAATAGGCTGAACTAAGTAGGCAGGTTAAAAAAACACAACATCAGAGAAACTGGTTGTTTGCCAGTATTATCTTTAAAATCTGCCTATAAAAGAATAAAAAATGAACCCCCTCTGTTTTGTAATCACTTTACTATGACGCAAGCAGAGGGGGTTTCTTATTAGGATTGAGTCGGTATCCAGACGAAAAAATCACAAATAGTAACAATCAGTCAATCTGGTTCAGTTAGTGATTAGGGACGTTGCATTGCAACATCTCTGTGGAGACGTTGTTTAATTTACAGCAGCACTGACTAAACCATTGTGCCTGAGTAAAGCGATCGTACTTGGTTCACGACCCCGGAAAGTTTTAAACACCTCCATTGGATGCTGACCACCACCAAGCGCCAGCACCGTATCCCGATAACGCCGACCTGTAGCTTTTATAGCCTCTTCATCTTCTAGCCCAGCTTCTTCAAAAGCGGCAAAAGCATCAGCGCTCAGTACCTCAGCCCACTTGTAACTGTAGTAACCCGCCGCATAACCACCCTCAAAAATATGTCCAAAAGCACATAAAATAGCATCTTCTGGAAGTGGCTGTAAAACGGTAGTAGTCTTGGCTATGCGATGGCGCACATCTGATGGAGTTTCATTACTACCAGGGTGATAGCGGTTGTGTAGTTCTAAATCAAGACTGCTCAGGTGAATCTGCCGCAACATGGCAGTACCACTCATATAATTATGCGCCGCTAGCAGCTTTTGATAATAATGCTCCGGTAGGGCTTCACCAGTTTTGTAATGCTTCGCCATACCAAACAAAGTGGGTCGCTCATAGCACCAGTTTTCCATAAACTGACTAGGTAGCTCTACTGCATCCCACTCCACATTATTGATGCCTGCGGCTCCGGGATAGTCAACCTTAGTAAGCAAATGGTGCAGTCCATGACCAAATTCGTGGAACAAAGTCTCTACTTCATAGAAGGTCATTAAACTAGGTTTACCATCTACGGGAGGACTTTGATTACACACCAAATAGGCTATTGGTAAGCGGATGTCAGTGAGACCATTTTCAGTGATTTTGCCCCGATTGATGCACACATCCATCCAAGCACCACCGCGTTTTTCTGCTGGACGGCTGTAGGGATCTAAGTAGAAATAGGCTATGGGAGAACCAGTTTCATCAGCAATTTGAAAATAACGGACATCCTCATGCCAGACTGGGGCTTGACCATCAGCAGGAGTCACAGTAACACCAAACAGCCGCTTGACTAGTCCAAATAAACCGTCTAATACTTGGGGAAGCGGAAAGTAGGGACGCAATTCTTCTGCGGTAAAGGCAAATTTTGCTTCTCGTTGGCGTTCTGCCCAAAAGGTGATATCCCAGTGTTTTAAGTCTTCAGCTTCTGCTGCTCCCTGTGCTGCTGCAAAAGCTTTGAGTTCTACCAAGTCTTTGACAGCAGCATCATAACTAGCACGGCGTAGTTCTTCTAATAGGGCGTTGACTGCCTCAACATTGGGAGCCATTTTACTAGCAAGGCTCAATTGAGCAAAACTTTTAAAGCCTAGTATATCTGCGAGTTCTTGACGCAACTTCAAAATACGCTCAATTAAGGGGTTGTTATCCAAATCGCCAGATGAAGCGCGGGTGATATGAGCTTTGTAGAGTTTTTCACGCAAATCTCGACGGGTGCTGTGCTGCATGAAAGGGCCATAGCTGGGAAAGTCTAAAGTAATCCGCCAGGGGCCATTTTCTGGTGTGGCGTTGCTTTCGCCGGCTGCACGAGCAACTTGGGCTGCTAGACTCACTAAGCTGGGTGGTAAACCGTCAATTTCTGCTTGTGTTGTTAGGGTTAAGCTGAAGGCTTTAGTGGCATCAAGTACATGGTTAGAAAATTTGGTAGAAAGTTCCGCTAACTCCATTTGTATAGCGTTGAAACGCTCTCTCGCCTCTCCTTCCAAGCCAACACCAGAAAGTTCTGCATCCCGGATGGCAGCTTCTACAATGCGCTGTTGGGCTAATTCTAAAGTTGCCCAATTATCGCTGGTACGGAGTGCTTTAAAAGCATTGTAGATAGGTTGGCTTTGACCGAGCTTATTGATAAATTGTACGACTAGTGGCTGTACTATTTCATGAGCTTCGCGCAGTTCCGGGCTATTTTTAACACCCATTAAATGATTCACCACCCCCCAACTCCAGGTAAGCCGTTCTGTAAGCTTTTCTAAGGGTTCTACTAAACCACTCCAAGTAGGTTGTACATTAGCCTCTAGGGTGGCAAGCTGCTGGTCAAGTTCTGCCAACAACTGATTAAAAGCTGGTACTACTCGTTCTGGTTTAATCTCTGCAAAGGGAGGTAAGCCAACGCCTTGGAGTAAGGGATTTTCGGAAATAATGGTACTTGCACTCATAGTTTTGTGTGAACTGCGAACTAATAAAAATCAATAATGATTTTTATTTATATATCTTCTAATGTAGCGATCGCTGCACTAAATAATCTTGCCATTCTGAACAAAAAGGCAAAAAAAGCGAGAATTAATCATAAATTTATCCTAATACAGCTATTTTGTTTCGATTGTGAACAATATCTGACAGGGTGACATCAAGTTGAGTTCATGCGATCGCTTAAAGACATCATCATGTACTATGTCAAACAGGTAGCTCGGCCGTCAGTCAGCATGGGCGTTGCCCTGAAAGTACGGTTTCAGTTCAAGAATCTTACGCTTTCAAGCCGTGGGAGTGTCTAATTAACTGAGTGCGATCGAGCGTCCTTACTGAACCGAGAAAGGAGGCTCTACTTTTATGATTTTATTTGGCAACTCATCTTTTTACTCGTAAAATCGAAGACAAGATCAAGGTCAGTAGAAAAAGAGTCCCTAAATTAATGAATACGTTAATCAGTCAGGGTGGAAGAGTTATCCCCAAACCTCAGATGCTAGATCGGATAAATGATATTGGTTGGCAAGCTCACCAAGGTAGCGTTGCTGCGATTATTCAGCTATTGAATGAAAAGCTAGCTAAGTCTGGTGTCAGAACTAGAGCCATTTTTTCTGATGGTGTCTTACAACTTCTGTGCGAAGCGGCTAGGATAGAGCAACTTGAGCAATCCCCTCTCGTAGAACAAATCCAGCAAATTCTTGAGTCTATCGCCCCGCGCCACATTCGCCGGGTCAATATCAATGGTCGGATTGTTCGGGAACAACAATTACTGTGGTTAAAAGAAATAGATAGCGATCGCGACAACCAATTGCTTTGGTCGCAGGAAATCGCCTTAATTCAGCCCAATATTGTAAAGCAACTAATTAAAGATTTCACAGACGCTCAAGCTGAACTAGGAAAACCAAATTTTCCTAAAACCCCAATCTCTCGTCCTTTGGTACTTATTAACAAAGAGAAACACAATAATAAACCTAAAACCAAGGTATTAGCAGCAGTTGGTTTATGCTCACTGTTGTTGCTTAGTTGGATTGTTTATGCCCAGTTAGGGAATAAACTGAAAAACCTAATGCAACTAGGAACTTCCAAATCTTTAACTACAGAAAATACTAGCCAGAGAAAAGCCCAAATACCATCTCGTGTTCTTAACAATAGCTTTGATGAACCATCTGACGATCCATTTGCAATATCTGTGCGAATTGCAAATCTTGCTTCTACATCTGGTAAAACAGCCACAACCTCAACTCAGTGGCTAGAGATCGCTGCTCAGTGGCAACGGGCTTCAGATTTAATGAGTAAGGTGCCACAAAATCACAGCCGTTATCAGGAAGCTAAAATTCGGACTCAACTATATAAGAAATACAGTGAAGCGGCGCAGAAAGAAGCCGATAAGAGTAAATCTTAGTTTTTTCTTATTACTGGAGTTTAGACTAAGGCATACAAAATGACTCAGCAGGGCTGAGTTAATCAGAGACGTAGCAAAAGTATGAGTAATCTTAGGTATTAAACAGCAACAGATGCTTCTTTACGTGGCCGTGTTCCTGTTTTTTAACAATTTTGTATCGGTTTTTACAGTCAAAACAATTTTGCTAATTATCATGAAAAAAAATTGCAACCTGTATAACGCTCTTCTATGACTCTGAAGAGAGAATAATCCAAGCGATTAGAAATCGCGGCTACACAAACAAAGTCCGCCTACGCGGACTAACGCCAAAATAGGGTTTCAAATTTAATCTGACGAGAGTAATAAAAGAGCGATAATTAACGATGTTGCTCATAATCATCATCGAAAGAGAGCGCAATGATTGCCCTACCGGGAGTTGCCATTCAAAGCAAAATCTATGAGAGTTCGGCATCTTTGGTGTATCGGGGCATAAGGGTACAAGATAATTTGGCGATCGCCGCAAAAATCCTCAAACAAGATTATCCCTCTCCCCAGGAACTCACCCGCTACAGACAGGAATATAAAATTACTCGTTTCCTCAACTTGGAAGGAGTTATCAAGGCATACAGCCAGCAGGACTATCAACGCACTCTGGTGATTATCTTAGAAGACTTTGGCGGAGAGTCTCTAGAGCAATGGATGCACAAGCGCCCAGATATCTTTTGCCCCATGCCCTTGTCCACTTTTCTAGGTCTTGCGATCGCCCTCACAGACATTCTTGGTAGAATCCATACAGCTAGTGTCATTCATAAAGATATCAATCCGGGAAACATTGTTCTCAATCCAGATACTGGCGTTGTCAAAATCATTGACTTCGGGATTGCTACCCAATTTAATCGCACGAATCCGACTTTCAAAAGTCCTTATGTGTTAGAAGGCATGCTTGCCTACTTATCTCCAGAGCAAACAGGGCGCATGAACCGTTTGCTTGATTACCGCACCGATTTTTACTCACTTGGTGTAACTTTCTACGAACTTCTAACTGTGCGTTCGCCGTTTCCCACAGTGGATATGCTTGAGCTAGTCCATTGTCATATTGCTAAAGCGCCTGTTCCACCTCACCAACTGAATGCAGCGATTCCCAAACCAGTTTCAGATATCATTGTCAAACTGATGGCGAAGAATGCAGAGGATCGCTATCAAAGTACTTGGGGAATCAAAGCAGATTTAGAAGTTTGTGCTGACTATTTAAAAGAAATCGGTCAAATTGATAGTATTCAATTAGGTCTGCAAGATGTTTGCGATCAGTTTCAAATTCCCCAAAACTCTACGGAAGAGACAATGAAGTTGCCATGTTATTGGCGGCTTTTGACCGCGTGACTTCTTCACAAAACTATACACAAAAAACTGCACAACAGGAACAAAAGGACAACCGAACCTTCAAAGTCGAAATGATGCTGGTTTCTGGCTATGCTGGAATTGGGAAATCAGCGTTAGTGCAGGAACTCTATAAACCAATCACCCAAAAGCGCGGCTATTTTATTTGGGGTAAATTCGATCAATTTCAGCGCAATATTCCTTACAGTGCGATCGCAGATGCTTTGCAAAAATTGGTAAGACAAATACTCTGTGAATCAGACGAGCAAGTGCAACAATGGCGATCGCGTCTGCTTGCAGCTTTAGGAAACAATGGACAAATCATTATTGATGTCATCCCAGAAGTTGAGTTAATTATTGGCAAGCAGCCACCTGCACCGGAGGTTGGCGCAACTGAAGCTCAAAATCGCTTCAATCGGATTTTTCAATCGTTTGTGCGGGTGTTTTGTTCAGAGTCACATCCCCTAGTTATTTTTCTAGATGATTTGCAGTGGATAGACTCAGCAACGCTGAAGTTCATCGAGTTGAGCCACTTGTGAAGGTAATTTTGTCAATGAGCCATACATTCAACACAACCAAACTCAATCGATTTTCTGTTTGCCACTGCTGAACCAAGGTAAGCTCGTGGGCGTATTGTATCTAGAAAATCAATTAGCAACTGGAGCATTTACACCAGAGCGATCGCAAGTTTTGCATCTCCTATCTACCCAAGCAGCGATCGCCATTGAAAATGCCAAACTCTACTCGAAGTTACGAGAGAGCGAAAGTCAGATGGCTCAATTCCTGGAAGCAGTTCCCGTAGGAATTGGAGTTGTGGATACACTTGGTCGCCCTTGCTACGCCAATCAACAGGCAATTCAACTATTGGGCAAAGGGATTATTCGTGGTGCGACACCAGAGCAACTTGCAGAAATTTATCAACTTTATCTGGCGGGAACAGATCGACCATATCCCATTGAGAACTTGCCAGTGATGCGGGCGTTGAAAGGCGATCGCACAAGAATTGACGATTTAGAAATTCGCCAAAACAATGTAACCATCCCGGTTGAAGGTTGGGGGACACCCATCTTTGACGAACAGGGCAAGGTGATTTATGCGATCGCAGCTTTTCAAGACATCACCGAGCGCAAACAAGCAGAGCAACTGTTAGCCAATTACAACCGCACCTTAGAACAACAGGTAGTAGAACGAACAGCAGCTTTACAGCAAAGCGAAGCCACACTGCGCCAGCGAGAACAGGAGTTACGTCTGATTACCGACGCTCTCCCCGCTTGTATCTGTTATGTAGATACAGATCGGCGCTATCGATTTGCCAACCGAACTTATGAGGACTGGTATGGCTGTAGTCGAGATAAGATTTTGGGTAAGCAGGTTCGTGAAGTCATGAGTGAGGCAGCTTATCAAATTATTGAACCATACATCAATTTTTGAAACTTTTCAGAGCAGTATACAAATTACTTATGTATTCAGTAGTATATAGCACTTTAATTTACGTAACTGTGATTAGCGCTTGCTCTTTGGGAAAAACTTTTTGGTTTACTGATAAAAACTGCTGTAATTTTGGAGGGATGCACAACGATCGCTGCTTCTGATTTGAACACAGTACTTTGCTCCTGGTTGTAAGATATCTGCACTTGCTGCCTCACAACTTTGAAAACAGCATATTTAACCCTTCGGTCATCGTGGGATGAGTCAATACGCCATCTCGCAAAACAGTGTAGGGCATTTGAGCTTGCATCACCATCTGCACCGTCGAAATGATTTCACCCGCTGTATGACAGAAGAGGGAACAACCAAGAATATATCCTGTCTCGGTATCCACGATCGCCTTCAGCAGTCCATCGGTTTGACCGAGTGTTTTCGCTCTAGGAACGGCTGACGCATCAACCTTCGCCACGCGGATGGCATATCCTTGTTGCTGTGCTTCAGTTTCAGTCAAACCCACATGAGCCAGTTCTGGATCGATGAACAGACAGGATGGCACTAAGCGATCGCCTGTATTGCGATCGCCCCCATCAATTAAATTAGCTTTTATAATGCGATAATCGTCGAGCGATATATGGGTATATTGCGGCCCGCCATTGATATCGCCTAACGCCCAAATTCCGGGTACATTTGTCTCCAAGCGATCGTTGACTTGAATAAATCCCCGTATATCAGTTGCCACACCAGCAGCAGCTAAATTTAAGCTTTCGGTGTTGGGCGCACGACCAACAGCTACGAGTAAATGCGACCCCTGGAGGCTGAGGGAGCGATCGCCAGCTTGGATTTGCAGGATGGTTTCATTACCAGTGCGATCGACTCTCAGCACCTTCGCGTTTAACAAGAATTCAATGCCGTCTCGTTCCAGTAGCTTTTGTACCGCGATCGCTATATCTGGATCTTGCTGTGACAGAATTTGCTCACTTTGCCCAATGACAGTAACGCGAGAGCCAAAGCGGCGAAACATCTGGGCAAACTCTAAACCAATATAACCACTACCGAGAACGATCAGGTGTTCAGGTAGGTATTCTAGCTCCATAATCGACTCACTGGTTAAAAACTCAACTTCAGTGAGTCCGGGAATGGGTGGAATTAACGGTCGTGTGCCTGTATTGATAAACAACCGTTCGGCGGTGAGTAAGCGATTGTTACCCTCAGTCGTCGTTACTGCGATCGTTTTGGGAGCAACAAACTTTGCTTCGCCAATAATCAAGTTGTTATCCAGAGCCGTTTCTAAATTGTGCAAGTTCATTTCACGCGCAGATTGCACAACCGATCGTTTTCGTTGGATCACCTCTGCTAAATTAACGGTGGGTGTGTTGCTTTGAACCCCATAAGCGGCACTGTTTCGTACTGTGTTTGCTACATTCGCACTCGCCACCATAGTTTTAGTAGGAATGCAGGCGATATTGATGCACCCGCCACCAATCATGTTTAAACTGCGTTCAACCAGAGCGGTTTTACGTCCGTCAGCAACCAGCGCTGGTGCAAGTGTTTTACCCGCTTTGCCGCCGCCGATAATAATGTCGTCATAGTGTTGAGTGTCCACTTTCATATCCTTTGAGTTTGTTGAAGAAGAAGTCAGAGCTTAGGAATCAGAATTCAGAATGGGCTAAACGCCCATTCTGTACGTCAATTTTTCCTACAAGTTTTCTGCATCAAGATACGGTTATTTTTATAAACCTCTAAAGTTCCAGATTGCGGGTTATCCAACGTGCCATCCCAAACCCAATATTCATAAATTCCATTCCGAAACTTATACACTCGAACACCTTCTGTTGCTTTGCTAGTTCCTTTGCCCAAACTTAAATTACCGTTGGGACTAGTTGCGCGATAGAGCAGCTCTCCGGAATTATACTTCTGCCAAATATTGATGTTGTAACCACCCTGGCATTTCGTACTCAAGACGATGCCAGCAGTAGAATCAGCAGAAGCAGGTAAGGAACAATTAGCTAATACACTAATTGGCAGAGCAAGGAATAATGCGGATATTTTGAGTAGTATTTTCATTGTTTTCAACACTCTTGAAAAACTAATTAAACCGAATTGGCGATATACCTAAAGTTTATCAGTACTGCGTTAAGTGCAAGTGCTATCCAATTCTTAAAGATTGAGGTTAGACAATCCGGGACGATGACCAAGTATCCAGTGGTATTTGCGATCGCGTTCGCGTAGCGTCTCGCAGAGAAGCGCAGATCGCCTCCCCGTTGTAAGATTGAATACTTCACTTCTGTTCAACGGTAATAATTTGCATCCGAGTTCCACACGCAAGGCTTTCATCTGGCGATCGCTGAAGATATTTGCTGTGAAACGATACCTGTGGTTTTAATTAAATCGGCTGCTTTTTCGCCGATCATAATAGTAGGTGCATTCGTATTTCCAGTGGTGACGGTTGGCATAATCGAGGCATCAACAACACGCAACCCCACAACCCCATGTACCCGCAGTTCCGGGTCTACAACTGCCATTGAATCGATACCCATTTTACAGGTGCCTACAGGATGCCACACAGTGCTGCAACCGTTTCGGATGTAAGTTTCGAGGGCTTCATCACTTTGAACATCCGCACCTGGAGCGATTTCCTGACTGGGGAACTCATCAAAAACACTGTTCTGAAACAATTGGCGGATTAGTTTAATTCCCTCAACCAGCTTCTGCACATCAGCTTGACTTTGCAGATAGTTCATCCGAAACATCGGTGTATCTTGAGGATCAAGGGAACGCAAACTGACACTACCAGTATTTTGGAGGCAGGTCAAAGAGACTGCACCCGTAAATCCCGAATCCGAGTGAGCATAACCAGGCGGTGCGAACAGAATAGGGCCAAAGAATAACTGTAAATCTGGTGCAACATCAAGATTACCCTGGCTGTGTAAAAACAATCCGGCTTCGATTCCATTACTGGTAATAGCAGGGTGTACATCTTGAGTAGTCTCATGAACTACAGTAACAAGAATATGGTCTTGGAGATTTTGACCGACACCTGGTAAATGAACGACCACAGGAATACCCAATGCTTGCAGGTATTCTGCATCACCAATGCCGGAAAGCATCAACAGCTTGGGCGAATCAAATGCGCCCGCACTTAAAATCACTTCGGAATTGACTCTCGCTTGGTGCCGCATTCCTTCATGCAGATATTCCACCCCAACAGTGCGGGTACCCTCAAACAGTAACCGAGTTACTAATGCACCTGTCATTGTGGTCAAATTGGGGCGCTGGAGAATGGGCATAAGGAATGCAGCCGCAGCACTATGCCGTTTACCATCTTTGACCGTCAACTGATAGTACCCTACACCTTCCTGTTGCTCGGCGTTGAAATCAGGATTGTGGTCATATCCCATTGCCACACATGCGTCTACAAATTTTTGGGATACGATCGCTCTTGAAACAATATCAGTGACGCTCAACTCTCCATTTATTCCGTGATATTCGGAGGCTCCACGTTGCTGGTTTTCAGATTTTTTGAAATAGGGCAATACATCCTGGTAACTCCAACCGGGATTCCCTAATGCCTGCCAGCGATCGTAATTGTCAGGATTGCCTCTGACATACATCATGAAATTAATCGAACTGCTGCCCCCCAAGACTTTCCCACGGGAACAAAACATTTTGCGATTATTGAGGTATGGTTCTGGTTCAGAGAAATAGCTCCAGTCCACCTCTGTTCCGAGTAGGCTGATGCATTTCGCTGGGATTTGAATCTCTGGTTTTGTATCTGGGTTGCCCGCTTCAAGTAATAACACGGTTGTTGTCATGTCTTCTGTCAGACGGTTGGCGACGACGCAGCCTGCCGAACCTGCACCAATCACAATGTAGTCATAGTGAGTCATATTTGCATTTTTGTTTTGTGAATCAGTTTTTTATGTCTTTCGCCTGTGCCAAGAGACTACTTTTATCGGTCGTAAAACAGCATTCCAAACAAATTAGAACTACTTCACAGAGGCAGTTGCAGCCGCTTCGATTAGTTTGGTAACTTCTTTTGGATGAGAAATAAAGGCCACATGGCTGGATTTGATCTCAGTGGTCTTGGCACCGATGCGTTTTGCCATAAATCGCTGAAGCTCAGGGTTGATGGCTCGATCGTTTTGAGTCACGAGATACCAGGAAGGAATCGTCTTCCAGGCTATGTCATTCACTGATTGCTCAAACGCTGCACTAGCGATCGGCTTTTGTGTTGCTGCCATCACCCGCGCCTCAGCCTCCGATACGTCCTGGGCAAAAAGATTGTGAAACTTCTGACGATCTATGTAGAGGAAGTTTGCCGCATCAGGCACAATTGCCGTGCTGATCGGAGCTGCTTTGTATTTGCTATTCAAATCGCTAGTCTTTTCGCCTGAATCCGGTGCGAAAGCATTGAGATAAACGAGAGCTTTCACTTGCGGGTTGCCAGCCGCCGCACCCGTAATCACGTTTCCACCGTAGGAATGTCCAACTACAACAACGGAACCCTTCTGAGCATCAATCACACGCTTAGTCATTGCAACATCCTCTGCAAGTGAGGAAAGGGGAATCTGCACAGCAGTCACTGTATAGCCATCCTGTTCTAAAAGTGGAATGACGTGTTGCCATGATGTACCGTCAGCGAAGGCACCATGAACAAGAACAATTGAGGGTTTAGATTTGAACCTTTGGGATAATTCTTTTGAAATGGCTACTTCTGGACGCATCAATACACTAACCAAAACGCTGAATGCGAGTAGCAACAGCAAAAACCTTTGAACTTTTTTCCATGTAAAAACTAGCATTCTTATAACCTCTATATTAAGGAATCCTCGCTCATTTAGGACGAGGATGTATGTCAAACTACTGCCTAAATGCTGTTTCAAAAACGCTAATGTGCGATCGCGACTGATTAGACAGGGATGGGTTGCAGCCGTGACTTGAGAAATTGAGCAATATGGTTTGCGATCGCGAAATGCAGATCGCCTTGCCGTCTTCCTCTAGCGCGAAGTGTCCGGTATCAAACAAGTAAAGACTATAGTGTTTCAAGCCGAATCTATTTCACATCCTGACGACGACTTTGCTCCCGGAAGTAGTCGCGCCAGCTTTCGGGTAAGGCTTCAAGTTGAGCCGCTTGGTGAAGTAACTCTGGATTGTTCTGCTCATGAGTGTAAAGCTGAGTGATATTAGCAACAGTAATATTGTTATCGTCCCGGCTCACCAACTCTAAAGTGTCTCCAGCACCGACTTCGCCCTCTTGCAAAACACGAAAGTAAAATCCGGTTCGACGACTTGCAAGAAATCGTTTAATGATATCAGGTCGTCCAAACCGAATCCCAAGTTTGTAACAGGGTAGGCGAGGTTGTGTCACCATCAGTTTTACAGTGCCGATATGAAAGCGATCGCCAATGTTCACTTCCTCTTCTCTCAGTCCAGTGGTTGTGAAATTTTCACCAAATATGCCTAGCGGTAGCTCTGTGTCAGGCAATTCACCTCGCCAGTAATCGTAATGCTCGAAGGGATATACATAGACTGCTTTGTCTGCTCCTCCATGAACGGTGAGATCGGCTTGCCCATCACCGTCTAAATTGAGCGATCGCAGCATCACCCGTTCGCTGACTGGTTCTTTGAAAATTCCAGTACTAACTGCTTTCCCTTTCCAGGTTACTTCACGCGGCAGTCCGACGTTTACAGAAATGAGTTTCATGAGAATTTTAAATTGGGTCAAAAAATAAGTTACAGCAGTTTTTTATCAAACCCACCACAAAAATAAATCCTAAAACAAAGTCCAATATTGGTTTTAGTACTTTTAACTGTGGCACGTTTGATTAAAATTCGCTGTAATTAAAGAGTGCTTGATGAATTAAAGGTGCAATGATAGCGATGTTCTTCACCAACTCATCGGAGAGAGAAAATCGCTGTTTTAAGTAATTAGGATCGTTGTAACTCACCCACACCTTGCCGTCAGTCGCTTCCCATGCCAGTACTTTCAGAGGTAAATCCAGGGCGATTGTTGGTTCTGCCACCATGAGGGGAGTTCCGGCTTTCGGGCTGCCAAACAGCAACAACTGCGTCGGACACAAGCTTAGTCCGACTTTTTCAGCTTCAGCCTGTTGATCGATACGGGCAAAAATGGTGATGCCTTTTGCTTGAAGGATGGCTGCAAAGCGATCAATAGTTTCAGTCACTGCATACGGGCTGAGTTGGTTGATGATGCCGTTGTTTGCATTCATAGCATTAGGCTGCTTGCAGGATAAAAACTGGGTAATATAATCGTTGATCGGGCTTCTCAAAGATTGAGGTCTGACAATCCGGGATGATTATCGGGACGACGACCCAGTATCCAGTGGAATTTGCGATCGCATAGCGTCTCTTTCGGAGAATCGCTCTCTTGAATTGGTAGGTCGTTGATGCTGGCAATACGCCACCGCATGAATCCGTGTTCGTCGAACTCCCAATTTTCATTGCCGTAGGAACGGAACCAGTTACCGGAATCATCATGCCATTCGTAAGCAAAGCGGACAGCAATTCGGTTGTCTTGAAAAGCCCAAAGTTCTTTGATCAGACGGTAGTCCAATTCTTTAAGCCACTTACGTGTCAAGAACTGTACGATTGCCTCACGACCAGATAGAAATTCTGAGCGGTTGCGCCAAACGCTATCAGAAGTGTAAGCGAGTGATACTAGTTCAGGATTACGTGTGTTCCAAGCATCTTCTGCGATTCGGACTTTTTGGATGGCGGATTCACGATCGAAAGGCGGCAGGGGTAATCGAGGATTTTCGGCATTGTTCATATTTAGTATAAAATATCATGAAAATGTGTGCCTACTTATCGCTCAGGATTGGGCAACGTGAACGTCACCGTTTCGCTGGTGATTACTTTGTGTGTAGGGTCGGCTAGTTCGATCAGTACCTTGTGTGGGCCAGGTTCCAGTCCGACCAAGATGATCGTTTGGCCGCTGGCATCTACAAAGTGCCACGGCAAATCGTCAACGGTGATGTGGATGTGACCGATGCGCGGCGATACTTCCAGAGCGCCTTTGCCGAACACTGGCAAAAGGCGCAGATTCTCCGTCCGGTACTGGATGAAAACCCGGCCTTGGGTCAACGGTTCGGGAAGCGGTGGATCAACAATCAGCTTGGGTAGTGCTTCATTTTCGATCGCGATCAACGGTGATAGTCCGATAATATCCCTGGCGCTCTGGGTGGAGGCACTGATGTCGAAAGGGGTCTGGTGTTCAGGGTGCATTTATTTACGATCTCCTTTGCGTTTGACGTTACGCCATAGCTGCTACAACGTCATCTGTGGAAAGAACTGCGTTAGCGACATACCCAAAGTTAATCAGTGCTGCCTTGTAGCCGTCACCTAGCTCTGGATGGTGTGGGGCAGCCGTTGCATCCTTGACGACAAGCACCTCAAAGCCCTGTTCAATTAGGTCACGCAGGTGAGCTTCGACACAGAGATTTGCCAGCATTCCCAGGAGAATGACTTTGTTGATGTTGCGCTTACGCAATTGCAAAACGAGGTCGTTGCTTTGCGGTCCATAAACCTTATGGGGACTGACAACAATCGTTTTGCCATCCTCAATGAAGGGCTTGTAGCGATCGAGCCAGTCGGCACCCGATCCTAAGAAACCATCCAAGCTTAAGGGCCCAGTGCGAACAAACTCCTTTACCCCAAGCATCATCTGCTCCAAAGTTCCGGCAAATTTCCAGTTGTAGTCAGTGGGGTAGTAATAGTGGGGAGAGATGAAAACCTCAAAACCATTCTGCTTTGCGGCTTTGAAGATACGCTCGATGTTCTCGACCGTCTTGTTCTCCTTAACACTGTCACCCACCAAATCCCAGGAAACTCCTGTTTCACTCAAGACATCGTTCTGCGGATCGATAACGACGATTGCAGTGTCATTTTTGTTGATGTTCATGTGTCTTTTGATGTGTTCATGTTCACATTTTTCTCTGTTCTGGCGCGATCGCACTGAATTTTCTCAATCCCCTTTCCCGAACTCTCAAATGTGAACTGTAGAGCTTATCTCTGACTTACCCAACGAAGATTGAATAAGTCAGAGCAATCTCAAGCCCACAACGCCAAAACCTGGCAAGAACGAAGATTCATTGGAACTGGCGGTTAAAGAAACGATGTCTGCGGTGGTAAACTACGCATCCTATTGCAGATGTTTCTTCAGTTCAGCGGCTGCATGGACAAAAAGAGAACGAACTGCCGGAACCTCGGCTAAACCATTCAGCAGTCCAAAGTCATGAATCATACCGTTGTAACGCACGGTTGTTACTTTTACCCCAGCTTCATCCAACTTCCGACCATACGCTTCGCCTCCATCCCGCAGAATATCGCTTTCTGCAACCTGAATGAGCGCCGGGGGTAATCCTTGCAGTTGCTCAACCGTAGCCTGTAGGGGAGAGGCGTAGATTTCTTTGCGTTTTTCCAGGTCGGTGGTATAAAGGTCATACATCCACTTCATCAACGGTGTAGTCAGGAAACGCTGATCGCCAAATTGGTGATAAGACTCTGTTTCAAAACTAGCGTCTACGATCGGCCACATCAGGATTTGCAGCTTAATGTGCGGCCCTTGTTTTGCTTTCGCCATCAAAGTAGTTACAGCCGTCATATTACCGCCCACACTGTTGCCTACAACTGCCAGATTTTTGCCGTCAACATCAATTTCTTCACCATGCTCGGCAACCCATTTGGTCGCGGCATAGATTTCATTAATAGCTTGTGGATACTGAGCGTCTGGCGTGCGAGTGTAGTTGACAAAGACAGCCGCAAAACCTGAAAGCACAACGAGATCGCGAACCATGCGCTTGTGCGTTGGGTAATCGCCCAGTACCCAACCGCCGCCATGAATAAAGATGAAAACAGGCAATGTGCCTTTGACCCCTGAAGGTCGCACAATGTTGAGCGTAATTGGATAACCGTCAGCATTAATCGTCTTCTCAGACTCCTCAATGCCTGAAAGATCGACTTTAACGGAAGCCTGTGCATCCACAAGTACTTGACGTGCTTCGAGTGGAGTTAATGTCTCTAACGCCACACCCCCTGAATTCAGAACTTTCAAAAATTCCTTCACTTCGCTGGAAAGACGCGGATCATCTGCGACTTCCAAAACTTTGTTCGCTTGCGAGTTTACTTGAGCAACCATGATGTTCTCCTTTTGACGAATAGTAAACTAAGTACTTGGACAGAATTAATTACACAATGTCATTGCGAATGAAGCGTTCGCAGTAGCGTCTCGTAGAGAAGCGTAATGAAGCAATTCGCTTGCGGTTGGGATTGCTTCGCTCTGCTCGCAATGACTGTAAATATTTTTGTCCAACGACTTATCTGTTGAAATGGCACTGTTAAGCTAATTAACTTGACAGTGTTAATTGATGGGCAATGATTGTAGATAATAATAATTTTCTATCGACATCGCTTCCCAGTCGAAATTATTTCCTATTGGTAGCTAGTATGGTGTCCTCATTCATAACGTGAGTGGTCAGAAAGCGACGGATATGGTCTGCGATCGCATCTCCTTCTTCTTCCAAGGCAAAATGTCCGGTATCGAGTAAATGCAACTCTACGTCTTTTAGGTCGCGCTTGTAGGGATGAGCGCCTTCTGGGGGGAAGATGTAGTCATTCTTACCCCAAACAATCAGGGTTGGTGGCTGATATTTGCGAAAATACTCCTGCCATTGCGGATATAATGGCGGATTCGTACCATAGCTATACAGCAGCGCCAGCTGAATCTCATCGTTTCCTGGGCGATTGAGGAACTGTTGATCCATATTCCAGGTATCAGGGCTGATTGCTTCGAGATTGCGAACGCCGTTGGTATATTGCCATTTCGTCGCTTCCAAGTTTACAAGGTGTTTAAGCTTGTCAGCATTCTCAGGAGAACGGTCTTGCCAGTAAGCTTTGATTGGTTCCCAAAATTCGCGCAGACCTTCCTCGTAAGCATTCCCGTTTTGGACGATGAGTGCTTCCACTCGCTCTGGATATTTAGCCGCAATTCGATAGCCAATGGGAGCGCCATAATCCATCACGTAAAGGCTATAGCGTTTGAGATCGATCGCGGTAATAAATTTCTCCACGATCTCGGCTAGGCGATCAAAGGTGTAGTCAAACTCATTTACGGTTGGCATTGAACTGTTGCCGTAACCCGGATAATCGGGTGCAACCAGATGGAAGCGATCGCCAAGTGCAGACATCAGATTGCGGAACATGTGAGAGGATGTTGGGAAGCCGTGCAACAGTAGAATTGTCGGATTACTGCGGGAACCAGCTTCTCGATAAAAGATATCTAAACCATCGATGGAAACTGTGCGAAATGTGGTCATGACTTTACTCCTGGAAATGAACTTTAGCTTGAGGCTGTTGCCTTTGCTGCTTCAGTAAAATGAAATGACGGTTGCTCCGATCCGCTTCGCCATAAAACGCTCTAGTTCTGGTGAAATTATGCGATCGTTTGCAGATGGGCTTCTAAAAACCACAACCGCTTGTCTATCGCCCGTGAAATCTCAATAAAGAGATCATTGGTATCCATATCACCTAGTTCATTTGTTTTATTAATGTTTTTACGGAGGGATTTAGCGTAAATTGCCAAGCGATCGGCAAGTGCAACGACATGATCTATACCATCAACAGCATCGAAGGGATACTCAGGCAGTTCCGATTCCTTGGCAGCAATCCGAGCAGTTCCTAACGCTTTTCCCCCTAATGTTGTGATCCGTTCGGCAATCAAATCAATAAATTCTTCAACTTCGGTAGCAATTTCATCAAACAGTAGATGCAGTTGGTAAAAGTCTTTACCTTTGACATTCCAGTGAGCATATTTGATTTGGGTTTTCAAGTCGATCGCAGTTGCCAAACTTTGATTGAGTAGTGTATTAACTTGCGATCGAATTTCTCCGGGAATATCAATTCGGGTTGAGTAAACTAAGGATTTAGTGTCATTTTGCTTAGTCGTTGCAGCCATAAGTCCTACTCCCAACATGTTGTTTTGTAATGAGTAAACGTTTAGGAAAACACAAGTTTAGATTCAGCTAAACTGGGGACTCGATTTGCAACTGTAAAGATGTTGCCGTGCATCTTTGCGCTGGTGCTGGATATGGAGTCCTCCGCAAGCATATTCAAATTTGTGCCATACCACCATCGACGAATAGTTCGATGCCGTTCACAAAGCTGCTGTCATCCGAGGCAAGGAAAACAACCGCCTTAGCGATTTCGTCCGGTGTGCCTACCCGCCCAAGGGGAATAGTGTCAACCTGGCTGTCCACAAATCCCTGCACCTGTTCCTCACTCAATCCAAGGAGATTGTAACCGGGAGTAGGAACCACACCGGGGCTGATGGCATTGACGCGAATTTTGCGGTCTTTGAGGTCGAGTGTCCAGTTACGGGCAAACGATCGCACAGCAGCTTTAGTCGCGCTGTAAACGCTGAATGCTGGAGTCCCCTTAATCGAAGTGGTCGAGGCATTGAGAACGATCGATGAACCCTCTGGCATCAACGGCAGTGCTTTTTGGACAGTGAAGAGTAAACCCTTGACATTGGTATTAAAGGTCTTATCAAAATGCTCCTCGGTAATCGAGCCGAGTGGGGCAAGTTCACCGCCTCCAGCGTTAGCGAAGAGGATATCGAGGTGTCCTTTCTCCTGCTTAATCGTAGTGTAAAGACGATCGATATCTGCGAGATTCGATGCATCAGCCTGAACAGCAGTGACGTTTTCTCCAATCTTCTTCACCGCAGCATCAAGTTCGTTTTGACGACGACCAGTGATAAAGACGTAAGCGCCCTCTTGTACGAAGCGTTGGGCTGTAGCGAGTCCGATCCCACTGTTACCACCTGTGACTAATGCGATCTTACCTGTAAGTTTACCCGCCATAAAATTTCTCCGTTTGTGTGAATTTTGCTTTGACGTTGATGTTTGCCTTCAATGCGCTGTGGGGACTTCTAAGAAATAGATTATCTAAATAGACGAACCACAGAGACGCAGAGAACACAGAGAGAAGAGGAATAGAGAGGATTTTTGTGTCAGTTTTGGGATATTTTTTTATTTGGAAGTCCCCTGGACAAGTACGCAATCTGTCTTGTTCTATGGGAAACTATGAAAGTCGCTAAACGATACGCTTATTTGGTGCGATCGCCTGTCGTGGGTAATGGTATTAGTTTCCCTTGCAGCAACAGGCGTACTGTTCCCAGAGCAATACTGCCGATCGCAATATTTGCGCCAACGAATAACAGTATTGCCAGCTTTTCCATGACTCCGGTCATGCCGCGTTCAACAAAGCGCAGAGATGCCAGCGACAGGGCGGCAATGCCGAGGGTGAATGCCCAGTAAGAGGCTGCAAAGGGTTGTTGAAATAACCACGGTAGCAGTCGCAGTAGAATCAACGCCTGCAACATTCCATAGCCGAAGAGAATCTGGGCGAAGGCATCGGGCTGACCACTGGTGATACTCAAATAGGCAACACAGCCGACGACAGGGGGTGCTAGTTGAATGCCCAGTGTTGGACGCAGTGGTTTAGGCAACGCTTCCAATAAATACAGGCGATTCATGATGATGGACTCCAGTGCTAGCCACGAAAACAGCCCCGCTCCAAAAAACAACGTACCCCACTCTCGATAACCAAGAGCACTGGCAACGATCGCGCTGACAAAACCACCCGCAACTGTCGGTAGGTAGAGAATGGGTGTGATCGTTTCTGGCTTACGCTCTTCCATCCATAGCCGACCGGAACGATACACGCCAAAGCCCAACTGACCAATTGCACCCACAACGAATAACGCAACGGCGATCGCACGGGAGTAGGGCGCGATCACCAGCGCCACAAGCACCGTAGAAACAGGCACTAACCCGATAAAGCAACACAAAACAGGATGCTCAAACTCAGCTAGGGCATCTGCTCTCGCCCACAGCCATTTGCCGACATAGAGCAGCAACAACACGAGCCAAATTGCAACTGTAAGCAGCATAATTGTTTCGCCAATCCAGGTAGGCAGGTGCCAGAGTTTAGCAGCTACTCGCCAGCAGCTGCCCAACCCGACTAAACCCAGAATCATGCCGAAAAAGGAAGCAGGAATTGTGATGCGATAGTTTTTTAATACAGTAGGCTTTAGACGCGATTTTCTCATAGTTAAGCTTCCTGGCTGCATTAGTTGTTAAAGATGCAAACTTGCTGTCCTTGAGCCAATATCGTCTCATGTAGGGGGTAGTTCTCCGGGCAAACCCAGCATTTCGTCGCCGATCTCGGTGGAAATGCGCTCAAATAGTGCCATGTCCGGTGTTTCTGTCTCATCCAGTGTACCAACTGCTGCGATTAGCCGAGCAAAGGAACTTGGCGCAGCAACGACCAACCCGCGAGTTGGCTGATCGCTGAGTGCAGCAACCACATGGGGTGTGCCAGCAGAAATCAGAAAGCTGTCGCCAGCACTCAGCAAAATCTTGTTCTGACCCGCCCAGACCGTGAACTCCCCTTCTAGCACGTAGAGTTGTTCGGAATAGCGCGTGTGGCGATGGGGGGGTGTTTGTGTGCCGGGAGGGAAGTAGCCTTCGATTAGATCGTACTGACCTCCGGTAGTGGTGTGGTCGGCAATGATATTGAGACGAGTGCCAAAAAGCCAGAGAGATTGTGCCATCAGATTGCTCCTGTTGATTAATTGCTTGCGTAATAAGCAGTAATTTTGGTTGCGTGGTTAAGAATCAGGAAACTTAATGATTTGCAGTGACAATAGCTGCCATCAACTGCTCAATGTTCCACCGTTCGCTATACCGAATTCCATTAATAAACAGTGCTGGAGCAGCCGTTACTCCACTGTGTAATCCACTTTGAATATCTTCATTGATGCGTTCAACGTACACTTGTTTATGTATATCTTGTAGAAATTGAGAAATATCAAGTCCTAGATTATTGGCATACTCCACCAAATAGCCGTTTCCCAATTCTTGTTGATGGTTGAACAGCATTTCATGCATTGGCCAAAATTGACCTTGGACAGCAGCCGCTTCAGCCCCTTCAGCCGCACGTTGAGCATGAGAATGGATCTGTATCTGTGGAAAATGACGGAAGATGAAGCATAAATAATTTTCTCCCAAAGAAACACTAAGCTGTCGTCCAATGACTTTAATCAGCCTGTAAACGTCCGCACTCTGAGAACATTGATAGTCCCCATACATCACCAGCACCACTGTGGCATTCAGTACACCTTTTATGTGATCTTGTGTTGAAGGTGGGACGAATAACAAGCTGTGGTCACGGTCAAAACTCACTGATACCTCCGACGATTGTATGTTCAGCGCTAGCGACGAGCATACAACCCTCTTTCTACTTTCTTTGTGTAAAGCAAACATTGATTGCAACTTGGTTGCAATCAATATTTGCCTGAACTAAATATATGCAATTAACTCTAACTTGTCGTCCCCTAAAAGTTTAAACTTTTGCTCAATAGAGTGATTGATAAATCAGTCCATCTCAAAATCTAAGGTGGATTCCAACTAAAGTACAACTTACTCATATCATTTCTTTGTGAAGCTGCATATATTTACCCCCAGCTATGCCGTCTACCCTACTTGAATAAAGCGCAGCATATATATTAGTTGCATTGACTTGCACCTTTATTGCATTGACTTGCACCTTTATTGCATTGACCTGCACCTTTATTGCATTGACCTGCACCTTTGTTGCATCGACTTGCACCTTTATTGCATTGACTTGCACCTTTATTGCATTGACTTGCACCTTTATTGCATTGACCTACACCTTTATTGCATCGACCTGCAAAAATTAACTTACTTTAGATTACGTAGTAACTTTAAAAGATTTGTGTGTAGATGGTAGCCTTAACAAGGGGGAATTTAATTATACTTAGATATTTATTGCAAAATTGATATTATAAATTGACAATCCCTCGTTTAACAGCAATAATCACGGCTTGAGTGCGATCGCTGACTCCCAATTTACTTAAAATTCGATTAACGTGAGATTTAACGGTGCTTTCACCGATACTCAAAGTACTGCTAATTTCTAAATTACTCATTCCTTGCGCCATTAAACGGAGTACATCTAGTTCTCGCTCACTCAGTTCTGGATTTCTCATCCTCTGCACCAATTTTGCCCCTACTTCGGGTGGAATATACTGCTGACCGCGATGAATTGTGCGAATGGCACTCAGAAGTTCGTTGGGTTTAGCATCTTTGAGTAAATATCCTTTAGCACCTGCGTGCAATCCGCGATAAATATCTTCATCACCATCGTAGGTAGTTAGCACAACAATTCGGGCAGCTTTAAATTCAGCACAAATAGCAGTAATGGCTTCAACTCCTGCCATCTGCGGCATTCGTAAATCCATTAGCGTTACATCTGGTTGGTATTCACGAAAAAGCGCGATCGCCTGTTGTCCATCTTCTGCTTGAGCAATCACCGTCATCTCTGGGTCACGGTTAATGATGGTTGTCAATCCTTGCCTGACAATGGAATGATCGTCAACAATCAGAACCCGAATAGTCGTTGATTGGCTCATAATTATTAAGAATTAGAAATTGAGCTACTACAGGTTGCGTTTGTAACCAGTGCATTTTTTATATTCTCACTCTCGATTTACAATGACAACAATTTCTGTTCCTTGTCCAGGTTGGCTCAGAATACTCAGTTGCGCTCCAATGTGTTCTGCACGCTCGCTCATTCCCAGCAATCCAAATCCACCAACAGGTGGGATCGTAGCAACCCCAAAACCCCGTCCATCGTCTTTAACGCGCAAAATACATTGTGTATTTTCATATACTAACTCCACACGAATTTCGCAAGCAGCAGCGTATTTTATGGCATTGGTTAATGCTTCCTGTCCAATCCGTAGTAAGTTATTCTCAATCTCGGCAGGCATTGGATAGGCTGTACCTTTAATTTCGTAGATCACAGATGTATCGGCAGAGGCTCTCATCTGAGTCACCAGATGACAAAGGGCGCTATGCAAGCTGCCATCTTCTAATAGCTGGGGACGGAGTGCTGCCACTGATCGACGCGCCTCGGCAAGCCCAGTTCGTGCCAAATCCTCCACCATTTCAAGGTGTGCCTGTGTCGCTTCTAAATCATCCGTTAGCACTTGTGTTGCTGCTCCAACATTCAGCAGAATACCAGTTAAGGTTTGTGCTAGGGTGTCGTGAATTTCTCGCGCCATGCGGTTGCGTTCTTCCAGAATGGAGGCGTGTTCGGCTCGTTTGCGTTCACGCAGTGCAGCGTTTCGCTGTTCGCTAATGTCGGTAATGAGACAGTAGAAGCCTCTGATTTGAGCATCGCGATCGCTTTTGGCGCTGTCCCTTGGGCGATCGCAATCGGGGATTAAGGTAGCACTGATGCACCTTTTACCAAGCGAAAAGGGAATTTCTGCTTCCAGAGTTACAGTTTGCCCTTCAAACACTTGATTGATAAACGGCTCAACCCGTTGATAAACCGTCTCACCCAGAAGTTCATGAACATACTTGCCCAAAATCTCATCTCGACTAAGGTTAAACCAAACCTCATGGGTATGGTTAACAAACCGATAGCGCTGATTTGCATCCACGTAGCTGATAAGAACTGGTAGAGCATCGGTGATTAGTCGTAATTCTTGTTCGCGTAAGCGAAGCTTGTCGTAGACATCGCGCAGTGCCGCTTCGCTTTTTTGTAAATCCGCAGTCCTTTGAGCGACTTGTTGCTCTAGAGTGCGGTTGTAATTGGCTAAGAGGTGTTCTGCTTGTTTGCGCTCTGTGATATCTTCAAAGGCTCCGATCGCATAAGCCACTTTGCCCTGTTCGTCAAAGACTGGAGTCCCCCATACCTCAATTGGAATGGTGGCGTTATTTTGGCGAATTTCTACGTCATCAATAGTGGTGCGTTCACCGTTTAACGCTCGGATAATTGGCATTTTCTCAGTAGGGTAGATTTGATCTGTTCCCGCCTGATAAAATTGATAAACCTCTGCAATTTGATCCGGTGGCACGGCGGGGTCAATCCCTTTGCCCATTAACTCAATTCCCCGTTGATTAGCGTAGTAAGGGCGACCAGTCGCATCCACTATTCCAATTCCCACCGGAACCGCTTCTAGAAATTGAGTCATCTGACTTTCGCTGGTGCGTAGCTTTGAATAGAGTTTTGCATTTTCGATCGCGATCGCTGCCTGGGTTGATAACAGATGCAGAACTTGCGATCGCGTAGCGTCTCCTAATGCCTCCGGCACGCTTGCGCGAACGGAGACTCGCTCTGGTGTAAACGCCCCAGCCGCTAATTGATTTTCTAAATACAACACACCGATAAGCTTACCTTGATTCAGCATCGGTAAACACAAAATGGATTGAGACTTATGGTCTTGAATATATGGCTCATTGATAAAATTACCTTCATGAGTCGCATCATTTAAAATGACAGATTCATGAGTCCGAATCACATAATTAATAATTGATTCAGGAAGGTGATTTTTCGTTGAAATAGATTGCAGTACTTGCGTGGTATGGACACTTTCACCATCATCATCATCATTGAGTTCACCAGAAGCCTCAATTACCCATTCTCCTGAGTTTTCCAAAATCAGAAATCCGGTTTGTGCGCCAGCATTTTCGATTAATATCTTCATCAAGTAACTGAGTAACTTATCCAGTTCAATTTCACTAGAAATCGCCTGTGCTGCTTTCATTACTGCCGCTAAATCGAAAGCTATGGGTGAGGTATTAGAGGTGTTTTTAGAAGTTTTGGCGATTGGCGCAAAAGCCATGCCCGACGACTGAGGAAATAGCTGCGGATAGCGAGTTTCTAAATCTTTGAGCTTTGCCGTTGCTCCCCAGCGATCGTAGCAGTAATGTGCTTCCTTCATGTAAGTTTGGGCGATTTTTTCTCTACCTCTTGCCAGATAATGTTTAGCAGCTAATTCATAAGCTAATGCTTCTTCTTGCAAATACTCGTTGTCTTTAGCCCATTGAATGGCTTGCTCATAGAATTCTTCTGCCTCAAGCAACTGACCCAAAACTCGTGCTGTCTCTGCTTGCACTAAATAATATTTATGCAAATGATTCATGGGCGCGTAATGTGCCCATTGCTTTATTTTCTCTTGGCTAACCGCAATTTTTTTGAGGATTTCCTCTTGCGCTTGAGCGCTGCTTTCAGGGTATGTAGCGAGTCTTGTCAAAGCATCATATAGGTAGTAAAAAGGCGCAATAGGTGTGCCTATTATTCGGATTAAATAACGTTCTGCTATGGTTGAGTTTTCAACTGCCTGAGCATATTCAGAAAATAGGTAGCACAGGAAAAGTTTATTGAAATAGACATTAAAGATTGCAGTTCCATCATTTGCTGCTTCGTGTTGTGGCAATCCATTCTCTTCATTGTAGAATTTGCCAACTAAATGGGTTGGATTGACCGAGTATCCCATCAAATTTGTGATCGCCTGATGAAATATTTGATTCCAGGTTAGTGCTGTTTCCTGTTTGATTTGACGAATTGCTTCATTGTATTCCCTCATCTCGTGTTCAACCTCCACGAGTTCGTTTCCGACAACATAGGAGTTAAAGCAATAAGAGTGAGCGCTATAGGCAGCAAACTCTAAATCTCCGGTTTCTAGCCCACTTTGATAGGCTTCTACTAATGGTTGTAATGTGTCTCTTACATGATCTTTCCAATGAATGATGAAGGTATTCACAATGAGCGATGTTCTAGCTCTTAGTAAATGGGACTTAGATTGTGACAACTGCCTTAAAGCTAACTGTCCAAACTCGTAGCCAGTCTCGATGTCTTCGATCTTTCCACACAGAACTAATCCAAAGTTGGCATAAGCAAAGGAAGATGCAAACGAATTTCCATGCTCGAATGACAAGGTGACTTGTTTAAATACCAGTAAGGTCATTAAATCAGGAGCGGCAATCCAGGCCGCAATCGTAATTCTAGATAGGATTCGCATTGCTGCTAACTTGTCTGGCTCAGTCATTTCCGGCAAATGGAGCAAGTCCTCGATTGGCTTCTGGCCAATGAGTGATGCGATCGCGTCTAGTTCAAGCTGAATATCTAACTGACTGGGTGTTTCGTAAAAACTGATCCCTAGTTGCTGCAACACTTGCAATCCAGTGTTGATTGCTTCTAATAGTTGGTTCTGGGCGATGTAGGTTTGAATTTTGACATCGTAAACTTTTACGATGTCCAGAATATTTTTAGCTTCTTGCACAACGATCGCTACCCAGGATTCTACCTGTTCAAAATCGCCACACAAATACGCTAATTCTGTTGTTTCTAAATATAACTCTAAGGTCAGATCATAGTTTGTTTGCCAACTAGATGCTGCCAGCCAAACTCTTGCTGTGGCTAAATATTTTTGAGCCATACTATAGGCGATCGCAGCTTTTGCTTTCTGCCCTGCAATTAAATTTAATCTCGCAATTTCATTGCGTTCGGGTTGATCTGTGACAAGCTCAATCCCATGATTAAGATGATCAACAATTTCAAACAGCCTGTCTGATAGTCGCTCCGGCAAGGTTTTTCCGAGGAGATTACGACCGATTTGTAAATGAACAACTTGTTTTTGCGACTCATCTATTAAGATATATGCTGCTTGCTGCACGCGATCGTGCAAAAACTTATATTCTTGAATTAACAACTCTTCGTCTAATTCAGATAGAGGTTGAATTAATCCACCTTGGATTGCTAATAGTAAATGCTGGAAAACTGATTTAGATGATTGCTGACAAACAATCGATAACGTATTTAAATTAAACTCAGCCCCAACACAAGCGGCTAACCGGAGAATTTGCTGTGTGACTTCTGGTAGTTTCTTTAACTTGCGAAGCATCAACTCCACAACATTATCGGTGATGTTTTGGAATTGAATCTGAGCAATGTTCCACTCCCAACTTAGATGTTCAGCATCAAAGGTCAATAAATTTTCGCTATATAGCATTCTCAAAAATTCATTAACAAAAAAGGGATTGCCTTCGGTTTTACGCAACACCAACTCAGCTAAGGGACGAACGGTATCTGCATTTTGATGTAGGGTCTCGGCAATCAACTGACTCAACGGCTCAAGCGTTAAAGGTGCCAAGACAATCTCCTGAAGCACTGCCCCTTGTTTTCGCAGTCTCTCTAGCATTAATGCTAATGGATGCGTTGGATTTACTTCATTATCTCGATAGGCTCCAATTAAAAATAGTGATTGGGTTTGCTCATCCAGCAGCATCAACTCGATTAACTTCAGTGTTGCTGAGTCTATCCACTGCAAATCATCTAAAAAGATCGCAAGGGGATGTGACTCTGAACAAAACACCCGCACAAACTGCCCAAAGATCCGATGAAAGCGATTTTGAGCTTCACTTGCTCCAACATCCGGTATGGGTGGCTGCTTGCCGATAATTAATTCAATCTCCGGGATGATATCAATGATGATTCGTCCGTTGGTTCCCAAAGCCGTTAGAAGTTGCGATCGCCACTCTTGCACTTGTTCGTCTGGTTCACTGAGCAATTGCTGTACCAATTTTTGCAGGGCATCTGCGATCGCGCTGTAGGGAATATTGCGCTGAAATTGGTCGAACTTCCCAGAGATAAAATAGCCGCGCTTTTGGGTAATTGGTTTATAGATTTCTTGTACTAACGCAGATTTACCAATGCCAGCATAGCCAGATACCAACATCATTTCGACTTGGAATTTTGGATTGCTCGCTTGTTCCCTTTGTGAAGTCGTTTCTGAATTGTTTGGTAAAGCCGCGACGCAATTTGACTCTGGACACGCTATGCGAACAAACGCCGCCAGTAACATTGCAACTTCTTTGTCCCGCCCATACAGCTTTTGGGGAATTTGAAACTGACTCGAAGCGTCTTGAAGCGCCAGTTTAATGCTAGAGATTTGACCGATTTCTGCTAATTGTTCAGCACAGATTTCTAAATCCGCTTTGATTCCCCAGGCACTCTGATAGCGTTCTTCTGCATTTTTCGCCATCAGTTTGAGAATGATATCTGAAACTGGCTTAGGAATCGTTGTATTTATTTCATGAGGCGGAACAGGCGCTTTAGCAATATGACAATGGACTAGCTCAAGCATATCCACTGTGGGAAACGGCAGATGTCTAGTTAGCAGTTCGTAGAACGTCATACCAAGGGAGTAAAAATCGGTGCGGTAATCGAGTAAACGGTTCATCCGCCCGGTTTGCTCTGGAGATAGATATGCAAGTGTCCCTTCTAAAACATGAGGACTTTTGAAAGTCGGATTCGTGCGGTTAAATTGGGTGGCAATCCCAAAATCAATAATTTTGACAACGCCTGTATCCAGATTGAGGACTATGTTTCCAGGATTGATATCTTTATGAATGACATTTGCTGCATGGATTCTACCCAGAATGTCTGTGAGGGCGATCGCCAGATTTAGAAAAGTGGATAACGGCATGGGGCAAAAGATATCTGGGCGCTTGTGCATCCATTGCTCTAAGGACTCTCCCCCAAAATCTTCTAAGATAATCACCAGAGTGCGTTGATAGTCCTGCTGGCTGTATGCCTTGATAACTCCTTCCAAGTTGAGGCAACGAGTAATTTTATATTCTTGCCTGTAGCGAGTCAGTTCTTGAGGAGAGGGATAATCTTGTTTGAGGATTTTTGCGGCGATCGCTACTCCATCGTCTCTGATGCCTCGATACACTAAAGAATTAGAACTTTCGTATATCTTGTTTTGGATGGTAATACCAGGTAGACCAATCATAGAGCAACTCTTAAGAGTATAATCTGGCATACCTCAAACTATACAGCAATTCTCATAACGAAAATATTTACATGAGTACTTGACACTATTCCCCTGATGGGAAATAAATTGCTACTGCTGTTAGCCCTCTTTCGTCACTTTCGGCAATGCAAAATCTGAAACTTTGTCCCAGCAATTCTCATTTTGAAAAAAAATCAGAGAAAATTCTTTATTTAAATAGAGAACTTGTGTCGAAGCATAATTTTTTGACAAATAATTATCA
>NZ_JBALBW010000086.1:0-17517 GCF_036919895.1 Nostoc sp.
ATCTCCTTTCTCTAAAAAAATAGTTATTTTGTACTACATTTTGATTTTCAAAATGGGGTTAATACTCTATTTATTTCAAAATGAGAATTGCTGGTCCATCAACTACATCGGCTTTAGGATCATCTTCACCTTTAATCAAAACTATACTCCCCAAAAAATAAGAGTTAGTATCGGCTATAGCTTCTGAATCATCCCCTAAAAAAGACAATAAATCATTTAACAACTCACTTGCTTGGTCTTTTGTCCATGCATAAGGACGCTGATAAGCCGGTATGGAAAAGGCAAAGTCGTTACTAAAAACCTTGAATAGTGCTTTTTCTGTGGCGTGAATGGCTACTGGCATAGAATTTCAAGTACTACTTAAGTATAATCTGATGCAATTTTCCCTAATCAAACGCAGTTTAACTCACTATTACTGCGATCGCCAGACTGAATCAACTCAAGTTATATACAATGAGTGAACCTACGGTTTTGCGGTTTATTTAAGGAATTATATGAGTGTTGAAATTACTTGAAAAGAAACCGTCGTTTGAGATACAACGACGGTTTCTTGAATAATTATTCGGTTCTTATCCCAAACTCACGTTACTTTAAATGCTCGGTAAAAAATGACGTGAGTTTATCAAAGGGAATTAACTCAACTCTGTCATATAAATCAACGTGTCCTGCTTTCGGAATGATATACAATTCTTTGGGTTCGGCTGCACGTTTGTAAGCATCCTCACTAAACTCTTTTGAGTGAGCCTTATCACCTGTGATGAAAAGCATAGGACGAGGGGAAATCGTTTCTATATCATTAAACGGATAAAAATTCATAAACTTAACGTTACTACTTAGCGTCGGGTGCGTTGTGAGTTCCGGCGATCCTCCTTTAGGCGTGTATTCACCTCTCGGTGTACGGTAGAAATCATAAAACTCACGCTGGATAGGGTGTGTGTTTTCATCTAACCTATGTACAGTCCCACCCGTGTATTTGGTTTCACCATCGGTAAACTCTACATAACGTTGCTTTGCAGCCTCCTCTTGGATTTTCTTTCTCTGCTCTAGGGTTTGCGAAAGATTAAGCGCATTGCGGCTCGCTGCTCCCATGTCATACATGCTGACAGTTGCGATCGCTTTCATTCGCGGATCAATCTTAGCGGCACTGATCACAAAGCTTCCGCTACCACAAATTCCAATTATTCCGATTCGGTTTCTGTCAACAAATGGACGCGTCCCAAGAAAATCAACTGCTGCACTGAAATCTTCAGAATAAATATCAGGCGCAACAGCGTTGCGTGGTTCGCCCTCACTTTCACCCCAGAAAGACAAGTCAAGAGATAAAGTCACAAACCCTCGTTCAGCCATATTTGCAGCATACACGTTAGCACTTTGTTCTTTTACTGCTCCCATAGGATGCCCAACAACGATCGCCGAATGTTTTTTACTCCGATCTAAATTATTGGGAATAAATAGATGTCCCGCAACATCCATTTTGTATTGGTTTTTAAAAGTAACCTTATACATCGTAACGTTGTCGCTTACTTTAAAAGTTGTATATCCCTTTGGTGTTATTTGTTCCATTTCTTTTGTTGCTTTTGATTGTTCTTTTTGTTCTGCTTGTGTGTAAGACTGCCCGGTTATCATAAGAGTCATCATCCCTAAAATTAATATATGTTTCATATAATTTTTCTTCTTTTAATTATCAGATTTACAGATTGAAATTATTGCTCTATTAATCTTAAATTTCTCCAAATATTAATCTGCTTTTTATCAGCAACGTTCTAACGTTTGCTGTATGAGTTCAATTATATGGGCGTGAAAACGGATAGTGTAAGGACGTTAATCGAAAAAAACCGGACAATTCTCTAAAATCCGCCGCGTCACGTGCTGAAGAGAAACAAAGCATTTAAGATGAATTTATGAACCAAAAAGAAGCAGAATTTGAAAAGCGAAAGATGCAGATCAATCGGGAAGATTTGATCGAAAGAATGATTCGTCTCGCTCTCGAAAACAGCCTTTTGGAAGTGTTTCCGGGCATTTTCATATATCAATCGTCGAAACCGACCGAGAGCCAGATATCCGTATTAAAGCCCGCCTTCTGCGTCATCGCGCAGGGCAGCAAGGATGTGCTTTTGAACGATGAATTATTTCACTATGATTCCGGTCATTACTTAATCTCGACGCTTGATTTGCCGATTATGAGTAATGTCGTCGAAGCGTCCCAGGAAAAACCCTATTTAAATCTTCGGATAGACCTCGATCCGGCACTTGTTGCTGCGGTGATGATTGAATCCGGCATCGAAACAAAAAAAAGCGATGCCGGAGTCAAGGCGATGGATGTTAGCCCGGTTGATGCCGATTTACTCGATGCAGTCGTCAAATTGGTGAAACTATTTGACACGCCGGACGAAATGAAGTTTCTCGCGCCGCTCATCATCCGCGAGATCATCTATCGGCTTTTAAAGGGAAAACAGAGCGCACGCCTGGGTCAGCTTATCACTACCGAAGGCGACGCGCAGCGCATCTCCAGGGTGGTCAAGCAAATCCGCGAGAACATCGATCTGCCGTTGAAAATCGAAGATACAGCCCGCGAACTCGGCATGAGCGTGTCAAGCTTTCACTCTCATTTCAAGTCTGTTACGGCAATGAGTCCCTTGCAGTTCCAGAAACAAATACGGCTTCAGGAAGCACGCCGTCTGATGCTCGGCGAAAATATGGACGTGGCGATCGCCAGCTTTCGCGTCGGTTACGATGACGCATCTTATTTCAGCCGGGAATATAAAAAACTATTTGGTATTCCCCCGCATCGTGACATCGCCAAGCTGCGAAGCAATTTAGGGTAATACTGTTCAATTAAGGTAAGAGACGCGATAAATCGCGTCTTTAGGATCGTATTATTTTCAGCTTTTCTTTATTCACTCAATGTTGCATTTTTTTAAACATCTGTTACATTACTTTACAGACAGTTACAACTGCTACAAAATTTGAACTTTGGAGTTTTACTGATGACAGGTTTTAAGAATCCTACTACGCCTATTGTTTCAGAAGATCCTAATGCAGTGCGTTTTGGCTTCACTCCTCAGAGTGAAAATTGGAACGGTCGGCTTGCAATGATTGGTTTTCTATCTGCAATTTTGATTGAAGCTTTTTCTGGTCAAGGCTTACTCCATTTCTGGGGCATCCTCTAAGTTAACGTGAAATAGGCGGTTAGAAACCGCGTCTATACGAGACTTTACTTGTCTTGGCAGGTTTCAAACAAGGGGATTTTACCCCTTGTTTCTCTGTATTGATACACGACTAAACGGGAAAGTTAATATGGATATGATTTTGTTTAAAATGCTGTAAGAGGCGATCTGCTTTGTTTATAGTCGCCAGCTTAAATAATGCAATCTACAGATAAACGTCCTCTCAGTTGGTTGTTGCAGCAGTTTCAACTCAAGCCGGGTAAGCCCGCCATTTTATCAGGATTGCGTAGCCTTTTCATCTTGGGTGTCCCCATTGGAATTGGCATTATTACTAATCATGCGGCTGAAAGTGCGATCGCTACAATGGCTGCTTGGTTTGTTGGAATGGTAAATGTTGACGGAGCCTATCGCCAGAGAGCCACTGCTATGATAGCAGCTACGATTGGGGTAACTTTGATGTTCCTAATCGCCAGTTTGGTTAGTAATCATCTCTGGTTAGCCATCCCAACAACTTTCTTAGTAATATTTATCTCAGGTCTAGCAAGTCTCTATGGCAACGTGGCTGCATCTGTCAGCTTGATTACATCGATCATGTTTGTCATCTCCCTTGCTAAATTTGCTTCATTTTCTAATTTGTCTACTCTTATCCTGCACTGTGCGTTATGTCTAGCTGGTGGTGCGTGGACAAGTTTTTTGTTATTAGGGTTATGGGCGGTGCGTCCTGATGTGCCGGCAATGCAGATAGTTGCTAACTGTTATCTCTCGTTGAGCCAATTTGTAAACTTGGCAAGCCAGAGAGGAGTAAACCCAAATGAGCGTCAGGAGTGGACACGGCAATTTTTACAAGCTCAAGATACCGTCATCCAGGATTTGACATCTGCTCGTAGTGTCTGGACAACTATTTGGACTAGGCAAAGAGGAGCTACCCTGCGGGGAAATCAGTTACTTGTATTAATTGAGGATGTCAATCAAATTGTCAATTCTGTTGTTGCACTGAGCGAACTGTTAGCGATCGCATCCGAACATCAACTATTTTATCGATTGCAGGAAGAAATTCAGCAAGTGATAGAACAATTGGCAATAGCTTTGCAAATGTTGTCAGAAGCGATATATAAAGGAAAAAACTCAGTTCACTTAGGGGATCTAGATCGGACAGTTGAAGCACTAGAGTACCAGTGGGAAGTTCTCCGCGCTCAAGTCTTCAATCAAACGATAAATCTTCAGATAGATGAATATCCCGATGTAGTCAACATTAGGAAGATTACAGCCAGCCTGACAAAGTTAGCACAGCAAATTCATACTGATGCTGATGTTGTAACAGATTTAATCCAGGGAAAACAGGGCAGTATTACCCAGCGAGATATTTCTCCCCCAGCCCAGTCAGAGCCGACTGCAATTATTGATACACTGCGGCAGAACTTCACTTTTGAGTCAGTCCTCTTTCGTCATGCGTTGCGCCTCGCGCTGATCGTAACCTTCGCGGAATTACTTGCCTCAGTATTGCCACTACCTAGAGGTTACTGGATAACGCTAACGGCTTTAGTTGCACTCAAACCAAACTTTGGGGGAACGTCTGAGACGACAGTACAAAGAGTAGTTGGGACTATTTTGGGTGGGATTATTGGTATTACTTTGGTTTTACTGCTTAAGAATACATTAGCAATTGCGGTTTGTTTTTTGTTTCTGGTGTTTGTTGCGATGGCGGTGCGATCGTTAAGTTACAGCATATTTATTATTTTGTTAACTCCTGCCATCATCTTACTACTCAATCTTATTAGGGCAGGTGGCTGGGAAGTTGGCGTATTGCGGATTGTCGATAGCTTAATTGGCGGAGTCTTAGCATTGCTTGGCAGCTATTTGCTTTTTCCCAGTTGGGAACGACAACAACTTCCCGCACAACTGGAAAAGACAATTAGAGCTAATCTTGCCTACTTTCAACAGGTTATTGCTAATTATCTGCATCCAGAACAAGATGCGTCTGCTGATTCGATGAATATGCTACGCCATCAAGCGGCACTAGAAAACGTCAACGCTAACGCTGCGGCTCAACGATTATTCAGCGAACCGCGTCACATTCAGGGAGAAATCGAACCTGTAATGACGCTGATAACATACATTCGTGGCTTTTTCAGTTCGGTTACAACTCTGGCAGAACATAAGCGGGAATTTAGCGGCGAGTACCAATTTACTGAAATCAAGCTACTTACTGATATCATTATTCAAGTTTTGGAAAACTTAGCAGATGCCCTTGGGCAAAGACAGCCACCCCAACCGTTACCAGCGTTAGATAGCTATCTTGAAGTAATTCACAACCAAATTGAGCAGCTACATACCGCTCGATTATCAGAGATTGCCAGAAATTCCCAAACTTTAACTTCTACATTACAAGCCGTTCGAGAACAAACTCCCTTATCCACAGAACTGGATCGAATTGTTAATGAAATTAAAGTTATGCACTGTGTAATTGCTCGTCTACAAGAATAAAGGAAGAAGAAATAACTTTCTCAGTAGGGTCAAAAACCCCTATTTTTAATCCAAACAGGATTTACGCAAAAAGGCTGTGAAAGCCTTGATTTACCGTAGGGGCAATTCATGAATTGCCCCTACATTTCTTGGTGCGTAAGTCCTAAATACTATTAATTTGTTGCGACAATTCACAAATATTTCTTAAAATTGCCCCACTTAATTATACGTTGGCATGAATGCGAGTATTATCAAGTGGGATCGAAGTTCAAAAGCTGTTATTGACCAGAACCGCTTGTAGTAGTATCACCTGTGGTAGAAGAACCACTATTAGATGTATTATTTGACTTGTCTGCTCCTTGAGGTGGAGTAGTTTTAGAGGCATCATTTTTCGTACTTGGGGTGACAGTAGTACTAGAAGTACCGCCCTCATTTTGCGAAGTAGAAGTATTACTCGTTGGACTTTGTGTCGCTTTAGGAGTTGGCTGGGTTACAGAAGGCGCTTTTTCTGCCGCAGGCTGCTGGGGTGGAAGAGTAATATTAATATCTGGTTGACGAGGTGCAGGCGTTATAACCTGCGGTTGTGGTACAGGTACGGGTACTGGTACTGGTACTTCCCTAGTTCTTTCGATTATCGTCGTTTGTGGTTGAGGAGATGCAGAGGCGCTAGGGGTTGGACTGCTGCTACTACTTGGTACAGGAACCAAAACCGGTACAGTATTGTCAACTGCTGCCTTATTACTCTGGTTGAAGTACCAGACCCCACCTATAATCAAACCAAGCAGAGAAGTAACGATAATACCCAACAACAAACCACCACTAGCATTCTTCTCGTCACGCTCGGCTAAATCAGCTTGCTGGTATCTACGCTCATTATTTTGACCTTCTACATAACCGTTTTGGTAAGAATTGGGATTAGCTGTGCTTTTGTTAACCGTTTCACTGCTTCGTGTCAGATGGGTGTGAGTATTACCATTAGTATCAGTGTAGGATTCTTGCTTGACTTCACTGTTTTTGATTTCGCCTTCGTTTGGAATAGACATAGCTGTTGATTTCACTCCTGAATACGATATTGAGAAACTAAAACTTTGTAAAAACAAGAGGTTTTAATGAGTTGAAAGATATATGTTGCTGATAAATATTGAGTTTTATTTGCTACCCAACTGTTGGTAATCATCAGAATAACCTCTGAGATCGGGCAACTGGCTCTATCTCTAGAGAGTTAATACTTAATCTAAAGAAAGAGTATCCCAAAGATGGATGTTATTACAGTGTTACCTAATGGCTAGGCGTAACACACCCTAACTTTTTATTTACTTTATAAATAGGCTCTAATATTTAGGATTAACCCCTTTAAGCTGTTGTGTAATAGTCCTAATTTATTTATGTACTTGGTTTATCCCTGCTTTTCTAATTTTTGAAGAAGAAAATGCACAGAGATTTATCAGATTACTGTAAAATCTTTTCTAAGAATTCTGTATTGCTAATAACAAATTTTGCTACTTATTTAATATTAAAAGTTTTATATACTCGTCTTTTGACCGATTACATCTAAGATTTATCCCAACGATAAAGGGCAAAACATGAAGTCTCACCAAGATAGATTTGGTAAAGCTTCACAAAGAATTTGTACTACAATCATCAAGGAAGTTAAATCTGGAAATTGTATTTAATTTACTAATCAGGATTTATTTTTCTGATAAAGTTTACTAAAGTCAAGTTTTAGCTCTTCTTTGTATTACTACTCGCACATCGTAATAATACTTAAGTGATTTTGATTAATCGTCAGAGGCGAGAAGATATAAAAATCTTGTACTTTTCAAATGTAACGTGTAATTTAGCACATTTTTCTCTCTACTATTTGGTGTTGTTGCCGCAGTGTTTTCTAAATGTTTTCCATGAGAACTGAGGCAGAGATAATATATGTTTTTAGACATTTTAGCTAGCCTACAACGGTTATTTGTGGGTTATATTCCAGCTGCCGTCTTGGGTAGTTTTATCGGATATTTAGTAGGGATAAATAGCATGATTTATCAGCTATTTCGGCTGATATTTCAGATACCACATAGTATCCCTCCTATAGCTTTGCTACCTATTGCCTTAATAGTGTTTCAAGAGAGCGAATCGGCTGCTACTTCAGTAGTTTTTATCGGAACTCTCTGGACGATGATTATTAATACAGCAATCGGTATGCGACATTTTCAGAGACAGAATAATAACTTTCGAGTAGCTATATTCCATATATTTCATGCCTTGAAAGTTAGTATTTGGGTAGCCTGGTTTCTAGTTATTTCTATAGAAATGTTAGCAGGCCCAAAAGGACTTGGTTTTACCCTCTGGGAAGCTTATAAAGCTGGGAATGCTGATTATATAATCCAGGTGATTCTCTATATTGGGATCATTGGCTTTTTGCTGGATCAGTTACTAGATTTCGCAGCCTATATTCTGTCACAAATAGTTTCAGATGGGAAAAAATCTTCTTAAATTTTATCTAGGCTTGCGGATTGCACCCTGCCAGCTAATAGTTTGCTTGGCCGAACGTATTCCCAAAGAACGAGTTGCTACGACTTCAATATCAACATTGACACCAGGGCGTAAAGCTTCGTCAGGAATTTTGAGCTTGCCCAAAGCTAGAGTAAAACGATTGTAGTCACGAGTCACAAGTTCGTTGGGAATATCTCCTTCATATTCAGTTTTGTAGCTAGAAGAACCGTACAAGTTATCCTTTGCTAAGAATTTGATGCGAAACTGAGTATTAATCGCATCAGATTTTGCTGCCAAATCAACTATTTTTAAGTTGAGGTTTTGTCCTGCTTCAGCAAACTCTGCTACAGCTAACCGGGTGACATCTTTTTGGGGAATGGCATGGTTAACGGTAAATGTTGTTAAGTTAGCTTCATTTTTGGTGTTACCATCAACCCATAAGTCCTCGGCAAAAGTTACTTCTACTTGTTTGTTGTCAGTTAAATTAAGTGTGACAGCTTGATTGCCAAAGCTGGTTATGGGTTGTCTTTCTTGCCAAACTATTTGAAAAGTTTCTTCTAGACGCTGTTCAAACTCTCGATAATCATCTGCGATCGCAGAACCAGGCGCAAGTAGAGAAGTTGCCCCAATGCGTTGATTCCACTTGTTCTTTGAGAGGTTTACTGGTTTATTTGTCAGTTCCGAAATTGCTAGCTGCACTGTTGGAGTATCAGCGGCCAAAGCTTCCTTGCCATTCACAATACTTAAAGTTCCTAAGCGTCCTTGGCTACCATCGCTACCATCGCTGCCATCTCGCCCATCGTTACCGTCGCTACATCGATAAGTCTTATCAGTACACTTGTAATCAGAGCTACCAGGCGTTCCTGTACAAGTTTTCACTTCCCAACTTCGCCTGTGACAGTGACAACCTTCTGTACCGTTTCCACCTCTACCGCCGCGTCCGCCTTCCCCGCCAGTTGCGCGGATAGAAATGTTTCGTAAGTCTGCCAAATTGCTGTAATAGACTGTGATGGAACCACCATTTCCTCCATCTCCTCCCTTACCACCGTTACCGCCATTGCCACCATTTGGTGCATTTATATCATGGCTGACGCGATCGCGTTGATAACCACAGTCAGGTCGATCGCCATGTTCGCCATCTTCCCCGTCTTCACCATCTTTACCCGATAAGTCAAGATTAACGGTTGAACCATTAACAAAAATATTTTGGTTTTCACCGCTTCTACCCGATCGCCCATTGCTTCCTGTGCGTCCATCTCTAGCATCATTTCTGGCTACTTTATAGTATTCGTCAGAGGCAACGGCTGGACATAGAACTGAACCAGAAGCAGGTAAAAAGCTCGTAAATAAGCAGAATGTTAGCAGTAGTGGCAGCTTACTCCTAAAACCATTGTGCATCTAGTTACACCTAAAACTTTAGTTGAATTATCTATTATTGACGCTGACTTTCAACAACTTGCTCCCTTTTGTCCACAGAATTCTCAGTCGAGGGAAAGTACAAAGACATAGCTTGAGATCGGGAAGAGTTCATTTATCGAATGAAAACATTGTTAATTCCAGAACAGGATGATAATTGATGATACTTATGGCATAAATCTTCTGGTAGAGAGACGAGAACAAGACGAGATTGTATTCTGTTAACAATGTCATTTTGAGGAAAACGTTTGCTTGTAAGAAAAAGTTGTTTTTACAAAGAATTTAAGCTATGAAAATTACTCAATATTAATTATTACCAACAAAAACAGAATGGAGTAAAAACATGAAGTTTAGGCTAAAACGCCGCAGGCTAGGTCAATTAATGTTCGTCAGCACAGTAGCGGCTACGACCAGTAATTTTGTGGGAAAAAGTGGAGCACAAACTCCGATCAAAAAAACTACTCCAATGCTGAAAAGTTCGATACCTAAAACTATGAAGGTGACGCTGAAAGTGAACGGAACAGCACATAGTTTGCAGATTGAACCACGTGTTACTTTACTTGATGCACTACGGGAATACATTGGGCTAACTGGTAGTAAAAAAGGTTGCGACCACGGTCAATGCGGTGCTTGTACGGTGCTGGTTGATGGGCGGCGTGTTAACTCATGCCTGACTTTTGCCATTATGCACACAGATGCTGCTATCACAACTATTGAAGGATTGGAGCAAGGAAATAATTTGCACCCGATGCAAGCTGCGTTTGTTGCCCGCGATGCATTTCAGTGCGGCTACTGCACACCGGGACAAATTTGTTCGGCAGTGGGTTTAGTCAAGGAAGGACACGCTAAATCAGATGCCGACATTCGGGAATTGATGAGCGGCAATATCTGCCGTTGCGGTGCTTATCCAAATATCGTGGCTGCTATTCGTGATGTCTTAGAAGGAAAAAAAGATGCAGCCGTTTAACTATAAAAAAGCCGGACTTGCTGAAAATGCCGTGGCTTTGGTGGCTCCAGATGCCGGAGCTTCGTATCTTGCAGGTGGTACCAGCCTCATCGATTTAATGAAGTTGAATGTGCAAACGCCAACTGAGTTGGTTGACATTAACCCACTCCCACTAAGCAAGATAGAAATGCAAGGTAACAATCTGCGGATTGGAGCAATGGCACGCAATAGCGATGTTGCTTATGATGCCATAGTTCAACAACGTTACCCTGTGCTGTCAGAAGCGTTATTGTCTGGAGCATCACCGCAACTGCGAAACATGGCAACAGTGGGGGGAAATTTACTACAACGTACCCGTTGCTACTACTTCCGCGACACCTCAATGCCATGTAACAAGCGCGTTCCCGGTTCCGGTTGTGCGGCCATTGAAGGTTACAACCGGATTCATGCAATTTTTGGCGGTAGCGATCGCTGTATTGCCACTAATCCTTCTGATATGGCGGTGGCAATGGTAGCACTTGATGCAGTTGTGCAAACACGCTCTCCTAATGGAGAGCGCAGTATTCCACTGGTAGATTTTCATCTTGTACCAGGTGAGACACCCGAACGAGAAACAGTTCTCCAACATGGAGAGTTAATTGTTGCCGTTGATTTACCTGCTTCAAACTTTGCGAAGCGATCGCACTATTTAAAAGTCCGCGATCGCGCCTCTTATGCCTTTGCAATGACATCGGTGGCGGCGGCATTAGATATTCAAGATGGGATCATTCGCTCGGCACGCATTGCTTTAGGTGGCGTAGGTACAAAGCCTTGGCGTGCTTACGATGCGGAAAAAGCGCTTGTGAATAAGCCAGCAAACCAGGCAGCATTTCAAGCAGCAGCAAATGCCGCCGTTGCTGGAGCTAAACCTCAAAAATACAACGCATTTAAGGTTGAACTGACTAGACGCACCATTGTTAAGGCGCTGACAACAGTAGGAGGGATGGCATGAATACAGGGGATAAAAATAAAGTTGTTGGCAAGCCGCTCAATCGAGTTGATGGCTATCTCAAAGTCACGGGTGGCGCTCGCTATGCGGCAGAGTTCCCGGTAGCAAAAATGACTTATGGAGTCACAATTCAAAGCACGATCGCCAAGGGTAAGATTGCCCAAATCGATACGAAGGCGGCGGAACAAGTACCGGGTGTGCTAGCGGTAATTACCCACCTCAACGCGCCCAAAGCTGATGGAGAAAAGGGCGGGGGTCGCAAGCTGCAAGTGCTGCAAGATAACGTTGTGCTTTATAGCGGTCAGCACATTGGTGTTATTGTTGCCGATACCTTTGAACGGGCTATGTACGCTGCATCGCTGGTGCAAGTCCGCTATGACGAAGAAAAACCCACTATCAATATGCGGGATAACCTGGCTAAGGCATACTTACCTAAAGGTAAAATGCCTGGAGAGCAATCGCCCGATTCATCTCATGGCGATGTCAATCAGGGACTAGCGAATGCGGCTGTGCGCGTCGAGCAAACTTATACTACACCAATCGAAAATCACAATCCGATGGAGCCTCACGCCACAACAGCAGTTTGGCAAGGCGATGAACTACTACTGTATGACGCAACTCAGGGAATCTTTTCGGATCAACAAAAAGTTGCGGGGGTATTAGGGATTGAGCCAGAGAAAGTCCGCGTTATGTCTTACTTTGTTGGCGGTGGCTTTGGTTGCAAAGGGTCGGCTTGGTCGCATGTGCCACTAGCCGCGATCGCAGCCCGACAGGTTAATCGTCCAGTAAAATTAGTTTTGGGACGGATACAAATGTATGGGCCTGTTGGCTTTCGACCAGAGACAATTCAACAGGTTTCTTTAGGTGCCACCCGCGAAGGAAAATTAACTGCACTCCGACACACAGGCACTTCCCAGACTTCAACTTTTGATGAATTCATTGAACCTGTTGCTAAGACTGCACGGATGATTTACGCTTGTCCGCATATCGAAACTAGCCATCGTCTGGTTCAGCTAGATCAAGGAACACCAACCTTTATGCGTGCGCCAGGTGAAGCTTCTGGGTCTTTCGCTTTAGAATCGGCAATGGACGAACTAGCTTATGCGCTCAATATCGATCCGGTGGAACTGCGTTTACGTAACCATGCTGATATCGATGCTAGTAAAGGACTGCCTTGGTCGAGCAAGTCACTCATTCAGTGCTACAAGACAGGAGCAGAAAAGTTTGGCTGGCAAAAGCGTAATCCTAAACCCCGTTCGATGCGAGACGGCAATTATTTGATTGGTTGGGGGATGGCTACAGCTACTTATCCTACCAATCGTTCTCCAGCATCAGCGATCGCTAAAATTATGGCGGACGGCACAGCAGTTGTGCAAAGCGGTTCTCAAGATATTGGTACGGGAACTTATACTGTCATGACTCAAGTTGCAGCTGAGGCGCTTGGTCTACAAGTTGAGAAAGTTCGCTTTGAGCTAGGCGATACTGAGATGCCAAAAACCCCCGTTTCCGGTGGTTCACAAACCGCCGCTAGTGTAAGTTCGGCTGTATATTTAGCGGGAAATCAAGCTCGTAGTCAGCTTTTGCAACTAGCACTTGCCGATCAACAATCTCCCCTTTATAGTTCAAAAGCTGAAGATGTGATTGCCGAAAATGGCAGCTTTTTCTTAAAAAATAAATCCTCCGCAACCGAAACATATCAAGCAATCTTGGCACGACATGGAATGAAAGCAATCGAAGCGCGTGCAGATGCCAAGCCTGGAGACGAACAAAAGAAGTTCTCAATGCACTCATTTGGATCGCAGTTTGCCGAAGTCCGCGTTAACCCTGATTCTGGCGAAGTGCGAGTAACGCGCTGGGTGGGAAGCTTTGGTGTTGGCCGCATCCTCAACGCTAAAACAGCCAATAGTCAACTCATCGGTGGGATTGTCTACGGTATCGGTATGGCACTGATGGAACAGACGGTAATAGACCCGAACTTTGGACGGGTTGTTAACCATGATTTAGCTGAGTATCACGTACCAGTGAATGCAGACGTTCCCGATATTGAGGTGTTGTTTGTCGATGAACACGATCCACATATCAATCCACTTGGTGTTAAAGGGATTGGTGAAATTGGCATTACCGGCACTGCGGCGGCGATCGCCAACGCCGTTTATCATGCCACAGGCAAGCGGGTTCGTGATTTGCCAATCACATTAGATAAATTGCTGTAGTCATTGGGCATTGGGCATGAAGAAGAGACAAGAAAGAGAGGGGAGACAAAGAAGAGACTTATTCAATAATTCCCCCTTCTCTCCCTCATCTCCCTCATCTCCCTCATCTCCCTCTGCCCCCTGCCCCCCTGCCCCCCTGCCTCCCCTGCTCCCCTGCTCCCCTGCCCTCCATCAGGCGGTTACACCATCGCAACTACCTTTTTACGAGAAGGACGCTTGCGATCTGATTTCTTCTTCAGTCCCACTGCTTGAGCTTGATCGCTATCTGAGCCATATTGCCCGCGCACAACTTCTTTCATGGCTAATACAGCATTATGAAATTCCCATTCTGCTAATCGGGCAGCATCAGCAGCAGCACGGTATAAAGCTAGTTTCTCAGTTTCGGTTTGTTGAGAAATTAACATCACCTGATAAACTTCTTGTAACTTTGCAGATGAAGCATCAGCACGAGTTGTATTGTAGGTGCTGACGGTTTGCAAACCGTGGAATGAGCTAATATCTTGACTAATGGTTTGAGGGCGCAAACGACGTGTTGTGTCTTGGATAGTCATAGATGTACAAGTGGTATGGATTATATTTAATGTACCCATTGCAACTCAAAAACTATCAGTAGCCTAAACTTTTAAAATTAATTAAGTTTTAATAATGAATTGACTTGCATTCATAACGCATCAACTTACATTCATAATGAATTGACTTGCATTCATAACGCATTGACTTGCATTCATAATGCATCGACTTGCATTCATAACGCATTGACTTGCATTCATAACGCATCGACTTGCAACTCACAGTTGAATCAGTTTTAAACTACAAAGAGCATTAAAATTTTTAACACTCCAAAGCTGAAGTATCACTAGTGGGAATACAATCAGAAGATTATCCAGTTTTGTTAATAGAGACTGCACTAGAAAATAGCGGAGGTTAAAGCAATGGATGGGCGCGATCGGTACTTACGAATCGCTCTGGTTCTTTTTGGAATAGTTTTTTTACTTATCTATCCGCTAACTCAGGTCTGGGAATCGGGCTGGTTATGGCAACCAGGTCAGCACGAATACGAACAGATGATCGTTGGTGTTTATGCGACGCTTGGTATCTTTTTGCTGTTGGCTTCAAGGCAACCAGAAGCTTACCTCAGTTTAATCTGGTTCACCGTTTGGTCAAGTTTAGTCCACGGGCTAATTATGGCGGTACATGCAGTAATTGACCCTGTTGAACATGGACACTTGTTTGGTGATATTCCAGCATTGTTTTTGGTAGCAATTGTCCTGGGCTTTTTAGCGCCTCGCAAAGTGGTGTCAAGTACGTGAATGGGCATGGAATTCGATCAAAAAGCAGCTTTAAACAACACCTACTAAAGGCGCAATTAAGTTTTAAAACACACCTTAGTTAGATTCTCTGTGCCACATAGCCGTGCTACGATTCGGCTCATTCCTGTTGTTACTTGTAGGAGACAATTATGGAAATCAGTAGATGCAGTTTATTAAGAACTGCTTACCCTGGGATTAGTAGCAGCAGGACTTGCAGTTTTGGAAGGATTTTTGCAGCCGCTTCTGTCCCAAACAGAACCAGTTGATCAAAAAACTCAACTGTTAACTCAAAATTCAGCCACTCCAACTCGACGCGGCGAAATGTTGTATCGCAACCTTGGACGCACCGGAGAACAAGTATCTGTAATTGGCTTAGGTGGATATCACATTGGAAGTATTAAAGAGAAGCAAGAAAATATCAAGCTGATCCGCAGCGCCTATGCAAACAGTATAAACGTGCAACTTCAACTAGTAGCCCAACTCCAACTTGCACTCCGTAAGTTCCAAATTTCATCATTAAGGAACCAGAATGTCTAATGAACGAATTACAAGCAATCTTAGAAGGCTTTGAGTCAAGTCAAAAAAGTGGTGAAATTACTTTTCTTGCGACTGTAGTTAAAACTCAAGGTTCAACTTATCGCCGACCGGGTGCTAAAATGTTGATGACAGATACAGGTCGGATGATTGGCACAATTAGCGCTGGTTGCTTAGAGAACGACGTATTTGAGTATACTAAACAACGAATGTCGGACGGTAAACCAATTGTTGTTAGTTACGATAGCACTGCTTCTGAAGATATTCTTTGGGGCTTTGGTTTGGGATGCAATGGGATAGTGCAAGTTCTCATCGAACGGCTGGAGACAGAAAGTACACTCAATGCGATCGCTTTTACACAAGAGTGCTTTCATCAAAAACATTTGGGTACTATTGCTACAGTCTTTGCTTGTGAAGGCGGGGTAGATGTCAAACTTGGATCGCGCTTACTGCTGTATCCAAACAGTAAAATTATTACTGACATTCAAGAACCAAATTTAATTAAATCTCTGAGTGCAGATACTCAAGCAGCCCTTGCTAATCAAAAGTCAAGGGTAAACAACTATCAGTTACCTTTAGGTAATGTAGAAGTTTTCATCGAAGTCATCCAACCGCCTACACCATTAGTTATATTTGGTGCAGGTTATGACGCTGTACCCGTAGCCGAGTTTGCTCAAGCATTAGGTTGGGACGTGGCTGTAGTCGATTGTCGAGCTAATGAGGCAACTAGAGCGCGATTTCCTCAGCCTTGTGATGTGATTCTTAGCAATCGAGAGATTTTAGATAAACAAGTTCTTATAGACGATCGCACTGTAGCTGTAGTGATGACCCATAATTATCTTGACGATCTAGAAATTTTAAAGATGATGCTCCCATCTTCCGCACGCTACATTGGTATTTTAGGGCCAAAGCATCGCACAGAAAAATTACTTCAAGATTTATCAACCCAAGGAATAGCTTCTACTAGCGAACAATTGGATAGGTTGTATAGTCCTGTTGGGATTGATATTGGCGCAGATACACCACAAGAAATAGCGATCGCCATCATTGCAGAAATTCAAGCAGTGCTAACAAACCGCAAGAGTAATTTTTTAAAATATCGTAATCAACCAATTCATCAAAGTTATCAAAGCAACTGCAATCTATTATTAGCGACATAGTATTATCTGTTATGGTATCGACCACCGAGCAAATAGAAACTGAAACATCAAGCATAGCTATTATAATTCTGGCGGCGGGTGCATCTACTCGTATGGGTACACCAAAACAACTCTTGCTTTATCAAGGACGGAGTTTTGTACATCACATTGCAGAAATTGCGATCGCTTCAGTTTGCAAACCTGTAGTAATAGTACTTGGAGCAAATACAGAACAGATTTATCCCCAAATTAAGCAGCTTCCCGTTCAAGTAGTTAAAAACCTGGATTGGGCTTGTGGAATGAGTGCTTCCATCAAAAGCGGTCTGGAATTATTAAATAATCTTCCGCAAAAAATCGAAGCAGTAGTGATTACACTTTGCGATCAGCCATTCGTTTCTACCCAAATTATCAATCAACTAGTTGATGCATATTATTCGAGCCAAAAACCAATCATTGCTTGCGAATATGCAGGGACATTAGGTGTACCTGCTCTATTTAGCCAAAGATTTTTTTCAGAACTTGCTGCTTTGCAAGAGACTTCAGGAGCAAAAAAAGTTATTAATGATAATATCAATGAAGTATTTTCTCTTCAGTTCCCTCTAGGGAATATCGATATTGATACACCAAAAGATTACGAACAATTGCTATCAATCACCAGAGCGACTGATGAAGTTCAGGTCAAGTGTAAGTCCCTAAATTAAGAAACTTCCCATCCAAAATATAGCGTTTCCCAATCATACAAGTTACATCATAGCCCCCTCCTCGCTTGCGGGGAGGGGGTTGGGGGTGGGGTTCTTGTACCTCACTCAACTGAGAACCGCTATAATATTATTCATTATTTTATTCAAAAGCCCAAT
>NZ_JBALBW010000087.1:0-21431 GCF_036919895.1 Nostoc sp.
AAATCCGGTTGTTGGTGCTGGTGATCCACTCACAGAATCTATCCCATACGTTGGCGCTTTCGCGGCGTTGTAAGGTTGCTGTCATTGTTTTATAAGTGCGGTTTGGTGTTTATGATTTCGATAAGCAAATTTGCTTACCTATGTCTATTACATTAGAAGCAAAATTGATATTTGTAAAGAAATATTAAATAGGGATTGATTATAACAGTGATTTGTTTTGCGGATGAATCGTGTCTCTAGACACAATTCATCCAGTTTTATCAACCAGGGGGCCAGTCCAACTGCCGTCCTCCCAAAATATGCAGATGTAAGTGGTGGACTGTCTGACCACCATCGTCACCAGTGTTGATAACAACTCGATAACCATTTTTCAATTCAGCAACTTCTGCAACACGCTTGGCGGTTAACAAAAGATGCCCCAACAGAGCATGGTCTTGAGATTCAGCATCAGCTAGCGTGGGAATGGTTTTTTTGGGAATAACGAGGATGTGAACAGGCGCTTGGGGATGGATGTCTTTGAATGCTAAGACCAAATCATCCTCATAAACAATATCGGCGGGAATTTCCCGACGAATGATCTTGCTAAAAATCGTTTCTATAGTTTCACTCATGCTAATCTACCTACTTATCTGCTAGAGATTTTAAAGGTTTAGTGTAGTAAATAGATCGTCTAGACAACAAAATACTCATTCCTGTGATAGAGTCTCCATAGATAACATTCCTTCCACCACAACATAGAGACAATGATTACAATCTCTTACTGAACTATAGGGTGGGATCTTGATGATTAGAAAGTTGTATATCTGATGTACCAGTCCTTTGGAGATTTTTATGAAACAGTCAAAATACTATTTTTGTGTTTTTATTATTATCATAATTAGCATATTTCTGCGTTTCTATTTATTGCAAAATCAAAGTCTTTGGTTTGACGAAGGCTGGAGTCTAGCTTTATCTGATGCTACAAGTGTTCAAGAAAATTTATCTAACATTATAAATCGAGAAGCTGGTGATAAATACCAACCACTTTATTATTTGATCTTGTTCTATTGGCGTTCAGTGTTTGGAGATAGTGAATTTGCGATTAGATCGCTCTCATCCTTACTAGGAGTCGGCTCAGTAATTGCCATATTTTTTACGAGTCTACGTGTTTATGGAAGAAAACATGCTTTATGGTCATCTACGATCCTAGCAGTTAGTTCTTTTAGCGTATTCTACAGCCAAGATGCCAGACCTTACGCATTATTAATATTTATAACCTCACTTCAAATATATTTTTTTAGTTATGCAATTACTGTAGATAAGAGGAATAAAATTATTCCCCAATTGCTTTTTGGTATCTTTACGGCCATAGGAAGTTTTGGCAGTATTTTGACAATTATATTTAGTTCATCCATTTGTTTATCTCATGCAATTATTTATAGAAACTTAAAAGAATTGCTCAGATGGTGGATACCTCCGGTAGTTTTTTCCTCCCCAATGCTTTGGTTCTACTTATCATCACCAGCTGCATCCGATCCAACTGCTACTCAAGTTACTCGGACTGGATTACCTATAATTACAAACATAATTTTTGTGTTCTACGGTATATTAGTTGGGACATCCTATGGGCCGCCACTAGAGAAATTACGCGATCAAGAAAAAATAAATGTTTTACTTGGTTACTGGCCTCAGTTATTAATATTTATTATTGTCACTACTGTCATATTTTTAGCTTTAGTAAAAAGTCTATCAAGACACCGCAAGAGGAAAAGATATCAACAGGCTGATTACTTTTTCACATCGCTTTTAATAATATCATTTTTACTAACCTTGCTGTTTGCCTTGGCAACCAAAATTAATTGGCTACCTCGCCACTCTTTTTATCTATGTATACCAATTGTCATTTTGATTCCATCAGCTTTTTTACATAATTATCAGCGCCAAAACAAACTTTCTCTAGTCTCTCAAATTCCAAAGTTAGCTACTATTTCTTTGCTATTGATGAATGTTTATTCAAATTGGCAGTATTATTCCAATCCCGCCTATTCAAAAGATGACTACCGTTCGGCTGTTCGCTATCTGCTACAAAACCGAAATGAATCTGCAAAATCTGTATTGTTATACGGGCAGCCTAGATTACTAAAATATTATGGAGATTCATCAACCATATATGCACCAGATTATATTCGGAAAACAATGAAGGGAAAAAATATTGGAGAAAAAGTTAGTATAGCGACAAACAATGCAGATACAGTTTTTGTGATAATTAACCGCGAATTTTATTGGGACTTTAGAGATGTTTTTCAAGCAGAAATGAGTGATTTATATAAACTGCAAGGTGAGGCTGATTGGCCTTATATGAAAATATATCGATTCACAAGAAAAAAATAGAAAAAACTCAATAAGTAGCAACAGCTAAGGTGGTTAGGACACAAAAAGATGATGAAACTTAGATACAAAAAGACTTTTCACCCAGTTCCCAGTCCCTAGTCCCTTGCCCCTTGCTATATATTGAGTTTTTCCGAGGGCGGCCCAATTATCTATGATGCTTACTCAACCCCCAACATGAACGCCAGGACGTTTGTGGGGATTCTTTTCAGCCCGACGGAGTACTTCACGGGTGACTACAGCAATATCACCCTCACCAAACAAGATAAAACGCAGTAAGTATTGTATGGGGTTGCCCTCAACCCAGCCGAAGTAGGCATGAGGAATTTTACCTGTATGGTCACGAATATAAAGCAGTAAAGCTGCGATCGCATTAGGTACTGCTGCACTCTCAGCCCTTAAAATGCGATAATCACCAACTTGCACCCCTCTTACTTTGATGATATCTGCAAATTCGGAAGCATCTGATACCTGAATCTCTAGAAAAAGAATTGGATCGTTGGCTGGAATATGGTTATCCTCGCGGACTTCTTTCTCTTTTAAAAAATACTCTAGGACATCGCCTTTATTCAACCTATTTGCAATTAGCCGTATTGCTCCCTGGCTCTCTTCGTCAAGGAATTGACCGGCAAGTTCGTCAACTTCGATCCGTTCTGTTCGCAGTTCCGTTGAACGCCAAACACGAGAAACGAGTGAGGTAAAAATGATCGCACCAATGAAAAACCCAGCGATCCTAATCCCCTCTGGTCTTTCGATGATATTAACAACAGTAGTATATAAAAATAACAGTGTGATAATCCCAAAAACAAATTTTGCCCGCTTCTCTCTGTGACGGTGGGCTGATAAGGTTACGGCAAAGGCTGCTGAGGTAATCAATACAAGCACACCAGTTGCATAAGCTCCACCTTGAGCTTCGACATTTGCTTTGAAGATAATTGTGACAACAAAAGCGATCGCTGTGTACACCAACACTAAAGGTCGTGTGACTCGCGCCCAATTAGGAGCCATACCATAACGTGGTAGGTAGCGAGGCACAATATTCAGCAGCCCTGCCATTGCAGATGCACCTGCAAACCACAAAATAGAAATAGTACTTAGATCGTAAATTGTGCCAAAGCCATTACCTAAATGCAGATGTGCTAAATAAGCCAGGGCCCGTCCGTTAGCTTTGCCCCCAGATGCAAATTCTGCGGCTGGAATTAGTAGAGTAGTTATAAAGCTGGTGGTAAGTAAAAAGAAGCTCATAATCAAAGCAGCAGTAGTGAGCAGCTTACGTGTATTCCGAATCCGTCCTCTGGAGTATTCGGGAGTGTCATTGCTGCTACCTTTGACGAGGGGCATAACGGTGACACCAGTTTCAAAGCCTGACAATCCTAGTGCTAGCTTCGGAAATATGAGCAGAGATATACCAATTAGGATCAAAGGGTTGGAATGGCGGGCAAAAAGTGCCGTATGCCAGTTAGCGATCGCTCCTGGGTGAGTTAAAATCTGATACACACCAAAGCTAACAACAACGAAGTTTAACAGTAAATAAACTCCCACCAACACTACTGCAATTCCAATCGCTTCTCGGAAACCTCTCAAGAAAACTGCGCCTAGTAATGCAACTAATAGTAAGGTAATTGCGAGCGTCTGATTGTGAAACCAATTTGGGATAAGAGGATTTTCGATTATATGGGCTGTAGCATCAGCAGCCGATAGTGTAATGGTAATAATAAAGTCGGTTGCCACAAAGCCGAGTAAGCACAGCACAAGTAATTTACCTTGCCACCAAGGGAGCAAACGCTCTAACATTGCGATCGACCCTTCACCATGAGGGCTTTCGGCAGCAATGCGTCTATAGATTGGCAACGCTCCGAACAGCGTCAGCAAGACTAGAATCAGGGTAGCTATAGGAGAAAGAGCGCCAGCAGCCAGTGCTGCAATACCAGGTTGATAGCCAAGGGTTGAGAAATAATCTACACCAGTCAAGCACATGACCTGCCACCAAGAATGCTGGCGATGTGCTTCTTCCTTACGGCGGTACGATCCTTCCTTATCTGGTCTGTTTTCTTCAAGCAACCAGCTAATAAACTGACTGCTGAGGCGTTTTGTTGAAACAATTGATTTAGCCATCAAATCCGGTTGTATTGCAAAACTTGGCTTGGTGATTTGCTAAAATTTTTAGCTACAAATATATAGCAACTATATATTGTAGATTAAGCATCCTGTCATATTTACAAAATATTTTAGTTAGACTAAACCAGCAAGATCGACAGGAAGTCAAATACTAAAGAAAGACTTATCGACGTTATCCGCTCCGAAAAGACCGACGGCAAAGGATTTAAGACTTTAATAGTACCGTTCGGGCGTGGCTTCTGGCTTCAAACTAAAAATTAAGTCTGCCAGTTTATTTATTTACCGCTAGGATCGTAGAATATAATTAGATACGTGTTGAACACTTAGTCACAAACAAGTGTTTAACATGTATCTAAAAACAAACTTTCATATTACTTAAGTTGTAAATGCTTTACTGTCACTTATAAATGAGGTAGTTAGAATAAGTAATCTATCACACCAATCTTTGAGAGATTGGGGTTATTTACCTAACCCCAAAAAACTTAAACTATAGACCTAGTGGACGGATTGGATGCCCCTTAAGCTATCAATAGTTTGCTTGCCCAGAACATTAGACAGTTAGCGAACGATCATTTTATGGGAAGATGTTTTAATTTTGTATGGAAGCTTCAATAAAACTCACAAGTGTTTTTTTAGGCAATTTCTCGGTTAAATCTATTAAATCTCTAATGATAATATTACTATGAATGCACATAGAGGATCTGCTGTGCTCAGTTCTGCAACTTTCAAAGTGCAACCATCTGCAACAGGACTGACTGAGAATCATCGCCTGCGGCTGTTTTCTGGCTCTGCCAATATCCAACTGTCTCAAGAAGTTGCTCGTTATCTGGGCATGGACTTGGGGCCAATGATTCGCAAAAGATTTGCGGATGGAGAACTTTACGTTCAAATCCAAGAATCAATTCGTGGTTGTGATGTCTATTTAATCCAGCCATGTTGTCAACCTGTGAACGATCATTTGATGGAATTATTGATTATGGTTGACGCTTGTCGTCGAGCTTCTGCGCGACAGGTGACAGCAGTAATTCCCTACTATGGCTATGCTCGTGCCGATCGCAAAACAGCAGGACGAGAGTCAATCACCGCCAAGCTGGTTGCTAACTTGATCACCGAAGCAGGAGCTAACCGCGTTTTAGCAATGGATTTGCACTCGGCGCAAATTCAAGGTTATTTCGATATCCCCTTTGACCATGTTTACGGCTCGCCAGTATTGCTGGATTATCTAGCCAGCAAAGAACTGCCCGATGTTGTCGTTGTTTCTCCAGATGTTGGCGGTGTAGCAAGGGCTAGAGCCTTTGCAAAAAAACTGGGTGATGCGCCACTGGCGATTATTGACAAACGTCGTCAGGCACATAATATTGCAGAAGTGTTAAATGTCATCGGTGATGTTAAGGGCAAAACAGCAGTGTTGGTGGATGACATGATTGACACAGGCGGTACGATCGCAGAAGGGGCGCGATTACTGCGTGAAGAAGGAGCGCGTCAGGTATATGCCTGTGCAACTCATGCGGTATTCTCTCCACCAGCGATGGAGCGATTATCTAGTGGTTTGTTTGAGGAAGTCATTGTCACCAATACGATCCCCATACCAGAAAGTCATCGCTTTCCCCAACTAGTGGTGCTGTCAGTGGCTAATCTCTTAGGAGAAACCATTTGGCGGATTCATGAAGATACTTCAGTTAGTAGTATGTTTCGCTAAATTGTCATTCACGTTATCTTTATAGGTATCAATTACCCACACTGTAGCCTTTAATTGGTTACGTGTGGGTTTTTAAATACCTCAAATTTTTGTACTGAGATTACAGAAAACTCTTTCTCTACCCATTCCCTTATCGATACAGCCAAACCCGGAGTAGTGAAAGCAGTTGCTCAGTATCTACAGGTTTGGTGATATAGTCAGAAGCTCCAGCTTCGATGCACTTTTCGCGATCGCCTGGCATAGCTTTGGCAGTTAAAGCAATTATTGGTAGGGAGCGAAACTGTTGTCGCTGACGGATGGCCCGGGTGGTTTCGTAACCATCCATTTGTGGCATCATGATATCCATCAATACTATATTAATGTCAGGATTAGTTTGTAGCATCTCTATGCCATCTCTGCCATTTTCGGCAAACAGTACTTGCATTTGATAGCTTTCTAAAAAGCTGGTCAGGGCAAAAATATTCCGCAGGTCATCATCTACAATCAAAATTTTCCGATTAGTCAGCACCGGATCGTTTTGGTGTAGTTGCTCTAGCATCTGACGCTTTGGTGGGGGCAAATTTGCTTGCACCCGATGCAAAAATAGAGCAGTTTCATCTAACAACCGCTCTGGCGATCGCACATTTTTAATGATAATTGTCTCTGCTAGTCCCCGCAGTTGGGTTTCTTCTTGTCGGTTGAGTTCTTTGCCTGTGTAAACGATGATCGGCAGTTTCAACAGCCTAGGTTCTTGCTTGATTTGCTCAATTAGTTCAAACCCGCTCATGTCGGGCAGACCGAGATCGAGTACCATACAATCAAAATGATGCGATCGCAAAATATTGAGTGCTTCTGCCCCCGTACCCACTGCTGTACTCTGGACATCACCATTACCAATCAGTTCGATAATACTTTGGGCTTGTACTCGGTCATCTTCTACGATCAAGAGATTTCTGACCTGACGCTCAATAAAGCCTTTAATATCAGTCAATACCTGAGTTAGCGCTTCTGGAGAAACAGGTTTTTGGAGATAGGTAATCGCTCCTAGCTGTAATCCCCGTTGCTGTCTTTCATCCACAGAAAGTATATGTACTGGTATATGTCTGGTATCTGGCTTGTGCTTGAGACGATCTAGAACCGTCCAACCATCCATTTCTGGCATATAAATATCGAGCATAATCGCATCGGGCTTAAACTCTTGCGCGAGTACTAGACCTTGCTTGCTCTGTAAGGCAACAATGGTTTTAAAACCCTGCTCCCGTGCCATATCTAATAAGATACGGGCGAATTTATCATCATCTTCGATAATTAGCAAAACGCGATCGCCCGGTTGAATTATTTCTCGGTCATCTGGAATTTCGTGGGGGAAGGTAGTAGATACTTTCCCGGTTGGAGAGGTGTCCACAGTTGTGGGTTTGCTTTCAACCAGAGGCACTTCTTTTCTTATGGTCGATGCTTTGCGGATAGTGCTGGTTAGTGTTGGCTCCAGGGATGTAAGAGTATTTTGACCATTCTTTTCCTGTCGCCTAGGCAAGTAGAGAGTGAAGGTGCTTCCCTGCCCTGCTTGGCTGACTAGTTTAATTCTCCCTCCCAACAGTTGAGCCAATTCGCGGCTGATAGACAAACCCAAGCCAGTCCCGCCGTACTTGCGGCTGGTTGTGCCATCTGCTTGCTGAAATGCCTCAAAAATAATCTTTTGCTTCTCGTCTGGAATGCCTATACCCGTGTCGCTAACGGCAAAAGCAATCATGGGATTATCAACTTGGGCTGCATCAGAAGACATGCTAATTCCTAACTTCACACCTCCCTTTTCAGTAAACTTAAAGGCGTTAGCTAGGAGATTTTTCAGTACTTGTTGCAGACGTTTGGAGTCATTAGAAATTGTCGCCGGTAACTTATCATCCAGTTCAATAGTAAAACTGAGTTCTTTATTGTGGGCTACTTGTCGGAAAGTCTGTTCTAGAGATGTTTCCAAGTCTGCAAAATCAATTTGCTCAATATTGAGCGACATAGTACCCGACTCAATTTTTGCTAAATCTAGAATGTCATTGATCAACTCCAGCAAATCAGTGCCAGCCGAGTAAATAGTCCGGCTGTACTCTACCTGTTTATCAGTCAAGTTGTTAAGAGAGTTATCTGATAACAGTCTTGCTAAAATTAACAAGCTATTTAGCGGTGTCCGTAATTCGTGGGACATATTCGCCAGAAATTCTGACTTATATTTGGAAGACAAGGCCAGTTGTTCAGCTTTTTCTTCAAAAGACTGCCTTGCTCGTTCAACTTCCTGGTTCTTGCGAGCAACTTCCCGATTTTGAACTTCTAACAATTCTGCCTTTTCTTCTAGCTCTTCATTTAATTGTTGTAATTCTTCGTTAGACTGCTTGACAAGAAATTGTGATTCTTCCAACTCGTGCGTCTGCTCTTCTAGCCGTTGACTGCTCTGCTGTAGTTCTTCTTGCTGAGTTTGCAGTTCTTCTGTTAAAGCAACAGACTCTTCAAGTAGTTGCTGGGTTTGCAATTGTGAAGCGATGTTATTTAAAAATACTCCTAAATTTTCACTCAATTGCTCTAAAAATGTCAGATGCAAATGGCTAAAAGACCCAAAAGAGGCAAGTTCAATTACTGCACTCACCTCCGTCTCAAACAATACAGGCAAGACAATAATATTTAGTGGTGGTGCTTCCCCCAAGCCAGAACTGATGCGGATATAGTCACTAGGAACTTCTGTGAGGAGGATTCTTTGTTTTTCTAAGGCGCATTGTCCCACCAATCCCTCGCCCAAGCGAAACTGATTTGCGAGGTTTTTTCGCTCTTTGTAAGCATAACTACTTAATAACTTCAGTACTGGCTGGTCGTCTAAGGAGGCCACCGAATAGAAAACGCCTTGTGATGCTCCAACCAGTGGTGCTAAATTCGACAATATTAAGCTAGTTGCACTTTCCAGATGGCGCTGCCCTTGGAGCATCTGGGTAAATTCAGCTAAGTTAGACTTTAGCCAGTTTTGCTCGTCATTTTTTTGAGTTGTGTTTCGCAGATTAGCAATCATCTGGTTGAAGGTGCGCGTCAACAAGCCAATTTCATCTAGGCGATCGCTATCTGGTAAACTCACCGATAAATCCCCATCAGCCATTTTGTCTGCTAAGTCAGAAACTTGCTTTAGAGGGACTGAGATATTTTTGGTCAGGGAAAATCCGATCAAAGCTAAGATTAAAGAAAATAAGGGAATACTATAGACAATGCTGGAGAGGGTTTGCTGGGCGGCTGCTTGTGCTTTGTCAGAGCGCTGTTTTAGCAGTACATTCTCCTCAGCTTTCATCGCCTGGATAATTTTCTTAATCTGATCCATCATCTGCTTACCCTGGTCTGTCAGGATAGCTTTCTGAGCAGGTTCCAGACCTTGGCTTTGCCGTAGCTTAATGACATCTTTCATTACAGCCATTCTGTTGATTAGTAGTGGCTGCAAAATATCAAGCCGATTTTGTTGGTTGGGATTATCTGACGTTAATCTCTGAAGTTCCTTAACTCTTTGATTGAGTACTTCAATAGCAGCATTATAAGGTTCTAAATAACGCTGTTCTCCAGTAATAATGTAACCACGTTGCCCAGTTTCAGCATTTGTCAATTGCAAGTTGAGGTCTTCAAGTTGACTTAGCACCTGATAAGTATGGGTTTCTTTACGTGAAGTTTCAATTAGCTCATTGGTACTTTGGTAGGAGATTAGACCAATAACGGTCAGAGTTGCCAAACTCAGGGCAAAACCTACTCCAATCTTGGTTCCAATCTTCAAACGGTTCAACATTATTCCAGGCAGGTATTCAACTTAATTCTGTGATGATTTTGTTTTAATTATCCAAAAAAATGTAATATATTTCGCTATCACCGGATAGGGCTAGTTTTTAGGACGCTAAAGACCAATGCTTGCATTTTAATATTTTTACAAATGTGATGTGATTTTAAATTAAGTATATAAATATTTTTCTCTAGCATTTTTATGCTTTAACAAACATTAAATTTTTAGATAGGATAACTTTTTTCACAAGCAGTAACAACTTTACTTTTTAATTTAATTTAATCTGGCGGTGAATATTAATAACTTACTCTTAAATTATTTATCAAACAATCTCCACTTATGCCCACATGTGATTTATGTAACATTTTAAATTGATATTTAACTAGAAGTTTGTAGTCTGGCGATCGCTTCTAGCTGCATTAAGCTCAGATTGGCTGTATATACCAAAATGTTGGATTTTGTTACTTTCTAAAATAGCTCTTGCACCTGCTATGTAAATATCAGTGCCTTTTATGACTACTAAATAATGACCAACGGCCACTTGCTCGTCATAATATCTAACTAGATCGTGAGGAATTCCGAGAGTAGTGTAGTTATCTTGAGAACTCCTGAGATTGCCTTCACAAATACCACTTAGACTGGTTCTATTTTTAGCAACTAGTAATACTTGACTCATCGGAAAGTCAGCACTTCTCAATTCAGTAAGGACTCTTTCGGTGTCTTGGCGCGTATAAAAAACACCAATAGCGTGTTTATAGCGACTATTCGGGGTTAAGTATGGCTCATTAAGACTTCGTTGTCCTCGTTGTTGAATATCGTAGCGATTAAAAATTCTCTTAGCAAGACGCATTTCTATATCTATGCCGGTTACTATCAGCAAATAGTAACCTTTACAGATGAGATCGCTATAACGCCGTGCTTCCTCTTTAGGAATTCCTAAGTTTAGGAATATGCTAGGCAAACCACCTGCTAAGGTAGTAGCGATCGCTGTTGCTTCTGCTCCGGCTATCATGACTCGGCCTATACCAGGAATTACCCAGAGGACTAGACCGACTAATAAGCCACTAAGATCGCCTAAAGCTCCACCATTGAAGACTTCATTAACATCTTCTCCAGATGTATTGCTAGTGCGTTCTTTAGCTTCAACACCAGCAATATCACTTTGTTCTTCCACATTCCGGGCAATTACAGAAACCTTGTGCATTGGAAAGTTAGAAGCTTTGAGTTCCTGAAGTGCCAATTGTGCATCTGAACATCTAGCGAACACTCCTATAGTTATTCGCTCTTTATCTAATGTCATTTTATCGGTTTTTTGCAGCTAGAAGTGATTCCCAAAATTGTCAGTTAATTTGAGGCTATTACACAGCTCGACGAGTCAGTAGACCCCAAAGGAAAATCAATAACATAGCACCAAGAACGGCAAATAAAATGCTTCCTAGGGACAAAGCTCCTACAGATGCGGCGGCGGCTGAACTACTTCCGAGTAAAGCTTGACCCAAGTAACCACCGACTACAGCCCCAAGTATTCCTAGTACAATCGTGGAGAGAATACCGCCACCTTGAGTTCCTGGATAAAATAACTTAGCCAACGCACCTGCAATTAAACCTAAAACCAACCAAGCAATAATGTTAGTCATTGAATTTCTCCTTCGTGCAAATCTGCCTTGTTTGTTTCTGACTATTTCATATTAAAGTTTGTCTATAAAATTCCCGATCTATCTAGAGAAATAATATCAAAAATCTTTAGATATTATTTGAATAATCACAAAGTTGGTTGTATTTAAGGATGAATATATAAATGAGCAACATTTAATGTCTTAGCTATGACAATCATCCTTTTTTGCTTTCACTATATAAACCAATATAAACCAATAGGCGGATCTCAATTAATGGCGTAGGTGTAGCCCGCCGTAGGTATCATACTTGCTTCTAACTTCTGATATATAAACAATTACTTCTCTAGATAGATGTGCTTTGATTATCTATAAAAACGAATCTTATAACTATGAATGATAGTATCAAAAATAACTAAATTAGTATTGATAAAAGTTAAGTGGGAAAACCGTACTTCTCTGAGAGGTTTTCTGTACCATATATCTACGTTGAGCTAGATACAATCAAGGCGTGGCTTATATTTAGTGCTGTTTTCTAGAAAATTTATACAGCATTAGCAGGAGAGCGAAAATATGACAAATCAACTGAAAACGGCTGCAATGCTCGCTGCATTAAGTGGTCTTTTGATCGCAATTAGTTACTGGGTAATTGGTGGTACCAGTGGCTTAATATTTGGAATTGGCTTGGCAGCAGTCACCAACTTGTTTTCCTGGTATCAATCAGATAAGATTGCGCTGGCAGTATACCGCGCCCAGCCAGTGAGTGAAGGGGAAGCCCCAGGACTTTATCGGATGGTGCAGAGATTAAGCGATCGCGCTAACATCCCCATGCCCAAAGTTTACATTGTTCCAAGCCAAGGTGCTAACGCCTTTGCGACAGGGCGCGATCCAGAACACGCTGCTGTAGCTGTCACTGAAGGCATTTTGAATATCTTACCAGAGGACGAACTCGAAGGCGTTATCGCCCACGAACTGACCCACATTATTAATCGTGATACCCTCACCCAAGCCGTTGCTGCTACTGTTGCTGGTGCTATCTCATTCCTAGCGCAAATGGTGAGTTACAGCTTATGGTTTGGCGGTGGTTCACGAGATGACAACAGAGGTGGTAATCCTTTGGGTGTTTTATTAACAGTAATGCTTGCACCAGTAGCTGCAACTATTATTCAGCTAGCAATTTCGCGCACACGAGAATTTTCTGCTGATGCAGGTTCTGCTAAATTAACTGGTAATCCCCGCGCATTAGCCAGGGCATTACAACGCTTAGAAGCATCAGCAAAGCAGATGCCTTTAAATGCCAATCCAGCTTATGAGCCTTTATTAATTATCAATTCAATCTCTGGACAGTTTATGGGGAACTTGTTTTCTAGTCACCCTGCTACAGAGGCGCGAGTTGCAGCATTGCTGAAATTAGAGCAACAACTGCCAACGAAAGCTTATTAATTTGTCATTAGTCATTAGTCATTTGTGAGATTAACAATGATTAATGATTATCAGTATAGGGGGGAGCATCCCAATTTGGCAAAAATATAAGGAACTGACGTAAAAACCCTTTTAAATCTTCTTCACTTTGTGTCCTTCTCTAACGAGACGCTACGCGTAGCTTGCTTCCCCCCAGGGGTATGCAGTTCGTTTTTTCAATAATTCAGGATGAAGCTGAAAGAAACTGGCACTTATTGATGAAAAACTTCGTGGACTTCAGTTTTCGCCTGCAAAAAGCGACTATTGTTGCTTGGGAAACCTTCAATAATCCTTACTCTCGTTAGTTTGCCTAACCTCTCCCTGGGAGAGGTCTTTTTATATAGATTTTCCGTCGCGGATAAGATAAAGAGGTAACATAGCTCCTCACACAAGTAGCAATGACTTCAACCCTGCGAAAATTTACTCGTCTTCATAGCCCAACACTGCATCAGTTACCCAATGGTTTGACAATCATCGCGGAGCAGATGCCAGTTGATGCTGTAAACCTCAACTTATGGATTAAAGTTGGTTCAGCCGTAGAATCTGATGCCATTAACGGTATGGCTCATTTTTTAGAACACATGATTTTTAAGGGAACAGAACGACTGGCTAGCGGTGAGTTTGAACGTCGAATTGAAGAACGGGGTGCTGTTACCAATGCCGCTACCAGCCAAGACTATACTCATTACTATATAACCACTGCCCCCAAAGATTTTGCCCAGCTTGCTCCACTACAAATAGATGTAGTATCAAATGCTAGTATTCCTGATGATGCTTTTGAACGCGAGCGATTAGTAGTTTTAGAAGAAATTAGGCGTTCAGAGGATAATCCCCAACGGCGGATATTTCGCCGAGCAATGGAGACAGCCTATAGTGAGCTACCTTATCGCCGGGCGGTATTGGGGCCAGAATCAGTAATTTCTGAGCTTAAACCCCAGCAGATGCGGGATTTTCATGATATTTGGTATCAACCCCAGTCAATTACTGCTGTAGCTGTGGGCAATTTACCTGTGGAAGAATTAATTGCGATCGTTGCTGAAGGATTTACAAAAGCCAATAAAACTCAGTACTCCCCAATCCCCAATCCCCAATCCCCACTCAACCCTGAATCACCATTTACAGAAATTGTCCGTCGAGAATTTACAGATGAAAGTCTCCAGCAAGCAAGGCTAGTGATGCTTTGGCGGGTTCCAGGAATGGCGGAGTTAGATCGCACTTATGGATTAGATGTTTTAGCAGGAGTTTTGGGACATGGACGGACATCAAGAATGGTGAGGGATTTACGAGAAGAACGCGGATTAGTTACTTCAATTTCTGTGAGCAATATGAGCAATCAGTTGCAAGGGACATTTTATATTTCAGCTAAATGTGCAGTAGAAAATTTAGCAGAAGTAGAGGATGCGATCGCTAAACATATTCGCACAATCCAAACCGAGTTAGTCACAGAGTCAGAAATTGCCCGTGTACGGCGGCGAGTAGCGAACAGATTTATTTTTGGCAACGAGACACCAAGCGATCGCACTGGGTTGTATGGTTACTATCATTCCTTGGTGGGAGATTTAGAACCCGCCTTTAATTACCCAGATTATATTCAGAGCCAAGATGCAACTGATTTGATGCAAGCAGCCAAAGAGTATCTTTCCCCAGAGGCTTATGGTGTAGTTGTCGTCAAGCCGTAAATTAGAAAATGGGGCATAAGAGGCAGAGGGGCAGGGGGCAAGGGGGAGAATTAAAAATTACTCTTCTCCCCCTGCTCCCCTGCTCCCCCTGCTTCCCCAATTTAATTATGTGGACTCAAATCGATACTCATATTAGCCAGGAGACTGGCGAAAAATTTCAGAGTCAGCAACGGCGATCGGTTGGTGGCGGATGCATCAACCAAGGTTATGCTGTTTCCAATGGTGCGATCGCCTACTTCGTCAAGCTGAACCTTGCATCCCAAGTTGCGATGTTTGAGGCTGAGGCATTGGGTTTAAAAGAAATGCTAGCAACAGGTAGTATTCGCGTCCCAAAACCTATTTGCTGGGGTGTAGCTGAAAATTCTAGCTACATCGCCCTGGAATGGTTAGAACTTGGTAACAGTAACAGCAATTTGTGGGAAGAGATGGGGCGCAAGTTGGCGGCGATGCATCAAGCTAGCAGTAGCAAAGGTTTTGGTTGGAAAATTAACAATACTATTGGTTCCACGCCCCAAATCAATACTTGGACGGCAGACTGGACAGAATTTTATATTAAACATCGCCTGGGTTATCAATTTCAGTTGGCAAGACGACGGGGAGGAAGTTTCCCCCAGGAAGAAAAATTACTAGCAGCTATCCCTGAAATATTGGCGCATCAGGTGCAACCTTCTTTAGTACATGGCGATTTATGGGGCGGAAATGCTGGGTGTACTGCTTCAGGAGAACCTGTGATTTTTGATCCAGCAACTTATTTTGGCGATCGCGAAGTTGATATTGCTATGACAGAATTATTTGGTGGGTTCCCCGCAGCTTTTTACAAAGGTTATAACGAAGTTTTTCCTTTAGATACAGGCTATGAGCAGAGAAAAACACTCTATAACCTGTATCATATTTTGAATCACTTCAATTTATTCGGGGGCGGTTATGCTTCCCAGGCGAACCGGATGATTGACCAGATTTTGCGCTAAATACAGCATTTCATTAATTCGTAGCAAATTAAGTTTGGCAATACCCTGCAATAGCAATGCCTCGGCTTGCGTATTTCTTTCCCCTCTGCTCCTCCGCTCCTGTGCCCCTCTGCCACTTCTTCGCTTAAAGCTTGTGAGAAATGCGGGTTGAAGGTAGGCGGCAAGTATTAGCAATAAGCCGCTAATGCTACCACTTAACAGTGAAACCCTACTTCTAGCCTGAGTATAGCCAATAATGCCACCAGCGATCGCTAAGATGCCGTATGCGAAAGCAGCAATTATACTTAAATTCATTGTTAAAACATCTGTAGATTTTGACTTTACTGCCAAGGTCAGCAGACAATTTACCATAGCTAAATAGCTATACCACACAGTTGATTGATGGATAATCAAGCGATGCCAATAGCAAGTACTTCCTCATATACAAAAGTTCAATCTCTTCAGCGTCAAGCGGCCTCACTTTTACTGTACCAGTCTGTTCTCCAAGACGAAGTGGGGATAGCATTTCTAGAACTGTTGCAAGCTATACGTTACACTGACTCCGATGCCCAGAGTTGTCTCCAAGCATACGGTAGTTATTTCCACGCTTTAGCGGCCAAAAATCAAAACTGGGAAGACTATTTAATTACTCAACTTCTCTTCTCTAAGAATCCTTTTACAAAACTGGCTGAAACACGAGAATTTGAAGAATTGCCCCCAGCTTTAGTAGCAGCAGTTCAGCATGATTTACAAGTATTGCAAAGCCTCTATGAATGTAGCAGCGCTTCTTTGAGTGAGTGGATACAAAGTGTAGCTCACATGCCCATTTCGCCAGTAGTGTGGTATAAAGAGCAAGAATTGGTAGGAGTAGAGACAAAGTTCGCTACATATCTACAAGAATTAGATAATTGGGGTGATGCTGTAGAAGAATTAGCGGCTTATTATCGGCAATGTGGCTCTGGTTTATTTGCAGAATATCGCGCTTTACGCTGGCAAGGTGGGCAGTTTATCGGTATCCGGTATTCCGATCCGGTTAAGCTGAGTGCGCTTGTAGGTTACGAGTCTCAAAGAGATGCTTTGCTAAAAAATACAGAGTTTTTACTATCAGGAGAGATGGCACTGCACGTATTACTTTACGGTAGTCGTGGTTCTGGCAAATCTTCTTTAGTAAAATCTTTGTTGAATGAATATAGCAACCGCAGCCTCCGCTTGTTGGAAGTGACAAAATCTGATTTAAAAGACTTACCAGAAATTGTGGAACATTTACGAGGTGTGTCACAAAAATTCATCATCTTTGTCGATGATCTTTCCTTTGAAGAAGATGATGATGCCTTCAAAGCACTCAAGGTAGTTTTAGAAGGTAATTTAACCGCGCGGCCGCAAAATGTAGTTGTGTATGCTACCTCCAATCGCCGCCACTTGATTCGGGAGTTTTTTGTGGATAGACCTACCCCCAAGGATAACGAGGAAATCCATGCTTGGGATACGATGCAGGAGAAACTTTCGTTTAGCGATCGCTTTGGTTTAACCTTGACCTTTGAACCAGCCGACCAGAAAACTTATTTGAAGATTGTACAACATCTAGCTGCACAAGCTGAAATTAATATTACCCAAGAAGATTTGGAATTTCAAGCATTACAATGGGCAACTCGTCACAACGGTCGTTCTGGACGCACAGCCCGGCAGTTTATTGATTTTTTAAAAGCAGACTTAAGACTCTTTAACTCAAATAAGGATACATCTAACACCTCTGATTAAAATTAGTTCATTCACACTTGCACTTTTTTCTTACTTACAGGAAAACAGATATAAACCATTCTTTAGTAAGTATTGTTTTATGTATATTCTCATTAGGAACTATGAATTATAAATTAATATGAGAGCTACTTATTCTGACAACTTGACTACGCTAAAAACCAGCAATATGCAATCAGTAAGTATCAGCAATCGATTTATACTAGGAATAGTTGCCTTTAGTGTGAGTTTTGGACTTAGCCTCGTCCCAAACTGGGATTTTAATAAAGCCTTTCTCACAGGTTTAATTACTGCCTTTACTATCTATGCAGCAGCATTATTTGTAGATAAGCGACGAAGAAATTATGAAATGTTTGTTTTAGGTTCTCTCCGCATGCGAATTAAAGAAATGGAGGGATTGAAAGCTCGTGTTGTCAGAGAAATTAATCAAATCGAAGAACATCATAATTTATTATACGCTGAGTCCCAACAACTACAAAATCAAGTAACAGAAAGCCGTAACCAAAGAGATAGTTTACATCGAGAATTGAGAACAGTTGCCGGACAAAAAAAACAGTTAGAAACAGAAATTAATAGTCTGCAAGCTGAAATCAATAACTTGCATAAAAATCAAACAGAATTAAACAATGCTTTTTCTGGTCTCACAGCAGAAAAGCGCCGTCTAGAGTCAAATTGTAATGTATCCCGAGCTGAAATTACCCAGTTGCAAAGTCGAATTTCTGAACTCCAGCAGGATAAACAAGAAGTTGAAAGCAATTTAACTCTTTTAGGCAGACTCAAACCCCAATTAGAAGAAAAACTCTACGAACTGCGAATTGGAATTCAAGAGTTAGAAGTTGAGACAATCCAAAAAAATCAATTGCTGATAGCGACAAAAACCGAAAGAGAAAATATTCAAGCCATCCTGAATTCTTCACAAATCCAACTAGCAGAACACAAAGTTGAATTACAGCAGTTGCAAGGCCAAATTTCGTTATTACAAGAAGAACGAGATTCATTGCAAAATCAAGTATGGGAATTACTCCAACAAATAGAAACATTTAATCTAGAACCTTTGACTGATAATTCCCAAGAAGATGAGACTGGATTGTTTCCTTTTTCTGAAATAATGGAAACTACAACAGTCATAGACAGTTTGGAAGTTGATACATCAGAAAATATACCTGAAGAATGGACTAGTTTTTCAGAAAATCTCCCAATATACGAACTACAAGTATTAAAAGCTATAGTTGAACCAGATAATCCCAAAGCTGCCATTAAAAAAATTGCCGAAGCAAACATAACTATGCCAAATCTCTTAATCGATTCTATAAATGAACGGGCAAATGATATTATTGGTGAATTAATAATTAACTCAGATTCGGAAGTCCCAGAAGTTTACTTTGAGTATATTATCTATGTAAAAAAAATGATTGCCATGCATGAAAGGCTCCTAGCTAAACATGCATCGTCAAACTAAAGTATGATTGCAGTCGTCAGATTTAGTAATCAGGTGGATATAGGACTCATATCTGATTTTTGAAATACAGGTAGGGTGTGTTAGCCCGGAGAGTACGGCACCAAAAACCTTAGAATCAGGTGCGTTACGGCTTACGCTTAACACACCCTACATATATTTAGATTTTTTCAGAAATCAAATCGGAATCCTATATGTCTCTTACCTATTTACTGCGTGCTTCTATGTTTAGAATAAAGTGAAGTGTAATACATGGGAAAGCTCAAAATCTCGAAAAAAATCTCCACTGCTTTAATCAATTCCCTTGGTGCGGGGGTAGTACCAAGAGTTGGAGTTGAATACATAGCAGTAGGTCGAGAAAAAGAACTAAAAAGCCTATTACAAAATCTTGATGATATTGCAGAAGGTGTAGCAGCATTTCGCTTTATAATTGGTAACTACGGTTCTGGGAAAAGTTTTTTACTACAACTAACTCGTAACCGCGCAATGGAGCAAGGTTTTGTAGTCGCTGATGCTGATTTATCTTCTGAACGCCGATTAGCTGGAAGCAACCATGAAGGTGTCGCTACCTATCGGGAATTAATGAGCCACCTAGCTACAAAAACTCGTCCTGATGGTGGTGCTTTAGTATCTATTTTAGAGGGATGGATTAATAAAATTCAACAAGAAGTTGTTAAAGAAACTGAAATGCGTCCCAATGACGATGGTTTTGATGACAAAGTTGAATCAAAAATTAGGGAAGTAGTTCAGTATATTGAAGACTTAGTTCATGGTTTTGATTTTGGTAGCGTGATTATCGCTTATTGGCGTGGCTACCGATTGGATGACGATAATTTAAAAAATGCGGCGATGCGCTGGTTGCGTGGAGAATTTACGACTAAAGTTGAGGCCAAAGCAGCTTTAGGAGTGCGCGTCATTATTGATGATGATAGTTGGTATGACTATATCAAACTGTTTGCTAAATTTGTAGCTGAAATTGGTTATAAAGGACTGTTAATTATATTTGATGAAGCCGTACATTTATATCAAATATCTACTACGGTAACGCGGGAAAAAAATTATAATCGACTCCTCGCAATGTTTAACGATACCATGCAATGTAAAGCAGAACATCTTGGCATTGTTGTTGGTGGAACAACCAAATTTTTAGAAGACCCCAAACGGGGACTTTTTGCAGACCAAGCTTGGCAAAGACGCACAAAAGAAAGTCGTTTTGTTGCACAATCTGGTGTTCAGGAACATTTAGGGCCAGTGATTCGGCTAAATCCGTTGAGTGAAACAGAAATATTGACGCTTCTGCAACGTTTAGCTGAGATTCATGCACTCAATTTTGGCTATGAACAAACTTTGACAAATCGTGAGTTAAAGGAGTTTGTACAAGAAATTATTCATCGTTTGGGTGCAGAAGCATTACTTACACCAGGGGAAATTGTGCGGGATTTTATGAGTGTGCTGAATATTCTTCACCAAAATCCAGGAATTACGTTTGGTGAATTAATTCATGGCTCTAAATTTAAACCTACTGCTATGGGTAAGCATGCAGATGCGGATAATGCAGCAGAATTTAGTTTGTGATAGACCTCCGCAGTCCAAAAATCAACCAGCGCTGGTTTAATGAAATAGCTGCGATCAAAAATACATTATACTTTCCTGCTATTCTCTATGACATACTGCTCAAGCTAGGTACTGATGCAAAATTTATGTATATATATTAGTTATAGCTGTACAGATGACTGATGTGGGGCTAAAGGAGTAGAAATGAAATGTATTTTGATTGACAGGAAATAATGTTATCAAGAACTAGATGAACAGAGAGTTGAAGACCTTTTTTAAGTTGAATATAGGCTATTTATCGATCAATCTTAGTTAACGATGATTGCCGAATAAGCAAAATAAAATACACTAGCTGCCTAATAGACAGTTTGAAATGCAAATTCTTAAAGTATTAACTAGAGTCTATCTTAGTCCGGTAGACTTGGATGAGGCGATCGCTTTCTATGAAAATCTCTTTACAGAAAAATGTTGGTTGTGGTTTCAATATTCCGAAGCTGAGTTGGAACTCGCCGGTGTGGGTTCTATTCTTTTAATTGCTGGTTCGGCAGAAGCACTCTCTTCATTTAAGAGTACACATGCGACATTTCTCGTTGACTCACTCAATGATTTTAAAGAAGCACTTATTCAGCAGGGTGCAGTGATTCTAGCCGAGCCTAACAAAGTTCCTACTGGAGCCAATATGCGAGCGATGCATCCAGATGGAACTATTATTGAGTATGTTGAATTTGGATAATTGATTTTAGCCTAAAACGGAATAGTGAAAAAAGTGGCTTTCTGGAGGCAGTTAATCACGGACGTAATAACGAAGTCCGCCTGCGCGGACTCTATAAAACCCGTGCAGGCGGGTTTAGTCTGTATAGCCGCGATTTCCAATCGCCCGGTGTTTCTTCCAAAAGTGGATGATCCCAGATAGCTTTACTATAGAACCCATTTGATATCTTTTAGGCGAACAAGTAGAATCAACACAAAGAGGTGAATTTAAACAGGTAAGGGCTGAAAATGGGGTATTCAAG
>NZ_JBALBW010000088.1:0-35922 GCF_036919895.1 Nostoc sp.
AGGATTTATTCGGCTCTTTCGATGAAAATCCGCAACTGGCGTTTGAAGATGTCGCCACAGACTCCACCTATATTCAGATGGAAACCACAGACAATACTGTGGACGAACTATCAATTATAGAAACTTCTTTAGATATCAATTTCGAGGAAAACTTAGATTCAGCCCAAACACAACCAGAGGATTTATTCGGCTCTTTCGATGAAAATCCGCAACTGGCGTTTGAAGATGTCGCCACAGACTCCACCTATATTCAGATGGAAACCACAGACAATGCTGTGGATAAACTATCAATTACAGAAACTTCTTTAGATATCAATTTCGGGGAAAACTTAGATTCAGCCCAAACACAACCAGAGGATTTATTCGGCTCTTTCGATGAAAATCCGCAACTGGCGTTTGAAGATGTCGCCACAGACTCCACCTATATTCAGATGGAAACCACAGACAATACTGTGGACGAACTATCAATTACAGAAACTTCTTTAGATATCAATTTCGGGGAAAACTTAGATTCAGCCCAAACACAACCAAAAATATTAGATACTGAGGATAACAATAATTTAGAAACTGCCTTTGAATTCCCAATCAACAGAGACTTTGAAGATATAGAGTTAGGTTTTGCGAATGATTTGTTGTTTACAGAAACTTCTCTATTAGAAGCAACAAACCAGGAAGAATTAAGAGAAAATACGGCATCACAAGATGTCAATGACTTCACACAAACGGTTATTCAAGAAAATGTAGAAACCAATTTTTGGGAGCTAGGAGAGACATCTGAAGCGCTACCAGTGTCAGATGAAGAAAATGCTATTTTTGCCTCAACTGAAGAATTGGCAAGCACACAAATAACTGCTCCAGATGATGATTTTGGAGACTTGGAAGCATTACTAGGAGAGGAAGCAATACTTAACCCCAAAGCTACCTCAATACCAGAACTAGATTTTGCAGCCCTGGAAGAATTGCTTGGTACAGATAATGAAAGCGATGTCTCCGATGGGCTAGGCCAACGCCAGCCCTTAAACACTCAACCAGTCTTAGCGAAAAATACCATTCCATCACTAGCCAGAGATGAATTTGGTGACTTGGAGAAGTTGCTAGCAGAAGCGGATCAAACAATATCCCATTCACCAGTAGCCAAATCAAACACCAGCAAAGCTCCCCGTCCTTCTACTCGTCGGGCTGCAAGATTTGAAGAAACAATGAAAGTTCCAGTTAAGCAACTGGACGATATGAGTAATTTAGTCGGGGAGTTGGTGGTAAATCGCAATACTTTAGAGCAAGATCATGAACGCCTACGCCAGTCATTAGATAACTTGCTGATTCAGGTGCAGCAACTCTCGGATGTGGGTGCAAGAATGCAAGAGTTGTACGAGCGATCGCTCCTAGAAGCTTCTCTATTAGCTGGACGTAAAAAGAAAGACCCCGGCTTACAAGTGCCTGATTCCAACGCCGATAGGGGTTTTAGCGAGTTAGAAATGGATCGTTTTACTCCCTTTCATACACTCTCACAGCAGATGATTGAGCGCATTGTGCGAGTGCGTGAGTCAGCTAGTGACATTGATTTTGTCACCGAAGAAACCGAGCGAGTAGCAAGGCAATTCCGCCAAGTAACCACCCAGCTACAAGAGGGACTAACAAGAGCGCGAATGGTGCATTTTGCCCAAACTATCGATCGCTGGCGGCGAGGAGTGCGCGACAACGCCATCAAGTGTGGCAAACAAGTGGAGTTGGTAATCGAAGGTGGCGATACCTTAATTGACAAGATGATTTTGGATCATCTGACCGATCCGTTAACTCACATGCTGAATAATGCGATCGCTCACGGTATTGAAACGCCAGAAGAACGACAAGCGGCTGGTAAACCACCTGTAGGAATCATTACTATCCGCGCCTTCCACCAAGGGAACCAAACAATCATTTCTGTAGGCGATGATGGCGCAGGTATTGATTCTGCCAAGGTTAAGGCTAAGGCGGTGAAGATTGGCATGATTACAGAAGCGCAAGCAAAAGCCATGTCTCGCCTGGAAGTTTACGATCTCCTGTTCCAGTCTGGTTTTACGATCAAAGACCAAGCAGATGAAATTTCCGGTCGTGGTGTGGGTATGGATGTAGTGCGTTCCGAGATTAGCGAAATTCGGGGGACAGTTAACACCGATTCTGCGATCGGCAAGGGAACCACCTTCACGATTCGTTTACCGCTGACTTTGAGTATTTGTAAAGCTCTCTGCTGCGTCTCCGATCGCTCTAGAATCGCTTTCCCGATGGATGGTGTAGAAGATACGCTAGATATACCAGTGAAAAATATTCAGCATGATGCCAATGGCCAATCATTTATTTCCTGGCGCGATACGGTGCTGCCATTCCGACCTCTGAAGGAACTTTTAACCTTCAATCGGCAAATCAGTCGCGGTAATGTCTATGGCGGTACGCGAGATGATGATATGGTTTCTGTGGTTGTGGTGCGATCGGCAAATACAATGATTGCTCTACAGATTGACCTGGTGTTAAGCGAACAAGAAATTGTAATTAAGCAATTTGAAGGCCCAGCACCTAAACCCATTGGTGTAGCCGGTGCTACAGTCTTGGGTGATGGTCGGATTATGCCCATTGCTGACGTGCTGGAAATCATCGACATCTTCCAGGGACGGATTTCTACACAAATGGGTGGCAATTCTTGGCAACAGAAAGGGGTTCCTGTAGACACCTCTCCGACGAAGATTGATCCGACAGTGCTGATCGTCGATGACTCCATTACAGTCCGAGAATTGCTATCCCTGACATTTAACAAAGCAGGTTATCGCGTAGAACAGGCGCGTGACGGACAGGAAGCTTGGGATAAACTGCGCTCCGGTCTGCCTTGCGATATCGTATTTTGCGACATCGAAATGCCCCGTTGCGATGGTCTGGAATTACTCTCTCGCATTCAGAAAGACTCTAACCTCAACCACCTACCGATCGCGATGCTCACCTCGCGAGGTGCAGATAAGCACAGACAAATTGCCGCTCAACTCGGTGCTAGTGGCTATTTTACCAAGCCTTATCTCGAAGAAGCTCTACTTGAAGCAGCGACACGGATGTTGAAAGGGGAAAAACTTGTTAGCACTACGAGTAATGTTTAGTAGGTAATGAAAAACTTCACCCGCAAGGGGGTGGAGTTTTGGGGCATGGGGTATGGGGAAGATTTACCAATGCCCCGCCGACTTCCAATAAAAAACAATTACTCAGTTTGAGTAAATAATCAAAATATACTATACATACATTTTTTGGCAAAACCAAACTAAGATAATTATCTTTGCAAATTTCTGTGCTTTGGTTCCTACTACTTTTTGAGGATAATCCCAAAATAGCAGAGCAATATTGCCTAAATGGCAACATTGCTCTGCTGAGTTTAGGTACTGTCAGTGTTAAGTTAATCCATTCTGGATTCTACACTCAGACTTGTCTATCTATTACGTGTGTGTTGTATAAATTACTGTGCTTAGTCTGCTTTTGGTACTGAATCTCAAATTGGCACTGTCATCTGCTCAACTTTATATATACGAGAGGAACAAATTTGGTATAATTATTGATTTGTTTATACCAAAATCTACGTTAGAAGGAGAACAGATTAAACATCTAAGCAAGAGACACTATAACAAGGCAAAACTACGTTATGACCTTAAATAACACTGAATTTAGCTGTACGTCGCCAATAAAAACGAAATATGAAGCTTTTCTGTACTTGACTAGTGCTAGATTTAGGTTAATCTTAAATCGGAATGCTTCATGTAAGAATCTACCCTGACAGAAGCGTATAAAGATATAGTTAAATTTCGCAATTCTGTCCGAGATTTTTAATTTGCAAACTGAATAGTTTGATACGGCGCTCAAAACTCCGATCTACTACCCTAAACAAGGTAGTCAATTAAAGACTCAATATTATCTGTCTGGTAATTGTAGTGAATAGTTTACAATACCAGTGGATGAGAAAATCTAAAGAAAATATAAAAGAAACTCAAATGACTGTGGTGTCTGGAGGACAAAAGTGTTTCTGAGACTAGCACATCAACATCGACAATTCGTCCAAGACTTGGTAATGAACCTGCAAGCCTTGGCGGTTGTATTAGAGCGGCGCGGGTATCTTGCTTCTTGTTATACCTGTGGCGACCAAATGAATAGTGCATCATTTATGGTTAGCTTGGGTGATAACCACCTGATTCGGTTTTTGGTATCCGATTACGGGATTACTTGGACGGAAATGCGGGATGACCGCGAATTAATGAAGCTAGAAGGTGCAGAGGCAATTAGCCAACTGGACGAACTGGCCGATCTTGTCAAGCAATCTATGCAAACCGATACAGGCTCTAAAGTTCTTGCCAAGAAGTATTAAGGTTCCAAAGGTCGATCGCAAATTAGAAATCGATTATCGGTAATTGGTAATGGTGGCTTAGTTAGCGATCGCTCTTATCCTCTTCTCCATTACCATTAAGTGATTGCCTCGTGGCTGGCCCATCGCGTATTTTTTTGTATCTACCAAAACCTCACGAACCGGATTTTTAACCTTTAGCTGAAAGTTAAAACGCACTGCTAATCACAATCAACATAATTAGTAATTACTAATTCATAATCAAAAGACAGGTTAAAAACATTGCAACTATCAAGCAAGTAGCGTCGTTTTGTTTGGAGTTTAAATCTACTTACATAACGAAATTATGAATTATGAATTATGAATTTTTAATGAATTTTCTATCTGACACATTAGCTACAAGCTTGAAAAAGGCATCCTCTGACAGCAGGTGGGGAACAATCAACACCTAAAGTCCATTGCCAATCAAAATAAGGGATGCCCAATAGTACGGGTGACTAAAATCATTAACCGCCGCCACGGCTAAATTGTGACTTCTTACCTTCCAGTCTCCAGTAATTAATCAGACTTGGGCTTGCCGTAAAGCTTCAGTTTTAGTCAACTTATCGGTGGAAAGTATACTATAAAAAGCACTCATGAGTGCCTGTGTACCACCATCATCCACAGACCACAACGAGGCGATCGCGGCTCTTGCGCCAGTTTGTTGCATCTGATAGCCAAAGCCCAAAATTTCCTCACCATTACCTAACTTACCTCCCAAGCCGGTTTCACAGGCGCTCAACACTACCAAATCTACATGGGGGAGTGACCAAGTAGCGACATTTCTAAAGTTAACGCGATCGCCATTCCCGAATAAAATAAACGAATCTTCTGGTTTCCCCACCACAAAGGCTGCATGAGTCGCTAAATGGACAATTGTATAATCATCCATTTGGGGTACAGCGACTTTGGGGCTAAAAGCATCGTCTAAAAGCATCGTAGTTTCAGGAACCGTAGCGGCTAAGTTTTCCACTTCCTGCGTTGCAAAGGGTAAACCAGCGAAAGCAACCTGTCGATTCCCAACTTTAATTTGATAATTACCTTTAGTAAAAGCACCAGCTAAAACCCGCAAGTTAGATTGTTGTGGGGTATTTAAGTTAGTCAGACTGGTAGATGTAATGTGATTGACACCCAAACGCTGCACTAGCCATTGTTTGCCATCATATAAAGCAGTTATAGGAATATAGCGTAACTGGTCATCTGGAGCGTAAATCAGAGTTTGTGTACCTGAGAGCTTCAGGTCTTTTTCTATGGGTTTAGAGCGCTCTCCATGTTCTCTAGTGATAGCTATGCTTGCTGTAATCTCTGCAATGCTTCTTTCGATTGACCTTGCCGAGATTCTTTGATAGCTTCTTGATTGAGCCTTTCAATTTCTAAAAGCTGATTATTTTGGGGTAAAGCTTGAGCTTTTTCTCCAGAGTTGTATCTCAAACTTGTATTGGTGATTACCTGATTATTGTCTGGGTACGCCATCCCAAAACCGAGTAAACTAAGTATAGTTAAAGTAATAACTTTAACATACTGTGGATAAAGCTGCATAACAAAACACTCCACTCGGAAGTGTAAATATTAAATCAAGAAGTTATGGAACGCAATTAATTTTTATGCTATTCCATATTTGGAAAATTTATAGGTGCTTAAAAAAGTGAAAATGTCACAAGAAAAACCCAGTCAACCAAAATTACCACCCACTACTGCCCTTGACAATCCATCAAGTCATGAATTTGGAAATTGGTTTGAATATTCTCTAAGAGTGCAACCCCACCACACTGACTATTCTGGTGTTGTCTGGCACGGTTCTTATCTAGCTTGGATGGAAGAAGCGCGGATTGAATGCTTGCGATCTATAGGGATTCAATTTGCCGATTTAGTCGCTATAGGTTGTGATTTACCAGTTGTTGAACTGTCATTGCGCTATCACCGATCAATTCAATTGGGTATGGCAGTAGTGGTAAAAACGCGCATGGCTGAGGTAACTGGTGTGCGAATTAATTGGGATTATGCCATCGTTTCAACTGATGGACAACAATTGTATGTCACTGCCAAAGTGACTTTAGTAGCTTTAGATCGCGAAAGAGGCAAGATTATGCGTCAATTACCGCCGAGTTTTAAGGATGCATTAGCCAAGATTTCAGCATTAAATAATGATTGAGCAGTACGCTGTGTCAGAGTTTAACTATCCCTAATAAGTTTCTAAAGTAGGGGCAATTCATGAATTGCCCCTACTTGTCTAGTTAATTTTGTGCTGAATACAATTAATCTTACTTTTTACTTGCCGCTTTGGATATTTGATAAACTTTGAGCAAACTGCATTATGTGATGCCAAATATCTTGTGGAGTAATACCAAAACTAATGTTTAATAAAATCAGAATTGCGGCAATGGTTAATGCATTCTTTAGAGTGGCTTTCAACAACTTCCACAATATTACGAAGACAATCCAAGCTACAATCAACGTAGCAATCATAATATATAAATCCCTTAACAATAGCCCTTACCTGAGAGGATATTTATTCAGAAAGGGTAATTTTATCTGAACTAAAAATTACTAGTGCTAAAGCTATTAGACCTAATTTAGAATAGATACTAAAGCCAAGATTTTTTGTTTAACTGTGCCAATGTCATATTATCTGAAAATGAGCCAATAATTTAGATGAGAGGCAACTTATTTGGCAATTTGGCAGAATTTACGCAATATTTTTACCGATAGTTCTGTATCAATAATTACAAGATATAGTAGTTATATTTTTAGAAGGATATATCCTGTTTGATTTGAAGGAATTTAGCTGTTAGCCTTCAGGCTAATGCCGAAGGCTAAACAAGAATTGGTCAAGAACCAAAAAATCTGCCTTTTGGGTATCTGAATGGAGATTTTTATCGCAGAGAAATTATCCGCGAGTGAGTTTCTAACTTTTCAGTTGCTGTTAAAACTTCTTGTCTTGCCCATTTATCTGCTGCCAAAATATCATCTAAAGAGGGATTTGCCCGGTTATCATTTTGATGGCGATCGCACACCAATTCTATACACCGGGGAATATCTAAAAACCGAATTTTTTCATCTAAAAATAAAGCCACAGCTTGCTCATTTGCAGCGTTTAACACAGCTGGCATCGAACCACCAGCTTTACCCACAGCATAAGCCAACTGCATACAAGGATACTTTTGGTGATCTGGTTCCCGGAAGGTTAAATTTCCAGCTTTGACTAAATCTAGTCGTTCCCAGTTGGTATAGATGCGATCGGGCCAAGATAGAGCATACAGTAAGGGTAAGCGCATATCCGGCCAGCCGAGTTGGGCTAAAACTGAAGTATCTTGCAGTTCAATCAGCGAGTGAATAATACTTTGGGGATGAATGACAATTTCGATATTGTCATAATCCAACCCAAACAGATAGTGAGCCTCAATTACTTCCAGTCCTTTATTCATCAAAGTAGCAGAGTCTACTGTGATTTTCCGCCCCATCGACCAATTAGGATGTTTGAGAGCGTCCGCAACGGTTACATCTGCTAATTTTTCTACATCCCAGTCCCGGAAAGCCCCACCAGATGCAGTGAGCAAGATTTTCCGTAAGCCAGCTTTTGGAACACCTTGGAGACATTGAAAGATTGCGGAATGTTCCGAATCAGCGGGGAGTAATTTTACACCGTGTTTTTCGACTAGGGGTAGAACCACAGGGGCCCCAGCAATCAAAGTTTCTTTGTTCGCTAAGGCAATATCTTTACCAGCTTCAATCGCTGCGATCGTGGGTAGTAAACCAGCACAACCAACGATCCCAGTGACAACAGTTTGAGCATCGCCATAGCGAGCGACTTCTATCACTCCGGCATCACCTGCCAGTAGAATCGGTTGGGGATCGAGGTCAATGATAGCTTCTTTGAGTGCTGGTAATTTATCTTCTGAGCAAATTGCTGCTATTTTCGGTCGAAACTGCCGAATTTGAGCAGCCAACATCTCTACATTGTTCCCAGCTGCCAATCCCACAATCCGAAACTGATCTGGGTACTGAGTGACAATATCTAAAGTCTGAGTACCGATAGAACCAGTGGAACCAAGAAGAGTAATCGCTTTCACAATTGCTTAAGGATTTACAGACAACTCCCACTATAAATTGCTGGGGACTCTTTCATAACAGCAATCACTATAATCGATACACTGACGCGGACGAGTAGGACGCGGGGAGGGGGAGATCGGGGATACAAAGGGAAATTTATCCATATTTTCCTTGTTGTGCCAACCCCAATCGGTTGATTTTAACTCGATCGACTGCTAGCTATAAAGTACTAAATTTACTCAATTTTCATATAATGAGACAAAAATTGTCCTTATAAATACTATATTTTAAAAGATAAACTTTGAGAGAATTGGCAAAAGTAACCAAATAGGAAATAATTTCAATTAATTGCGAATCTGTCCAGTTTGTTAATTATATTGATGGAGGATTTAATATGCAAAATGTTACTCATAAATTGCTGTGTTGCAGCTATATGTAAAAGGATGCAGAAAGGAGTTTGTTGAAGCACTCAACCCTATGGTCAAAGTTCAAATAGTTATAAAAAAAGCTTTATGGAAAAATGATTTCCTATTTCCAGCAGCCTTATGGCTTGCCAGTCGAATATTCATCTGGACGGCGATGTTGCTGGTTGCGCCAAAACTACCATTACCAGCAGAAGAATTTTTGCCGCATTTTGGCTGGGGAGTTTTTGATGCTTGGGATAGTATCCACTATCGAGCGATCGCTACTTCTGGATATGAATTTGTGAATGACGGCAAGCAACATAATCTTGCCTTCTTTCCCTTGTTTCCCTTAAGTATCTGGGTTTTGATGAAACTGGGCTTACCGTTTGAATTAGCAGGAACGTTAGTCAACAACTTGGCATTTTTTGCAGCCCTTTACTGTTTATATTTTTGGGTTAAAGATCATTATGGTATCAATGCAGCGCAGTGGACTACTGCTGTAGTTTCTTTATATCCATCTTCCATGTTTACGGGAGTGATTTACACAGAGGGGCTGTATTTGTTTTTGAGTACATCAGCTTTGCGGGCTTTCGATCAAAAGCAGTATGGCTGGACTGGGCTTTGGGGGGCGATGGCGACAGCAACACGTCCTACAGGGATAGCACTAATTCCAGCATTAGCGATCGCAGCCTGGAAAGAACGCCGACCACCCATTGCCTATATCGCTGGTTTCGTTACCGCCATTGGCATACTTCTATTCAGTTTTTATTGTGCGATTTATTTTGGCAACCCTTTAGCTTTTATCGAAGCACAACGAGGATGGCGACCAACTTTAGGATTTGATTGGCAGGGTTGGTTAAATATGTTCATGCAAATTGCAGTTGGCACAAAAAACTGGCAATATGGTTGGGTTCAAAACTCCTCTGGCGGGATTCAAGACCCTTGGTATCTCTTGTTATTGAGCGTGATTGTTGCCAGTGGCTATTTTTTATGGCGCTTCCGTCAACGTTTTAGTTCTGTAAAATTATTTTATGGCTTTTATGCTTTAGTCTTATTTTTGTTGCTCCTAGCAAGGGAACAGTGGATCAATAACTTGCTCAACTTGTTCATGGTCTTGGGTGGTGGCTATGTGTTATGGCGCTTACGCACGCAACTGACCGCAGTTACCGTTATGTATGGCTTTTGCGGTATTGGTTTGCTGCTAGCTTCGGGAGGTACTATCTCCTTGAGCCGTCTCGCTTATGGTATTGTGCCTTTGAATATAGCTATTGGTGTGCTGCTATCTCGCCATCCGCGTCAGGGATATTTAATCTTGGGCGTTTTTGTGACATTACTAGCCAAAATAGCTGTAGGATTTGCCCAAGAGCGTTGGGTTGGTTAGAGGTTTGATTATTTATTGGTGAAAAGTTGAATTTAAATTTCCTAATGAATGTATCCAATCAAAAGAAGATAGCTCTTGCGGCATTATTTGTCGGTGTCGGTGCCATCTCTTTTGGCTCTATTTTCGTGAAATTGAGCGAAACTCAACTTAGCCCCAATGCCACTGTATTTAATCGCTTGTGGCTAGCTAGTGTGTTCTTCTTGCTCTGGAATGGATACAAGGCAATACGTCAGCGACTTTCCTTAGACAAACCTGTAGAACAGCAATCTTACACCAGCCAGGATCTCTGCCTATTGGGAAGTGCTGGCATCTTTTGGGCTGGCACTTTAGTCTCTTTGGCTTGGTCGCTGACTCAAACTAGCGTTGCGATTTCTAGTGTTTTACATAATCTCGCCCCCATATTTACTAGTTTAGGGGTGTGGTTGTTATATCGTAAGGCTTTTGAGAGCCAATTCCTGATTGGGATGGTCATCGCCCTTGGGGGAGCGATCGCTATAGAATTTGAGGAATTGCAAATCGCCACAGATGAAGTTCAAGGGGGTTTTGCTGCGATTGTTTCTGCGATTTTCTTGAGTGGATACCTGCTCTTGGTAGAAAAATTACGAACTAAATTTACTCCAACCACAATCCAGTTATGGATCTGTACGATTAGCGCCCTAATCATCTTCCCCATACTTTTATTCACTCAAGATCCGCTTTTCCCCTCTACAGTCAGTGGGTGGCTTTGGGTCATTTCTCTAGCGCTGATCTGCCAAGTTTTAGGTCATGGGCTTTTGACCTACAGCCTTGCCAAGTTTTCCTCTGTGGTTGTCTCCTTGGTGCATCTATTAGAGCCTGTATTTAGCGGCATTTTCGCTCTGATCATATTTTCAGAAAAATTAACTTTCTCAAATTGGGCAGGTTTCGCTGTAGTTTTAATGGGTTTATACTTAGCCGTCTCTAGCCACCCTGCCGTTAATTTCCCATTCCAGGAATCAGTCACAACTATAGTTAATACTTTCGTTAAAAGTATGACGAGCAAACTGTCATTACTAAAGCAACAATTCTCTGAAACACCAGCTTTCTTAGGAACTGCATCATTATTATTTGCCCTAATTCCCATATCTTTAGCACCATCTCTGACCAAATTATGTCAACAAGAAATTGGTGCAAATGCTGTAGTATTTCATCGCAGTTGGATCGCCACAATCGTCTTTGCACTCTGGAATTTACTTGAAGCTTTCCGCAGCCAGCAGTCTGATAATGAACCTATAGAAAGTAAGCCTTTTACGAGTCAAGAAGTGTGGCTATTGTTGGCAATGGGAACCTCTGCTGGAACCTACCTTCTTTTGTGGGCTTGGTCGCTGAGTCAAACTAGTGTTGCCAATGTTGCTTTACTATCTAATTTGAATTCTTTGTTTGTGGCTTTGGCTGGGTATCTGTTATTTGGTCGGCGCTTCGATAACAGATTCGTGATTGGACTGGTCATAGCCTTGGCGGGAGCGATCGCTTATGAACTCAATAAGGTGCAATTTGCAACCGATCAAATACTGGGTGATGCATTGGCATTGCTAACTGCGGTTTTCATGGCCACGTGTATGCTGCTGATAGAACGACTCCGAACCCGATTTAGCACTGCAATTATCATGCTGTGGCGCTGTGGAGTGACAACAATGTTTCTCCTACCCGTCGTAGCATTCCTCGAAGATAGGCTGTTACCCTATTCCTCGATGGGTTGGTTTTTCATCATTTTCCAAGCCCTCTTCTGCCAAGTGTTAGGTCAGGGACTTTTAGCTTATAGCCTCAGCAAAATCTCTTCAAGCGTCGTCGCTGTCACACTTCTGGTCGAACCAGTTCTAGCCTCGATTTTTGCTTGGTTCATTTTTTCAGAACAGGTAGGTTTGTTTGACTGGGCGACTTTCGCCGTAGTTTTAGTGGGTATTTATCTAGCGCAATCTAGTCAATCCACTGTTCCAGTTACGAACGAAGGCTCATAGTATTGGGCGAATATAATTAGCTACTATGCAAGCAAAATCTGCCTACGCAGAAAGCACGAAAAATCAAGTTTTTAAACCAACCAACGGAGGTGGGTAAAGTCTCATTTCGCCGCGACTTATAATAGTCCAGTCGAGGAAAAAATTAGACTTTGCAAAAATCCTCTTAGATGTACTTCCTTCTATTACTCTTGATTTAGTATTTGGACACTGCCAAAACTGATACAATTTATAACGAAAACTTCCGATATAGCATTTCTTAATCATATAAGATACATCATAGCCGCCTCCTTGCTTGCGGGGAGGGGGTTGGTGGTGGGGTTCTTGTACCTCACTCAACTGAGAACCGCTATAAGACATTATTAAAATTAGTGAAACACAAGTTAAATAGGCTGTTAAACTCTTTCCCATCCCTGACTTCGGGATACTTGGCTATTGGCATTATATTAGCAGTGCTGATTCGATTAGTTTGTGTTCCAAATAAATCGGTAGATTATAAGTTTTTTTTAGCCCCCTGGTATGATTTCATAGCATCTCATGGTGGCTTTAGCGCTCTCAAATATAGTTTTGCCGATTACACACCCTCCTACCTATACTGGATTTTAATTTCTGCCACACTGCTATCTGGGTTGCCAAAAATCTTCGCAATCAAGCTTTTTGCGATGACTGTTGATTTTCTTTGTGCCTTTATAACTTACAAAATTGTCAGACTAAAATACCCAGAGGGCAGGAAACCTATATTTGCTTTTTTGGTAGTTATATTGAGTCCGACTGTTATATATAATAGTTCCCTCTGGGGTCAATGTGATGTTATCTATACAACGGGTTTGATTGCCTGTATTTACTTCTTATCTATTCAAAAAGAAATTCCAGCCTTACTTAGTTTCGGTGTAGCACTTTCTTTTAAATTGCAAGCTATGTTTTTAGCACCTTTGTTATTGATTCTCTTACTCAAAAAAAGAATCCACTGGTATTATTTACCATTAATTCCAGCAGTATATGTAGTTACAGTTTTACCACCTTGGTTGATGGGAAGACCGATATTAGAATTACTTTTGGTATACTTTAACCAAGCTAATAAATACAAGGAATTGGCTAAAGGCGCACCGAATCTTTATCAATGGATTCCTAACCAATTTTATAATATTGTTGTCCCTATAGCTTTAGCATTAACTATATGTGCAATATTTTTATTGGTATATATTGTTTATAAAAGTAGATTAAAAATCACTCAAGACAGACTGATCAACTTAGCGACCATATCAGTTTTGTTTATGCCATATATCCTGCCTAAAATGCACGAAAGATATTTTTATCCTGCTGATATTCTTTCGATTATCTTTGCCTTTTACTTTCCCCGATATTTTTGGGTAGCTATAGTTGTGCAAATGGCATCATTTTTTGGCTATTTAGGAACTCCCGTATTTATCCAGTTATTTTCAATCCCTTTAGGTTTTACACTCTGGTTTGTTGTGCGAAAGTGTGATGTAATTTATCCGAAATTACAAGCTGAATTTTCCTCGAATATCGATAGAAAATTGTAGTAAAGGCAACTAGGATTTAAGTAATAGGGCGAATGCTAAAAATGAATAATATCAGAGCAATTATCGGCATTAGTACCTTAATTTTATTTATCTCCAGTAGCTTACGACATGAGTTATTTAATTCATCTGGAGACTTAGCATTTTTTGATCAAGGAATTTACTTAATTAGTCAGGGAAAACCGCCAGTTTCATCTGTACTTGGTTTTCATGTTTTAGCCGATCATGCTGCTTGGATTTTATATCCTTTGGCTTTACTGTACAAAATTTATCCTAGTGTTTATTGGCTATTTGCAGTCCAGTCTGTTGCTTTAGCATTAGGTGTTTTACCTACATATTTTCTAGCGCTACAAGCAGGTTTAAAAGAAAATTTAGCAGTTGCAATGGTAGCTGTATATCTAATGTATCCGGTGATTTACAATAGCAACTTATGCGATTTTCATCCAGATACGATCGCTGTCCCTGCACTTTTGATGGCAGTTTTCGCTGCTAGATCGAGAAAAATAGTTTGGTTTTGCATCAGTATTCTTTTGATATTGGGTTGTAAAGCTGTATTGTCCCTGACTGTAGTGGCTATGGGGATTTGGTTACTCTTGTTTGAAAAGCGACGCTTATATGGCGCGATCGCCATTATTGGTGGGACAATGTGGTTTTTGATTGCTAACTGGATTATCATCCCTTTCTTTGGTAGCGAAGCAGCGTTACTTACCCGTCATCTTTATCGATATAGCTATTTAGGAAACTCATTTTCCGAAATGGTAAAAATATTACTTTACCAGCCGGAAATTATTTTTAACAACCTTTTTTCAACTATAAACTTAGAATATTTATGTTTCTTATTATTACCTATCGTTTGGGCTTTAAAACCACAATATCTTATCCCTTTGATTAGTATAATTCCTTGTGTAGCACTAAATTTGCTTGCAGATCATCCCTCACAAAAAAATCTAGTTTTGCATTATTCTTTACCAGCAATTCCATTTCTGATTTTAGTTGGAATTGCCAGCCTAGCAGCAGGGAAAGGATGGCTAAAACGAAGACGAGTAATTTTTTTGTGGTCTTTAGTTTGGTTTTTCGCTTTAGGCAAAGTTGGGTTCTTTAGCTCAAAATATCTTCATAATCTGGACAATTGGTCAGCCACAAAAGAGGCGATCGCTCTAGTTAAAACTAAAGATAGCATTCTGACTACAGATGTAATTACTCCACATTTAACTCATAGAGATTTGATTAGTTTTAAATATAATCCTTCTCAAGACATTAATGAATTGAATAAGTTTCATTATGTCTTGCTCAATGTCCGCCATCCTGGTTGGGCTGCAAGTTCAGAATCTCTTTCAAACTTGGCAAACATTTTTAAAAATCAGTCAAAATACAAATTACAATATCAACAAAATGATGTATATCTTTTTGAAAAGAAAACTAGGTAATATCATATTTATAAATCCAAATATATTTGATATTCTTTTGTAAAAAAGTCTATCAGGTATTACTTAATTGATTGTGAAATCAGAGTAAAATTATCAGCAATGCCTAAAATGTGATATTCAGATAAATTTGTCTGTTGTAAAGTCAGATTATCTAATAATAAATAAGATTTCTTATCAAATTGTTCTTTTAAGACAGCAATAGAAGCAGAAATTACTTTGCAATCACTATAGAAATCTAAACTAGGACGATTATAAGCAAATGAGCTATAGATTGTTGTTCCTGGTAAGACGTGTTGGCGAATTAATGCTGCAACTGGTTTGACTGGAAAAGCTTCTTTTAATTCCCAAATCCAAGATTGCGAACTTACCAGTAGGATTAAAACTAAATACATTCCTGTAAATAGCACTGGAATAAATTTGCGATCGCGCTGTTTAACTAGCCATGCTGCAATTCCCATACTTATTGCCAAAACAATGCTCATGACTATCAAAATAGGCTGTTTCTTCATAAAAAAGTAAAAATAACCTCCTAAACCAGCAATAGAAATAATAGCCAGAAATATTGTCCAGGTTCGCACTCTGAAATGACGATTCTGCCAAACTTCGCTCAAATTAGCACCAATTGCCAAGGCTAAAAATGGATATACAGGCATGACATACCACGGAAGTTTAGTTCTCATAAAAGAAATAGTTCCTAAATAAACAACTATGCCTAACAGAACTAGAGAACCCCAAGTATTATGACGTTTTTTCCAAGCTAGATAAAGCCCTCCAGGTAAAAATAGCAGCCAGGGAAAACCATATTTGAGTAATTCTAATAAATAGTACCAAGGAGGCCCGCTATTACCTTCAACAGTTTGTGTAAGGCGGTCAAAAGCTTGTGCTTGAAAATGCACTTCTAAGAAAGTATTCCCATAATGTTGCCATTGGGCAATATACCAAGCGATCGCAGGAGCATTTCCTAACACAATCCCCACCCAGAGATAGGGACTTCTCAACAAAGCCAATTGTCCATCTGCAAGCATAAATAAACAAGCGATCGCCCCCAATAGCAAAACTATCATTCCCTTAGTCAAAATAATTAACCCCAGACAAAATCCCACACCTAGAGCATATTTTCGGTTCTGACGTGCTTTCAAAAGACAAAACAATAACAGCAAGAAAAAAGAAATAGTCATCCCATCTAACATTGCTAGTCGTCCATGACGCACCACAGGCAACATTGTCAAGTAAACTAAAGCAGAAAATAGAGCCGGTAAACTTTGGTTAAAAGCCAAACGCCCCACCAAGTAAAGCAAAGGCACTCCCAACGCAGTTAAAACCGCACCAGGTAAGCGTGTAGTTAACTCTTGCACTCCTCCTAAGTGGTAGCACCAAGCAATTAACCATTGCATCAAAGGCGGTTTTAATAAAAATGGTTCTCCCTGAATAGTGGGATAAAGCCAGTTACCAGTCCGGTAAATTTCTCTGGCGACTATAGCGTAAGTACCTTCATCCCAATCTCGTAAAGGGGAGTTTCCCAAAAATATCAGCCATAGAATTAGAGATATTACCAGTAAGCTAAATAACCATTGTTTTTCTCGGAATACGCTCGTTCTTTTTGTGAATAGCTTTACAATATTTGTGCGATACATTTAGGGCTGATTAGGGTAGTGAATAATATTGCTAATTATGTATCTAAAATACTCACAATGGATATTTTTTTGATGGTATGAGGAATAAACTTAATCAGCTTAGTTATCTTGGTTGGATAGTTGGCCTAAGTGCCTTAATTTTATTGGGTGCAGCAGCTTACGACACGAATTATTTCAATCAACCGCTTTTGACTTAGGAATTTTTGACCAAGCGGTTTATTTAATTAGTCAAGGACAACCGCCTATCACTTCTTTCATGGGTTTTCATATTCTCGGCGATCATGCTGCTTGGATATTCTATCCCTTGGCTTTACTATAAGTACCTGGACAGAAATATTTACACATGAGGTTTAAGACTGGATAAGGGTTTCAGGTCATCCTGTTGTTGGCTGTCATTTCCAGCCTCGCCGCAGGTAGGGGATGGCTACAAAATAAACGAGCGATTATCTTGTGGTCATTTAGTTCACGGCTCTAATCTTTGCTCCAATTTTTACCAAGGATTTATATGTAAATCGATTTCAGGAATATTATTAATTACCGCAATACATTGTCCAGAGTCAACATAATACTTCGCCAGCATATTCTCTAAATCGTCATAAAATCGCACCTCAATACCAGCAGCCGGAGAAATCCACTGAGCGTTATCAAAATATTGTTGTATTGAGAACTCTTGTGCAGGAAAGGTACAACACCAAGCTGACCATTTAATTGTCCTCCAGCTATAGCCTTCGGCATTGAGCAAATCTTTAATTGCATAAGTACCATTCCCACCTTTTCCAGGCTGATTGCCGACTTTAACAGTAATGTGCTGTATGCTTCCAACAAAAGGCGGATAATCTAACCAATCAAGTAAGTTAATTCTTTTCCTACTTTTTAATTCTTCAAGGAAAGGTGACAAGTTTTTAGTTTCTGTGAGAATAAATAAATGCTCTACTGCACGAGTTAAGGCAACATAAAAAAGACGACGCTCCTCATCAACTACTTGCTCAATGCTATCACCGAAAACACGGCTAAACATCAAATCAGGGTGTATTAATGGGTAACAACGGGGGACAGCATCAAGTATTATAACTACATCATTCTGAAGACCTTTATACTTGTGAGCAGTTGATATAGTTACAGCCTTTCTTGATTCTTCAGGTAGATAGGAGCGTACCAAGTTTAAGAATTTTTCGAGTCCGCCATCTTTTGATCTACCTTTACCATAATTTACATACCAAGGTAAACTATTTTTACGGCTGAGTATAACTACATTTTTTCTATCCTTGATAGCCTTGTCTACTAAGCGCAATATAGCAGGCGTTATACTGTCCCCTGGATGCTGTTCTTGCTCCTTGGGAGTTGGCTCAAATTGTCCCATATCAACAATTTCAACCGTTCCAAATATGGCTTTATGGGCGCGTGCAGGAGTACCCAATCCATGCATTAATGTATTACCGATATCGACAATTGAAGTAGCTGAACGGTAATTAGTAGATATATTGGGTTTTTGCGAAGGCTGGAAAAACTGCGCGAAATTTTGATAAAAGCGAAGATCAGAACCAGCGAAACCATTAATTGCTTGCCAGTCATCACCAACACAGAAAAATTGTGCTTGAGGATTTTGTTGTCGAATTGCTTCTATTAAATGGTGAAAAAGTTCTGAGAAATCTTGATATTCATCAATCAGTATGTATCGAAGACACTTTAAATCGCCAGTGCCAGATTTACGACGAAATACAGTTTGTCCTGATGCGATCGCTGCGGCAGCTTTTTGCATCAGTCCATCAAAATCATCCTCGCCTGTTGCCTGAAGCTGTTGCAAATAGGACTGATAAAACTTTTGTGCAAGCTCCAGAAAACGCTGCTCGACATCACTAGCACACTTATGATTATCAACGAGAGAGGCTAATTTTTCTGAAGTGAGGGACAGTTTGCGACAACGCTGGATAAATCCTTCTACTACTTTGGTAAAACGGTCTATTGCTCTAAGTTTAATTTTCTTCCAAATCTCGTCTTCAGTCAAGCGATCGCACCTAACACCATAACTTTCAAGACATCGCTTAAGTAAAGCACAAAAATCTTCTACTCCCTCAAATCTGAGGGTTGTCGGGGATAATTCCACAAAATGCCAGTTAGGATGATTTCGCCAATATTCTCGCTTTTGTTCTGACATTATATCGTAATCTGGATCGCCTTCAAGTCCAAAATATTCAATAACTATCCCCTGATTTTCTCCAATCGTAAAGTCAGGGCGATAATTAATGCCATCCCACCAAAAGTTACGCTCGTATTTATATGTAATGTTGTGTTCTAATAAAAAATTGGCAATTACTTTCTCGCCAAAAGACTTGTAGTACTTTCCATCAAGCCCTTCTCTTGGTAATGAGCGACGGTAACGCAACATTTCTTCAGGACTTTTATCGTAGTCACCCCAAGCAATACGCTCCCAGTCTTCACGAAAGTTCGCCATCATCAAAGCGCGAATTTTTTCATAAACATCTGGCTTGCGGTGATACTCATAAATTACAGTCTGTAAAGCTTGGGCTTTATTCTGTTGTCCATCTGGTTCATTGAAAAGAATACTTTTTTCTGGATGAACTAAAGCGTATGCTAATGCATGGAAAGTCATTACATGAGGAACAGAGCTTTGTAATTGTAGAGTAAGGCGCTCTAGTATTTCTTCCGTAGCCTTGCGATTGAAAGCTAAAAGTAATATTTCATTGGGTGCAACACCGCAATGTTTTTGCAAAAATAAAGCTCGATTTACCAATGTTGAAGTTTTGCCACTTCCAGCCCGTGCTACTACTTGTATATGACCTTCTACAGCACCAATTGCTGCTGCTTGCTCAAGGTCAGGTGAGGAGTTTAAGTTGTTTTTTACCCAAGATTGCACATAATTTAACTTTTCAGCCTTGTAATTTTTTAAATATATAAATTCTTTACACTGGGTTTGATAGAAAGTATCAACATTGAGAAAATCTTTCTCAATGTTGATCTGTAAACTGTTATCCATACTCTGCTTTACTCTTACTCAACTGCTTACAGCGACTTAATCGCCTATTTTTAGTTTTCCCGCAGACAGAGAATAATTAACAGTGAAGCAGAAATTATAGAAGGAATAAGGTTAGATTCATCTGCTATTTGTGTTTTTGTCGTATTGGTAGACAACAAAAAAACGGTAGATAAGTTTTGTCTTCTACCGTTTTTTGAATATTGATTTTTATCTGCCTATTAATAGATTTTACTTAGTAAACTTCATCGTGACTACCAATATCTACAAACACAGCATCGCCATCATCTGTAAAGTAAAAAATTACTCTCTTGTCAGAATCTAGACTAAAACTCCATAAGTCTTTAAGCTTACCTAACAACTTATGAGTTTTTAAACCCTGATCAAATGGATCTGCTGTAAACTGCTCCAACTTTTGCCAAAACCGTTCTTCTAAATCTACATTCTTTTGAATTCTCTTTTTAAAAGCACGTTTAAATGAAGAACTGAAACTTACTTTTAACATCACTCTTCTAGCAGTTGTCTCAGTTCTTCGATATTTGAGGAAAACTTTAGTTCACTATTTTGATGTTCTACTTGCGCCGCCTGAAAATTTTGATAAATTTCTTCACGCCTTTCTTCCCGTAAATATTGCTGCAATAACAGTTGAATTTCTAACTTTTCTTCACTGGAAAGACTTTTAATTGCTTCAATTACATCACTGAAGGTCATAACTTGGAACACCTTTTAGTGGTTATCTGATCAATCTAACATAGTAACGATATGTGAAAAAACCGGTAGAGCAATAACTACTCTACCGGTTTCTAATTTTCTATTTGAGATTTAAATCCCAAACCCTAAATCTTACTCAACACCTTGGGGTAACAATTCCCGACGCTGTTGAGAACTAACTTGCACAACGCCATTTTCATCCACATCAACGATCGCAGTATCGCCATCTTTAATGCGACCAGACAGAATTTCTTCTGCTAGGCTATCTTCTAACAGGCGCATAATTGCCCGACGTAATGGCCTCGCGCCGTAGCTGGGACTGTAACCTTCTTCGATCAAACGCTCCTTGAAGCGATCAGTGACTTCTAAGGTGATACCCTTTTCCGTCAGACGACCAAATACTTCCTTGAGCATAATTTCGGCGATTTGGGTCACTTCCGGCTTGTTCAACTGACGGAAGACGATAATTTCATCGAGTCGGTTGAGGAACTCTGGACGGAAGTATTGCTTGAGTTCTTCATTCACCAAAGAGCGAATCCGGTTGTAAGTTGACTCGCTAGCATCTTCGGAGAATTCAAAGCCGATACCGCTACCGCCTTTTTCAATTACCTTAGAACCAATATTGGAAGTTAAAATCAGCAAGGTGTTCTTGAAGTCCACCGTGCGACCTTTGGCATCAGTTAACCGACCGTCTTCCAAAATTTGCAGCAGCATATTGAAAACATCGGGGTGCGCTTTTTCGATTTCGTCGAACAACACCACGGTGTAAGGACGCCGCCGCACGGCTTCAGTTAGCTGACCACCTTCGTTATAGCCAACATAACCTGGAGGTGAACCAATCAGCTTGCTGACGGTGTGACGCTCCATGTATTCGGACATATCTAAGCGGATCATCGCTTCTTCGGAACCGAAGAAGTAAGCAGCTAAGGATTTCGCCAACTCGGTTTTACCTACGCCAGTCGGCCCAGAGAAGACAAAGCTAGCTATGGGTCGGTTGGGATTTTTCAAACCAACACGAGCGCGACGAATTGCCCGTGAAACTGCTTTCACAGCTTCGTCTTGACCAATTAAACGCTGGTGCAAGGTGTCTTCCATGTGCAGCAGCTTTTCAGATTCAGATTCGGTGAGTTTGTTCACCGGTACTCCAGTCCAGGAAGCGACAATGTGAGCAATGTCTTCTTCTGTAACTACAGGTTCTTCACCTTCTGTGCCAGTTGCATTGGTCTTGCTTTGAGCGATCGCGCGGATTTCGGCTTTGATTTCCATTTCGCGATCGCGGAGTTCTCCAGCTTTGTCAAAGTCTTGGGAGCGCACCGCGTCATCTTTTTCTTTTAATATCTGACGTAGTTCTTTGTCTAACTCTTTGGCTGCGGGTGGTAGTTGGGAGTTAATCAAGCGCACCCTAGAACCAGCTTCATCAACTAAGTCGATGGCTTTATCTGGGAGGAAGCGATCGCTAATGTAACGGTCTGATAACTTCGCCGCCGCCACCAAGGCTTCGTCGGAGATTTTCAGTTTATGGTGTTGCTCGTAGCGTTCGCGCAGACCATACAAAATTTCAATTGTTTCATCTACTGTCGGTTCGCCAACCATCACTGGTTGGAAACGCCGTTCTAGGGCTGCATCTCGCTCGATGTGCTTCCGGTATTCATCTAGGGTTGTAGCACCGATGCACTGCAACTCACCCCTAGCCAAAGCTGGCTTCAGGATATTTGCTGCGTCAATAGCACCTTCGGCTGCACCCGCACCAATTAAGGTGTGTACCTCATCAATCACGAGAATGACATTACCCGCCGAACGGATTTCATCCATGATTTTTTTCAAGCGTTCTTCAAATTCACCCCGGTACTTGGTTCCTGCTACGAGCAAACCAATATCCAAGGTGACGACGCGTTTATCTTCGAGGATGTCAGGGACATCTTTGGTGGCAATGCGGGAAGCTAAACCTTCAGCGATCGCAGTTTTACCAACCCCTGGTTCCCCAATCAGCACTGGGTTATTTTTGGTTCGGCGACCCAATATCTGAATCACTCGCTCAATTTCCTTGGCGCGTCCCACCACTGGATCGAGCTTATTGTCGATCGCCATTTGGGTCAGGTTGGAGCCAAATTCATCCAGAGTCGGGGTTTTTGTGCGCCCGGATGAACCGCCTGGTGAAACTTCGGCAGTTTCTCCCAACATCCGGATGACTTGGGTTCTTACCTTAGATAGATCCACACCGAGGTTTTCTAGCACCCTGGCTGCGACACCTTCCCCTTCGCGGATTAGGCCCAACAGCAGATGCTCGGTGCCAATGTAGTTATGCCCCAGTTGGCGTGCTTCTTCCAAGGAGAGTTCTAAAACTCGCTTTGCCCGTGGCGTAAACGGAATTTCCACGGCAACAAAGCCCGATCCCCGTCCTATAATTTTTTCAACTTCAATTCGGGCATCTTTGAGATTGACACCCATTGATTTCAGCACCTTGGCGGCCACACCAGTGCCTTCGCCAATCAGACCCAAGAGGATCTGCTCGGTTCCGACAAAGTTGTGACCTAAACGGCGGGCCTCTTCTTGGGCCAGCATGATTACCTTAATGGCTTTTTCTGTGAAGCGCTCAAACATGGCTTTATCCCATCATCTGCGGTCGTGCCGGTATGCTGATTTTAGCACAGGCAAAGCTTTTGGATGCCTGTATAACAGATTATAGACATCCTGAAGCTATGACTTTAGTTGATGGGCTAATTGTTAACTATTGACTACTTTTGTGTGGCTAGTGTACTGAGGAGCTTTAGTTCACCAGCGTTTTTGGGATTTATTACAAATAGCTGACTGCTTATATTGAGAATTTACTGACTTAATCCCAAACACCTACAAATACCATATAAATTTTTAAATATCAAGCATCAAAAACATCGTATATATTTTTGTTATATTATTTAACTTTTAGATAAAATATTTAAATAGAAATCAGCCAAGCAAAGTTGCTCTTTTTTGCTGAAGCCGATCGTAGGCTGCGAAAATGCACTTAGATCAAGGGTTTAAGGTCAAGAGCATTAAAATCTCCAATTTAGTAGCTTGGAATTAGATAGGGGTGTTAACGAAGTAGATGCACCAGAAGCTTTCTACCTTAATCCCCAACTACTTAAAAATCAAGTGCCAAGAAGATTTGTCTAGGCGATCGCTGACAATGGAATACCACTGGTCTAAAATTGCTTTAAATTTTGAGTGTTGTAAATCTGGGAGCCAGAGAATTAGCGCGTCCTCATCGTTATCTTGGTAGTAACGCCGCCGCAGTCCGGCTGTTTTGAAGCCGAATTTTTGATATAACGAGATAGCGCCCAAGTTTGAAGCTCTCACTTCGAGGGTAGCTCGCTCCATTTTGCGATCGCAAGCTGTCTTGATAAGTGAATATAATAGAGCCTGTCCCAAGCCTTGACGGTGATGTTCGGGATGAACCGCCAAAATTGTAATGTGGGCTTCGTCTAAAATTGACCAAAAGCAACCCATTCCTAGCAACCTTGTGCTATTGGACGGGGAAAATAAACCGAGTAAATCGCTGTTGGGACTATCCAATTCTCGTTTGTAGCCCTCCAGAGTCCACAGTCCGCCAAAACAGGCTCGATCTAGTTCCAGAATTGCACTGAGATTATCTGTTGTCAGTAATTTAATTTCTAAGTCTGATGAGATCACATTTGTTGAATAAGATTACAAACCCTTTGTAAACTGAGAATCGGGAGACGAACTCAAAGCCCGTAATTTGAACAAGGACAACTTTTATATTTATGGTATCGACTCACCCCACTGGGGTTCAACATTCTGGAAGTCAATATTTACCTCAAAGGCGCGATATAAACGCGAATCCCTCACCTAATCAGGAACTTTTACCCTTAACTGCTAGAGTTCATAATCATGACTCCCTAGAAATTGGTGGATGTGATGTCACAAACCTAGTTGAGCAATTTGGCTCACCTTTATATATTTTAGATGAAGAAACCTTGCGTTCGGCTTGTCAGCAATACCGAGATGCTTTCAAGCAGTACTACAAGGGCGAATCTCAAGTATTGTACGCCTCAAAAGCTTGGAATTGTTTAGCAGTTTGTGCGATCGCTGCGTCTGAAGGATTAGGAATCGATGTAGTTTCTGGGGGCGAACTTTACACCGCCCTACAAGCGGGTGTTAGTCCCAATAAAATCTACCTCCACGGAAATAATAAATCTCGTGAAGAACTAATTTTAGCGATCGAGTCTGGTGTCACCATTGTGGCGGATAACTGGTATGAGTTGCATAACCTTGTGGAAATAGCAGGGGAGCAGGGGAGCAGGGGAGCAGGGGGAGCAGGGGGAGCAAGGGAAGTAAATTCCCCATCGCCTCTCTCCATTCGCATTATGCTGCGGCTAACTCCCGGTATTGAATGCCACACTCACGAGTATATTCGCACTGGACACTTAGATAGCAAATTCGGCTTTGATCCCAACGATTTAGGTGAAGTTTTTACCTTTGTAAGTCAACAGCCAACCCTGAATTGCGTAGGGGTACACGCTCATATTGGTTCCCAAATTTTTGAGCGCCAACCGCATCAAGATTTGGCTGCTGTCATGGTGCAATGGCTGCGGGATGCCGGGAAGTATGGTTTAAATATTACAGAGTTAAATGTTGGTGGTGGCTTGGGAATTAAGTACACAGAATCAGACGATCCCCCCAGCATTGAAGAGTGGGTGAAGGCGATTTGTGAAGTTGTCCAAGAAGCCTGTGCGGTCGAAAATCTGCCTTTACCGAAATTACTGAGTGAACCAGGGCGATCGCTAATTGCCACAGCTTGCGTCACTGCTTATACTATTGGTTCATCCAAAGTTATTCCAGAAATTCGTACCTACGTAGCGATCGATGGGGGAATGTCTGATAATCCTCGCCCGATTACTTACCAATCAGTTTATCGGGCAGTAGTTGCCAATAAAATGTCTTATCCTTTAACTCAAACAGTCACAATTGCTGGTAAACATTGTGAATCAGGAGATATTCTGATTAAAAATGCTCTCCTCCCAAAGACTGAACCAGGAGATATTCTCGTAGTTATGGGAACTGGTGCGTACAATTACAGTATGGCATCTAACTATAACCGCTTACCCCGACCGGCAGCAGTTGTGGTGGCGAATGGCGAGGCAAATGTAATTTTGCAACGTGAAACTTACCAAGACTTAATTCGACAAGATAGCCTACCAGAAAGGCTGAAAATTTAGTCATTTGTCCTTGGTTATTGGTCATTAGCCAGGAAATAATTACAAATGACTAATGACCAATGACTAAGTGTAATTAGAGGCAAAAGTGTAATCCAGATGTCATGAGAGATTGGTGGAAGCAATGGCTGATAAACCTGGGGTGGTCACAGTCCTTGCTACTTGGGACTCTGGATATAGTGTTAGTGCTGGCGCTGACGTACATGATCCTAGTTATTATTAGTGAGCGCCGGACACTCTGGATGGTGCGAGGATTCATTATCTTAATGCTAGCCTCAGCACTAAGTGGCAGATTAGGACTACCTCTGCTAAGTTTTGTACTGGAAAAGTTGGTAATTGGTTGTGCTGTAGCAATGGCAGTTGCTTTACAGTCTGAGTTTCGGCGGTTTTTGGAGCAACTGGGGCGTGGCGAATTCCGCCAGCTATTTCAACCCGACCGGCTGGCAATTCCCAAATCTGATAGTGTAATTGATGAAATTGTTGAGGCTGTTAAAGAATTGTCAAAAAACCGGATTGGAGCTTTACTAATTGTGGAAACCACAGGGCCAATTGATGAGCGAGATTTTTCTGTGCCAGGAGTAAAGCTAAATGCGGAGGTTTCTAAAGAACTAATCCAGACAATTTTTCAGCCGAAAACTTTGTTACACGATGGAGCGACATTAATTCGTGGCTCACGGCTTATATCATCGGGTATAATCTTACCACTTTCGGGACGCACAGCCTCGCGCCAGTTGGGAACACGCCATCGGGCCGCAATGGGAATTACTGAGCGGGTCGAAAATTGCATTTGTGTCGTCGTATCTGAAGAAACGGGTTCCATTTCCTTAGCGGAACGGGGAACCCTAAATAGACCACTGACGATTAAGAAACTAAAAGAGTCATTAGAGGCTCTTTTGTCACCAACCGTAGATAGGGAAGCTGTTGCTCCTGGTCTGTTGAGTTTTGTTCGTCGGATAGGTGGGAAGACACTAGCACTGGTTTCACGTTTACTCGGATTACCACGTCTTCGACGCGCTACGCGAACGACCGCTTCTCGAGATAAAAAATGACAGCACAACAAACTAAACTGCAAGATTTGCCTACTGACTTAAAACGAGAACTATTACCACAGCATGTTGCGGTGATTATGGATGGCAATGGTCGATGGGCTAAACGTCAGGGTCTACCTAGATTTATGGGTCATAAGCGAGGGGTAGATGCTCTCAAAGATTTACTTCGCTGTTGTCAGGATTGGGGGATTCAGGCTCTGACAGCTTATGCTTTCTCAACAGAGAACTGGAAAAGACCGCAGGAAGAAGTGGATTTTTTGATGACTCTGTTTCAAAGAGTTTTGCGCCAAGAACTGCGGGAAATGGTCGAAGAGAATGTTCAAATTAAGTTTGTAGGAAATTTGCAGGCTCTGCCACGATCGCTCCAACAAGAAATATCCCGTTCAATGGAAGAAACCAAGGATAATCGCGGTATCCGATTTTCAGTGGCAACTAATTATGGCGGACGGCAAGAAATTCTGCAAGCTTGTCAGGCGATCGCAAAACAAGTTCAACAAGGTCTGCTACAACCCGATGAAATTAATGAACAGGTGTTTGAAAGCCACTTATACACAGCAGGAATTACCGATCCAGATTTGTTAATTCGCACCAGTGGAGAAATGCGCCTCTCAAATTTCCTTCTCTGGCAAATGGCTTATGGAGAAATTTATATTACCGATGCTCTCTGGCCAGATTTTGATCGGGCTGAGTTTCACCGTGCTTTGTGTTCTTACCAGCAACGGGAGCGGCGGTTTGGGAAAGTTTAAAATCAGTGAGGAGTTAGTAATTCAGTAGGTGGGCATTGGTTTCAATTATGATGACGCGATGTCTACGACGGGCTACGCCTACGCACATTTTTAGAAATCCCCACCTGACAAGATTGGCGATCGCCCTTTTGCAATACAATCACCTATCAACGAGAACGATCGACTTTCCATGTAGAGTTATCTAAAACGTAACTCTCACCATCGATCCCATGACTAACTTCACCATTTGGACTGACTATAGTTTTTGGTGCAAGGCTCTTGCGACGAAGTATACCTCTTGCAACAATCATCTTACCCACAAGGTCACTATCCCATTCTTGAATTCCATCCATATAGACAGGTGTCTCATCCTCCGTCAGGACGATGGCACCAAGAGAAGCATTTTGTGCCGTTCCGCGAATCGTAATAAGTTGGTTTAGGCTTGCTTCAGAGAGAGTAGCATTCCTACTTGTTGCATCTGTCTGATTGATTTCAGCTACGCTTGGATGCGCTAGCGGTAACTTTATAGAATTACATCCAGCTAAAACCAGCGTTAAGGCTAATCCCGGTAAAAAATATAGCAGCATTATCGGAAATACTCACTATGGAGCAATTACCCAAGTCGGATTTTCTAGAATATAACTATCGCTATCAACTCCATGACTTACTTCCCCTTTAGGGTTGATAGTAGTCTTTGGAGCAATACTCCGGTGACGCAATATACCTGTTACGACTATTTCGCTTTCGGCAATGCTACTATCCCACTCTGGGATTCCATCTAAGTAAACAGGTGTGTAATCATCTGTCATGAGGACTGCACCCAGGGAAGCATTTTGTGCAATACCCTGAATCGTGGTTTTCTGATTGATTTTGTCTGCAAAATCTAGCTCTTCCATAGTTAAACCTCCGCATCTTTCATAATGATTTTTTCTGCTCTAAGGTGATTTGACTGCTTTTGCCGGATCGTAATTTTTAGCGATCGCAACACAATAAACAATTCTGTCAAAATCGATGTAACCTTTGGCAAACTTTTCTTTGGTACTTTGATAGACTTTCATCCCTGGCTGGCTATGATTGGCGTGCCAAAAGCTCTGGCTAGCTTCATCCCAGAATCCGTAATCAAAGTTGACAAAACCTGGTCTCTCAAGGTATTTGTATTGACTCATGTCTACCTCACCAGTTTTTTTATCAGGTCTAAACGCATTCTTGTTTGGTTTCTTGCGTTTCTTCTGATCCGAATCCTGATTTGACCAAAACAGTTTGGCAAAAAGCACAGCCCGCTGATCCTTAAAAGAATTATAAAGTTCAGTCAGACCTAGATTGAGTGCCACATCTTTTTGCAATGCCAAACTTTTATTTTTTTCATCCATTTTGGCTTTTGCTTGATCGAAGGTAGCATAACAGTCATCAAGCGGTGGGTTGCCTCCACCACTGAGGTCTAAAGCAGTAATCCCGATACACCCCCGTGCAAGAGTTTGTTTCTCAATATCTGTTAACTTTCGCCCCTGTTCAGCTTCCCACATTTCTATGTATTGTTCGACTGAATATTGACGCTGTTTTCCATCTTTGGTTGTGCCTGATGCTGGTTTAATGTTCGGTTTATCTTTAAGTGGTTCACCCAAACGCTGTACTGTTAAAGTATTTGTATTTTTGAACTGCAAATCTTGCGTTTCTTGTTCTAGTGATTGAGGTATCTGTGCCTCTTGACCTTCCTTGCAGACTGGACATTTTCGCTGTACAGATGATTGATTGAAAGATTCACTAGTTTGAATATTGCCAGTCTGTTGAACTACATGGGTCAATTCATGGGCAGTCAACGCATCCTTACCGGGAGCCTTCCCCGCCCCAAAGTAAACATCCTGCTTGTGTGTAAAGGCTTGAGCATTCAACTCTCGGTTCATCTGCACCGCTTCGCCGCCTGTATGCACCCGCACCTGACTGAAATCAGTCCCAAAGCGGGGTTCCATGAACGATCGCACATCATCCGGCAACGCACTTCCCCCACCCTGACTACTACTCAGCCGACTTTCGAGATTGCTCCCCGCTTGAAAACCTGCATCTGGGGAGCTTTTTGTTTGAATCTCTTCTTCTTCCGGCATTGCCTCCCGTTGCAAAGTTCTATTGCCCAGGGGTTTTGTTTGGATCTCCTCCTCCTCTTCAGGCATTACCTCGCGTTGAATTGAGTCACCCAGAGTTTTGGTTTGAATTTCTTCTTCCTCTTCCGGCATTACTTCGCGCTGGACTAACGGCGCGATTGTTGCCGCTAAGGTTTTGGTTTGGATCTCCTCTTCTTCTTCCGGCATCGTCTCGCGTTGCACAGATCCCTTGCCATCGGGCATACTCATTACTTGGTCAGCAACGCGATCTGCTTCCTGCTCATACATATCATTTGGCGCACCCACCGTTAGTTTTGCTTGGGGACGATGCAATGCTATGGAACTAATGTTGTGACCAGCAGACTGTGCTGCTTGCTGGTTGACTGATTTTGTTACTGTTTGGATGACATTATTCGTTGGTAAACCAAAGCCTCGCACTGGATTTGCCAGCGTCGGAGTTGTTGGTGAGACAAGGGACGGATTTAAAAAAGTTGATGTAGCTGCTTTCTTCTGCCCAAACGTGCGATCGCTCATCTCACCCTTCCCTCATCGATGGGTAAAGCCGTAATTATTACTACCAGTCAAATTTTACACTTTATCGAAATGCGATCGCTATCGACTTTGGTCTAAATTTACGGTGAACTGTACTCAGCACTTGATTTATGGCCCAGAAAATACAGCTTGTTCTACATCATCCCGACTCAGAGAATATTTAAATGAGCGTTGGATATCTTGTCCATTTTCTCCAGATTGGACATATCGCACTACAATTTGTTCAACATCGAGCCACAGTTCAGCTTCCCAACTAGGCCGTTGCACATGCCAGCAATGCCTTTGGGTTTCGTCTTGTTTACAGCCTTGGTCTTTTAGCCACTGTTCAATTTGTGGCAGAGGATGATTATATAGAGGAGTATCAGAGGGAAGAAGAGGCATAGGAATTTTAGATTTTTAGATTAGGGAATTTTTTAATTTTTAATTACCATAAGGGTAATTAGTTGTGATACATGGTTAATTTGCTGTTGTATAGATGGGGTTGACTGTAGTAAATGGCTTGGGAAAGCAGCATCACCACGAGTTAAACCAATGGCAACTGCTAATAGCAGACAACCTACAAATGTTAACACCAGCATAAATAAAGCAAAAATTTCGCCAGATGATAAGGGGCGATCGCTAGCATCAAGGTAAGCTGACTTTGACCAGTCATGAGAACGCGAGACGGGATGATTCAAGTCAGGGGGTGGTTGAATCACTCCAAATCGGGAATAGCCAATTTTTAAATCGTAGCTTAATCGGCGTTCTGGATGGCTTAGGGTAGCGTAGGCTTCGTTGATTTGCTGAAATTTGGCAGTGGCGATCGCAGTGGGCAAGTCTGTAGTATCAGGATGATAGCGTTTGCTCAGTTCTCGATAAGCGCGACGAATATCAATTACTGATGCCGAGGGATGCAGTCCTAGCAGGGAGTAATAAGTTGGTTTACTGCTTTGTGGCATTTCCCCGTTGTGATTCACGGCTGTTTGAGTCACTTTGCTCAAAGATATTTTTTATATTTTAAATCCTTTGGGAATTGGGGAAGACAGAAGAAGACACAGCAATTTTGAGTTAGTAATTATTTTGGTCAACAGCTTGATATAATTCCTCATCCCTAACCCAGTAAGTCAGCACGGGGTTTAAAAGTTTCAATTTGCCGCAACTTTTCGTAAAGTTCCCGTTCTTCTTGACTAATATTTCTCGGGGTAACTATTTGAATTTCCACCAATTCATCGCCACGTTTACCGTCTTCGCTGGGGTAGCCTTTATTGCCTAGTCGGAATTTTTGACCAGACCTAACTCCTGGGGGAATTGTCATTTTCACTGGGCCATCCAAAGTTGGGGCTTCTACCTGTCCTCCTAAAACTGCCTCACTAGGAGTAACTGGTACTTGGCAAAGGATATTTAAACCATCTATCTTAAATAATGGATGAGGTTCAACGGTAATTTTTAAGTATAAGTCGCCACCACCAACGCCTTGGTTCCGCAAACGGATGGTTTGGCCTGTTACCATCCCTAGTGGCATATTAACTTCTAGCGATCGCCCATCTTCTAAACGAATGCGTTCGTTACCACCTTGATAAGCTTTTTCTAGAGGTAGCGTTAATCTGGCTTCTATATCTCGACGGGTAGTCCGAGGTGGTGGGGTGTTAACAGTGTAGGCAACTTTTGTTCTGGGGGAACGAAACGGATCGCTAGTATTACTATTACTAGAATTACTTGCCCCAGTCTTATTTTTGACACCAATCACTTGATTAATAAAGCTTTCAAAGTCGGAGAATTGGCTGGGATCTACGTCCTGATTGCCACTGCGATCGCTAGCGCCACTCTGCCAAGTTTTAGCCTTTGGTGTTTGTTTATTGCCTGCAAAGCCTTTTTGCTTCCAGTAGCGGCTAAACTGGTCGTATTGCGATCGCTTGGCTGTATCTGAAAGGACTTCATAAGCCTCGCCGATATCCTTAAATTTTTCCTCAGATTCTTTGTTACCCGGATTGAGATCGGGGTGATATTGTCTTGCTAACCGCCGATAAACTTTTTTAATTTCCTCACCAGAAGCGTCTTTAGATACTCCTAAAATCTCGTAATAATCGCGGAAATTCGGCAAATTTTGCATAGTTAGTTATTTAACTTTTAGATTATTTAGTAGTTAGTAGTTAGGAGTTAGGAGTTAGGAGTTAGAAGTGAGAATTCCTAACTTCTCACTTCTAACTTTTATCAAAAGTACTACAACCAATCATTGTCTTCTTCATCATCCCAGTTATCTTGATAGCTAGGACGGGCTTTGCGTGGAGGACGGTTTTCATAAGAGGAAGAACGACTGTCTCGGTTATTGTCTCGGTTATTGTCTCGGTTATTGTCTCTGTTATAATCTTTACCGTAATCTCTGCCATAGTCCTTACTGTATGAGTCGCGTTCCCGAGACGAATCTCTGTATGTATCTTTGGGAAATTCGCGTTCTTTATCCTTATCACCGCCAGTAAAGATGTCACGGATAGTACCTAACAAGTCGTCATCTTCATCTTCAGCATAAGTCTCGCGGACTTCCCGATTTAGCTCATAGAGAGCATCTTGCAAATCAGCGTAGGCTTGATCGATACCGCGATCGCTATTTTCCTTAAGACTCTCTTTTAAGTCTCGGCAAATATTATCAATTCTTTGGCGGCGGCTGCGGGCAAACTGCATACCAAATTCGAGTGCTACTTCTCTCAGTTGCCTTTCTGCTTGGAAAATCAGCGCCTCAGAACGAGTCCGCTTTTCTACCCGTTCTTTCCGTTCGCGATCGACATCGGCGTATTTCTCAGCATCCTGAATCATCCGATTCACTTCTGACTCGTTCAAGGTGGAAGCGCCTTGAACGGTGATACTCTGTTCTCGCCCAGTAGTCCTATCTAAGGCTGTTACCTGTAAAATACCATTAGCATCGATATCAAATGACACCTGAACTTGAGGAATTCCTCGTGGGGCTGGCGGGATACCATACAGCTTGAAACGTCCTAAAGACTTATTGTTTGCTGCCATTTCCCGTTCACCCTGAACTACGTGGATTTCCACAGTATTTTGGTTATTTTCAGACGTGGAAAAAATGTCAGAACGACGGACTGGAATGGTGGTATTCCGGGGAATCAGTTTTTTCATAACGCCGCCAATGGTTTCCAATCCCATAGAAAGGGGTGTGACATCCAAAAGCAGCACATCTTTGAGTTCACCGGCGAGAATTCCGGCTTGAATTGCTGCACCCACTCCCACCACTTCATCGGGGTTAACGTTTTCGTTAGGTTCTGTGCCAATTAAGTCCCGCACTAGCTGCTTCACCATTGGCATTCGAGTAGAACCGCCAACTAATACTACTTCTTCAATGTCTCTAGGTGAGAGTCCGGCATCTTTAAGAGCGCGTTTCACTGGTGTCCGCAATCGCCCCACCAAATCACCACACAAACCTTCAAACTGGGAACGAGTTAAACGAGTTTCTAGATGTTTGGGCCCTTCTTGGTCAGCAGCAATAAAAGGTAAGTTAATATCGGTAACGCTGACAGAGGAAAGTTCCATTTTTGCCTTTTCGGCCGCTTCCATCAGGCGTTGTAAAGATTGTCTCTCGCGTCTTAAGTCTATTCCCTCAGTTTCCAGAAATTGATCTGCTAACCAATCTACTATTTTTTTATCAAAGTCATTCCCACCTAGTTGTGTATCTCCACTGGTAGCTTTGACTTCAAATATTCCATCGCCTACATCTAAAATAGACACGTCAAAAGTCCCGCCACCTAAGTCAAAGACTAAGATAGTTTCCGTGTCACCCCGATCTAATCCGTAAGCCAAAGATGCAGCAGTCGGTTCATTAAGAATCCGCAGCACCTCTAAACCGGCAATTCTGCCAGCATCACGGGTTGCCTGCCGTTGAGAATCGTTAAAATAAGCGGGGACTGTAATCACTGCCCCTGTCACTGGTTCACCCAAATATTGACTAGCATCCTCTGCCAATTTCTTCAGCACCATTGCCGAAATTTCTTCTGGGGCGAAATCTTTATTGAGGCGGGGACAGGCAATTTTAATATTACCTACTTCGTCTTTGCGGATGGTGTAGGGTACACGCTTGGAATCTGGACTAAGTTCGGCATATTTGCGCCCAATGAAGCGTTTCACTGCAAAAAAGGTATTTTGGGGATTGAGGACGGTTTGCCGCCGTGCCATTTGCCCAACGACCCTTTCGCCTTCTTTGCTGAAGCCAACTACGGAGGGTGTTGTTCGCATTCCTTCTGCATTGGCAATCACCACCGGCTTGCCACCCTCCATAACGGCGACTACTGAGTTGGTTGTACCCAAGTCGATGCCGACTACCTTGCCCATGCGTTACTCTTCTCCTAAAGTGTCTTATATATTTATTATGATTGGGCGAAACTACCTCTAGCTTGAATGCTATGGGATGAAAACACCTTAATGGTATAATTGTCGTCCTTAAGGCAGTGAGCTAAGAAGTACAGCTAGAGGAGATAGTTGCAAGACTAGGATAGCATTGACGATGATTGCTGTGTCCAAGCAGCCTCAATTCTTGTTATCCGGTTGCTTCTATGCACTGGATTTTGCAAGTTAGAGATTTCTAATAAATAAAAAACGAACCACAGAGGCGCAGAGAACGCAGAGGGAAGAGAATAGAGAGGATTTTTGCGTCCGTTTTGGGGTATTTTTTATTTGGAAGTCTTTACTAAATGTACTTCGAGCAGAAATTTCTGCTTCTTTGAGTGCCTGAAAACGTTAATATTACCGCTAGTTTAAAAATTTGAATTTAACAGAGCGATTACAAACTTCCCTGGGTGCGATCGCGCGAGAACGCGATCCTTACATGGCAACGGCTGGACATTTCTTCGTCCAAGAATACATCCGTCAAGAATTTTCTCAATGGGGGAGTGTGGAAATCCACACCTTTGAAGTCAGGGGTAAAGCTTGCAAGAACTTGATATTAAATTTACCCCCTGAAGCTAGACGACAAAAAAAGGATTTGCCACCAATTTTAATTGGCGCTCATTATGATGGCGTTCCGGGAACATCTGCGGCTGATGATAATGCTACAGGTGTAGCGGTGTTGCTGGAATTAGCGAGAAAGTTTGCATCTGTTCCTGTCAGATATCCATTAAGGCTAGTTGCTTTCGATATGGAAGAATACGGCTTACTGGGTAGTGCTGATTATGCAGCCTTGTTGTACCAACAAAAGCAACAGCTACGTTTAATGATCTCCCTAGAAATGCTGGGCTATAAGGATTCTACACCTGGTTCTCAAAGCTATCCCCCTCCTCTGGAACGCTTCTATCCAGATAGAGGTGATTTTATTGCTTTAATTGGCAATTTGCGGACATTGCCTGACTTAATTGGGATGAGCCGTAATATTCGCAAAGCTGGTGTAGCTAGTCAATGGCTACCCGTTCCGAATCGAGGTTTAATAGTTCCCCAAACCAGACTTAGCGATCATGCGCCCTTCTGGGATTTGGGTTATCCGGCAATGATGGTGACAGATACAGCATTCTTGCGAAATCCCCATTATCACAAACCTAGTGATGCGATCGCTACTTTAGATTTAGATTTTCTGAGCGGTGTATGTAAAGGCTTAGAAATTGCAATTCGGCAGTTGTGAAAAATATTAGACATGCCCAAAATTAAATATGCATTATCCAAAATCCTTGTAGAGACGTAGCACTGCTAAGTCTCTACATTCATTTTCACCAGATGCCCAATGCCCAATGCCCAATGCCCAATGCCCAATGCCCAATGCCCAATGCCCAATGCCCAATGCCCAATGCCCAATGCCCAATGCCCAATGCCCAATGC
>NZ_JBALBW010000089.1:0-14905 GCF_036919895.1 Nostoc sp.
ATTGGGGATTGGGGATTGGGGATTGGGGATTGGGGATTGGGGATTGGGGATTGGGGATTGGGGATTGGGGATTGGGGATTGGGGATTGGGGATTGTTTGCGGATATTAATTCATCTACCGAAAAATCGGCTGTAAATTTAAAATAAAACCAGGGAGAACATCTTCACCAGATAAACTTGTAGGAGATTGTAAAACTTCTGGTGCAAGATTTGGACGATAAATTATTACTTGTTTCTCTTTGGGATTAATTAACCAACCAAGTAATAATCCCGAAGCTAAGTATTCCAGCATCTTGGCTTGAGTGTCTTCCACATCATCAGTTTCAGAAACCAATTCTACTGCAAAGTCAGGACACAGGGGGAGATATTTTTTTCTTTGTTGTGGTGTGAGAGCATCCCACCGTTCCATTTTCACCCAAGAAGCATCAGGAGAACGAGTTCCACCATTGGGAAGTTTAAAACCAGTGGAAGAATCAAAGGCTTTTCCTAAATTTTTTTGACTGTTCCAAAACCATAGTTGACCTAACAAATCAAAATTACGGTTTCCCGTTTCTCCTCCAGTGGGTGACATGATTACCAATTCTCCTTCAGCAGTTAATTCCAAACGCAACTCTTTATTCACACCAACAATCTGCTCAAATTCCTCATCCGTAAATTTGAGATTAGGAGGTAATTGTAAAGTTAAAGCAGTCATAATTATTCCGCTCCACCAAATTCTAGTTGCGTTACACCCATGCGCTGCCAATAGGGAAGAGTGAACCTCTACCTCTACTTTACAATTTCGCCTAATAACTGCGTCTATACTGCATTAATATAATCCCACGGTTTACCCGCAACTGCCCAATGCCCAATGCCGATTAAATTTTAGGTGAGCTAAGGGCATTCAATAATAATAGTGACCACGGTATTTTAATATCGGGTATGAGCGATGAATAGGTTCTCAGTCCTGGCAATGCAGTCGGTAGCAAAAAACGTAAAGAGCGTAGCGATGCAGGCCGATCGCCATTTTCATCGACAATTCCATATTTATCAGCTAGTTCGGCAACAATCTGCACGCGTCCAGTATGACGCATGATATTTGAATCACAAGCAAGTGCAGCGATCGCCCGTCCAGTAAATAAGGGAGTTTCCCAGTTGTAGCGATCGCTAATAAATGAGTTTTTTTGCTCGGTAGTATCGCTTTGATTCATCTCAGAAGCAAAACGGTCAAAAAGCTCAGTCCCAACAATACCCGGCCAAATTGAAACAGAAGCGATGTTATAGGGTTTTAATTCAACAGCCATATCAGCTGCGAGGCGATCGCACGCTGTTTTACCAACACCATAAGCTGTATTAAAAATATAAGACATACTACCCCACGAGGAAATGGTGCAAATTAGTCCAGAGTTCCGCCTAGTCATCATTCGGGCAGCAAAAACACTCGCAATATAATGGCTACGAAGACCAACGTTGTTACTAGCATCCCAAAGACTGAGTTCGCAATCCCAAAAAGGCTGCCCAAAAGCGTCTTTTACTGCCTGAACTCCTGAGTAAGCATTATTCACCAGTAAGTCAAGTTGTCCATCTTGCTCATCTTGGATGCGCTCAAACAGTAAACGCACCTGCTCATCGTCGCTGTGGTCTACTTGCACTGGAATGCACACACTACCAATTTCGTCAATAGCTGATTGGGTTTCACTAAGACTTCCTGAAACCCCATCACTAGAAGAGTTGTTGAGACTGCGGCCTGTGACGTATACAGTTGCCCCAGCCTCAGCCAAACCAATAGCAATTCCTCTCCCAATTCCCCGCGTAGCACCTGTTACCAATGCCACTTTATCTTCAAGGTGTTTCATCATCATTTTCCTCTGTCCTCTTTGCTCCCCCTGCCTCAGCAGTCTCATCATAAAAGAACGAAGTCATATATTTTTTACTTCAACAATTAAGTAAAATGCATTAACAATGCCTAACATATCCAACTCACTAAACTGTCACTCCTTCCAACTCCTCATCCGTTAACTCATACAACTGGCGCAACTTATCTAACTTCTCACCATCAGCTTCCCAAAAACCCCGTCCATGCGCTTCCAACATTCTCCCTAAAATATTGCGAAAAGCTTCAGGATTTGCCTGACGTAATTTATCCGCCATCTCTGCATCTAACGCATAAGTATCAGCCGCTTGGTCATAAACCCAATCATCGGTAAAATCGGCAGTACCACCCCAACCAATCAACGCCGTCATCCGTTGGGAAATTTCAAAAGCACCACCAGAACCTTGACTCGCCATTGCTTGCGCCCATTTGGGATTTACCAACTTAGTACGGTATTCCATTCGCAGCAAATCATCCAAATTGCGCGGTGTAGTATCCTTCGAGAAACTTTCTACAAAGCTGGTTGTCACCTTCTTACCGCCTTGTTTTTCTGCCGCCCTTTTCAAACCACCCGTATTAGCGTAATATTCTTGAATATCAGTTAAACCGTATTCTACCGAATCGATTTCTTGAACAATGCGATCGCTAGTTTTTAATAGAGTATTCAAAACTTCCGGTCTAGCTTGACCTTTATCTTCTCTCCCATAGCTGAATACATTGCGACTTTGCCAAGTATTCCCCAACTCCTCACCAGATTCCCAATTTCCATCAACTACGCGATCGTTCACCAAAGAACCAAAATCACCCGCCGGATTAGAAAACAACCTCGCCGATACATTTTCTACCCCTTGGGCTTTTAAAGCTAAAGCGTGTTTCCTAACAAAATTTTGATCTTCCGGTTCATCAGCATCACTTGCCCGTTGAAATAAGTCATCCAACAACTCGATAATATTTACAAAACTATCCCGAAAAATCCCAGACAAATTACCCAATATATCAATGCGGGGATGTCCAACCTCAGCCAACGGCTTCAATTCATAACGAACAACTCTACCAGTTCCTTCCTTAACAGGTTCAGCCCCCACCAACTCCAACAAAATCCCCAAAGATTCACCCTTAGTTTTAATCGCATCCAATCCCCAAAGCATCACCGCCACCGTTTCAGGATATTTCCCATATTCATCCAAATGCTGAACAATAATTTTTTGAGCAATTTCTCGCCCCCGTTCATAAGCCGCAGGTGAAGGCATCCGATAAGGATCTAAAGCATGAATATTCCTCCCCGTAGGTAAAACACCAGCCCCATCCCGCAACAAATCCCCACCAGGCGCAGGCGGAATATACTCCCCATTCAACCCCCTTAACAAATTCGTTAACTCATCCGTAGATTGCATCAACAAATCCCTTATTACTCTTTCCTCCTCCTCTCTCTCCTCTCTGCGTTCTCCGCGCCTCTGCGGTTCGTCTCCAAAATAAGCCTCCAAATACCCCTCCAACGCCTCCTCACTCGGCCTTTCCCCCAAAGTATGCAACCCAGAAGAAAACAACCGATTCTCTAAAACCTGCAAATATTCATACAACACCACCAAATAATCATCAAAAGCATGAGTACTAAACATCCGCACATTCTCAGGAGTAAACGCAATCCCCAACCGTTTAGCATCCTCAAACGGACAATCTGTATCCAACCCAGAATCTACAATTTTTTTACAAATCCCTTCCTTCAAAACATAATTCTTTTGTGGATCTTCCCGATACTCCGAAATCAAATCCCGCAACGCCACCAACTCCTTATACAAACCTGCACGCCCATAAGGCGGTACATTATGAGAAATCAACACACCATAACCGCGACGTTTCGCCAACATAGACTCAGACGGATTATTCGCCGCATATATATAGAGATTAGGCAGATTTCCTAACAGAATATCCGACCAAGAATAACCCGTATTCCCCAACGGAGAACCAGGCAACCATTCCACCGTTCCATGCATTCCAAAATGAACTAAAGCATCAGCTTTAAACTCATTTTGCAGCCATTTATAATAAGCTACATATTGCGGATGAGGCGTTAAATCTCGTTCAAACATTAACCGCATCGGGTCGCCTTGTATTCCCAAAGGTGGTTGTACACCTATCCACACATTACCTAATTGCACACCACCAATCTGAAATTCATCGCCATAAGTTTTAATACCAGTTCCCGTGAGAGATTTCCATTGTTTTTCAATGCGGGAAGTTTGCAAATATCCCAACCATTTTTCTAGAGTGCGAACATTAACAGACGCAGAGATATTTTTTGTATTATCAAAAGATTCATCCGCCTCTTTTACCCAGCGAATCAATTCTTCTCCATCTTCCGGTAAATCTCCAACGGTGTAACCTTGTTCTTTAAGTGCGTGGAGAAACTTCAACAAACTACGCGGTACATTCAATAATGCAGCTGTCCCCACAGCACCATAACCTGGAGGAAACCCATATAAAATAATGGCAATCTTGCGTTCCGAAGCAGGTTTTTGCCGCAAATTCACCCAAGTTTTCACCCTACCAATTAATCGCTGCACCCGTTCGGGAACTAGATAAATATTTTCGCCCACCAAACCACCAAGGGGAACGGTATCAATAGCCCCATCCAATTCTGGTAAGGCGTACAACACAACACTTTGTAATCCGCCGATACCTTGGCGCGTCCACGAGTGAATATCTTGAATTAATAATGGTGCAGCAACAATATAAGGTACATTCTTGGCAGTGAGAATGCGCTTTGCGACTTCTATTTGACGGCCAGCTTCCATTGAACCAGCCGGGCCACCCACCAGAGGAAAGCCAATTGTGGAAACGATCGCATCTACTTTAACTGCTTCACTAGAAAGTGAGGGTGTCTCTATATTACCGAGTTGTCGTTGCTGAATTTCATAGTCGGTTGTCATTAAATCTCGTACCGCCACGTGTCCTTCTACGCCGTTGATGAAGATGGGTAAAGGAGTTAAGCCGGCTTTTTCAAAACTGCGAATCAGTTGGGGAATGTATGGTTGTTTGGTAATTACATGTTTGCGGTAGAGGAGAATTCCGATAACGGGATTTTTACGTTTAGATCCCCCCAACCCCCCTTGAAAAGGGGGGCTAATATTCCCCTCTTTGTAAAGGGGGCTAGGAGGGATCTTCTCATACCATTCTAGGTATGCTTTTGGCGATTCAAAAAACCCTTGATAGTCGGGATGGAGTAATCCGATGTTGGGGGTTTCGACTAGGGGGGGAATGTCGCCGACTTTTAAACCTAAGTATTTTTCTGCTAGTGTCCAGAATAATGAAGCGACGTTTTCGGAACCGCCAGCATTCCAATAACCATAGATAATTAACCAGTTGCGTAAATCTTGGACTTTTTGCACTGGGACATATTTCAATAGTTTGGGGCCGATTTTTAAGAAGTTGATGTAACCAGCAAGTTTGTCTTCTTCTTTTCCGTTGCTGAATTTGTCGAGGATGAATTTAACTGGTTTGGGCATTCCTTTGGGCTTGTTGCCAATGGCAAAATCACCCAGCTTGGTTAAACTCATTAATTCCAAGGCTGACTCAAAGACTAGGCGGATGGGAATTTGGGAAATGCGATCGCGCAACCACACAACCTGGTCATAATCAAATAGGAGGCTACCGAAAAATACATCAGCGTTATCAAGCGCTGCTTCTACCTCGGCCCGTTGGCTGGTAATATTGCGATCGCTAAATACCCGAATATCCAACTCAGGACAGCGAGAGTTAGCCAAAAAAGCGGCTTTCCTGTACAAGTCAGCGTTGAATGATTCAAACCCAGCAACCAAGACGATGCGTTTCATGCCTGTAAGCTACGAAATATTTCTTTACTTAAATCTTAAACGTGCTTTCAGGCTGATTGTTAAATATCTACCCACATATTTCGGTCAATAATTCCTTTAAAAGCTTCCTCAGCGAAATAACTACTGGAATTTGTTAAGCTGTTACTCTTTTAACTGGGCGATCGAGTTCTTTTGAAGCGTCATAATAGTTTCATCCAGGTGAGGATCTATTGTTACAAGCAAGTTGACGCGAAAAAAACCAAGTATATTACGAAACATAAACAGGCTTAAAGCCCTTACCAATGACCAATGACAAAGGACAAATGACAGCCTCACTCACCCCTTCGGGACTAACGGCTTTAGAAGTGTGCAGTGATGAATCGGTGTATGCTCCCGGTCATATTCAGCCGCATGGACTATTGGTGATGCTGCAAGAGCCACAGCTGACAATTTTACAGATTAGTGAAAACGCGGAACAGTTTTTTGGGATTTCGGCAGAAGCATTACTGGGTAAACCCTTACAACAGTTGTTTTCCCGCGCTCAAGTGCAGCGACTTGCTGGCTACCTGGCTGAAGATAACCTAGAACTTGGCAATCCATTTAAGCTAAAAACACGGCGGAAGGTTGCCCAGACAGATTGGCAACGAAAAAATCAGACATTTAGAGGTGTAATGCACCGGATGGTAGATGGGTTGATGTTGGAACTAGAACCTCAGCGATCGGTTAAAAGCACCAACTCAATCCAGTTCTATCAACGCCTGCAAACTGCGATCGCTAATCTTCGTAATGCTACTAACGTGACGAATCTGGCTCAAATCCTTGCCAAAGAGGTGAAAGCGATGACTGGGTTCGATCGGGTGATGATCTACCGCTTTGAGGCAGACGATAGTGGTGTGGTGATTGCCCAAGAGAAACAGACGCATTTAGAAACCTATCTGGGACTACACTACTTGGCAATAGATGTTTCTGCACCAGCCCACAAATTGTTTTACCGCAATCGGATGCGATTCATTCCCGATGTCTATTACACCCCTGTGTCGCTGATCCCCACCAACCATCCTCTCACAGATGCACCCCTCGATCTAAGTAATTCTCTGTTACGGGGAGTGTCTCGCTGTCACTTTGAATACTTACAGAATATGGGGGTTGCTGGGTCGATGACGATTTCGTTGCTCGACGACAAACACCTCTGGGGATTAATTGCCTGTCACCACTACAGCCCGAAGCTAGTGGATTATGAAACTCGCAAAGCCTGTGAGTTTTTAGGACAGTTTGCCTCAATCGAACTGGTGCATCAGCAAGAACGAGAATTGCAGATTTACCGAACGCAGGTGAAAACAATTCAGGATGAACTGCAAGAGAAGTTATTGCAGGATGCCAATTTGCTTGAGCAAGTTTTTAGCCGAAATTCTTCTCAATTACTGGATCTGGTTCATGCTCAAGGAGCCGCGATTTTGCTTGATGGTCATCTGATATTAGTTGGTCAAACGCCATCGGATACCCAGGTACAGCAGCTTGTGACATGGTTGGTGCAACACAACGAAGAACGAGTGTTTGCTACCGATTCCCTCTCCCGTTTATATCCACAAGCAAAAGCATTCAAAGATCGAGCTAGCGGCATCTTAGCAATTTCCATCTTATTCAACCATGTCAAGCAAAAGTCTTATCACATTCTCTGGTTTCGACCAGAGCAAATCCAGACGGTGAATTGGGCGGGCAACCCCCAGGATGCAGTCACCATCAACGAAGTTGGCGAGATGCAATTGTGTCCCCGGAAGTCCTTTGAAGTGTGGAAAGAAACCGTGCAAGAAACTTCCTTGCCTTGGGAAATTGCGGAACTAGAAGCCGCTAGTGAGATGCGAAATACGCTGATGTTAGTAGTACTAGAGTTTTCCCAGACAGCACTAGAACAAGCCGCAGAACAAGCTGCGATCGCTAACCGCGCCAAAAGTCAATTCCTCGCTAAAATGAGCCACGAACTCAGGACTCCCCTGAATGCCATTTTGGGATTTACTCAGTTGATGAATCGTAGCGACGCAATTCCATCTGAATTTCAAGAACATTTAGGGATCATCAGCCGCAGTGGAGAACACTTACTAACCCTGATCAACAATGTCTTGGAAATGTCTAAAATTGAAGCGGGTCAGTTACAGCTAACAGAAAACTGTTTTGATTTGCATCAGCTAATTCACTCCATCATCGATATGGTTGCCCTCAAAGCTTTAGAGAAAAGAATCGATCTGATCGCAGAGCAGCATCCCAGCGTTCCTCGCTATGTGTATGGTGACGAATCAAAACTACGCCAAATTCTGCTCAACCTATTAACCAATGCGATCAAATTTACAACAACAGGTAGTGTCACCCTGCGATTAGAAGCTTTCGTCAATTCACTTAATTCAAAACAAGGCAGTTCCTCTGATTCCAAAGCAATTATCACCCTTCATTTGGAAGTTGAAGATACTGGATGTGGCATCGCTCAGTCTGATCTAGAGAATGTGTTTGAAGCCTTCATGCAAACAGAAGAAGGTCGCCATGCTAAAGGTACAGGCTTAGGCTTATCGATTAGCCGTCAATTTGCCCGTTTAATGGGTGGTGATATTACAGTGCAAAGCACCTTGAGTCAGGAGTCAACTTTCATTTGTGAGGTTTTACTGAGTCTGGTAAACTCAGTGGATATCATTGCCTCCCAAACGCCTCGCGCTGTGATCGGTTTAGAAGCAGGACAGCCAAATTATCGCATTCTGGTAGTGGAAGACTTTAGAGAAAATCGCCAGTTACTCGTCAGGCTATTGGAATCAGTTGGGTTCGAGGTATGTGCAGCCAAAAACGGCAGCGAAGCGATCGCTCTGTGGTCAGAATGGCAACCACACCTGATTTTGATGGACATTCAAATGCCGGGAATTAATGGCTATGAAACTACCCAGCAAATTCGAGACACACAAGCGGGTAAAGATGTGGTGATTATTGCGCTGACAGCCTATGCCTTTGAGGAAGATTACACCACTAGCATTCAGTCAGGCTGCAATGACCATATCACCAAACCATTTCTAGAAACTGTCCTATTTGATAAAATGGCACACTACTTAGGAGTCCGTTACCGCTACCGCGAAGAAGCTTTATCGGAGTTAGATCGGAAATCCCTAAGCGCCAAAGATTTTCAGGTAATGCCGCCAGAGTGGATTATTCAGGTGCATCAAGCAGCACTCGATCTCAACGATGCCGAACTCTACAATCTCATCGCTCAAATCCCCAACCAGGAAGAAGTTCTCGCCAATGCCCTGAAATATCTGGTCGATAACTTCCAGCTAGAAGCGATCGCAACTCTAACCCAAATTCACCAAAACGACTGTGGCTAATTTACTTAAATCTGCTTCTGAAACAAATATTCTCATCGTAGACGATACCCCCGATAATCTCCGATTGTTAACTAAAATACTAGAGTCGCAGGGCTATATTATCCGTAAATCTCTCAACGGGAGAATGGCATTACAAGCTGCTTATCGATATCCACCAGATTTGATTTTGCTTGACATCAATATGCCCGAAATGAACGGCTATGAAGTTTGTCAACAGTTGAAAGCATCAAAAACAACAGATCAAATTCCGATTATTTTTATTAGTGCCCTTGACCAAATCAATGATAAAGTTCAGGCATTTGAACTGGGTGGACAAGACTATATTACCAAGCCGTTTCAAGAAGTTGAAGTGCTAATACGAGTCAAAAACCAGCTACTCATCAAACAGCAATACCAACAACTTCTTGAACAAAATCAACGCCTAGAGCATGAAATTCAAGAACGTCTAAAGGCTGAAGCAGACATAAGACAGCTATCTATCACTGATGATTTGACAGGATTATATAATCGCCGTGGTTTCTTTTGGCTGACAAATCAGCAATTTAAAATTGCCCAGAGGACACAAATGTTGTGCTGTCTTTTGTTTGTTGATTTAGATGGTTTAAAGCAGGTTAATGACTCTCTAGGGCATGAAATAGGAGACAGAATGATTGTTGACACAGCCCAAATACTAAAGCAAACTTTCCGTGAATCTGATATTATTGCCCGTCTTGGAGGAGATGAATTTGTCATATTTGTTCCTATCTGCTCTAGGAATACAGATGAATTTTATCCTCGATTGCAAGCAAGTATCGATCGCTATAATCAAGAACATAATTATTTATATCAACTATCTATAAGTATTGGCGTGACACAATGCACCTTGAATGAAAACGTTTCACTAGAACAATTGATAGAAGAAGCCGACAAGCTCATGTATGAACATAAACGCGCTAAACGTCTTGTAGAACATTAACAAGAAAGAATTCAGGAGGCAGGAGAAGCAATTCGGTGGTATCATTGCATCGAAATGATACCGTAATTTTGTCTAGATATAGAATTCTATCGCCCTAGTAATGATAGATTATTTCTGAAAGGAGCTTGCTGCAATGTCCACAACACCAACTACCCGATTAATTTTAGAGACTTTACTCCCCCATCTGAAAGTAGCAGCAGCTTATGCCAATTTTCTGCAACCAAAAATTGCTGCACTTCCCGCCAAAGAACAAGCAAACAACTTTTTTAGTGCCGCCCTTACTGATGCGGATGTGGCTATTCAAAATTTGGTAGAGGTAGTATTACTGGGAACTTTCCCAGAGATTCGCTTTTATGGTGAAGAATATGAAAGTTCTAATAATACCAAATATTTTCGCGCTACCGAACTTGGTTCAGAAGGTGATTATTTAGTCACACTTGACCCGATCGATGGCACAAAATTTTACATGGATGGACATTCTAATTACCAAATTATTCTCGGTATTCTAAATTATGATGAATTTGAAGCAGTAATTGCCATTTCTCCTGCCCAAAATGTTTATTTTTACGCCCTTCGAGGTGAAGGTGCTTTTAAAGGGACGTTGGAGATGAGCTTAGAAGGCTGTACCCCTTTACACATAACATCGGCCAAACCTGCTATTTTGTTGGGATGGGGGATGAATGCGATCGCACCTTCACTAAAAGATCGATATCAAGTAATCGATATAGCGACTGATTACTCTAGCAATATTCAAATTCCCAATCTTAATGGTATTCTCAGTGGTGACTTGAGTGGAGCAGTCATTAAATCGGGTAAATTTCTTGATAGTGCTGCACTCGCTTTTATTGCAAAAGAGGCTGGCTGGATTGTAACTACTGTGGATGGTTCGCCTTTACCGCCACTGCATACTTGTAAAAACTATAGTCTGCCTGGATTGATCGTAGCTGCCTCAAAATCTGTTCATCAAGACTTACTGAAAGCGATGCAAAGCCTAGACGATTGAGGGCAAACAAAATGAAAATTTGTATTGTTGGCGCAGGTGCGATCGGGGGATATTTAGGAGCAAAACTGGCACTTGCAGGTGAAGCAGTGACGCTGATTGCGCGTGGTTCTCATTTGGAGGCAATTCAAAAAAATGGGCTGAAGTTGCTCATGGCAGACGGTTCTAGCCAAATTGCTACTCCGACTTTGGCAACTAGTGATATTCAGTCAGCAGGGACACAGGATGTAGTAATTTTAACTGTGAAGGCTCACAGTGTACCTGCGATCGCACCCTCTCTTCCGGCACTCTACAATCCTGACACAATGGTGGTGACAGCCCAAAATGGCGTTCCTTGGTGGTACTTTCGTCAGCATGGCGGTGACTATGAAGGTACGCGGATTCAATCTGTTGATCCAGATGGAATTATTGAAGCTAGTATCGGGGCTGAACGCGCCATCGGTTGTGTTGTTTACCCGGCAACCGAGATAATTGAACCAGGTGTAATTAAACATATAGAAGGCGATCGCTTTACTCTGGGTGAAATCGATGGTAGTAAAAGCGATCGCATCCAATTATTGGCGCAATCTTTAAAACAGGCAGGATTCAAAGCACCAATCCGCAATCAAATTCGCACGGAAATTTGGATCAAGTTGTGGGGAAATGTGGCGTTTAATCCTATCAGTGCCTTAACTGGTGCGACTTTGGAGGATATTTGCCGCTATCCCCTCACCCGCGAACTAGCGCGGCTTATGATGAGTGAAACTCAAGCGATCGCAGAAAAGTTGGGTATAAAGTTTGGCATCACTTTAGAACAGCGAATTAACGGGGCTGAAAATGTTGGCGCTCACAAAACCTCGATGCTACAAGATATTGAAGCCAGACGCGCTACGGAGATAGACGCGATCGTTGGTGCGGTGGCAGAATTGGGAAAACTCACTCAAATCCCCACACCTTATATTGATGCGATTTATGCCAGTGTTAAGCTGCTGGAGGCGACTAAAGTCAGAATTTGACAGTCCCGAAGTTTTCATGGGATTAAACAGAGACTTTACCATGCATTAATTAGCAGGTGTAAGCCGATGCAATGGCATTGTAAGCCGATGCAATGGCATTGTGAGTAGATGCAATGACATTGTGAGTAGATGCAATGGCATTGTAAGTCGATGCAATGGCACTGTAAGTCGATGCAATGACATTGTGAGTCGATGCAATGACATTGTGAGTCGATGCAATGGCATTGTAGGGCAAGATGTGGGGAAATAAATATTTAGAATACTTGTGTGTACACCATAGCCATTCAGAGGACATGATATCACAGGTATTATTTGCTCGATTGATGTAACAGTTTAAGGTGCGGAATATTTTATGAAGAAAAAAAAAGGATGGTTATTAACCATACTGGTTGTAGCAGCAGTAGGAATCAGCATCATCACAGGACATAGTAATTCTCTAAAAGCTGCTTTATCTTTAGGTAAAGACACGCTGACGATGATTACTTCCCCAGATTATCCCCCTTATGAGTTTTATGATACCAAAGGAGGCGATCGCCAAATCGTTGGCTTTGATATAGATATTGCCAAAACCCTTGCGGAAAAACTAGGGTTTAAACTTCAAATAATGGAATCCGATTTTAATGGATTAATCCCTGCACTCCAAGCAAATCGCGCTGACTTTGTAATGGCTGGGATGACTCCGACTCCAGAACGCCAGAAAAATATTGATTTTTCAATTATCTATTACGAAGCTAAAGATACAATTGTCGCTCCTAAAGGTAGCAACCTCAAGCAACCGCAAGATTTATCAGGAAAAAAGCTTGGGGTACAACTCGGAACGATACAAGAACAAAATGCCCAGAAAATTGCGAAAAAAGTTGCGGGTATTCAGCTAAAGCAACTCAACAAAGTACCGGAAGTGGTTCAGGAAATCAAATCTGGGCGAATTGATGCCGCAATTGTTGAGGATACTGTCGCTAAAGGATTCGCCCAAGCTAACCCAGATTTAGAGTTTAATGTTATTCCCTCAGAGGAGGCAAGTGGATCTGCGATCGCTTTTCCTAAAGGTTCTTCCTTTGTAGAACCGTTTAACAAAGTCCTTCAACAAATGAAGAATGATGGCACATTGAATAAACTTGTCGCCAAATGGTTTTCAGAGAATACTACCGCTAACCCTGCATCCTCAACTCCTGCCAAAGGGGGATTGAATCTCGACTTCACCAGAATTCTTCCCGACATTCCCTTTATCCTTCGGGGAATCCCTTTAACTTTGTTATTCACGCTATTATCTGTATCCTTGGGGTTAATCTGGGGAACAATCCTGTCTCTATTAAAAATTCTCGGCATCAAGCCGCTTACCTGGGTTGCTAACGCCTACACTTCTGTTTTTCGAGGCACACCTTTGCTATTACAGTTGGCGTTAGTTTACTACGCAACACCCCAACTTACAGGCTATGACATTTCCGCATTGCAGGCTGGAGTGCTAACTTTTACTTTGAATTCTGGCGCTTATATGTCGGAAACTATCAGGGGTGGAATTCAGGCGGTAGATAAAGGACAAAGCGAAGCGGCGATGTCTATGGGTGTTCCCTATTGGTTGATGATGTGGGATGTGATTTTGCCCCAAGCATTGAAGAATATCCTCCCTGCATTGGTAAATGAAACTATCGGATTGCTTAAAGATTCCGCGCTGGTGTCAACGATTGGGGTGGTGGAAATATTACGCAGCGCTCAAATCGTTGGTGCAAATAAGTATATTTATTTTGAACCACTGCTATTTGCAGGGTTAATCTACTATGTTTTAGTGATGGGTATGACTTTGGGTGCATCGGCTTTAGAAAGGAGGTTACGGCAAAGTGAATAATGTAGTAATTCGCACAGAATTCTTATGTAAATCCTTTGGCAAACTCGACGTACTCAAAGATATTTCCACTGAGTTTTATCAGGGGGAAGTGGTTGCCATATTAGGCCCTTCTGGTTCAGGGAAGTCTACCTTTCTGCGCTGCATAAACTTGTTAGAGCAACCCACCAAAGGCAGAATCTACTTTCACGATCAAGAAATTACCAAGCCCAAGGTAAATATTGCGAAGGTGCGTCAGCATTTGGTGATGGTATTTCAACATTTTAATTTGTTTCCCCACATGAATGTGCTGCAAAATGTCACCTACGCACCCATAAAGGTGAAAGGAATAAACAAGCAAAAAGCAGAACAACATGGCTTAGAATTGCTGAAGAAGGTAGGTTTAGAAGAAAAAGTGTCTGTCTATCCATCCAAATTATCGGGGGGACAGAAGCAGCGAGTCGCGATCGCGCGGGCATTAGCAATGGAACCTGAGATGATTTTGTTTGATGAACCCACCTCTGCACTAGATCCCGAAATGGTTAAGGATGTGCTGGAAGTGATGAAAGATTTAGCGCTATCTGGGATGACAATGGCGATCGTTACCCATGAAATGGGCTTTGCTAGGGAAGTTGCTAATAGAATTATGTTCCTCGACCAGGGAAGTCTAGCAGAAGATAGTACTCCTGGCGAGTTTTTCCAAAATCCTAAGTGCGATCGTGCCAAGCAGTTCTTAGAGAAAATGCTTTAGAACAATTGAAATTCGCCGCTTTTTTTGTATTCTTGAAACTTTTCCAAAACGGGGCAATCGTTTGGCATTAAGGTAGGTAAGTCAGCCAAATCAAAGAATTCCAGCGCCAGCGATTCTCCATCTAAGCAAGCCAGACTGCTTGACAAATTCGCCATAACGAGAAAATTTGTAAATAAAATCTTATTGACTCCCGGTACTTTGCCAGCAATGTCTCAATCTCTTTTTTTTTGCTGCAACAGCATTTTCGTCGGCTTTGGGATTCAGCTTTGTAGTTTTCTTCCAACTGATGTCAGCGGCATCAAACAAGTCGTAGTAACTTTGTTTTGAATCATAAACTACGTCGTACTCACTCATCTTGTTTGTACT
>NZ_JBALBW010000090.1:0-113030 GCF_036919895.1 Nostoc sp.
GCTCGTGCCAATGCCAAGCTCAAGCTTTGTTTTATCAGATTGATGCTCAAAAGACTAGCTGCTACCTAAAAAAGATATCAAATGGGTTCTATAAGACTCATCTTTGATTTTTTCAAAAATCAATCAAATCGGCTTGCTATAGTTACTAGCCTCTAGTCTTGTTTTTAACCATTTTCCGTAAATCCTGGATACAAGGTCATGCCACCATCTACAAATAGTGTCGTACCGTTAACATAATCAGATTCATCAGAAGCCAGCCAAACTGCTGCTTTAGCGATATCTTCAACATTTCCTACACGTTTTGCTGGAATCAGTTTTAGTAACTTTGCTTCTGCTTCTGGAGTATCCCAAGCTGATTTGTTAATTGGGGTTTTAATCGCACCAGGAGCAATACTATTAACGCGAATTTTGTGGGGGGCAAGTTCTTGGGCAATACTTTTCATCATCATATTAATGCCACCCTTACTAGTAGCATAATTAACGTGACCTGCCCAAGGAATTACCTCATGCACGGAACTCATGCAAATAATCTTACCCGCCGCACATGAAATATCAGGCTTCACACCTCGACGCAAGAATTCCTTTGCAGCTTCTCGCGCACACAAGAATTGTCCCGTCAGATTTATCCCAATAACTGCATTCCATTGCTCTATGGTCATATCGATAAATGCCGAGTCTTTTTGAATGCCCGAATTACTTACTAAAATATCGATAGTACCAAATTCTTGGAGCGTTTTGCTAAACATTGCCTTTACTTCGTCTTCTTTGCTGACATCGGCTTGAATGGCGAATGCTTCTCCATTATTAGCTTTGATATCATCAACAATTTTTTGGGCTTCTTCAGCTTCAGAATGGTAGTTGATGGCTACTGCTGCACCTGATGTAGCCAAATGGCGAGCTATAGCTTCACCAATGCCAGAACTACCACCTGTCACAAGTGCTTTTTGACCTTTGAGCAAACAAGGGGAATAGTTCATAATGCTTTCGATACTTTTAAAAAGTGATATTCTGGCTTTATTGGTGTAGTATTGCTTTAGCCAATATAGCCAGTTAAATCGGTAAATCTTAGATGAGAAAAACAAAACTTTTTATCATCTTAAGAGAACTATAGTATTTGCCTAATCTATCCAGAGAGAGATAAATAGGATATTGTTTTACTGACCAATATTTTGATTATTTGTCATTCCTGTGACAACAGTATGTCTTTATTTTTAAGATTTGTTAAATAAGAAATTTAAAGGTTATGTCAATTTGAACAATGATTTGTGGTATATTTGGATAAGCGTTACTTATCAGTTACCGTTAATATTAGTTTGGGTATGAAAAAATTAAAACTAGAGTTATTTTGATGACTTTTAGTTGTTGAAAAAATAGTTACTAAGAAATAGTAAATAATGATATATCTTCTATTTGATAATTTACTTTAAAAATTAAGTGAATCACAATTTTAAAAACTTTTTTGATTACTTTAGTTACGGCTTGAGCAGTAGTATTTTTGACAAGATGAATGATGCGTTAGGTGGATAGCATCTACATAACCTAGACTTATGAAGGAAAAAGCGATGCCTGCTCTGTCTCTGAATAACCAAAATTTACCATATCCTGACCCTCTACACCCCATCATCGTCCACTTCGTCATCGCAATGGTGCTTTTTTCTTTCGTGTGCGATGTTCTAGGCTATTTCACCCGCAACGTGCGTTTATTTGAGGTGAGTTTTTGGAATATGTTTGTTGCTGCGATCGCAATTTTCATGGCGATTATCTTTGGTCAATTTGAAGCAGGACTAGCACAAGTCCAGCCAGCAGCCCAGTCAACACTGAATTATCATACCGTCTTGGGTTGGTCATTGGCGGCCATTGTTGCCGCGATCGCAGCTTGGCGTTTTGTGATTCGCAACAGCAACCCCCGAAAAGTACCGCCTGTTTACCTGGGAGCGGCAACATTGTTAGTCTGCCTAGTGTTTTTGCAAGTGTATTTAGGGAGTAAACTGTTTTGGGTGTATGGGTTGCACGTCGAGCCTGTAGTTCAAGCCATGAAACAGGGAGTTTCACCATGAACTCGCAACTGATCGATCAGTTGAGATTACGGTTGGGTGCTAACGGATTACCCTACGAGATTCCTCTACATCCGCAGTTAGTACATCTAACGCTGGGTTTATTCATCATTGCCATCATTTTTGATATAGCAGGAGTGTTGTTTTCTTTAGAAAAACCAATTTTCAAATTTTTGGGATTGGCTGCCATCCGTTCTAGCTTTTTTGATGTCGGCTGGTACAATCTCATAGCAGCAGCAGCAATAACCTTTTTCACCGTTGCGGCTGGTTTTTTTGAGCTACTGTTGGCAAATCCGCCAGTGGATCAAAAGAGTGCTTGGGGGTTAAGTGCTGGTTGGACAATGCTTTTACATGGTTTAGGTGGCGTTTTGCTGTTGGCGATCGTTGTAGCCATGACTATATGGAGAGGTTTGCAACGTTATCGCTGGCGTAAGGATGCTTCCAGACAGGTGCAGTGGAGTTATTTGTTAGCAGGGATTGCGATATTAGGCATATTATTCGTTCACGGAACTTTAGGGGCGCAATTGGGAGAGGAGTTTGGGGTTCATGTTACTGCTGCTCATACCATTTCTAAAAATGTTGACAGCAAATAAGGGATTTACAGGAAATAAATTATCCAAATAAACGAACCATAGAGGCGCAGAGAACACAGAGAGAAGAGAAATAGAGAAGATTTTTATGTCAGTTTTGGAATATTTTTTTATTTGGAGTCCCTAATTAAACGAGAATTTATCGAATTTTATGTTTAGTGTTTTTGAATATGTATTGATAGCGGTTTATGTAGCAGTACTGCTCGTAGTCAGTCGGTGGATTGGACAGCAGGCGTTTTCTTGGATGCCTCCCCAAGCTACAGTAGAAGCACAACGGGTAGATGATTTGTTTAGCTTCTTAGTCTCAATTGGAGCATTTATCTTGCTTGGGCTAGTTGGCGTTATCGTGTATGCGATCGCATTCCATCGCGCCCCCCCAGAAGACTACACCGAAGGACACCCCTCTAGAGGTGATGCAAGGCTAGAAATATTGTGGACAGTAACCCCAACTTTGTTAGTAGTGTGGATTGCTTTCCAAAGCTTCAATATTTATCAGCAATTAGATATTTTAGGTCTCAAGCAAATCGTGCATTTGCATACACCTCTAGAATCTGCACCCGCCGTTGCTGCAACCGTTAGCGATGTCCCAAAACCTGCATCTGAAACTATTGATGTTTTCGTTAAGCAGTGGAATTGGTCTTTTCGTTACCCAAATAATGTTACTAGTAATCAATTACATCTGCCGATCAATCGTGCTACTCGCTTAAATCTGCAAGCCCAAGACGTGATCCACGGTTTCTACGTCCCTGAGTTTCGCTTAAAGCAGGATATTATTCCAGGGCGCAACATTGATATTGTGCTAACACCCATTCGTGCAGGTAAATATCGGCTGAAAGATTCTCAATTTAGCGGTACTTATTTTGCCTTAATGGAAACGGATGTATATGTTGAATCCCTAGATAAATATAATCAGTGGCTCACGCAAACTGCTACTAACGAACAAACTCCAGTAAATCAAGCAGTTGCCGAAAATATCCAACCACCAAAAACATTGTTTAATAGCGGCTGGTACACCGTCACACCTGCTCAACCTGAAGTTGCCAATAAAAGGAAGCTAAATAATGACACATGATTTTAGTCAAGAGATTACCGGGGATCGAGAATCGCAGAACCAGCAGGGTAATACTTGGCGGCAATATTTCAGCTTCAACACCGATCATAAGGTGATTGGAGTTCAGTACATGGTGATGACCTTCATTTTCTTCCTGATTGGCGGGTTGTTGGCAATGCTGATTCGGGCAGAGTTGCTCACCCCAGAATCGAATTTGGTCGATCGCCCGCTTTATAACGGTTTGTTCACCATGCACGGGACAATCATGATTTTCCTGTGGATTATTCCCTTCAATGCAGGTCTTTCTAACTACTTAGTACCGCTAATGATTGGGGCGCGGGATATGGCTTTTCCGTTGCTCAATGCCATCTCCTTTTGGATTTTGCCACCCGCAGGTCTTTTACTACTGTCTAGCTTCTTCCTGCCAAACGGGACTGCACAAGCTGGCTGGTGGTCTTATCCCCCAATTAGTCTGCAAATTCCAGGCGATCAGTTCATTAACGGTGAATTTATTTGGATAGTCAGCTTAGTCTTAATAGGCATCTCTTCCATCATGGGGGCTGTCAACTTTGTGACAACCATCTTTTGGATGCGGGCCCCAGGGATGACGTTTTTTCGGATGCCTGTGTTTGTTTGGTCGGTTTTCAGCGCCCAATTATTGCAACTGGTTAATTTGCCAGCCTTGACAGCTGCATTGATCCTGCTGTTGCTTGACCTCTCCTTCGGGACACAGTTTTTTAAACCGGATGGGAATGGCGATCCCATCATCTATCAGCATCTATTCTGGTTCTACTCGCACCCAGCAGTTTATATTATGGCACTACCAGCCTTCGGTATTTTTGCTGAGATACTGCCTGCATTTTCTCGCAATCCCTTATTTGGTTATCGGTCAGTTGCGATCGCCACACTAGGTATTGCTGGGATCAGCATCTTCGTCTGGGTACATCACATGTTCACCAGTGCTACCCCCGGCTGGATGCGGATGTTCTTCATGGCGACTTCAATGTTAGTTGCCATACCCACAGGTATTAAAGCCTTCGCTTGGACAGCCACCATCTGGAGGAGCAAGCTACATCTAGAAACACCAATGCTGTTTGCGATGGGAGGTGCAGCGATGTTTATTTTTGGTGGTGTTACTGGTGTAATGCTTGCTGCCACGCCGTTTGATATCCACGTTAATAACACCTACTTTGTTGTGGGACACTTCCACTACATCGTTTTTAACACGATTACAATGGCAATCTTCGCGGCAATTTACTACTGGTTTCCCAAGATCACTGGAAGAATGTATGCTGAGGGTTGGGGCAAGTTGCATTTCTGGCTAACCTTTATTCCTGCCAATATCACCTTCTTTTCTATGCACCCATTAGGTTTACAAGGGATGCTCCGCCGAGTTTCTTCTTACGATCCACAGTATCAAGGATGGAACGTCATCGCTAGCTTGGCATCATTCTTACTAGGAGCATCCACGCTGCCTTTTATTGCTAACATAGTAGGTTCTTGGCTTTACGGGCCGAGGGCAGTTGACAATCCTTGGCACGCTACTGGATTGGAATGGACAACCTCTTCACCACCTCCGCGAGATAACTTTGAGGAGATTCCAACCGTGACAAGACCTCCTTATGACTACGGCAATCCAAAATACTCAGTAATCGTAAATTCCGATAACAGTGAGTGAAGACACTAGAATTATGCAACGTCGTCATGTAGATGAAAGTCCTATCCGTTTTGATTTGTGGCGGCGACGGTTGCCAAATTGGTTACAGCGCTTCCTCCCAAGTGGTGGCGGTACTCATGAAGATCATCATGGTAAAGGAATGTTCGGATTTACCGTCTTCCTGCTATCAGAAAGCATTATCTTTTTGAGTTTTATCTTTACTTATGTTGCTCTACGACTGACTACTCATAACTGGCTACCACCTGGTATTTCTGGCCCGGAATTATCTACACTTGTGGTTATTAATACGGTAGTATTACTTTCTAGCAGCTTTGTCATTCAACCAGCAGAAAATGCCCTCAAGCGAAATCAACTTAGTAAATTTCGCTGGCTATGGCTGATAACGATCGCAATGGGAAGTTACTTCTTAGTTGGTCTGTTAGTTGAGTGGAAAAGTCTCGATTTTAAGATTACTACAGGGTTAGTTGGTTCGACATTTTACTTACTAACAGGCTTCCACGGTCTACACGTTCTGGCTGGTGTTGTGCTTCAGATAATTATGCTGATTCGCTCATTCATTCCAGGTAACTATAATCAGACTCACTTCGGGACAAGTGCGACTACTCTTTTTTGGCACTTTGTTGATGTAGTTTGGGTCTTTCTTTTCTCGCTTATCTATCTTTGGCGGGCATAAAAAAATTTAGACATCCCATTGTTTTAAGGAGTAATTTGATGAATTTATTCTTACAAGAAATCCCAGCTTCAGAACGCGCCCAAAAAACTATTCAAGAAACTCCAGTACCTGGTAGAGACCCACTAATTGCCCGTGGGTTACAAAAAGAGCAATATGTTGGCATTATTGGGCTAGCGATCGCTCTGATTGCTGCTGTAGGATTTTTTAGTCGCAGAGTTGAATACGCTATTGGATTTGCTGTGTTCCTCAGCGCTATTTTGATAGCTTTGTTTTTATTCATCTAGCAAGACTTTGATTAATTAAACATTCTAATTTCACAAGATTTACGAGGGATTTTATGAACAGCCCAGTTTATCAAACTGTGATTGTCGGCGGTGGTTTTACAGGTCTATTTACAGCCTTACACCTAGCTCACGAACATTATCCTCGTTCTGTTATCTTGATTGATAAAGACGAGCGCTTTTGCTTTAAGCCACTACTATATGAATATTTCGATGGCGAGATGGATAACTTTCAGGTAGTCCCGCGTTTTTCGGAACTACTTAAAGATAGTGGTGTCATCTTTGTGCAAGATACAGTGGAATCGATAGACTTGCATCAACGGGAAGTCAAATTAACTTCAGGGAACTCCTATAACTACAGCAACTTAGTATTAGCTTTGGGCAGTGTTACTGGCTATCATCAGGTTGAGGGTGCGAATATTAATGCCTTTCCTTTCTGGACGCAAGCAGATGCGATCGCTCTTGAGAGACATTTACATGACTGTTTACAAAAAGCAGCTAAAACTGAAGATTCAGAAGAACGCCGTAAATTATTAACAGTAGTCGTAGTTGGTGGTGGTGCGAGTGGCGTGGAAATGGCAGCCACTTTAGCTGATTTTCTCCCACATTGGTATAGCGCCTTGGGAGGAAATTTAAGTGAAATTCGCGTAATACTGCTCAATCATGGTCAAAAAATCCTTGATGGTGATATTAACGATCCGTTGCGTCCAATTGCGGAGAAAGAACTACAAAAACGCACTGTACCAGTTGAAATTCTCATGGGAGCAGAAGCCGTTACTATTCAACCCAACGCAATTAAATATAAAAGCAATAATGAAGTTAAGACATTACCAACATACACCACAATCTGGACTGCTGGCACTTCTACCCATCCATTGATTAAAGACTTACCAATTCCTCAAGAACATCGGGATCGTCACGATCGCCCCTTAGTCACTCCTACGTTGCAATTGCTCGATTTTCCAGAAGTGTTTGTCGGTGGTGATTGTGCAGCAGTTCAGGATAATTCGCTACCGCCTACGGCTCAAGTAGCTTATCAGCAAGGAGCTAATATTGCCCATAATTTGAAAGCATTAGCGTTAGGAGAAGAACTCAAACCTGTTAAGGTTAATATTCGTGGAACCCTTTTGAAATTAGGGATAAATCAGGCTGCTGCTAACCTTTTCAATGTTTTTGAAGTTTCAGGCGAAACCGCGCATTTAATCCGTCAAGGCACTTATTTAACGCTCTTGCCAACACCAATTCATGACTTCAAAGCCACAACTGAATGGGTAGATGAAGAGATTTTTCACCATCACCTCGATCCTCATGATGTCGGGAAAAAAGTGGTGCAAGCTGTGGAAATAGTCGGTGCAGGAGTTGTGGGTATTATAGCTGCGAGAAAATTACTTAAAATGTTGGGAGATGAAGATAAACGGGAGTAGGGACTAGGGATTGATAAAAGGAGCGTTGGTTGATGAATATGCCTAGTAAAACCTATGTACAGGTACAAAAAATTCGAGCTATTGGATTAACGGTGACAAGTTGCCATCACTCTGTTGATTTCTACACGCAAGCGCTGGGGTTTGAATTAGTTTCTGATATCACAGTTGAAGGACAAGATTACAGCGACTTGCAAGGAATAACTGAGGCAAAAATTCGCATTGTCACCTTACAACTAGGTGATGAACTCATCGAGTTGATGGAGTATTTCAATATTAAGGGAAAACCCATCCCCAAAGATTCTCAAAGTAATGACATCTGGTTTCAACATTTCGCAATTGTTGTGAGTGATATGGATCGCGCTTATGCACAAGTGTGTTCATTTCCGATTGAACCCATTTCAGTTGCTCCGCAGACAATCCTATCCAATAATGAAACATCTGGGGGTGTCCGCGCCTTTAAGTTTAAAGACCCCGATGGACATGATTTAGAGTTAATTTGGTTTCCTACCGATAAAGGACAAGACAAGTGGCATCAGAACACGAATCGCTTGTTTTTGGGAATCGATCATAGTGCGATCGCAGTTTCCAACACTGAACAGAGTCTACACTTTTACCGCGACCTTTTGGGGATGCAAGTCGATAGTCGCAATCTTAACTGGCGTGCAACCCAAGCAAGCTTAGATAATTTAGCAGGAGCCGAAGTCCGAATTACATCACTGCGACCTGCTCAAGGCGGCTTAGGGATTGAATTGCTAGACTATCTCGTGCCTGGAAAAGGTCGTCCTATACCGAGTGACTGGAAAAGTTGCGATATTGCACATATCCAAATCGAGCTAGTTGTTAATGACATTGAGCAGTTAGTGGATAAGTTACAGCAAAATGGAGTTGAGTTTGTCTCATCGCGGATTGTGCAGTTTACTGATAGTGGAAGTCCTTATCGCAAGGGTTGTTTAGTTAAAGACCCTGACGGACATACAATTTTGCTAATTGATTACTAATCGTGAGAGAATATTAGGTATATTTTCAGCAATCTCGATAAAAGGTTTTTGTAGCAAACCTTTTAAATTTAATGACTACAGTCCTATTTAACTTTTCGTTAGATAGTTATCATTTTTTCTGCCAACTTACTTGAGCGGTTTCAAAACTAATACTAATTAAAATAATATTTGCGACATTTATATTTCCTCAAGAGACTGCTGTGATTTAAGTTGAGAAACTATTAAGGGAACTTTTGGTGCGAGAAAAAACCCAATCAGACTAGCAAAAAGGATTGGAGTAAAAGGGCTAAAATTAGTCAGTTTTGATAACAACAAAGTTGTACTTATAGGTGTACGCGTTACTGCTGCATTAATAGCTGCCATTGTACAGATCATAGCTAGTGTAGGATTTACCTCCGGAATTAAAATTGCAATGGCTTTGCCAATACAAGCACCAGTAAAAAATAAGGGAATAATAAAACCACCACGCCACCCACCGGTGACTGTCATACTGATAGATGCCATCTTACCCAAGGCTAAAATTAAGAGAAAAACAACTGAAAAATTAGTAGTTAAGACTGACTCTAATTCTTCATGTCCGAAATAGCGGGTTAGGGGTAAGAAGGCTGCTAAAGTACCTAAGCCCAATCCTGCTAATGTGGTGCGAACATAAATAGGAATGGGAAGTATCGCCAACAGTCTGTCACAGCCTTGAAAAATAGCCATAAAAATCCAGCCTGCAACAGCGCCAATGATTCCGAATAGGATAGCCCAAGCAAAATCATTAATGTTCTGTAAATTATATTCGGGAAAATGCCACGTGGGGGCAATTCCCAAATGGGTGATGAAGGCAAATACTAAATAACTAGCGCAACTGGAAACAATAGCTGGCATTAAAGCTTCGTAGTATTCGATGATATGTTGATGGTGAAGAATTTCTAGCGCAAACATTGCCCCACCTAATGGTGCGCCAAATAAGGCGGTAAAGCCAGCCGCCATTGCTGCTAAACTCATGGTTCTCAGGTCTTCCTCCTGGAGACGGAGACGATCGCCTACCCATGTACCAAAAGAACCTGTAATCTGTACTAATGGCGCTTCTGGCCCTGCACTACCCCCAGCAGCGATACTCACCAAAGAAGCAAGAATCATTGCCGGATTTTTTCGTATATCCAAACGTCCACCACGAAAATGGATATTATCGACAATGACAGCAATTTCCCCAGGATTGCCTAAAAAATGAATTACCAAGCCAACAATTAATCCAGCTATTGGCATAACAATTAGCAGACTCACGCCCTCTAACTTTTCTAGTTGGTGAGTCATCAGTTCCAAAATATTCCAGTACAAACTAGCAAATAGACCACAAACAGTCCCCACCACTACCCAGCATAAAAACCTCTGTGAAACTAGCATAGGATTGTGTTTTACCAGTCCAAAAAGTTGTAAAAATTTCCAGCGTTGAGTTGGGTTTGTGGGAGTACGCTTATTTGGTAGCACTGCTGATTTCCTAAGTTAATGAATCAAATATCATAGATTATTGACATTTATTATACTAATGTAGGGGGTATGACGAAATACGTGCAAAATTACCGATGGATGTAGTAAAATTTTGTAATGCAGAATCTCAAAGCTTGAGTCAAGCTATTCGTATACTCTTCCCTAGCCACTCACTACTTTACTGTCCAAAAATGAGAGTATCTAGGGAATAAGCACCAGGGCCTAAAACCGCGATCGCAATTAGCATGACGCAGTACATAAAAGCTTTTTCCCAACTTGGCGGTTCGCCTTTGCCTAAAGGGCCTTTATACTGGTCTTCTGGAATTAAGTATGGATCTTGGGCTACAAAAGGTTTACTTCCAGAAATGTCTAAATATATAGCAAAAATCATTGAGCAGAGAATGGGTAAGGTGTCTAAAAGTGTCAGGAATCCAATAATTAGAAAAATTCCGCCACCTACCATCGATGCAGCTGATAAAAAGCAAAGAACGACAGGCGTTTTTAGAGACTCAGCCCACTGGCGAAGATGCGTTATTTTCGGATAGCCATGTAATATAAACAACCAGCCAAGGCTAACTCTGAGAAGTAAAAGCGCCAATCCTGGAAATCCATCAGGATAACCGGGAGAGAGTGAACTTAACAACTGTGGACTTAGTTGTGGGAAATTAAATGAACCGAGAAAAAAGGCGATCGCTACACCAGTCGCAAATTTATAAATCATTGCTGTACACCACGGGTATTAAGGTCGATAGCATATAAGGAATGACCGGCTGTGATAAAAAGGCGTTCACGTTCGCGTAGCGTGTCCGCAGGACTCAGTGTCCCTGAAACGGAATCGCCTTCGTTACCACCAAAAGTTAGATTAGTAGATATCTCCGGTACAAGAATTTTTCCCAACTGAGTCCCATCGGGGGCGTATATCTGCACGCTATCTTTAGAACTAGTAAAAACATTACCGTACTTATCCACCCGAAATCCATCGGGTTGTCCTGGCTCAATGACTGCGAATACACGCCCATTTTTTGCCAAACCATCCACAACCTCATACACACGAATATGATGAGGCCCCCCAGGTATATTAAACGCAGCTGTATCTGAAACATACAGTAGACTTTCGTCTGGACTAAAAGCCAACCCGTTAGGACGCACCATGTCTATTACTACTGGATAAATCTCACCTATTTCCGGGTCGAAGCGATACACGTAACTTCCGGTTTGTTCCTGTTCGCCGCCGTAACCTTGATTTGGTTCAGTGATACCATAAGGCGGATCGGTGAACCAAATTGTGCGATCGCTTTTCACTACCAAATCATTGGGACTATTAAGGCGTTTGCCTTGGTAGCGATCGACTAAAACCTTCCACTCACCATTGTGTTCGCGGCGGATGATGGCACGCAAACCAGATGAACACGCAACTAGGCGACCCTCCAAGTCGCGGTAATTACCGCTTTGATAATCAGATGGGTCACGTAGGACACTCACATTGTCAGTAGGACTCCAACGTAACAGGCGGTTGCCGTGAGCATCACTCCACACAACACTGTTGTCTTCGTGAAAGTAAACAGGCCCCTCACTATGAACTGCACCGCTGGCTAGCTTTTGGAGTGAAACATCTGGAGATACAATAGCACGTAAGCGATCGTCGTAAATCTCAATGGTTTTAGCCATAAGAATCTCTGCTTATTTAACTTGGTTACTGTCGATAGATAGCAGGTTAAAGTAAATACAAAATTGCTCTAAAAGTACACATCAATTGAATTATTTGCTTAAGAATAATGAATTAGAAGATTTTACCTATTTTTTACATATCAAAATATGCACTGAGTTACATTATGTGTAAACAAAAATCAAATCGAAATGAAATATTAGTCTATCTTTAGGCATAAATAAAAATTAAGCCATTAGGTAGAATCTAAAATTTTATATTCAGAATGTCTTTGTCACACTGGGTTATGCCAAAGTTTTCCCACTTTCTAATTAAAAATCTCAGTTAAAACAATTGTTTTCCAAGTTTACCTATGTCCAAAGGCTGAATTTATCATTTGGGATGTATACCATTGATGAGTTGAAAATCCAAAATTTGTGACATAAAGTAATTAAAGCGTGCGAGCAAAAATTATCTGAATATTTCTCAATTAATCGGCTTTGTATAAATTGTTCCAAGTTTAAAAAATAGAGAAATAGCTTATGGATCTTGGTCTTAAAGGTAAAGTCGCTGTAGTTACTGGAGGTGATTCCGGCATTGGTAAAGCGACAGCTAAACTGCTAGCTCTTGAGGGTGCAAAGGTTGCTATTGTCGATAAGACTTCAGAAAATCTTCAGCAGGCGGCTGAGGAACTGAGAAAGTTTGGAGAAATATTTCCGGTTCAAGCAGACCTCACTCAGCCTAAAGAAATTGAATCTGCCAAAGAGCAAATTCTTAAGCGCTTCGGAACAGTTCACATTCTCGTTCATGCAGCAGGAATTACAGGTGCGACAGGAGATTTCTTGGAACTGAGTGATGAGGAATGGTATAAGACAATTGACGTTGACTTGATGGCGACAGTACGCACCTGTCGCGCTTTTATCGGGGCGATGCGTAAGGCTGGTTGGGGAAGAGTCATTCTCATCAGTTCGGAAGATGCACTACAACCCTACCCAGAAGAGATACCTTACTGCGCTTGCAAAGCGGCTGTACTGAATCTTGCTAAAAACTTATCTAAAGCTTATGCAAAAGATGGCGTACTGGTAAATGCAGTTTCTCCTGCCTATATCGCCACCTCAATGACTGACGCAATGATGGAAAAGCGCTCAAAAGAATTGGGTGTCAGCTTTGATGAGGCAGTTGATAGTTTTCTTGATGAACAGCGCCCTCACATTGAACTCAAACGACGTGGTAAACCGGAAGAAGTAGCGGCTGTGATTGCATTCCTTTGCTCTGAGCAATCAAGCTTTGTGGTTGGTTCTAATTATCGGGTAGATGGTGGCTCGGTTGCTAGTTTGTGATCGAGTTGTCTTGAGGTACTAGTCGTTGCTGATTTAAAGTGCGGATTTGATTTTGTCATGCTGAATGTTGACAATTCATACTCTGATAGCACTTACGCAAAAAAGCTCTCAAACTCTTATTACTCCGTGTCCTCTGCGTCCTCTGTGGTTCGATTTTGCATTACTTCTGCGTAAGTCCTGTCTGATTTAGCAATGCCTAGCTACTAGCTCTTATTCTTATTTAAGAAATTGGTTATGAAACAAATAGAAGCAGTTGTTGCTAATGTCAATGACCTGAATGATGGTGAAATGCGACAGGTTTCTGTCGGTGAGACAGAAATTTTACTGAGTCGTATAGATGGAAAGTTTTATGCTGTTGGCGCACACTGCACTCATTATGGCGCACCACTGGCAGATGGGGTGCTGAATGGGCATCATGTTGTTTGCCCTTGGCACAATGCCTGTTTTGACGTGACGACTGGCGATCAACAAGAGCCACCTGGCTTGGATTCTTTAGCTAGCTATGAGGTACGGATTGAAAGTGAAAACGTCATTGTTAGCGTACCAGAGAAAACTACGGGATTGCAATCGCCCACAATGGCGCAATTCAACCCCAACGTTGATGGGCGAACATTTGTCATTTTAGGCGCAGGTACAGCAGGAATTCATGCCGCCCAAGCGTTGCGAGTAGCTGGATATCAAGGGCGAATCGTCATGATTACCCAAGAAGATAAGCTCCCCTACGATCGCACCAAACTAAGTAAAGGTTATTTAACTGGCAAGGCATCCTCGGAGGAAATGCCCCTGAGATCGCCCGATTTCTTCAAAGAACACGCCATTGAAGTGCTTTTGAATAAACAAGTCGAACAGGTACAAACAACGGCAAAAGCGATCGCCTTTACTGATGGTGATTCATTAACCTATGATGCCTTACTACTAGTAACTGGAGGAAAACCACGCCAGCTAGATATTCCAGGTGCAGATTTACAAAATATTCTCACATTACGCAGTTTTGCTGATGCCGATCGCATTTTGACAAGCATCAAGCAAAAAGGACAAGCGGTAGTCATCGGCTCCAGTTTTATCGGTATGGAAACGGCAGCTGGGCTGAGTCAACAAGGCTTACAAGTAACCGTTATTTCACCAGATTCTGTACCTTTTAAGAAAACCCTGGGCGAGAAAATTGGCAAAATCTTTCAGCAAGTCCATGAGGAGAACGGCGTTTCCTTTAAGTTTGGTAGGAAAGCGGTACAGTTTGAGGGTAGTGACAAAGTAGAAGCCGTAATTTTAGATAATGGCGATCGCTTGAAGGCAGATATAGTAATTGTCGGAATTGGCGTACAGCCTGCAACAGACTTTCTTAAGGGGATTGATTTGTATCCCAAAGATGGCAGTATTGTTGTTGATGAATACTTGCGTGCAGCTGATGGCATCTATGCCGCAGGTGATATTGCCCGTTATCCCGATTGGCGCACAAGCGAATCGATTCGCGTTGAACATTGGCGAGTTGCAGCCCAGCAGGGGCGAATTGCAGCCCAGAATATGGCAGGGAAAGCAGTCAAATTTAGAGGGCTGCCCTTTTTCTGGACGATGCAATTCAAATTTTCGTTGCGCTATGCTGGACACGCCGAAAGTTGGGATGAAATAGTTGTGGATGGAGATTTGCAAAAACAAGAATTCATTGCTTTCTACATCAAAAACAATCAAGTCTTGGCAGTTGCAACCAGCCATCGCGATCGAGAAACAGCAGCTATCTCAGAATTGATGCGCTTGAACCAGAAGCCAACTGTTGATGAATTACGGCGTGGTACAGTTGATTTGATTCAGCGATCGCCTTAAGTTAGTAGCAAGCGCTAAGTTAGGGCTTGCCCTTTCAAGGTGGGTAAAATTTTTGGACAATAATTCCTCTTTTCTCTGTGTTCTCTGCGCCTCTGTGGTTAAATAAATATTTTTTAAACCGCAGAGGCACGGAGAACACTGAGAATAAAGGAGAGATAAAAATAATTTGCAACCTCCTGTATATATTAATGAACATTACAGAACACTACGACATCATCATCATCGGTACGGGAGCCGGTGGAGGTACACTAGCTCACCGCCTCGCACCCACAGGTAAAAAAATTCTAGTACTAGAACGAGGCGACTTTTTGCCCAGAGAGAAAGCTAACTGGAGTCCACAGGAGGTCTATCAAAAGCATCGTTATCACACAGATGAGGAATGGTATAACAAAGAAGGTATTGCCTTTCAGCCACAGACAGGCTACTGGGTTGGCGGCAATACCAAACTCTACGGCGCAGCCTTAATTCGATTACGGGAGCGAGATTTTGAAAGGGTAATTCACAAAGGAGGAATTTCTCCAGAATGGCCTTTGAAATATCAAGACTTTGAGCCATACTACACGCAAGCAGAAAAGCTGTATGACGTGCATGGTAAAGAAGGGGAAGACCCCACCGAACCACCTCGTAGCGAACCATATCCCTATCCGCCAGTCAGTCATGAGCCGGATATGCAGTCTCTTGCTGACGGCATCCGCGAACTGGGTTATTACCCATTTCATCTACCATTAGGATTAAAACTCAATGAAAGCGATCGCACCAAAAGCCCCTGCATTCGCTGCGATACCTTTGATGGATATCCCTGTCTTGTAGATGCAAAAGCCGATGCGGATGTCAATGCCATTCGTCCCACCCGCGAAATGTATGCTAATTTAAGTCTCTTAACTAATGCCAAAGTCTTGCGGTTACATACCAGCGAATCGGGACGAGAGATTACAAGCGTAGAAACTGAAATTGCTGGGGAGCGGCATTGGTTTGCAGGTGATATTGTAGTTGTTGCCTGTGGTTCTGTCAACTCAGCTGCTTTGTTATTAAAGTCTGCTAACGATAAGCATCCCAATGGATTAGCAAACAGTTCCGATCAAGTGGGGCGGAATTTCATGAAACAGTTGGAAACCGCGATCGTTTCCATCCATCTAGAAGTGAATCGCGCCAACTTTCAAAAAACGATCGCAGTTAATGATTTTTATTGGGGAGAGCCGGATTTTCCTTATCCGATGGGGATGGTGCAGAATACCGGCAATGTCCTTGCAGATATGATTCCCGCAGAAGCGCCGCCGCTAATGGCTCCGTTTGTAAAATTAATTCCTCAGTTTGAGCGCCATTTGCTTGCTGAACGTTCGGTTGGTTGGTGGTTACAGACAGAAGATTTACCAGATCCAAATAATCGGGTTCATGTAGTGGGTGATAAGATTCACGTTGAATATACACTGAATAATACCGAAGCGAGCGATCGCTTAATCCATCGTTGGACATCTGTATTAAAATCAATTCCTCACTCCGCTAAACACGCCCTACCATTTAGCCTTTATCCCCGCACCCAGTTACCAGAAGCAGCAGTTGGTCATCAATGCGGTACTTGTCGATTTGGCAACGATCCTAAAACCTCAGTCCTTGATATCAATTGCCGTACTCATGATGTTAATAATCTCTACGTAGTAGATAGTAGTTTCTTTCCGTCAAATTCAGGTGCTAACCCGACATTAACGATTATGGCGAATGCGTTGCGCGTTGGCGACCTGCTTGCAGCAGCGCATCGCTGAACGCTTGAAATCACAAGGAGGAACATGATGACAAACGATGAACAGCAGATTGAATCTCAACAAATCGCCTCAGATGCAACAGATTCTCATCCCGTAGCTACAAGTTTAGGCGCTGTGGGAGGTGGCGTAGCAGGAGCCGCACTCGGTCACTCTATTGGTGGTAAAGTTGGGGCTGCGATCGCTGGGATTGCAGGAGCGATCGTCGGTGGCGTTGCAGGTAATCAGCTAGCGGGGTACACTGAGGAATTCATTGAAGAACTCCAGCCAACAATTGGATTGAGATTAGGAGCCAATGATAAACCAATTGAACTACCCCGTCACTACACTTGGGAAGAATTACAAGTACTATCAAAACCTCAAGGTTGAGAAATCAGGGGAAACGCATCCTAATCTAACAACAGGACTTACACAAAAAGGCAGTGAAAGCCTTGATTTACCGTAGGAGCAATTGATGAATTGCCCCTACATTTCGTACTTATGACTCGTCTAACCGCCGTTGCCATTCAGCATCAATCTGTGCAGAACGCTCAACTTCCTGGTCGAGTAAGTCAGTTTCGCTAGAATACACTAAATCTTCTTTACTAATGACTTTTTCTGTGGCAAATTGTTGGGCATAGTCGATTTTTTGTTGCAAAGGTGCATCAGGATCAGCCAATAGCCGCGATCGGGAAAGGCGATCGCGGTTGCGATCGGCAATTTTGGGATTACGCCACCGAATCCAGAAATAACGCAATAACGGTATACCTAAAAAACCTGCTCCGTAAGCCAATAGCAGCCAATAAATTCCTTGCACAAAAGCTACTAGTCCACCCAATTGGACGGCAACAGTGCCATCTCTCAACAAACTTCCCAATACTAAAGCACCAACAAAATTTAGTCCACCCAACCCCGCACTCAACATAATTTGCCCTGAACTTGCAGCACTAAAACGCCAAGGCAATTCCTCTAAGTAAGGTGAGATTGAATGACGGCGCTTTTTAACTGCACTCACCTGTAACTCTGGGAAGTAATAAACAATTTGCCCTTCGGGACTTACTGCTGGTTGCCCATTAAATCGCGTCAGAACGGGCAGCATGTAATCTTCGTACTCTCTTGTATATCCTTCGCCAATGTCATCCAAGTATGGGGCAATTTGTTCTGCTACCACTGCACCACGATTACTCTGAATCACCGCAGCAATTTCTTGCCAGCGACGTTCGTCTAAGTTGGCGTTAGGATTCCCATCGCCAAACAAAAACGAAAATACAGCTTCAAAGAAATTCAGATTGCTTTCTTCTCGGCTTCCACGTCGTCGTTCCTCGTAGTGAGTCTCATAATTTGGGCTAAGATACCAGAATAAATTTGGAAAATAGAAGAAACCCCCACCGCCGGAATTACTGCTCCGACTATTACCATTACGGTCTGAATTGGTAGAGTTAATGATAATGTAGATGGTAATAATTATCAGAGCGATGGAAACAGTTAAGAAAATTCCAAAAGAAATGCGAATCAGATAAAACAGTACATTCCAGACCTTTTTCCACCATTCCTGCAATTGTAACTGGAAGTATTTATTACGTAAAATTGCTCGAAAGTTTTCTGGAAAAAGGTAAACTATATCACCTGAATCCGCTACTTGCAAATGTCCGCCAGCATCAGATGCCAGGGCCAACAAGCTTTGATTAGCTTCAGCGACGTTCAATCCTGCCTGAGTTGCCACATCACCAACGGTGACACGGTAGCCCAGTTTTTCCACAGCCTGCATGATGGTGGGATTGGGAGCCATTGCTCTCCCCTCCTGTTGAAATTTATTACCCTATTCTTAAGTATAAAGTTTTATTTTGATCGACTTAGCACAGGTAGGAATGAAGCATGAAATTACATCAATTTGGCAACCCGTCATCGAAACAGATAAACCAACAAATGACCTGACACGCAACATGTTATAATTTTTCCCTCAGCTTGGTTAACCAGCAAATTTTCTGCTCAAATATGGTTCAATATACTCTCGCTCAAAGTCCAGAAATTATCCTTACTGTTTCTGGAAAAGATTCAGCCAAAGCCCGTGATAAAGCAATGGATCAACTGATGGAACTGATGGATGCAGGTAAGCTACCCACGGAACTAGAAGAAGGATTTGGCCCTCAACAATTAATTGAGGTTAAAGAGTCACCTATTGATACTGCTAGCGGTGAGGATACGATTACACAAGCTGTCCAGGTTTTAAGTAACCTAGCCACACTCAAGCTGAAAGTTCAAGAATCACGATCTGAAGCGTTAGAAATTCGCAAAGCGGTTGACGTTCTGTTCACTGACGATTCGGTTACGGAAGAGGAAATTACTCGACTTAAGGAAGGTTTTAAAGTCCTCAAAAACTTCGCCCAAGCTAACTTGCGTTATCAAGATGCCCGATCTAAAGCAGAACAGGCTCGGCAAACTCTCGATCAAGCTCTCAAGTCACCTGATAAGTAACATTTATAGAATTAGATGCATTGAGACGCATCTAAAATATGTAATTAAAAAATCTAGAAGACAGGCTTTTATACTTGTCTTCTAGATTTACTGGGGCGCTAGGATTCGAACCCAGGGATGGCGAGACCAAAACCCGCTGCCTTACCACTTGGCGACGCCCCAACGAGCTTACTCTAGTTAATATAACACTTAGTCCTAGGTTAATGTCAAGTACTTTAATGGTTTATTTCAGATAATGGATTTTTACTATAAAATTTAAGTTCAAAAAGCTGCCCCTAGCTTTGATATTCAAAGCTAGGGGCAACTAGATTATTTCTTTTCACTTTTTCTTAATCCCCAGTCTCGTGAAGGAAGACTGCTGCAATCCGACTTGATGATAGTAGTTGCTTCGTAGCCAGCCATATAAATAGTGGAATGGTCTTAGCATAGCGGCTGCAAAGTCGGCGCGGTTCTTGAATCCATCGATACAGCCATTCAAGTCCTAAGTCTCGAATTATGCGGGGCGCACGCTTGTGAATTCCTGCATAAACTGGAAAAACTCCACCCAGTCCAATCATTACAGCTTGTATCTTACCCTTATGTTGAGCTATCCAATTTTCTTGCTTAGGACATCCCAGCGATACCAAGACGGCACTAGCACCACTAGAATTAATCTTTTTAACCAAAGCTTCGTCTTCAGTTTCAGTTAGGGGACGAAAGGGTAAAGGCTCCATCGCCGCAATCTTCATCTGTGGAAATTCCTGCTCTAACCTTTTTTGCATCCTAGAGAGAATTTCCGTTTGGGAACCGACAAAGAAAATACTAAGATTTTGTGTTTGAGTTCGCTGACACAATGCTAGAAAGATATCCATCCCGGCTACACGGTCTTGCTGAGACGCGCCCATTTTTCGCATCATCCATACAAGAGGCATACCATCAGGAGTAACTATATCTGCATTTCGTAATACGGCAGCAAACTCTGGATTCCAATGAGCTTCAATAAGCATGTGTACGTTGGCTACATACACACTTTTACTTTCACGCCTACTTGCCCACTTCAGTATTGTTTGTATCTGAAGGTCAAAGCGTAAAGCAGTAATAGGAAAATCAAGCACTTTTTTAGTAGGTAGAGGCACTCTTGCCACCATCAATAACTCCTGTGTCCAAGAAAAAAATCCATAGATTACATAGACCATTCCAAATATTGAATAATTCGGATTGGATGACTCCTGACTTTTTGTAGGCTTGTCTCATCATTGGAAGTTAACACGTGGAGGTGCAATTGCGTTCTTAGTATACTTTTAGCTTAAGTCAGTAATACTAGATTTACTTGCTGTTGTGTCCTAGCTTACTGTTTTAAGCTAAGGATTTAAGAGGTTGGTTGACAAAATTCATCCTTTCTTCATAATTAATTTTTGATTAGTTTATGTAAGCATTACAATTGCGATAAATTCCTATAAAACTTTTGTCACTGAGTAACATATTTTACGTAACTTTTGCTTGAAAAAGTTAAGATATCAGCCACTCAGTTTGCTGATTTTGATACGTAAGTATAGGCTTAAGAGGTTTAATTTCAGTTAGGATATTTTAAGTAATTGCTAATAAATTTTTGTCGTAATCTTTCAAGGTTACAACAGATTCAATTCTGTCTATGTATTGAAAAATACTTAAGCTTGATTTTTTCTGAAATAAAAATCAAAAAATAAGGGGAAGATAAATTTATCTTCCCCTGCTCTATTATTTTTGTTATTCTCTGGTTTGTTAGCTTCTTTGAGCCTTTGCAGTAACATTTGCCTTTGCTTTTTGAGTTGTCTCTTCCTAGCAGAACCACCTCTGCCTTTGTCATTTCTGCCTTCTTTACGGGGAGATTCCCATCTTTTGAGGCGCATAATTTATAACCTCTTTAGTACTTACTTGATAGTGGGCAGGAGGAGAATCGAACTCCTATGACCGTAAGGCCGCCACATTTTGAGTGTGGTGCGTCTACCAATTCCGCCACCCGCCCATTAGATCCAACTTAACTATCATACTCTAGTTAAAGGATTTTGTCACAAATTTGAAAGTTAATTCTCAAAGTTTTTTTGGAATCATAGCTCTAATAACCATCATAGAAGGCTTAAAGGCGTGGTAAGGTCAAAAAACTAGGGTTAATATCCTGTAGTTTTGCACAGCCGCTAAGTGCCATCCCTACATTCAACTCATCTTGTAGCAGTGAGATGACATGAGATACACCGACTTGTCCTGCAACTGCTAGTCCCCATAAAATAGGTCGTCCGATTAGCACTGCTTTTGCTCCTAATGCCAGAGCTTTGATAATGTCTGTGCCTCTGCGAATGCCTCCATCCAGCAGCACTTCTACTTTACCATTCACTGCTGCTACTATTTCAACTAGGGCATCTAGAGAAGCGATCGCACCATCGAGTTGTCTGCCACCATGATTGGAAACAACAATTGCTTTAGCGCCATATTCTACAGCCCGCACAGCATCATCTCCCCGTAAAACTCCTTTGATAACTAAAGGTAGTGGAGACAAAGATTGCAACCATTCCAAATCGTCCCAAGTTACTGCTGGGTTTAGCTGTTGGGCAAAATAGGTAAATAACCCAGATTCGCCTTTTTCATGGGAAATATCTAGCCCTGATATGGCTGCGAGATTAGCCAGATGTAAGTCTGTAGGTAAAGCAAACTCGTTACGTCTATCTCTTTCGCGTTGTCCGAGAACAGGCGCATCTACTGTTAGACAAAGTGCTTTGTAACCAGCTTTATAGGCTTTTTCTACCAAAGCACGAGTTAATCCTCGGTCTTTATGGATGTAAAGCTGGAACCATCGCAGAGAATCTGGAAATTTATCACACGCAGTCGCTACTTCTTCAATGCTCTTTGTGGCCATTGTACTTAATACCATGCCTACACCTGCTGATGCGCCGGCTAGAGCCGTGGCTACTTCTCCGTCTGGATGGGCTAGACATTGAAAGGCCATTGGTGCAATTAACAAAGGTAGTTGCAGGGGTTGTCCTAAAATGGAGGTAGTTAGATTGCGATCGCTAACATCGACTAATATCCGAGGTCTTAACTTAATTCGCTCAAAGGCAGCACGATTATCTCGTAATGTGATTTCGTCCCAAGCACCACTGCTATAGTAATCAAGGGTCATTTGAGACAGATGCTCTTTTGCTAGCTTTTCGTACTCAAAAAGATTTATGGGTTGAAAGCGATGGTCGTTGGGTACAACTGTCATGGTAAAGGCTGTGGGTTAAGCAATGGCATGTTTTTTAATCCAATTGTCCGATTTATTGGTAACTTAGTTATTTTAAATGAACCTATCTAATAATTCTTCTCTAGATAGTTGCAGCAATAAAGGAGTAAATTCTTCTGGTGATAATGTCAATAAAGCTTCACTAATTACTCTTAGTTCTGAATCTAACGAACCAAAGCGAACTCGTAACAAATTCTCTATAACATTACGACGTTCTACTTGGATTCCTTCTTGAATTCCTTCTTGAATTCCTTCTTGAATTCCTTCTTGGATTCCTTCTTGTTTAACTTCTGCTAATTTCTGCTCGTAAATAGGTGATAAGCGCATAATTAAATCTCTATCCTCTTCGTCTATATTCTGATTGAATTCTAAGGTAGTCTTTAAATTCAATAATAAATCAATTGCTTTGGAACGTAAGGGATTATTTTGGGGAAGTGCTTCTAGTTCGTCTATTGCTTGTTGCTGGACTCTTCCCTTACCTAAAATTCTCAACCATAGTGTTTCTTCTGAACGCGGTAACTGGTGAATTACTACAATTGCTGTTCTAAAGTAATCGCCTAAAAAATGTACTCCTATTCCCCAATTATCTGGATCTAGATTAGTTCTAAAACCATCTAGTATAGATTCAGAAGCTGTGGGTGACAAAATCCACAAACGTGGTAATTCTGATTCTGCAAGCCGAGTTTTATCACCTTTAGCTTGGCGTTTTACTTCAGCAAAGATATCAAATAACTTATTCATACAACTGCGGATTTCCGCAATTGTCGCGGCATTTCTAAATGGTTCAACTAATGCAGGTTCAGCCGCAAATTTTCCTAACAGCCCTAATTCTATTGTATTCTTTACCGATTGCGGTGCAGGTACAAAATAAACATCGATTTCTCGGATTTGGGCTGGAACTTTCCGACTGGTTTCCACTTCTCCTAATGGTTGTAACAATTCTTTAAGATAGTCTTTGGCGAACTGGTCGTAAGGAAACCTGGTCATTAGCTGAATTATTGGGCTGAACCAGTATTTTACATCACAGTGTAATCGCCCAGAGCTTGCCTGAATAAATTTAGTAATTGCGATCGCATTAGTAACTCTACCAGTTTCGCCAGCCACCTTTGGGTGCAACTTCATTACTTGTAGACTTCAATCCATGACTTTGAATTAAAGATTGATATTCTGTGCTGCTTGCCCAACGGTCAATTTCTCGCGCCCGTAGGACTGGCACTGGATGGGTTAATTGGGCTGTGCGGGCGGTTTTGACCATTTCGCCTAATTCGGTCTTGCTAATGTCATCATAAGCGCGGGCTTGGGCAACAAAGGCATCGAGATTTAGCTGTGGCGCTAAGGTTGGGGAACCACCCGCGAGCTTCATTAACACTGACATGACAACTTTCGGGTCTTGGGTTGCTAGTAATGCGGCGCGATCGCAGGTAAACTCAGCACAACGTACCCATTCTAAAAGTTGCGCTTGTATCGCTTGAGCAACGAAGGTTCCGACATTGGGCACAATCGCCGCAGCTAATATAAGTAGATTTACAGGGGTCAAATAAACGCTATGGTCACACTTGAGATGCCCCAACTCGTGGGCAATTACTGCCTGAATTTCCTCTGGGGTGAGGATATCAATTAGGGATGTGTGTATCACCACAAAGGGCTGCTTACCCCGCACAGCAAAAGTATAGGCGTTGGGAGCCGGATGTTGGCGGACGTACAACTGGGGAGGTTCTATATCCAGAATTTCACAAGCGTCTAACAACAGCTTGTATAAATCAGGTAGTTGTTTTTCACCCACCAGAATGCTGGAAGCAATATTTTCTACATAGAAAACCTGCTCTGCCATTGGGCCAAGCCAATTTCGCACCAACATATCTATGCCTGGTATTTGCTTGAGCGTTTTAGTAGCTTCCAGGTCTAATGGATGACGAAATGAGTCAGCTTTTAAACCAATCAGAGGGGTTTTGAAGAAAGACATAGTGCAACAAGCTATAAAAAACACAACTATGGAATCTGGCTGGTTAAATAAACAGCCACCCACAGTTAGTATAACGATTTAACCAGGGTGGGCAGGGGGAGAAATTTTTACCTTGTCTCCCCGAAATTTTGAGCGCCGGAAGTTGGCGTTTAGATTTCTCTCTTCCCTTGTTTCCCCGTTAATCTCAACCTATCAATTTCAACTTGAAAGGCTAGTGATGCTGGCAGCGATTTCGGCATCTGCTGATGTTTCGCCCACACGAAGGATTTTAGCTCCCAATTGCTGCAACTTCATATCGAGTCGATCGTAGCCGCGATCGAGGTGCTGTAATCCCTGAATTGTGGTTTGTCCTTCTGCCGCTAACCCAGCGATAACTAGCGCGGCTGATGCTCGTAAGTCTGTGCCTAATACTGGTGCGCCAGATAATTTCGGCACTCCCCGAACGAAAGCAGCGTTGCCTTTGACACGAATATCTGCCCCCAAGCGATTCAACTCTGAGGCATGACGCAAGCGATTTTCAAAGACGGATTCGTTAATCACGCTGTCGCCTTCGGCCAATGTCAGCAAAGACATGAATGGCGCTTGCATATCTGTAGGAAAACCCGGATGATATTGAGTTTCAATATCCGTAGCCTTCAGGGTTTCTGCTGGCAGAATGTGTAAGTGGTCAGGCTTTTCTTCAATTATTGTCACCCCAATATCCCGCAGCTTGGCAATCACTGGGATAAGATGTTCTGGAGCTACCGGCGAGAGAATAAGTTCGGAACGGGTAATTGCTGCTGCCAGTAAAAATGTCCCGGCCTCAATGCGATCGGGAATGATACTGTAATCAACAGAATGCAATTTGGGGACTCCTTCAACAATAATTCTGCTAGTCCCAGCCCCCTTGATTTTCGCTCCCATCGCGTTACAGAAGTTAGCTAAATCAACTACTTCCGGTTCTCTGGCAGCATTTTCGATGATGGTTTCGCCCTCTGCCAGGGTAGCAGCCATCATCAAGTTTTCCGTCGCGCCAACGCTGGCGATATCTAAGTAAATCTTCGCACCTTTTAATCTCCGGCTGCTGCCAGGGACGTAGGCGTTACAAATGCCATGCTCAATCTGCACCTCAGCCCCCATTGCTTGCAGTCCGCGCACATGCAAGTCAACTGGTCTTGCCCCAATAGCACAACCGCCTGGTAAGGGCATCTGCGCTACTCCCAATCTGGCAAGAATGGCTCCAATGGCGAAGAAACTCGCCCTCAGTTGGGTAACTAGTTCGTAGGGAGCTTTTGATGTTTTAATTTCGCTGGCGTTGATGTCTAAAATATCGCCTTGCCGGGTTAAACTTACACCCAAAGCCAATAACACCTGACCCATCCGCTCTACGTCGGCTAATAAGGGGACATTGCGGATACGACAATCGCCCGGACACAGCAAGGCTCCAGCCATGATTACCAATGCTGCATTTTTTGCCCCGCTAATTTTCACATGACCTCGCAAAGGATGCCCGCCCCAAATTTGCAAGACTGAGGAGTCTGCTTCGGGAGCAATTTTTGCATCTGGTAAGCTGGTAGAAGGATTGATAAGCCTACCTCCAAAAGTAATACGTATTTTATATGTTTGAAGTTGGTTTTGATTCTACAGTAAAGATTCAAATTGTCCACGTTTTGAGGCAACATCTTCCATCAAAAAATTGCTTTTCGATGAAAAATAAAGGCTGCAAATTAGTGATAGCAAGCTTTTTGAGATTTTAAAAAAATTAACAAAAAAGAACGAATAAGTAGTACTTTTAAGCAAAATTAAATACTCAGTAGAATAACTTAAGTGTTCTCTAAAAATCAATGCTGTACAGTTCAGTTAATATTTTGATTCGACCTAATCCGCAGAAAGAATCTGAAAAATTTCAGATTCTTTCTATTTTCACTTGACAAAGATAAACTTTTACGTCAGAATCATAAAATTGTCGATAAAGACGAGTGCCAGCGGAACTGGCGGAATGGCAGACGCGCTAGATTCAGGTTCTAGTGCCGCAAGGCTTCCGGGTTCAAGTCCCGGGTTCCGCATATAATCAATTTTGGATTTTAGATTGCCAATTTTAGATTAATCCAAAATCCAAAATATAAAATAGTGTTGACCAGTTTACAAAATTCCCTAGTTAAGCAAATCCGCAAACTCCACTCCACCAAGGAGCGGCATAAGCAGCAGTTATTTTTGCTGGAAGGGACGCACCTGTTAGAAGAAGCTTGTGCGGTTAATTACCCACTAGAAACAGTATGTTGTACTCCAGATTGGCAAGCAGCCCACTTGTCACTCTGGGAAGAAGCTTGTGGTAAAAGCGATCGCACCGAGATTGTCAGCGAGGAAGTATTAAATGCGATCGCTACTACAGTCCAACCAGATGGTGTGGTGGCAACGGCAAAACGAAGAGATAGCCAAACTCAACTACCATTCACTGGTTTAGTCCTAGCTTTAGAAACAGTACAAGATCCGGGAAACTTAGGGACGATGATTCGCACTGCGGCGGCGGTGGGAGCATCAGGTTTGTGGGTAAGTGGAGATAGTGTAGATTTAGACAGTCCGAAAGTTCTCCGGGCTTCAGCAGGGCAATGGTTTCGCCTAGCAACAGCCGTAACCGAAGATTTAAAAGCTATAGTTCAACAAAGTCAGCAAGCAGGAATGCAGGTAGTGGCAACCTTACCTAGTGCGAGTTTGACTTATTGGGATGTGGACTGGCGCAAACCCAGTCTGATTTTACTGGGAAATGAAGGTGCTGGATTGTCGGCAGATTTAGCAGCGATCGCAGATAAACAAGTCAGAATCCCTTTGAATCCTGGGGTAGAATCTTTGAATGTAGCGATCGCAGCTGCTTTAATGTTGTACGAAGCTCGGCGGCAAATGAGTCAAGAATAGAGACGCGCTTAATCGCGCCTGTGCAGGAATTAAAACTCATGACTTTTCTTGGATTTTTGTCTTTTCTTCAAGATATTGTTCAATATCAGCAACTGCGTCCTCAAGGGCCGCTAAATCAATAGCGATCGAGTCTTGAGCGAGTTCTACTTCACTCAGACTAGTAGTATGCAGTTGGGAGAGTGGTGAGATTTCTTCTTCCTCAGTTGAAATTTCTTGTAAGATATCCTCCAACTGATCGAGGGATTCTTGAAACACTTGATCGGCGACGCGGCGCTGTTGTGGCTGAATTGGCTCCATAATATTGACTTGAAAATCCTGATTTACTGACCTAATTTTGATTGCAGTTTCAACAGATTTAAATTTTGCACTCATAACATCATAGTTGTGTGCTGTATCAACTTTAGCAGTGGTTATCAAGAATATCGATACTTGGCTTTGCTCACTTTTGCCAAGCCGTCTCCAAAGACTATGGAATCTCCATTAGTGGTGTGTAATGCCCAAAGTATTGCACCGAATGATGACCTCGTGGCTACCGATCTTTTATATCGCCATCGCGTTGGCGAAACCTACGCAGTCACGAACAAAATGTTTTCTGCACCACGCCCTTGATGAGTGGGTACAATATGGCGATAACCATAATACTTTTGGATACTTGCTTCTAAATTGTAGAAATTTTTGCTACTGGCGTAAGCTTCATCACCTAGCATCATCCCTTGCCCACTGATAATCACTCATGGCTGAAGTGCCGCTATCAGTGAGCAAATCAATGTAGACTTAAAGTCTGCATAAATCGCGAGTGAAAGTGAAATAGAGTCAGTATTTAAGTAGTTTTTGATTTAAAAAATACTAAGTTTTATACGTGGTTAAGACAACGTTAAGAATTCTCTCAAAATCGCAAAATTTCGGAGTGTAAACAGTTACCTATGGGAGAATCAAGTTAAGCATCAACAAATATCTTTTTTGTAAACTTTTGTTCTTTAGATCGGTAATGCGTTAAGACATACGCATTATCGTAAACATCACTGCATTAATTAATTTAAATTTCCGTTGGTTAGTCTCTGGTAATTAGCAAATAAAGGCTGATACTCCCAAAGATAAACTTCTCTTTACTCAATGTAAGCTTAATGCCTTGAGTCAGTTCAAATTTAATAAAAATTGGAGCTTATAAAATGGCAATTCGGAATAACTTAGTTACCAGTTTCTGGGAAAGAGTACAAAAAGATTCAGTTAGTTGGGGATCGTTAGCTCTTTGGATTAGCGCATTAGTTGTTCTATTAGTAATGCTCACCATGTTTTCTAACGCTTAGGTTATTCTAGTTCCTGGGCAGCAGCCTGGGAACTAAATATATGGCAGAGTTTCATCCCTAGAAAACTCAAATTATGAACTGTAAACTTATGATAACAGTTGTAATACTAGCTACTACTAGCTTTGTTACTCCGGTTAAATCTCAAGAACTTACTACCGACACTCCAGCAAAATCGAATCAAGTTTTGAATGCTTGTATCCAAAATCAAGCAGAAACTTTACCGAATCCCTTTAGTGATGTGCCAACAGACCATTGGGCTTTTAAAGCAGTTATGACCATGCACTACTGCGGTGCATTCCGTAAAGCTACGCCACCAGCTTTATTTCAGAAACTGCAACCAACAAATAGCCAGCAGCAACCGCAAAAAGAACCGCAGTTTTAAAAAGAGGGTGTTGCTGATTAAAGATATGAAAATCTCAGGTAGATAGAAGTTTGAGTAGCAAAAGCGGCAGCTTTAAATTCCGGTGGACGTTGAGAGGAAGAGAGGCAGACAAAAGCGCCTTCATCGTGTAGTTTAAATAAAAAAAAGCTGCTGTAAATAGCTCAAATTAGAATTTATCTCGGCAATTTGGCTAGAGAGGTTGAAGTTGTAATATAGCAACTAGAATATTACGAGATAACTATATTAAATAGCAGAAATTAAGCCAATGAGTCAGAAGGATTGCAGAAAGACTGTCATCCAAACAGGGCAAAAAGTCAATTTTGTAGATATTGGCAGTTCATGTTTACCTGCCTTTGAAAAGATAACGAGTGTTCTAGTCGTACCTTTTACCAAGGATGGTTTAATTGTATGCGCTCTCCTTGACCGTGGTATTGACCTTCCTGGGGGACATGTGCAGATAGGCGAAATGAACTGTGAGGAAACTGCAAAACGTGAGGTTATTGAGGAAGTAGGAGTAACTCTGGGAGAATTAAAACTTGTGAAAGTTATCCAGTCTGATTATTACGGTAGTCAACCTGAACAACTTACATACCTTGTTGTTATGACCGGATTTGTTGAAGATATAATTCCTAACGATGTCTACAATGAGCTATGCTTACGCACGCATGAAAGTACGGGAAGAAGCATTATAGATATTAATGAATTCATTTCTCAATATCAAGCAGGCGATAAAAATGATATGCGTCAAATTGTGCTAGATGCAAAAAGTATGCTATTCGGCATCTAATGGTATTTTCGCCTTTTGAAACACCTGCTCAACAGTAAATTCCAGTCCCTCAAATAGCGAATCTGTGAGTAATTCGTCTCCCATATAAGTTTGTGGTGCTGCATCTGGATAAAAAACAGTAATACTTCTGGCTTTACTATCTACCACCCACACCCGTAGAACTTTAGCATCCAAATAGTTTTTGGCTTTAGCTGCCATTTGTCCAAAGGTTTGTCCGGGCGAAATAATCTCAATCACCAAATCAGGAGGAACAGAACATACTCCTTCTTGATCCCAGTCAGGGGGTAAACGTTTATTAGAAATATATAAAATATCCGGTATTGGTGCCCAATCTCGCCCTCGCCGGGTTAATGCGACGGCTAATTCTGGGTAAACTTCTCCTTTTCCCTCACAGCATTGCTCAATCAAATTGAGAATTGCGCGAGTAAGTTTAGAGTGAAATTTTTTTGGTGACATTTTAGGAATTGCTTGACCATCAACAAGTTCATAAGTTATATCTCCTTCATCTAGTGGAAGATTTAGGAACTCTTGCAAAGTTAATTGATTTTTGGCTTGGAGTATCATGGCTAAATAATTCGTAATTCGTAATTCGTAATTCGTAATTGAAGAACAAAGCAACTAATTTGAATCCTGGCTCCTGAATTATTCAAATTGTTCACATTGCCCGCAACACTTGCCGAATGATATCTGATGGCACTTCATCGGTAACTGTAACTACACCAATCTCTGTTGGTAAAACAAATCGCACTTTTCCCGCTTTGACTTTCTTATCTAACTGCAACGCCTCAATAATTGCTTCAATATCCACCCCAGATGGTAACTGAGTCGGTAAACCCGTTTTTTGAATTAAAGCATTTTGACGTTCAGTGTCTTCTTTTTGCCACATTCCCAATTCCACGGCAATTTGACCGGCTGCTACCATACCAATAGCCACGGCTTCACCGTGATTTACTAAACGATAACCAGTCAAGCTTTCCACTGCATGACCGATAGTATGTCCATAGTTAAGAATCGCCCGTAATCCGCCCTCTTTCTCATCTTTGCCAACAACGTCAGCTTTAGCTTGACAAGAGCGCGTTAATATAGTGTTTATTAATTCAGGTTTTACATAGCGAAGTTGGTCGAGCCGTTTACTTGCTTCCAACTGGGCAAACAATTCAGCATCCCAAATTACACCATACTTAATAACTTCTGCCATTCCTGCCCGAAATTCGCGCATAGGAAGAGTTTTCAAAAGATCTGGGTCAATCAAAACCAAGCGCGGCTGATGGAATGCCCCAATCAAGTTTTTACCGTGGGGATGATTTACGCCAGTTTTGCCACCAATTGCCGAATCTACCATTGCCAAGAGAGTTGTAGGTACTTGGACAACGTTAATGCCGCGCAGCCAAGTTGCGGCAGCAAAGCCAGTCATATCGCCAATTACACCTCCACCCAAAGCCACCATCGTAGCAGAACGTTCTAGGCGGTTTTCTAAGGCTACATCGTAGAGTTTTTGGATGGAATTAAGGGTTTTGTAGCGTTCACCAGGTGGTAGAGTGCAGCTAGCAACTTCAAATCCAGCAGATTTCAGGGATGTAATTGCTCTTTCGCCATAATGCTTAAAAATCGTTGGATTAGAAACTAGCAATATCTTCTTGCCTAGCTTCAGACTGGCCATCTGTTGACCCAGTTGCTCTAAACTCGAAGATGCGATCGCAATCTCATAAGACTGCTCTGGTAAATTTACATTAATTACAGAAGTCATTCCTCAACCCCAAACAAGCGCCCGTGGGCAGTATTCTATCGCAATCTGGGCGATTGGAGTCTAGGGACTGGGTACTGGGGAAGAGTTTTCCAATGCCTAATGCCCAACAACTAATGATTCAATATATTTAGGAAGTATTGTGGAGAAAAATAAATGTTTGCAATTGCAGCTTACATCGGCTTTTTAGCTTTGTTCTTTGGTTTGTCTGTCGGTCTGTTGTTTGGTCTGCGGACTGCCAAGATAATTTAGTCAAGACTTTTGTGGGACGGGTGAAACGCCCATCCCACAAGAATATATTTATCCAACAACAGCCGGACTTGCTACCTTTTCCTGTCTTTGAGAAGGTGGACGCATCCCCAAACCAAGTAAATTCAGCATTTCTCGGTCAGTATCGTAGTCTGGACAGGGGGTTGTCACCGTCAACATTTTGTTGTCGTCGCTGGAAAATATAGAATTAGCTCCCGCCATAAAGCAGAAAGCTTGTTCAACCTGAGAAAGTCTAGCCCTACCAGCACTCAGACGCACATCAGAAGCTGGCATTAAAATTCTGGCTGTAGCAATCATTCGCACAATATCCCAAATGGGGACATCAGGCTGATTTTCTAAGGGTGTACCTGGTACTTGTGAAAGAATATTAATTGGTACTGACTCTGGATGCGGATGTAAGTTTGCCAGAGTCTGTAACATTCCAACGCGGTCATCAACGGTTTCGCCCAACCCAAGAATACCGCCGGAACATACGGTAACATTAGTCTGACGGACATTCTCAATTGTGTTCAAGCGATCGCTATAAGTTCTCGTGGTAATAATTGTGTTGTAATATTCCTGCGAGGTATCTAAGTTATGGTTATAGGCGTAAAGTCCCGCTTCTTCAAGTTTCCTAGCTTGATTTGCCGTCAACATTCCCAGAGTGCAGCACACTTCTAAACCCATTGCAGTTACATCCTTGACCATTTCCAGAACTTCCTCAAATTGTGAGTTATCCCGGACTTCCCGCCAAGCAGCACCCATGCAGATGCGACTAACACCAGTTTCTTTGGCTTTCTGGGCGATGTTAATTACCGTTTCCTTCTCTAGGAGTGCTTCTGCTTTTACCTCTGTTTTATAGCGCGAAGATTGGGCGCAGTAGCTACAATCTTCTGGACAACCCCCCGTTTTAATGGATATAAGCTTACAAACTTGTATTTTTGTTGGGTCATGATATTGGCGATGCACGCTAGCAGCTTGATAAATAAGCTCTAGCAATGGCATATTGTATATCGCCCGAATCTCTAATTCCTGCCAATCGTAGCGTATTGCCACCACATCACTATCCTTCTTGTAGACTGGGTTGAATCTTGAGCTTTCTTTTGGTTGAATTTCCTGCGGTACAGCGTTTGGGCAAAGCGATTTTATCGAAGTTACGCCCCGCACTGTGCTTTATCACCCATTGGCTCTCAATCCTTGCGCTCTAGATATTAGACATCAGCTTATCAAGATTTTGGTGGAATGGCAGATTAGCAGTAAAAATACTTACGCTGTCTGCGGTAAAGGGCATTGGGCAAAACAGTTCTGAGTTAAAGAAGTGAGATTCCCTTTTAACTGCTACTAAACCGTAGGTATGAGAGAATTTATAAAATCTAGAGAATGTGCTGGGAATAGATCCCGTCGATTATGATATCAGAACTGCCACTAATTACTAGCGATCGCCTATTATTACGAGCGGCGATTCATGAAGATATACCCCAAATTCTCAAATACTTCATTTATAACAAAACTTATCTCACTCCATTTTACCCTCTATGGGCTGATGGTTTTTTCACTGAAGAATATTGGCAATATCAGATAGAGAATAGTTTTTTAGAATTTCTTAATGGGCAATCATTAAAGCTATTTATTTTTACAAAAAAAAATCCTAATGTAATTATTGGAACGGTCAATTTTAGCAATTTTGTCCGAGGAGCCGCTCATTTTTGCTACGTGGGATATAGCCTTGCTGAAAGTAAACAAGGTAAAGGATATATGACAGAAGGGCTAAAAGTCGCAACGGAACATCTCTTTCAAGAGTTAAATTTTCACCGAGTTATGGCTAATTATATGCCTCACAATCGGCGGAGTGGCAATGTCTTAAAAAGACTCGGATTTGTTATTGAAGGATACGCTAGAGACTATTTGTTAATTAATGGACAATGGGAAGATCATATTATGACAAGTCTTACAAATCCTAGCTGGCAAGCACCAAAATTTTAAGCATCTTTTTTCTAATATTGTATAGATACCGGATTTATTTGAGAAATTAAGTATCTGTGTATTATGTTTATTTATACACAGCTAATTAACAAATTTGATACATGAGTTTGCAACATCTATAAATTCATATTAAATCCATAATAAATACACAACAACTCCACAAGCAAATGCGAGAGTAATATTTGTTCACTCTCTGGCTAATGAGCCAATGTGTGCATTTTTCAGATGATTGAGGAGTTTTTCAAAATGTCTATTAATTCTATAAAGCGCTTATCTGTTTTTTCTACTATCTTCGCTTTTGCTACTATATTACACGGAGTTGTCTTGGCAGCACCAGTTCCAATTTCCCCAGCTACACAACCAGCCTTAAAAACTCAGAATAGTCCTCCAGCACACCAAAAAATCAATATCACAAAGCAACAGCGTCTACAAATCCAGTTAGCCCGCCAGCAAAGAGATAAGGATATTGAGGCTCTATTAAATCCGTCCCAAGATACTAAATTTAAGGCAGCACTGCAATCCCGTCAGAGAATCAGAATAGTGTTAAAATCTTTTAATTTGAATCAAAATCAACAAAAACAGGTTCAATCAATTTTACAAACTTATAACCAGCAAGTAAAACAAATTCTATCTTCACAGGCATCACAACCAACATCAAACTCAGTAGGCATTACTCAACCACCATCACAACCAACATCAAACTCAGAAGGTATTACTCAACCACCATCACAACCAACATCAAACTCAGAAGGTATTACTAAACCGCCATCACAACCAATTAAAAAGTAAAAAACTCAGTTTGATTTAATTAAGGTTAAGTTTCCGAAGACTGGCGAATTTGATGCAAACTTCGATTAAGCCAGTCTTCATACCAATCATAAAAACTCAAAGGCTGCTCCTCATCATTATCTGGATACAAATCATCAGGGTCAGTGTCATGGAAAGCATGACAAAAACTTAAAGATGCAGGATATATCCCATTATGATTAGTCCGGTCATCTATCCAAATTTTTCCTGACTGCTCTCCAGCAATAACTAATATCCCATAAATTCCACAACCATAATTTGTAATGGTGAGAGTTCCTTGAATAAACTTATCATCGAAATAAGCATCATTATTGGTAACAAAATCCGTATTATTCTTGACAATCAAGTCTAAATCATTCCACGCTTCTGTTAAAGGAAATGGTTTGGAGAGAATTTCGTAGTTCTCTTGGTATAGTTTTTCTGGGATAATATTTTCATATTCAATCCCCGATAATCCGTATCCTGGCCCCGCACTACCATTACCAATTTCTAACAGAAAGTTTTTATATTCACTTGGTAGCGTAATATTGTATCTGGATTCAAAAACTTGAATATCTTTATTACTCAAACAAGGTTTTAATTGATATTGGTGTGATTCTGAACCAAAAACCTCAAATGTAGCGTCTAAAATAGCTAATTGAGTTAATTTTTTCTTTAATTGCAAAACTTTATTCATTATTCGCTCTAAGTTTTGATGGTAGCGCTGCCATATTTTAGATATCGGTCGCTTTTTGCGTCTATGCTGATGCTGAAGCCAGAGGTAGTATTAAGAGAAGAATGAATTAAGCTTTGCTCGTAATGACTCTGGCTGAAACCCCAAACTACAAAAATTCTAGCAATCCTTTTCTCTCCCTCAACTACGAAAGCGCCTTGGAATCTCTAGGCGATGACTACTACGACGAGGTTGGAGCAGAGGAATTTCCCCAACACCACTTGCGCTGGCGTAACGATGCACTATTACCTCTTTTGGGTCTAGACCCCCAAGTAGTCAAAGACGAAGATTTCATCACAGCTTTTGGCCAGTTTCAGGGGCGCAAACCCTTGTTAGCACTACGTTACCACGGCTATCAATTTGGTGAATATAACAGACAGTTAGGTGATGGTAGAGGCTTTCTCTACGGTCAAGTCCGCGCCACTGATGGCGAATTGTACGATTTTGGCACAAAAGGCTCTGGGAGAACGCCCTACTCCCGTGGAGGCGATGGGATGCTCACGCTCAAAGGTGGGGTGCGGGAAGTTCTGGCTGCGGAAGCATTACACCACTTGGGTGTACGTACCTCGCGCTGTTTGACCATGATTGAAACAGGTTTACCCCTTTGGCGGGGCGATGAACCTTCACCTACCCGCTCATGTGTGATGATTAGAATGAGCAGTTCTCATATTCGGTTTGGAACTTTTGAGCGACTGCATTATTTCCAGCGTCCAGATTTAACTAAGAAGTTGTTAGACCACGTAATTGAGCAGTATTATCGACACTTAAGTAGTGAAGAAGATAAATATGTTCTGTTTTACGCCGAATTAGTTAAACGGGTTGCCGAACTAGTAGCACAGTGGATGGCGGCGGGCTTTTGTCATGCAGTTTTGAATACTGACAATATGTCGATTACTGGAGAGAGTTTTGACTATGGCCCTTATGCGTTTATCCCGACTTATAACCCATCCTTTATAGCTGCATATTTTGACTATTATGGACGCTATTGTTACGGGAATCAACCAAGTATTTGCCACTTGAATTTACAAATGCTCCAGGAACCTTTAAAGGCGATTATTGATAAAGGTGAAATGGAAGCTGCATTAGAAAGGTTTGATGAGTATTATGAAGCTGAATACAGTTCTTTGATGTTGAAAAAGTTAGGTTTTGAGGATTTACCGTATCCAGAAACAGTGGAATTGTTGAATCTAACGATTGAGTTTTTGAAGGAGAGCCAGGTTGGTTATCACCAGTTTTTTTATGAGATGGCTCGGACTTTTTCATCTAAATGGCGAGATGAGCCAGGTTTTGTGATGAATAATTCTGATATTGTGCCAGTACCGGGTGCATTAGGAGTTTTTGATGATTGGTGCATATTATACCATAAAATTTTGAATGATTTTGGTAGTAATAGCCCCGATGTAATTGCTCAAACTCTAGCTGTTCATAATCCAAAAACAGCATTATTAAGACCTGTGATCGAGTCTATTTGGGAAGCAATTGCTCAAGAAGATAATTGGCAACCTTTTTATGAGTTAATCCAGGCAATTCAGTCTAGGAAATAGTGAAATTACAACTATTTTCTTTTTGCTGTTGACACTAGGAATAATCTAACAAGAGACGTTGCATTACAACGTCTCTAGCACTTCCGGTTATAAGCTTTTTGAAAGGCTGTTATCCTTTGTTTGCAAGTTATGTAAAACCGGTCTTGCATCCCACTCATAACAAAACTTTTTGCTAATTATGTTCCCGGACGAGAGCGAATACCATCGGGTATATGATGACGATCGCCTAATATTTCTAATAAAGGGCCATTAACGTCAAATTTAACCATACTTACCGACGCGACCAAAATATTCACCCGATAGCGATAGCGTCCTAAATCAATTCCCAGTAAACTGCAAAGCATAATCCGAATCGTGGCTTTATGGGAAACTACTAAAACATTACCTTGGGGATATTTTTCTTGAATTTCAGCAATTACAGGCATAGAACGGTTAGCAATATCTACCGCAGTTTCTCCACCTAGTGGTGCATTCCAAGCGGGTTCTGTCAACCATTTTAGATAGTTTTCTGCGTAATTCTCTTGAGCAAAGGATTTACTCTTAGTTTCCCATTCGCCGTAACTACCTTCTCTAAGTCCATCACGCAACTGCATATCCATACCGATAGCATCACAAAATGGCTTGGCAGTTGCAATTGTGCGCTTCATTGGGCTAACATAAACTGCTGACCACTTCAATTTTTGATAAACATCGGCAAAACCGGATGCCATCTGCATCCCTTCAGAAGTCAACTCTGCATCCGTTTCACCGCAGAAATTACCGCTTTGACTAAAAGTAGTTTCTCCGTGTCGCAGTAAATATAAATTGAGTGTCATAGCTTGGATTGCGGTTGGGATAAAGGAGTTTGTTCAAACATAAAGTATCATCAATCTCGTAATCGATTATGTGACACTAGGACAAAGTAATCAACGAAAAAAGTCAATCAAATACAAACTTTTGAAATCGAAGATAAAAGTAGCGGTTTCAGCTAGTACTAGGATGGTGCGTTAGCCTCCGGCATAACACACCCTACGAACAATTAACTAAATTGCTGGGCATAAAACCGCGCGTAGCGATGCTCTAGGGCTAATAATTCTTCATGGGTTCCTGATTCAACAATTTGTCCCTGTTCGAGAACTAAAATACGATCGCACCGTCTCACGGTTGATAAGCGGTGAGCAATAATAAACACTGTACGTTTTTGCATCAATCTTTCCAGCGCTTCCTGTACTAGCGCTTCTGATTCAGAGTCTAATGCTGATGTCGCCTCATCAAGAATCAAGATTTGGGGATTGAGCAGAACAGCACGAGCGATCGCAATTCTTTGTCTTTGTCCCCCTGATAAGTTTACCCCACGTTCGCCCACCCAGGTCTGATAACCTTCTGGCAGTTGGCTAATAAACTGATGAGCATTAGCAATTTTCGCCGCCTCTTTGACTGCTTCCATCTTAAAAGCTTTCTGTCCAAAGGCGATATTTTGGGCAATTGTCCCCGAAAACATAATGGTTTCTTGAGGAACAATCCCAATTTGTCGCCGCAGACTATGCAGTTTCACATCCCGAATATCAACATCGTCAATGAAGATTTGCCCAACTTCGGGGTCATAAAAACGGGGGAGAAGATTGACAAAGGTGGTTTTACCAGCACCAGAAGCACCCACAAGAGCGATCGCTTCACCTGGCGCTACCAATAAGCTGATATCTTTTAATACGGGTTCACCTGGCTTATAGGCAAAGGAAATATGACGATATTCTATTTTGCCCTTGACTGGAGGAAGAGCGATCGCATTGATCTTCTCAATCACCGTTGGCTGAATTGCCATCAATTCAAAAATGCGATCAACTGATGCTTCACCCTGCTTAAATTCGTTGTAATTGTTAGTAGTATGACCAATGGGATCGATTAACAGCGCCGCCGCCGCCAGATAACTGAAAAAATTTGCCACTGTCAAGTTATTTTGGGAAATTTGCCACGCTCCCACAATCAGTAACGATAACGCACTTAAGGCTTCCAAAAACCCGATGATGGGAATCTGAATTGCTTTGAGGCGTTCGGCTGAGTATTTTGCTTTGAGGCTGCGTTCTGCTTCATGGCCAAAGCGAGCAATTTCGTAATTTTCGGCAGCAAAAGCCTGTACCAAACGAATCCCGTTGAAAACTTCCGCGAGGATTGCTGATAAACCCGACACGCGATTTTGACTTTTTAAGGAATACTTGCGTAACCGTTCGCCAAACCAACCAACTAAAATACCCATCAGGGGCGCAACTATGACTGTTGCTAGTGTCAGTTGCCAATTTAGGTAAATCATGTAAATCGGAATTGCCAACAACTGCAAAATGCAGGGGATAAAGTCGTGAAATCCTTTATTTACAACTTCGCCAACCCGGTCAACATCTTCGGTGAGGCGGTAAGATAAATCACCAGCTTTTGCGGTTTCAAAATAACTGAGATTTAGCTTTTGCAGATGGGCATAGACTTGCTGGCGGAGATGAAAAGCAACTCTTAAAGAAACTTTCGCCATGTACATATCTTGTATAGACTGAAACAAGCCTCTGACAAGAAAGACTAAAGCACAACTACCAGTTATTTGAGCGATCGCAACTACATTACCCTGTGCAAAGGGAATTGCCAATTTACCGGCGAGATTGATCAACACTAATGTCGCCAGTACGTATCCCAAGATACCCATAAGTCCCTTGGCGATGGTTCTCCACTGGAGGCGGATATAAGGCAGTAGTTGCCAGTAATTAGAACGGGTTTTCAAGCTCGAAAGTCCACAACGATATTTATCCTTTGTTTGACGCTAGCAGTTTTTGGTGAGTTTCTGAACAGTTAACTAATTAATTACAAACTGTTTTAGCGTTCATCGTGGAGTTTCTTGATATTCTTCTATGATTGAAGTGGAATATTCATCTTAATTATGAAAACCGAACACGAACGCGAACAATTAATCAAAGCTATCAACGTACTGCTAAACCAAGCTTACGACAGTACCCTAGATGAAATTTATGCACTACTTCAAAAAATCGAAGATGAAGAGGACGAAAACGATTTAAAAGCCTATCATGCTGCTAAAAGTGATGTAGAAAATAATAGTCTTATCGCCTGGGACGACATTAAAAAGGAAATCGCTAATGAAAGAAAAAAGGGCGTAGCGTGACTTACGAAATTAAATTTACCAAAGGTGCTAGAAAATGTTTAAAAAATTATCTCAAGAATTACAATATCGTATACAACCCAAAATAGATGAGTTGGCTATAGAACCACGTCCCAATGGAGTTAAAAAGTTACAGGGTGAAGAAAACACATATCGCATTAGAGTAGGCGATTATCGAGTTATATACGATATTTTCGATGATGTTTTATTGGTAAATCTTATAGATATCGGGCATCGTAGCAAGGTTTATAAAAATGAAAGTTGACAAAAAAAATATTAGAGCTATCGCTTACAGTGTCTTCGCTATAAGTACTTAAACAAAATTAATTACACACAATTTAGGCATGAAACCCTTATCCAGACTAAAAATTAGCCCTCTCCTTATTTATAAGGAAAGAGCTAAACTAATCTTCAAATTTAATTACGAATTACGAATTACTTAATATCCGCCTTCTTCTTCGTATTCTGGCTGCCTTTCCTTAACTTTCTTAGGAATATTCACAGGCTTCGGCTCATCTTCCCAAGCATCGCCGTCTACGTCGTCATAATCATCGTATTCATCAACATAAGGCTTGCTGTAAGGCTTGGCTTCATACTTTAGCGGCTGCGGTTGTTGATATCTGTCGCTAGCTGTTGCTTCACTCCAGTTATCTTCTTCCTCGTCTTCTTCGTATTGAATAGACTCATACTGTCGCGCCTTCATTACCTGACGCTGTGGCCTTTCTTCTTCCACATAGTCTTCTGTCCATTCCTCTTCCCGCGCTACGGGTTCGGGGGCGCGAACTCTTTGTTTTGGTGGCTGCAATGGCACTCCACTAGGTAGTTGATTGGGTGCTGCAATTGTCCGGGGTGGAGTATAGCCGTATTCTTCTTCTGCATCCCTTTCCCACGGCGCTTTGCCAATACCCAAACGCTCTAGTAAACCAGTTGTCAACTGGTTCACCCGTTCTTCGGCTCCTTCAAATACAATCAACCGATTGGGGCCAGTACTGACGATTTCATCAACTGAGAACTCGTAAGTACTCAAAAATTGGTCGGGAATTTGGGGGATTCCTAAAGAAGCAATGACTATAGAGTTAAGTTTCCCGGTTTCGCCGTTGAATTTGAAGCCCCGGACTTTGCCTAAGACTTCACCTGTTTCTGTAATTACTTCCCAGCTAATCAGATTGCTGAGAGATTCAACTTCAATATCTTCAATTACATCTTCGTTATCAACTAAGATGACATCACCAATCTGGCTGATGTTGTTGAGGTACATGTAGCGCGGTATGCCCGAAATGGAGATCAGGCTGTCTCGCAAACCAACAGCCACAACCTCTCGTTGATCTATATCAACCCAGACTTGACTGATGATGCCTAGCCGCTTGCCGTTGTCGCGGGTAATCACCTGAGTGTTTAATATATCGGAACGTCTAATTATCTGTTCGGAGGTCATTCTATACCGAGTCCTGATCTCGAATCCGGTTTGTCTATACACTATTATTAACAAAAACTCAAGCAGATGTATTGGATGATTGTAATTTAATCCCCAAAACTTGAGTGTAAGCTCCCCGTGCTTGAGTAACGCCAATTGTGCGTTCGGCTGATTCTATCATCGGACGACGCAAACTCACAACTATAAATTGCGCTTGTTGTGATTGTTGCTTAATCATTCTAGCTAATCGTTCTACGTTTGCTCCATCTAAGAACATATCCACTTCATCAAAGGCGTAAAAGGGCGATGGGCGGTAGCGTTGGAGAGCAAAGATAAAGCTCAAGGCTGTAAGTGATTTTTCTCCCCCAGACATGGAAGCTAGGCGCTGTACGGGTTTGCCTTTGGGGTGTGCGACTAAATTTAGTCCACTGCTAAAGGGATCTTCGGGATTTTCGAGTTGCAAATAGCCGTCGCCGTCTGAAAGAATGGCAAAAATTGATTGAAAGTTTTCGTTGACGGCATCGAACGCTTCTTTAAAGGCAAGTTGCCGCAATGTGGTAAAGTTTTCAATCCGCAAAAGTAATTCGGTACGTTCCCCTTGTAATGTCTCTAATTTTTGCGTCAGTTCTTGGAGACGGTTTTGAGTGCGTTCGTATTCTTCCAACGCCAGCATATTCACAGGTTCCATCGCCTGCAAACGTTTGGTAAGCGATCGCAATTCTTTCTGCAATTCTTCCAAATCTACTTTATCTGGAACCTCTGGTAAAGGATTTGGTAATTCTGCTCCCATATCCCGCAACTGGTTTTGCAGTGCAATTAGTTCCTCCCGCCGCTTCTCTTGGGTTTCTTTGAGTTTTTCGATTTCCCATTGCAATTGTTGTTGGCGCAAAAGGTGCGATCGCACTTCCAATTCTGTTGCGTCGCGTTTGTGTTTCTCTTCTCCCAAATTTTGCTCCATTTGACTCAACGATAAACGGGTTTGGGTGATTTGCTCGTCTATCGTTGTGATTTGGCTCAAGACGCGATTCATCGCGTCTCTACAAGAGGTTTTTTGGGTTTCGTATTCTGCGATGCGTGTCTCTGCTTCTTGAATTTTTTCTTGCGATCGCACTTGCTGATTTTCCAAATTTTTTAATCTTTGTTCAGCTTCGCGTAATGTTGTCTCGCGTTGTTGTAATTGTTGCTCTTGAATTTTAATTGTCGCCTGAATTTGTTGCCATTCGCTGGGGGTTTGGGATGCTTCCAACTCTGCTAAATCGTGTCGCAATTGTTGCAGATTAGTTTCTTGTCCTGGTAATTCCCGATCTAAAATTTCTAATCGGGATTGAGCAGTGGCTAACTTTTCGCTATTTTGGGCGAGTTGCGATCGCGTCCCCTCTAATTGCGCTGTTAAATTTTTAATATCTTTCTGCAACTGTTCCAATTGCAACTGCTGTTCGCGTCGCGCCTGACGCGCTTCTGCGAGTTCTTGGGTGAGTTTTTTGCTTCTGGCTGATAAAGTTGCGATCGCTTCAGTACAACGCTCTAAAACTCGCTCAATATCCACCAAACGATTTCTTAAGGCGATCGCTTCATCAGATTCCGCCGCTTCTGCATTGTTAAACCGCAAGGCTGAACGATTGCTGTTACTACCACCAGTCATTGCACCACTAGTTTCTAGCAATTCCCCGTCTAAGGTGACGATGCGATATAAACCTAAGTTTTTCCGCGCCGCTTCAAGGCTGGCAAATACTACTGTGTTACCGAAAACATAACTAAATACATCTTTGTAACGGCGATCGCAATCGACTAAGTTCACAGCATAATTAACGAAGCCACTAGCGAAACGCAACGTTGCATCTTGAGTAAATTTAGAAGCGTGAATTTTATTCAGTGGTAAAAAAGTCGCTCTCCCGGCACGTTTCTGTTTGAGCAATTCAATCCCGGCGGCGGCGACACCATCATCTTCCACCACAATATGTCCCAATCGTCCACCGGCAGCCATTTCTAAAGCTAGCTGATGGCGGGGTTCCACTTTTCCTAACTGCACAACTAAGCCACAAAGTCCAGGCATTCCCGATTGTAAAATAACTTTACTCGCTTGGGTTCCTTGGACTTCCTGCTGTGCTTGCGTTTGCGCCTCGATTTTATCCAACTGGCGTTGTTTTTCGCGTTGTTCAAAAAGTAACCGCTTTTGAGTTTCCTGTTGGATTTGTAGTTCTTGTTCTGTGGCTGAGAGATTTTGGGCTAAATTTTGGATGGGTTCGCTAGAGGCGTTAAATTCCGTTTCAATTTGACTACAGTCGGTTTGTTTTTGGGCTAATAGCGGTTCGTCACGTTCAATTAACTGGGTTTGCTCGGAAATTAATTGCTGTAACTGATTATTCCGTTCTGTAAGTTGTGCTTTTTCTGTGCGTTGGGGTTCGAGAGTTTGCAGCAGAGTTTCAATTTGACGGTTGAATGCCGTTTGTTGCTGCACCCACGCTTCCGAAGCCGAGGCGATTTCGGCGGCGGCTTCGCGGGATGTTTCTAAGGCTTGGTGGGCTTCGTTTCTTTGTTGTTGTGAAGACGCGATGAATTGCGTCTCTACAATTTGTGTTTTGGCAATTTCTTCTAGGGAAAGACGGTGTTTTTGAATCTCTTGCTGAGTTTGAGTCAGACGTTTAGCAGTTTCTTGGGAAGCTGTTTCTAATTCCGTTAGTTGACGCTGGAGTTGTTTACGTTCGGCTTCTTGGGTGGCGAGGGTAGATTGTACCGCTAAAAGTTCATCTTCACCCAATGCTTTAACATGGGCATTGAGTTGTTCGAGTTCAGCAGTTTTTTGGACGATTTCGGAATTTAGATTTGTGAGTTGGGTTGAGAGTTCACCAGAATTGCGATCGCCTGTTTGAATTTCATGAACTAACTTTTCTTGTTGTGCTTGTAGCGATCGCCATGATAATACAGCTTCCCAGGATTGTTTCGCCAGAAATTCGGTGCGGAGTTTTTGATATCTCTCAGCTTTCGCCCGATCTTGAGAAAGGCGATCGCGTTGTGCAGTTAATTCTGTTTCAATAATCCGACAGCTATCTTCCTTTTCTTTAACCTCATCTAAAGTTGACTTGGCTTGAATAATCTTGCGATCGAACGCCGCCACGCCCGCTAATTCATCAATAATTTCCCGACGTTCCCGCGTATTCATCGAGATAATGCTAGTGACATCCCCTTGCAGTACTACGTTGTAGCCTTCAGGATAAACCCGCAGGTTACTTAGTTGCTGATGCAACTCTGTCAACGTGCAAGCTTCACCATTGATATAGTAATTCGAGGTGTAACTTCCTTGGTGAGTGACTCGCAGCCTTCTAGTAACACTCCACTCTGCCGATTTTGGACTTCGGCTCCTTTCGGCTTCGCTCAGTCGAACGATTTCGGATTTTGGTTCTTCCTCCGCTTCCTCCGCTTCCCCTGCCTCCCCTGCCTCTTCTACTTCCTCCCTTTGCGCCTTTGTGTCTTTGTGTGAGATTTCATCTGACAAATCAAACGTTACAGTGACGCTAGCTTCAATAGAAGCCCGTCCTTTGGACGTTTGGGTGTTATTTACCAAATCTGGCAAGCGTTCGGCTCGCATTCCCTTAGAACTGGAGAGTCCGAGACAAAATAGCAGTGCATCTAAAATATTAGATTTACCTGAACCATTTGGCCCAGATATGACAGTACACCCCGGCAGCAAAGGGACAGAGGTAGTACCGCCGAAGGATTTGAAGTTGGTAAGTTCCACGCGCTTGATATGAACCATGCAGCTAATGACGTAATAGCAATACTTTCAGGCTTTACTCCCTTGAAATGCTCATAGGATGCTCAATTACCCTACTTTCAGCACTTGAACATAAATAAATAGTATAAATCCATACTCAGCAATCATGCTCAACTAATGCTCAAGCTTCTAGGGAAGAATTTAACTTTATCTTATATATGAAAGTTGTTGGACTAAAGCTTCAAGAACTCTTGCGACTGGTGAGAACGAGAGAGTATAAGCCAGATTCGTTGACGCAGTTCACAGCCTTGCCTCTGCCGATACCCTCAATTGAAATGAGGGTAATCTCGTCAGGGTCAAGCCTCTTAAGCGTTTCACTGGGGTTTATAAAATCCAGTATCTTGCAAATATCGACCGCTACCCACCAAGGACTATCAGTAGTACCAACAAAACGTATTTCTTGTGACTCAAAATTGAAAACAGATAAGTTAGACATTGTGATTATCCTATATATATATAGTGTGTTGTCAGCAGTTTAGCGACGTACTGAGGTCGTGTAATGAAATATTGCAGTGTGATGTGATTTGAGTACTTGCCGGGAATCCTATGCACTGTTTAGCACAGGAGAAAACAGTATGGGTGCAATGCCTGACTTAACGCTTAACCAAATAAGTGCAAAATGCACAAATAAAGAAGTAGCCAAATATATTGCTTCTATGCCACCTCTTCCAGAGGGTATTAGTGTTTGTAAGTTTTTAGCAATCTTGTTATATTCTGCTAGGAAAGCACAGTTTAAACTTAACAAGGAACTTGTGAAAGAAGGTGATGATAGGCAATTAGAAACTTACAACTTGGCAGAGAGAAGACATAAATTGATTGATAGGGATAAAAATATTCTTTATCAAGTTATTGTCTATAAGCTAGAAGTTGCAGTGAGTGAAGATAGAGAACATATACTACCTGTCTTCACTGAAAGTATTTAGCATTATTCCTTGTAATTACTAGGCGTTTTCAGTCGGCGCTTTTTTATTGAGCAGCGTCACCGAATGAGGTTGCAACTCAGACGATGACGACTTCTGCCCACGTACCATCAATACGAAAGGATATCAACTATTATGACCGCTAATCAAATCACAGTCCATCCATCAACCGTATCAATTCCTACGCCTCTTTACAAGTTGGGTCAACGAGTTAAATGGCAGGTAAAGGAAAACGATAAACCTGCCTCAAATGAATCGTTTTTCGGAATAGTTACCGAACAGGCTTACCGCATCGATTGTGAGTCTAGTAACTGGCAATATACTATGGCGATAACGGTTGCAAAGGTGGACAGTAATGATGCACATTGGTACGCCGGAGAGTACTGTTTTGACTTAGATGAACATCATCTCACTGCTTGCGAGAACTATGAGTACTACCGCAAGGGAGGCATAGATGAACGTATTCATAGAGCGCTAAAGGATGCACATAAAGAAAAAGATAAACGCAGGGCATTCACCGCCGCTTAATAGAATATCCCCTTGGCGATTGCTGTCACCAAGGGGATACAAATTTGATTAATACTCGTGCCTAGCATATCCCTGCTGGGCTTTTTTAGTAGCTTGGTAAGGGCAAGGCAACAGAAAGAAATATTCAGACAGGTTAACCAGTCAGAAAAACATTATCTTCTAGAGTGACTTTAAAGCGTGCCTCGTAATCCGCCTTGAACTCACCTAATTTTAGAATCTTGCGGTTGTTTAAAGGGAAGTTGTCTTCCTATGCCTTCCTGTTTATCGTAGGTGTCACTGAGTACAGTTAACCCTAGTTTCAATCGAGGGTATGTGTACTGTAAGACCTTTTACGGCTTCCCCTGTAAAGCATCACCAAAGTACTTTCCACCTCAACAGGGAAAACTTCTTAATCTAAGGATTAAAAGCTTGCTAGTCCTGCTTTTAAGGGAATTGCCTTAAAAGCGTTGACGACGGTCTAAGTTCAACTTAGGTCGTTACGCACCCACCTAATAGAAGCGGGTGTACCCTTCTGGAAAAGTGACAAAAATAATGACATAAATTATGTCACTTAAAATGACAGCGAAAGTGACACTTTAAAATACAAGGGTATACCCTTGTATAACAAAAAAAGCCTAGCGATAAAATGCTAGGCATAAAGTATTGGAGTATTGGTACAAAAACTATGAGTAGGGTAGGGTCTAATACGTCTTGATTTCGTTACGATTTCAAGTTATCCCTATCCTGTAGCAGTTTTTCAATCATCTCTTGTTGTTGTCTCAACTGTTCCTTAAGTAGGTCTAATTCTGACTGTTGCTGTACTTGTTGATTGCTGGCAACTGACTCCCCGTAACCTGGGACAACCCTGGTATCAGTTTGTCTATAGCATTGCTTGCTTACCCTTTCGCTGTGTTCGCACCAATCATTAACAATGTGTTGGGCAATCCCTACATCATTAATTTGATGGTTAATGAACGTGTGTCGTGTATTGTATGGAGGCAAATATTTAGACAATTTACCTTGTCTTATTAATTCAGTAATAATACCTTTCTGTGATTTTTCTCTACCCAACCATGTGGTTTGAAAAACATGGGATGAGATTTTTTTACCTGATTTACTTTTAAAAACTGTATCATTCGGTTCACCTTGTGGAATTGATTTTAAAAGATTCCACAAGCCACCATCTTTAGGCATTGGGAATATCCTAGCGCTCTCATTCTTTGTCGGCTTGTGAATACCTAATCGATAATCATAGCTTCTATCAAATACAATACATTCGTTTTCCCACTTCACATCTACCCACCACAAGCCGGCTGCTTCACCTGGTCTACATCCAGTTAAAAACTTGAATTTTAAATAAGAATACCAACAACTAATTCTAGGAGAATTAGCTACATATTGTAAGATTAATTCAACCTCATCCCAGGTATATGCTTTTGTTCTATCCAACGCATCTGAATCATTATTAACGTCATCTAGTTGATTAATTACCTTGGGCTTTCGCTTAACTTGTATATCTTCTGACATACCTTCGTATGGGTCAAATGAAACTAGCTTTTGCTTCATTGCTAGTCGATAAGCTTTGGATAATTGCGATAAAACCTCTTTTACCGTTTTAGAATTCCTATTCTTAAGCAGCCAATTGTGGATGTCTATCGAGTTGTTTTCCCCTACTGAATCCACGGCTTGCTTAATTGCCCTATAATAAATGCCCCTAAATTCTTGGTGATATGTTGTTATCGCCAAATCATGTTTCCTATACTCACAGTACATATCCCAGATTTCAAGGATAGATAACTCAGGTTTGGGTGGTAACTGACCGCCTGACGTTCCAGCACTCTCTACCAACTTTAGGTTTGGTCTGAGTTTTTGGTCAACAAGAATTTCGCGGTACTTGTTTTCGTTGAATGTCCCGTCTGGATTTGTGAGCTTCCAGTCTTCCATCTCGATTTGTAATCTCTGCCGTAATTTCTCTGCTTTAGCTTCCCATCCAGTCATGTCAGAGATGCCTGTTGCTCTCTTCACTTGATTTTTTTCTCCAGGGAAGGGTTCTCGGGGAAAGCAAGCTTTGATTACTTTTGAATCGAGACGGATTGCAATCTGTCCCTTTTTAGCCTTCCCAGTTGGTGTTTTACTGCTGTTTACCATAATGCTCAGTTAATGCTCAAAATAGGTTATTCAGTTTTTATATAACTGATATATAAGCATTATAGTAGTTTACGCGCTTGATATAAACCATAGGCGCTGGTTAGCTGGGCTAATGAAGAACAACTGTATCAACTAATTAAAAATTCGCAAGAGGGTAAGGGGAGAATTAGAAATTATAGTATACGCGTTGCAGTGAGTCTGCAAGCTTCACTCAAAAGGCTTACCACAGGCGATCGCTAAGTTTACAGCGAAGATTTTGATGCCGCAAACTGAACATCAAATTTTCCCAGAGCAGATAATATCATGTCCGACTAATTACTTCTAATTCAAAAATTTGAAATAGGATCGAGGCATTCTCACACAGTAATGTGAGTTGCTAAGTAACAGGGGTGAGAAAGTGAAAAAAGCAACTCACCCCAATGGTAGAGGGTATTAAAAGCACTAAATGAATTTATAATATAGTGGCGTGACAAGCTTAAAATAAGGCATTAGCGACAAAGCAAAAAATATTGATTTATCTCAATTTTCTCTAAAATCTATTGCAACATTTTAGCCTTGCCGCGCCAATAGTAATCTTTACAATTGGAAAAACGTAGAAAGAAAGCCCCTCTTTACTACCTCAATCTGATGTATGTGATTTGTTTCTGAACCCCAAAAATTTCTAGAACTTAGTAATGAAGAGATTAATTAAAGGTCTGCGAGAATTTAAATCTAGCTATTTTTCGACACATCAACAATTGTTTGAGCAACTTTCACATGGTCAAAAGCCCAGGGTATTGTTTATTACCTGTTCTGATTCGCGTCTCGATCCAAATCTAATTACACAAGCCCAAGTCGGTGAATTATTTGTCATTCGCAATGCAGGTAACATTATTCCACCGTATGGGGCAAGTAATGGTGGTGAAGGTGCAACAGTTGAATATGCTGTTCAAGCTTTAGATATTCGCCAAATTATTATTTGTGGTCACTCTCATTGCGGTGCAATGAAAGGACTAATGAAGTTACACAATCTCAGCGACGAAATGCCGCTTGTACATGATTGGCTTAAATATGCAGAGGCGACTCGAAGGTTAGTTATAGACCACTACAGTGACTATGACGGAGAAGAACTGCTAGAGATTATGATTGCTGAAAATGTTCTTACTCAAATTGAGAATTTGCGGACATATCCAGTGATTCACTCTAAGCTTTATCAGGGGGAACTGAGCATTTATGCTTGGATTTATCACATTGAAACAGGAGAAGTTTTTGCATACGATCCCCAGAAGCACGCTTATGTTTTACCTCAAACTCAGCTTCCAGAATCAGAAATAGATGAGTCGTTCAGAGGTCAGTATACAAATACAAATGTAGCATTGCATTCCCCTCAAAACCAGCAAAATGATGTTCAACCTTATGAAAAAGTGTCTGTTTCTCCATTTGAGTGGTTTCCAATGAAACGCCTTTCTCCAGAGCAGATGGAGCGAATTTATCGAGGTTCAAATAATAATGGAAGTTGAAAAATGAGAGTTTTGATTTAAGCAAGTAAAAAACAGAGGTTTACATCTGTGTAAATCTCTGTTTGGCTTTTATGCCGATACTAACTGAAAGCTTCAGTTATTCTTTTATGGCTTTTTTGCAGCTTCAACTTTTGCTTCTACCTTCACCGTCTTTACACCTTGAACTTCCTTAGCCAAAGTTTCAGCTTTCTTAAGTTCTTCAGCAGAAGTCGCTGTGCCTTTGAGGATAATTTCACCCTCTTTGTTTTCAACTTGCAACTTATTGCCTGGTAAGCCTTTATTCAACTTTGCGCTAACTTCAGTTTTTAAGTCACCTTTAACTTTTGTTGCGGCTGTTTTTTCCGAACCGATTTTAACTTTAGTATCTGTGCTAGCTGCTAAAGGAGTCGCTGCTGTTGCTGGAACTTTAGTAGTTTCATTTGTTGCAGAAGCTGGTTTTGCTGGTACTTGAGCAGCCTCATTAGTAGTACTAGGAGTTTCTGAACCAGTTTTAGGAGCCTCTTGGCAGCCAAAAGTACCAACTACCAAAATGCTACTAACTAGTAATAGAATTAGCTTTTTCATTATCTATCTCCGAATTGATTACTGGAAGCAATTAATTTGTGTGTCATGGTGAGGAGCAGATGTTAAAAAGCAATTAAATGTGAAGTAGCAAAAGTGTCCAAGTAATTACTCAGGTTACTGTAAACTGAAACTTGGACGATTTCTTAAGGCTAAGATTTTGCAGCCATTTTTGAGAAGCGCCAATTCAATTTTATTGACGGTTGCTAACTAATATGGTTCCGTATACGGTCTATAGCTTTCTATGAATTTAATGTAGATGCGCTCTTTGAATGATAAGCTATGCCGCCTTACAGTAGTGACTCGATGTTATCAGATTTCAGTCAGTTTGGCGATGTTGAAACCTATTCAACTCAAAACTCCAGTATTTTTGCAATCCTATGACACCAAAATTACCAACAGAATGTTACTTTAGAAAACTATGGCTTACTTAAAATACCCTAAATATCAGGAAATATTAGCCAATGCCCTACCTTACTTCCGCCCGCGAAATTAGTGCCATTGTTGCTAAATATACCAAAGCTAAAACGTTGTGGATAGATACAGAAGTAGCTGACTATAAAAGTCGTAATCCCCGATTATCACTGATTCAGGTGTTAGATAATCCTCAAGATATGAGTGGCGATCGCGTCTACCTTTTAGATGTGTTAGATCAGCCTAATATTGTAGCTGAATTTATTGAAAAGATTATGATAAATTCTGCCATTGAAAAAGTTTTTCACAACGCTAGTTACGATCTAAAACTTCTCGGTAATAAGAAAGCTAAAAATATTACTTGCACTTTGGAAATGGCAAAAAAAATTCCCTACTATCTTTTGCCATTACCTAATTACCAACTCAAAACCATAGCTACGGCACTTTGTAGCTTTAACAATATTGATAAACAAGAACAAACAAGCGATTGGGCAAAACGCCCCCTAACTGAAGAACAGATAGAGTATGCTTACCTAGACTGTATTTATCTTGCTCAAATCCACTTAAATTTGTTAGGTTTACAAGCCCAAGCCAGCCACGAACCCGCAACGGAAGATTTAATATCACTAAGTACTAGATACTCACAAATTGAGCAACAATACAAGTTGTTGAATTCAGAATTTGAGCATTTGCAAGAACGTATGAAAAAAGCCATGCAAGCTCAGAATATATCTGAAACTTCTTATCATAAGCTGACAAGTTACGATCGCACTACAATCAAAGCTAGTTTTACAGAATTATTCAGGCTAGTACAAACCCAAGATATTGATTTAGATTTTCCTGTCACACTAACTCAGAAACTCCAAAAAGATTTAGGGACAAATCTGGAACAACTGTCTGTAGATATTGAAAAAACTACTTCTTGGCGGCTAACTTCTAAAACTCAAGAGAGTGAAACAGAAGATGGGTAAATTGTCTATAAGGCTACAAATGTCAGAATTTATGGAGTGATTATTTAAAACAAATCTTAATATTTCAAATATATTTTTTCAAAAAGTATCCTAAAAAACATGAGTAACAGTAGTTTTCTGTTCAGAAATCTATTGTCAAAAAGTAGAGAGATGACAATAACCAAAAGTAGGATTGACAATTTTTATACTTTATAATTCAGATTTTTCATTTAATATAACTATGAAAGAAATATATTGAATATCAGGCAAATTTGTTAATTTACTTTAAACGTCTATCAAAAGTTAGAATGACAATTGAGTTAAAGAATTAAAATCTAGATTTTTGTACTAAGTGTGTTCAGGTGTTATGGCAGTTTATATTAAATTATGAGACGGCGTTTATTTAGTCAAAAGCGAACAAGGGTAAATCAAATATTTACCATAGCTATTTTTACTACATTGACAGCAATTAGCAGTGTTTCTTGTAGCAAGAATGACAATGTTTTGGTGACAGAAATAGGAGTTAGTACACCTAACCGTCGTTCAGCTACAGCTTCCAGAGGTGGAGAATTCTATCTTCAGGGAAAGAATCAGCATTTAAACGGCGATTTACAAGCTGCGATCGCATCTTATGGTAAAGCAATTAGTCAAAACTCTCAATATGGCGCTGCCTACAACGGACGGGGATTAGCCTATTTTGATTTGGGAGACAAAGAAAAAGCGATCGCAGATTACAATCAAGCCCTCCGCATCAATCCTAACGACGCTGAAGCTTACAATAACCTGGGAAATGCCCGCGCTTCACTAGAAGGTAACAGAGAAGCAGTAAAAGATTACAGTGAAGCGATTCGCCTTAATCCCAACTACGCCGAAGCCTACAACAACCGGGGAAATGCCCGCGCCGCCAATGGAGACAAAAAAGGGGCAATAGACGATCTCGATCAAGCGATTCTCCTCAACCCCAAATATGCGATCGCTTATAATAACCGAGGAAATGCTCGTGCTGCCAATGGAGATCCAAAGGGTGCGATCGCAGATTACAATCAAGCCATTCGCCTCAACCCTAACTTTGCCCCTGCCTACAATAACCGAGGAAACGCCCGCGCCACCAATGGAGACAAACAAGGCGCACTCAAGGATTTACAACAAGCAGCAAGCATCTTTCAAAGTCAAGGTAGCAACGACTTATATGAACAAGTGATGAAAAACATCAAAGAGCTTGGACAGAGTAGGCAAGCAGGGCAGTAGGGCAATGACAAATGATAAAATCACATCTCAGAACCAATGTGGATGCGATCCTCAACTTCGGCAAATTTTTCCTGTGCTTGCTGTTCAGTAGTCAATAATGAAACGACAATCGCCACAATAAACGCTAAGGGAATAGTAACTAATCCCGGATTTTTCAGTGGGAAAGGTGCAGAAGCGTGCTTGAGAATTGTCACCTGAATAGTAGGTGATAAATAAATCAGCAGTAACGAGGAGAAAGTACCGACTAACATACTCGCAACCGCCCCGCTAGTGGTGAAGCGTCGCCAAAGCATTGATAGCAGCAACGCTGGGAAGTTGGCACTAGCTGCGATCGCAAATGCTAAACCTACCATATAAGCGACGTTTTGTCCTTTAAACAAAATACCCAGAAATATCGCCACTAACCCCAAAACCATTGTCGCGCCACGAGCTACCTTCAGTTGTTCTGACTCGTCGGCATGACCAGAACGCACCACGTTCACCCACAAATCATGAGAAAGTGCAGCCGCTCCTGAAAGTGTCAAACCCGCCACAACTGCCAAAATTGTCGCAAAGGAAACAGCAGAAATAAAGCCTAAGAAAGCATCACCACCAAGGAATTCTGCCAACATCGGTGCAGCCATGTTACCACCAGTCCCAATTTGCTTGATAGCATCTTGCCCTACTAGCGCCATTGCTCCAAAGCCCAGGATGAAGGTAAGGAGATAAAAAACGCCAATAATAGCTGTAGCATAAGTAACAGAGAGGCGTGCTGCTTTAGCGTCTGGTACTGTGTAGAAACGCATCAAGATGTGGGGTAATCCAGCAGTACCGAACATCAACGACATCCCCAACGAGATAGCATCAAATGGGTCAGAAACCTGTTTACCTGGAGCTAATACACCCGGATACTTGTCTGCGGCTGCGGCAAAAAGAGCGAGTGGGTTAAAACCAAATCGTGCCAGTACCAAGATAGCTAGCAAGATAGTTCCGCCGAGCAACAGAACTGCTTTAATAATTTGTACCCAAGTGGTGGCAATCATCCCACCAAAAATCACATAGGCCATCATCACACAACCGACGATGACCACGGCTAGTTCATAATCAAAGCCAAATAACAGTTTAATTAGCTCCCCAGCCCCTACCATTTGGGCAATTAAGTAAAAGCTAATTACTGCCAGCGTTCCAATGGCAGATGCGATGCGGACTGGTTTTTGTTGTAAACGATAAGCCACTACATCGGCAAAGGTGTATTTGCCTAAGTTACGTAATGGTTCCGCAATCAAAAACATCACAATCGGCCAGCCCACCAGGAAACCAATAGAATAAATTAAGCCGTCAAAGCCGTTGAGTGCCACCAGCCCAGTGATACCTAAAAAGCTAGCTGCACTCATAAAGTCTCCTGCTAGGGCTAGCCCATTTTGGAAACCACTGATATTACCGCCAGCTGTATAGAAGTGGGCAGTATTTTTGGTCAGCTTTGCCGCCCAAAAGGTAATACCTAGAGAACTGACAACAAACAGAAGAAAGAAGGCGATCGCTAACGGGTTAAAGTGACCAAGACTGGTAATATCCGCCGCTAGTGGCAGATCCAACCACACACTATTCATGCTTTTTTGGTTTAGTATTTTGGATTTTGGACTAGAAATTGCTAATAGCTAATTTACTTGCGTGTCAGTCTGGCGATTTGGTCGTCGTAACTGCTATTTGCCCAACGCACATAGATAAAAATTAATACCCATGCTGAGATAATTACCAGCGCCCCTAGTAAAATTCCCAGGCTGAGGCCAGGAACTACCAATGACCCCAACAGGGGCTTATTGAATGCGATTAGCAAGATAAAGCCAAAGTAAATAAACATCATGGCTCCACTGAGAATCAGGGATACCCGCCAACGTTCAGCTGCGAGAGCCTGGAGAGCCTTTGTGCGATCGTTCATGTCTTCCTTTAGGTTGAGAAGATTAGGTCAGATTGTCTCATTGAAGTTGATTTATGCACAATTTTCTTAAAGATTATTAGTAAATCTATTGCTATTTCAGGTAATAAAATTAACCTTGCAAAGTGATGTAACAAAATAACAAGACAATAGCGGCTCTGTTTTGAGGCAGAGACACATAAAACTATAGATGCAGTTAGACACAAATAAAGCCGATCTATCTGTAATTTATGATTTTCTATTATGTAGTTTATTATACTGATTAATTTTCTACATAGCTAAGTATATAATCTTTGCGTACTAAAAAATACAATATATACGTAGTTTCCACCAGGTTTTAAAATCCTTCAAGTGTTATGAAATATTTTTTTAAGCTATCAAATCAACTGAGATTAATAAAAGTAGTAAACTTTGATTTCTAAAATATACCAGAAATCACAGTAGCAGATTAAGTAAATATTCTAATAACACGAAACAACCCCGACTTTTTAGTACATCGGGGTTCTTGTTGTTTATGAAAGATTTAGGATAGGCACATTTTTACTGTAATATTCAGTTTTGGCATAGATGCTGATGATACTATCACCAACTGCAAAAAAACTGCCCTCTTGCTCATTTTTAGAAAATTGCAAATTTGGGTATTTAGCAGCAACTTCTTCAGCAGTCATAGGTTTTACTTCTATTTGATCTGGCAATAGTCCAGTACAACCAATGTAAAATACCAAAGGAGAAATTTTATCTTGGTAGATATTTTCTATATATTTCTCTAGCTTGTTATTTGCTGCCGTCAAAGCTGCGATCATTTCCTCTTTGCTGATTTGTTTACCAGTTTGTTTATCCTGAAATAACTGCGCCAAACTATCAGCACCAACTTTCTTAAGAATACCTACAACTATGCCATTTTGCTCAAGCCCAAGAAAATCATCAAAGATTGGTTTCATCAACTCGTCAACTTTCGTAATCTTGGTACGTGATGAAAGTAACCTATGTCTAACAGCGAGATTTTCATTAAATGCCATCTCAAAACTTGGCTTAATGATAATTTCTCCAGTTTCCTTGTCATAAAGACGATACATTTTATTCAGAAACTTGTTGGCAGAATGTAACTTACTTAGGTTTAGAATATCTTGACTGCCAACATCAATCTTATAGCTTAATCTTGAGTCAAGAGTACCATTAAACAGAGCTTCATCAATGTCTATATATTCATTGGTTGTCGGAAAGTTGATGTAAGTATTCTTGGATAAATAGTGCTTTTGAAGCTCATCTAACTGTGGTGCTATAAATACATCTGACTCCTTTTTCAAGTTAGCAGAAATAATACTAGTAAGTACTTTAATTTCTGCCAGTTGATTGAATAGTCCATCAATACTACTGTAACGACTATCAGAAGCTACAAGCGGTAAGTTATCTAGATGGATAGAATATTCAGTATGGAAGTCAAATTTTTCTGCATCTAAAACACCTTTTTCTTTGAGCAAATCAAAAGCTTTTTTACTACTAATTTTTACTTGCAAGGATTTTATGTTGATTTTGCCATCACTTACAATTGTGTAGTTATTAAAACTATTGAGGTTATTTACCAGTAAACCTGCTACTTCAAGAGTGGGGGTTTGATCTTCAGATTTGGCAAGTCTGACTTTCCGTTTGATAAGCATATTGATAGTAGCAGTATTGCGGTTAAACTGAAACTCGCCCATGCCAACATATTCAGCATTATCTATATATTCAGTTTGCAACCAAGGTTGTAAAAGTTCCCCATTTTCGTTTCTCACACCTTTAACCCGTTTGATGCCTGTCCTTTGATAATGTTCTTGCAGATGCTTGATGTTGACGATAATATTGTTACGATATTCTGCAAAAATTTTGATGAGTTCTAGCAGACAAATTTGATTATTTGTCATATTGTCACCTTCCATCTAAAGGTAAATAAAATCATGCCAAATATATGCTAAACAAGGGGAAAAATCTCCTTGTTGAAGGTAGGTAAACTTTGGGCATTGTCTGCCAAACTTAGCGTTGCACACCTGTATAGTACAATTATACTATATAGAATTCAGTTGTGTAGGCATAGTCCATCGTAGATATCGCTCTGCAATGAGGTGTTATGCTGCGATCGCGGATTTCTGCCATACTGCTGACTTATTTACGCACCAGGTTTGAAATAATCAAAAAGGCGATCGCCTGAATCTGCGCGAATCAATGCTACAACTACATCTGGTAAGGCGGTTATACTGGGATAAACTAAATAACGTGGTTCCCAATGGGGACGGAACTTCTCTCTGTAGGCGTGCAGTCCCTTGAAATTGTAGAAGCGATTCAAGTGCCCGTAAAGATAGTGCAATCCTCTCTCTAAGCGGCGTGATTCTGGGTTGTCTCCAACTCCTGCAAGGGCAGAAAGACCGAAATTAAAGCTGTCGTAGCCACCCTCTTTAAAATGTTGAAGCAGGGAAATAAATAGAAAGTCCATTGTGCCATTTTCGATGGAAGCGCGATGTCGCATCATGTCAATAGTGGCTTCGTTGAGTTGATACTCCCGGAGAATGTTGGCAAAGGCGCTGATGTTACCTTCAGGATTATGCACCACAGCAATTTCGCACTCTCGCAGGTAAGCTTCGTCAAACCAACCCAAAGAAAAGTGTTTTTCCGAACCCTGTACCATCTTCAGCCATTCATCACTTACAGATTTGAGCTGGTGCAATAAATCATTGGCGATGGGTGGTTGGTAAAACTCGATTTGGTATCCTAGCTTAGTTAGACGACTGATGGATGGTCTAAAGTTTTTCCCGGCTTTACCTTGTAATGTAAAACTTTTCAGGTCAACGATCGCTTCTTCTCCAATCTTGAGTACCTTAAACCCCAATGATCTATAAAGCTCAACATCATCGGGCAAAGTTTGGTAAAACCCTGGATACCAGTCGTTGCGTTGGCAAAACTGCCAGAAAGCAACAATTGTCTCTTTGCGGTCTTCAATGGGGCCTATGGGATCTCCTAATGCGATCGCACCCCTACCTTTAGGAACATAGGCAATTACACTATTACCCGAAGGACTGAAATAATAACTTTTATCATTTAAAAGTGTGATCGCTGCTAAAGAAGAACGTCCATATTGTTCGACAATTTCTTTTGCTCTTTTTCGCTCATTTGGCGTTGCTAAATTACGCCAAAACACAGGTTGCAACAGCATTACCATTGCGTATGTAATAGTAACTCCGGCAATAATATAAATAGAATTAGCAAAAAATTCTCCAAATTTGCTCTTTGGTTGCAGTCCCCAATTATCCTCAATGAAGAACATTGCTAAAGTCTGAAGTACAGCTTCACGCCAATTAAAATTTTCTGAAAATTTGCCGTCTAGCAAGTAAAATCCAATAGTTCCGTATGCCAGAGTAAATAGTAAGGCACCGATAAGCACTCGAACTCCCCGTGCAATGGAAGGACGGTCTGATTGCGCCGTGAAAAAATGGCGCATCAAGATTAACTGCACCAATAGAACTCCAGAGAGGAGACTTTCTTCATAGTCCAGTCCCTTAAGCAAGTGGCTAAAAATGGAAATTACTAGTAAACTAATAGTCAGTAACCATGCTATTCGTTTTCGGCGTAATAAGTTAGTAGCAAGTGTGAGTAAAACAAACCCAGTCAACGCTGCAAATATATGACCACTAGCACGAATATCAAACGGAAAAAATTCTTTCAGCCAGTGATTTCGCCCATATAGGTTAGGTGTCACTGCTGACAACAAATTTACTACTCCGACTAAACCTGTAAGGAAAGCTGCACTCCAAAGTCCAATCTGAGTTTTTAAATTATTGGTCATTAGTCTAAAAGTATTAATTAGAAGTTAGGAAGTTAGGAAGTTAGGAAGTTAGGAAGTTTTTGCTCTACGACTCTCTTTAGAGACTAAAAATAATAAAGAAACCAATTTTACAGGCTGTATTACCTATACCGATTAAGTTTTAATGTTTTGAATTTTCTCCATAACACGTTAATTTTAATGCCTTGTACCAATTCTTTGTGAAACTGCACAAAATTAGTCTTGGTAAGACTTGGGGCTTAGGCAGCTGGTTCTATGCAACCTCACAGCTAATTAGTATTAGCACAAGGGAAGCGGTAGAACCTGATTTTTAAAATTCTAACTCCTAATTCTTAACTCTTAACTTTTTTAAATTGTTCTCCTACATACGAGAGCGAATCTTTAAGATGCTTGTGGAAGTAGTTCCAGCCTATATCTGCACCTGACAAACCATGACCGCCTGGAAAGGCATAAAATACGTGAGCAATGCCTAATTTGTTTAAGGTTTCGTTGAAAGCTTTGGTAGAAGCCAGCAAATTAGTATCGTTCAGACCTGCATCCAGGTAAACACGTAATTGCTTTCTATCTTCAGGTGGTAGCTGTTGCACGATTTGTTGGGGACTATTTTGTGAACCGCTATTATCGGTAAAATAACCGCTATGGCTAAACAGAATATGAAAGTTGTTAAGATAGCGTAACCCGATATTTAGTGCCCCCCATCCCCCAGAAGACAGACCTCCCAACGCCCAAAACTGGGGTTGTTCTAAAGTGCGGTAGCGCGACTTGACAACCTGCACTAATTCTGAGCCAATCAAAGTCCCCATTTTGCCATTCGGCCCATCAAAGTAATCGGGATCGTATAAGGGACTGGAACCGCGATTATCATTACCATCAGGTGTAATCACAAGTGATGGCGGTAATTTTCCAGTTTTATAAAGTTCATGTAGTACGTCTAAGACTGCATACTTATCAGCATAAGCACGGGCATCATCATGACCACCGTGGAGCAAAAATATTACAGGGTAGCGCTTTTGCAGATTTTTATTATAGCCAGGGGGCAAAATCACGCCGTAGTTGCGGACTGCACCCATCGCTTGGGAGTTGAAGGTTGCTAATTGAAACTTCAGCCCAGTATCTGCCTCTTCTTTGGGTGGGTCTAGTTGTGGCGCACCCAAGATAAATACATAATAATAACCAGCAGAAGTTAGGAGTGCGATCGCTCCTACCAAACTAATTAAAAGTTTAGAAATCTTCATATTTATTTGGCGTTCCCAAAAATCACCTCCCGAAGAACTCACTATAGTTAATCTGATGAGAAATGGCAGCAGAGTTTTCCATATTGATGATTGATATTTAAATCTCAACGGTTTTGCAAAATAGAATTATTTCAATTGTTAATTGCTAATTGTTTTGAATATTTTTACGCTCATTAATACCTAAATTAGTAGCCTTATGTGCATGTGCTATTTCAGCAGATTTAAATTGTTTGCCCACAAATGTCAAAGAATCAGCTAAATGTTCTCGCCAGTATTGCCAAGTATGACTGCCAGGAAACTGACGAAACGAATTAGAAACTTTTAGGTTATTTAATACTTTAGAAAAGTTTTTGGCCGCATCGATTTCTTCAATATCTGATGTTCCAGAATCTAGGTAGATTCGCAACCTTTTCTTAGCTGGTGTGGGAATGCTTTTAATATAAGTTATTGGGCTATTTATCGGCCCGCTTTTATCATGAAAATAACCACTATGACTAAATAAAATTGAGAAATGATTCACGTTGTGTAATCCCACATTCATTGCACCCCAACCACCAGAAGATAAACCACCTATTGCCCAAAAATCTGGATTAGTTAGTGTCCGATAACGGCTTTGCACAACTTTTACTAACTCATCGCCCACGGCTGTGGAGACTTTACCGTTAGGGCCATCAATATATTGAGGATCCCAATAGGGACTAGAGCCACGTTTGTCGTTGCCATCTGGTGTGATAATGATGCTGGGTGGCAACTTACCTGTAGTATAAAGTTGTTCCACAGTCTTAAGAGCTTGTCCCTTGCCTTGAATAAACCAATCAGTGGGATTACCATGTCCACCGTGGAGGAGAAAAATTACAGGATATCTTTGTTTTGGATTTTGCTCATAGCCAGGGGGTAAAGAAACGCCGTAAGTGCGACTTGCACCCATTAATTTACTATTGTAGGTTGCAATTTTGTAGGTTAAGTGAGTAGCTAAGTCGCCAGTACTAGACTGGGTTGGAATCACGGAAGGCGTTGTTTGTACATCCGGCTGTTGAGGTGGTTTTGCTACAACAGTTGGAGATAAATTACAGCCAACTAGGGTTAATACTGAAACTAGCAAGAGAATTTTTGATTGTTTGTAGTTCATTTTTGAAGGGCATTGGACAGTCTATGCTGGCAACCATCAAGTTTACGCAAGTAATTTGTCAATGTTGTGTCAACAGGATGTAAACTTTGCGACTTGTTGTAAGTTAAAAGTCAAGAGTTAAAATAAGTTTCTTTACGATGCTTAAAAAGCTGCAAATCAATTTCAGCACACTGTTCGGCTTGTCGTTGCTGGTGCTTTCTTTGTGGGCGATCGCTAACGAACTGCACGAGTATAATTATCGTGACATCCTCAACTCTCTAGCTGCTATCCCCAAAAGCCGCTTAAGCTGGGCAATTTGGCTGACAATCTTGGGCTATCTAGTGATGATTGGGTACGATATTTTGGGTTTTAGTTACATTAATCGTTCCCTAAGTTGGAACAAGATTGCTTTAACCAGCTTTATTAGCTCTGCATTTAGTAATACCATCGGTTTTGCTTTGCTGACTGGTAGCGCTATCCGTTATCGATTTTACTCCAGTTGGGGAGTGTCAGGAGTTGCGATCGCTCAAGTAATTGCTTTTGCCAATTTTACTTTTTGGCTGGGGATGTTTGCCGTTGCTGGTTGCTTATTTCTCATCAATCCCCTGAAAATTCCTACTCAACTACATTTACCTTTTGTCACTGTGCGTCCCATCGGCGTAATTTTTCTGCTATTGGTCGCTGCTTATTTGGTAGGAAGTATTTTTATTAAACAACCGTTAATAATTCGGGGACAAGAATTTCGATTTCCTGATTTTAAGATATCCCTTATCCAGATAGCAATTTCTAGTCTTGATTGGATTTTAGCAGCAGCAGTTCTTTATGCTGTGCTTCCCAGCAATATATCTCTGTCCTATCTGGACTTTTTGGGTATTTACTTACTAGCGATGTTTGCAGGAGTTATTAGTAATGTCCCCGGTGGTTTGGGAGTATTTGAAACTATAATTTTGCTGATTCTCTTATCCAAAGTTTCGGCTGCGGCAATTTTGGGATCAATCCTAGCTTATCGGGGAGTCTATTATTTCTTGCCTTTGCTAGTAGCATCGGGTTTGCTAGGACTTTATGAAATTATATTTAGAACCCGTAATTTAAAAAATATCAATAAACTGTAAAATTCCGCTTCAGTATGAACACTAACAATTAAATACCCGACTTATCGGATAAGTCGGGTATCTTAGGCTTTCAAATAATTCAAATTTATAAACGCTGTTAATTTCAAATGCGATATCTTCACAACTAGCGGCAAAAGTTCATAATTTTTGCTGAGGCGATCGCCAATTTAATTCCATAACAATAGTAACAGTTAGTTGGAAATTTTGAATTAGATTTTCATTAATCATTATCAAAATTCCGTTTTCCAGTTTGAGGATAGGAATAATCATGAAAAACAAAGTATTGTTTGGTGCTATTTTTATAGCAACTTGGGTAGGAACACTGATTCCTGGTGCTTTAGCTGCCTCACCCTGTTCTGTGGGACAAAAGGCTGAGGTTCTTTGGAAGCAAGCATGGTATCCAGCAACGGTACTTAAGGTTAATGATGATAAGTGCTATATTACATACGATGGTTATGATAGTTCCTGGAATGAATGGGTTGGCACTGCACGCTTCCGGGCATCATTTCAAGCTGGAGATTCAGTGAGAATTTTGTGGAAGGGGAAATGGTATCAAGGGCAGGTTTTAGAAGTTAGTAACAATCTTTATAAAATTACTTATGATGGCTACGATAGCTCTTGGGATGAGTGGGTTGAGCCTTCTAGAGTAAGCAGATAAAGAATATTTCTGTCGGTTAACAACTTAAATGTCATCTTAACAAGTTAATATCGCTGGAATATTCAAGGCTATAATCCTCACTGCACCAATGATTATAGCCATTCGCCCTGTATTATGGGGGTTCATTTAGGTTTTGATGCACCAAGTTCTTTGGTTGTCGCTTTCGCTATGCTTTATGCTTACCAAAAAAGTATACCTGGAAATATAAACTTCATTGTGAGTGGGGAACTTTTGGTATTCCAGAAAATTTGTTTACTGATGGTGGAAAGGATTTTCGCTCGGAGCATTTAAAACAAATTGGGTTTCAAATTGGGTTTGAATGCTATTTGCGCTTTAGCGAAGCGGCTTTGAAGGAACCTCGCCTCAGTGAAGGTGGCATTGAAGAACGCAGTTTCGGCACTACAAAACGCCTTGCCATTTCTACCTCCTTATTTAGAAGCAGATCAGCATGTTATTTGTATTTAGTGGGATAGGCTAATAGATGTAATTCTGTCATTTGGCACAGATTATGATATTCTGAGTTTACAATACCATTTTTATGGCGGGATGTGGCGCAGCTTGGTAGCGCACTTCGTTCGGGACGAAGGGGCCGCTGGTTCGAATCCAGTCATCCCGATTTGTTGTTGTAGATTGCCATCAAAACCTATTATCAATAGGAAGCAATAAGAACTGATAAACGACGTGTTTCTTACTCCCTTTAAAGTCAATATATGTGCTGTGGGACTATGGATGCGGTGAAGTGCGTAGGCGCAGCCAGTCGTAGACATCGCCATTTTCCTAGATTAGGCATTAAACAGATAATTTTACCAAATCGCTCTTACTATAGAACCCATTTGACATCTTTTACTGTCTTGAAGTAAAGTGACCGCAAAAGTCGTATCCAGCAGTTATGCCATACTCTAGCAGCCTGACAGACGAAGAATGGATAACCCTCGAACCTTTACTGCCTCAAATATTGCCGACTAAGAAGCAGACGAGACGACCTAACTGCACAAAGCGAGAAATTTTGGATGGGATCTTCTATCAACTCAAGAATGGCTGCAATTGGGAAGACTTGCCCAAGGACTTGCCCCCCTACTCGACGGTATATTGGCATTACAAGCAGTGGCGCTCTGTTGGAGCGCTTGACAAACTGATGAGCATCTTACACGCTCAAGTACGCGAACAGGTGAAAAAAAAGCCAAATGGACAACGTTGCTAATCATCGACTCTCAAGCGGTAAAAAACACCTGTAATGCCAGCGCTGCATCGAAGGGATATTGTTTCTACAAATCGACGAATGGCATTAAAAGGCATCTAGCCGTTGATACCCTGGGGTTCCCTTCTTTACTCACTGCACTAAAGCGAATGTATCTGATGATACGGGTTTGATTGAGATGTTGACTAAAAACATCGATTATTTCAAGTCAAAACCCGTTAATATTCCCAAGATCACCATCCTGCTAGATCACGGTTATCACCCTGAGCATCTGAAGGAGGAGTTAGAAAAGGTTTATCCCCAAATCATGACGAAAATCAGGTTTGAACTTTCGGCAAAACCATCGAAACTAGAATTGAAAGACCAAGGTAAATCTGGGTTTGTTCCCGTTGCTGCCAGATGGGTTATTGAGCGGTCAAATGCTTGGATGGAAAGATGCAAAATCCTCGTCAAGAACTTCGAGAGAACTTTAGCTAATGCGACTGCCAAGGTTAATCTTTGTTTTATTCGGTTGATGGTTAATAGGCTTGCTGCACCTTCTTAGATGTCAAATGGGTTCTATAGTAATAATATCTGATTTTTGAATAAAACTTACGATTAAACCTTATAAAATTGGCTTTCCAGTCTCAGGATATTTTCAAAAATCAAATCCAAATCTTATATTTGCAAAAAATAAGAAAGTTCAAATAATTATCTATCAAACTATTATGCAAATTTTCAATAATTGGAATGTAATTGCTAAGGGTTGGTATATTGCCTGTTCTAGTCATGAAATACCAAAAAGAATAGCAAAATCTGTAGAATTATGTGGCCATAGAATTGCCATTTTTAGAGGTGAAAATGGGCAAGTGCGGGCTTTGGATGCTTACTGCCCTCATTTGGGTACAGATTTAGGGATTGGAAAAGTTGATGGTAATTGGATTCGTTGTAAATTTCATCATTGGGCGTTTGATGAAACAGGTATTTGTCAAAATATACCCTGTCAATCAGAAATTCCTACTCAAGCTAAATTACAGGCTTATGCAACAGAGGAAAAGTATGGATTTATCTGGATTTATCCAGATACTAAAGCACCAGAGAAAGTGGCTGATTTCGATGAGCTAAATACTAAAGAAATTGTTACACAAGCTGATATTGCTTTTGAAAGAAGTTGCCATCATCATATTTGTATGATGAATGGGATTGATGCTCAACATTTAAAAACAATTCATCATTTAGATATCAAAATGGATCTGTCGCTACATTGCAGCGACTTAGGCACGCAAATTGACTTTACAATGCGGGGACAATTCCCTCAAACTACCTTTAGAGAACAATTAGGTCAAAGATTTCTTGGTTCTACATATCAGTATTCAATGCGTTATGCTCATGGTTGCATTGGTTTGTTAACAATAATGAAAGATGTCAGGCTTTTTCCCCCACTATATATGATATATGCTTATACTCCAATTGCCGCTGGAAGAACCAGAATTCAACCGATTTATGTAACTGAAAAACGTAAAGGTATTGTGGGATATCTGCTAAATCAGTTTTTGCTATTCTGTACTCGCTTGGCTTACTATATGCTCCGAGGTGAAGATGGCAAGATTTACGACAATATTCGCTTTAATCCGAAGTTGCTCCTTAGTATCGATCAGCCGTTAGCTCAATATATAGAGTATGTAAACCAGCTAAAACCGTCTCGATGGTCAAAAAATAGAGATATAGAATAGTAAGCTAATTGGAATTTAAGCTGTATAATATATGTCTGTCTGGCTGCTGGATTATCACTAAGCAACAACAATTTTGTGGTTATTTAATCGTGGTTAGCGTTTAATGCAAAGGGACGCAAAGCTATACTCTGCGTCCCTCTGTGTAGACATTACGAATTACGAATTAGCTATGGGTTTAACCTGACTCAGTAAACTGTGTAGTTTTTCGCCTTCAATGACTTCTGTTTCTAAGAGTTGAGTAGCGATCGCTTCTAGCAAGTCTCGATTCTGTCTGAGAATCTCTAAGGCTTGTTCGTGGGCTGTTTCCACGATTTCCTTGACTTCGCTATCAATAGCTTTGGATGTCTCTTCACTCACCGCCCGCCGAGGATTAGCCCCACCATTACCCAAGAACATCGATTGTTGTCCTTGTTGGTAAGCCAATGGCCCTAAGACTTTGCTCATCCCATAAGATGTTACCATCCGTTCTGCCAAGTCAGTTGCTCGTTGCAAATCGTTGGAAGCACCTGTTGTAATACTGTTAAACACAACCTCTTCGGCGGAACGTCCACCTAATAGAGTTGCAATTTGACCCCGCAATTCCTCTTCATTCATCAAAAAGCGGTCTTCAGTTGGTAATTGCAGAGTGTAGCCCAAAGCAGCCATCCCACGGGGAATAATCGAAATCTTTTCTACGCGACCGTTTCCTGTGGTTAGCGCCCCGACCATTGCGTGACCAACTTCATGGTATGCAACAATCTTTTTCTCAGTCTCGTTCATAACGCGACTCTTTTTCTCTAAACCAGCGACTACCCGCTCAATTGCTTCGGCGAAGTCTTCTTGAGCCACACTTTCACGCAGATTACGAGCTGCTAATAATGCGGCTTCATTGACTAAGTTTGCCAAATCTGCACCAGCAAAACCAGGAGTCCGAGTAGCGATCGCTCTTAAATCTACATCATCTCCTAATTTTACCTTTTGAGCGTGAATCTTGAGAATTGCTTCCCGACCAGATAAATCAGGGCGATCTACCAACACTTGGCGGTCAAAGCGGCCTGGACGCAGCAATGCAGAGTCAAGGCTTTCGGGGCGGTTAGTAGCAGCTAAGACAATCACTGTTGCATCACCAGCAGCAAACCCGTCCATCTCCGTTAGTAACTGGTTGAGGGTCTGTTCTCGCTCATCGTTACCACCGTAGAAGCCGTTACTGCTACGAGATTTACCGATCGCATCTAATTCATCAATGAATATAATACAGGGAGCCTGTTTCTTTGCCTGCTCAAACAAATCCCGCACTCTGGAAGAACCGACACCGACAAACAATTCTACAAACTCGGAACCAGAGATACTGAAAAATGGAACACCCGCTTCTCCTGCTACGGCTTTTGCTAAAAGTGTCTTACCAGTACCCGGAGGGCCAACCAACAATACACCCTTGGGAATCCTCGCGCCAATTTGTGTAAAGCGTTCTGGAGTTTTGAGGAAATCCACAATTTCCACTAACTCAGTTTTTGCTTCTTCTACTCCAGCCACATCTGCAAAGGTAATTTTAGCTGATTCGCCTTCAACATAAACCTTAGCTTTACTTTTACCAATGGAAAGCGCACCTTGGGGGCCGCCGCCACCACCACGAGACAGAAAGAATTGCCAAATCCCAATAAAAATCAGTGGTGGAATCACCCAACTTAAGAGGGTTGTAATCCAAGTATTTTTGGGTGGAGGAGTAGCAGCAAACTCAACTCCCTTTTCTTCTAGAAGTTTGGGTAACTCCAAATCAAAGATTGGTGTAGTTGCAAACACCTGTCCCGGTTCGGCATTTTCTGTTTTTAGTTCGTACAGTATCTGGTTTTGACCAACAGAAACCCGGTTGACTTCCCCTTCTTGTACTTGATGAATAAATAAGCTATAAGGAACACCAGTAGGCCCAGAAGCAAATAAACCAGGCAAAAATAAATTTAAGAGCAGGAATATTCCTGATACTGCCAGTAATATATTAGCAACGATCCGAAACCGAGGTGATTTAGGTTGTTCTTTAATTGCCATAGATGTTGTTACCAATCCTTAAAATGAAAACTGTTGAGAATGTGACTTTGTAGGAAAGTCCACTATTTACCATTCACATAGTTGAAGCAACAGCTTATACTGTTTCCAACCAATCAAAAATTTGGGATAATTGATCCAGTGTTACCAGTCCATACTGCCAGAGGGTCATAGCCAGAAAGTTGGGAGTCTGCTCGCAATGTCGCAAAGCAAGAGAAATTGCTCCACCAGAAAGACCCAAATCTTCTTCTAAAAAATGCACCAATTGATCTGTAGCTTTCATCTCAATGTTAAATAATGTTAATTAAGTGAGTCTTGTTTCTGAAAGAGCTTGACTTATGCGGTCTAAAGTCCAGGCTGCATAAATAGTTTTTCTGTTTGTCTTGATTGTTAAGGATACTAAGGCTTCTCATAATTTCTCCCATTTAGCAATGTTTGTTTGCAGCATTTTTTTATTTATGTAACTAAACTTAACAATTAAATTAATCTTTGGGAACTAACAAGCAAATACGGTTTACCGTACTCAAAGACTTAACACCACTGGGAATGAGAAAACTTTAACCAACAGAACGCTGTTAAAGAAGATGCAGAGATTGGAAAATGCAAAGATAAATCCCCATGTCTTCTTATATACTTCCGTGTTATATTCCTTTCCCAGCAATGATTTATCTTTAGATAGATACACGACACGAACAGAGAGATATGTAAGTAAGTCGGTGGAAATAAACCAAACTATCTTACGTAACGTAAATAGGCTTGAAACCCTTACTAGTGATTAGCCAGTTATCTTTAATTACACCGCCCTACTTACAACGGGCTATTCAGTGGTGCAAAAACTTTACCATATACTCCCTTTGGATCTGCGACGCTGAATAGCGATATATACTCAATTTATCTTGAAGTTTTCCAAAATCAAAAATTAATACCCAACACTTAAAATCAAGGATTTTTATTCTCTAGCAATGACAATATCGTTAGATTTAATGACTGCATAAGCTTCTTTTCCCTCAGATAGTTCTAACTCTTCTGCGGAAGCTCTGGTGATAATTGAGGTTAATTCTACTTTATGAATAATCTCCAAAGTTACCTCACTATTAACTGCTCCATAAACAACTCGTTTAACAACACCTTTAAGAATATTGCGAGAGCTAACTTTTAGTGATTTTTTTTGAATACTACTTTCTATATAAGGCTTTTGAGTGTAGTAGATATCTTCCTGTTTTTCCTGCTGAGTTGGTGGTGATATTGGTGCTGGCGAATGCTGAGTGAGACTACGCACGAGTTCTCGCAGAATCTCAGTCTTGGTGCGTTGAGATTGTTCGCAGAACTCCTCTAGAATCTTCCGTTCATCCTCTGAGGTTTGAAATGTAACCCATCCTTGTTCTTTTCTTGGCATAATAATATTATCAGGTTTGGTTATCTTGGTAAAATTTTACCAAGTATTAATTCGATATGTCGTTTTAGTAATAACATTTTTTTTGCGATAATTTTCGGAATTTTTAGCGAAATTAATCAACTAATCCGATCCAGATAACTACATAAATATTTATTTTTTTATAGCTGCAAAATATTTTGTTACTTGAAAATATCAAAGCGTCACTATCTTTATCCTAACTAGGATGGTACGATCTAAGTCTATGGTATTCGTTGAGATAGTGATGCCTCCGATTGGGCTACGCATACGCAAAGGTAATCTGGCAGAAAACCCCACAGGCGATCGCATAAGTGCCATAGGATGATCTAACGTGAGTTCACAACCAGAGGATGAAATACCTAAAATCGCGTTCTCAAGACCTGCGGAGTTTATTTGAGAACAATATCACTATTGAATACGTGGCAGAACCCCTCAAAGCTATGCCAGCTGATGCGGAGGTGACAGAAGTTCTGCATTGGATGCAGGCACGAAATTTTGATGTTATCGGCGTTGAGACAGGAGATATTATTAGTGGTTATGTAGAACGCTCTAGTTTGATGCAAGGCAAAGAAGGCAAATGTAGCGACTATCAACGAGTGTTTCATCCCAAAGAACTAATAGCCATTTCTACCCCACTGATAAAGTTACTACCTATCCTACAACAAACTCCGCGATTGTTTGTCTTAGACTGCAATCAGGTAAGTGGGATTGTTACCTGTGGCGACTTGCAGAAAGCACCCGTGCGAATGCTACTGTTTGGCTTGGTAACGCTGTTAGAAATGAATCTACTGCGGCTGGTGCGGATTTACTATCCCCAAGATTCTTGGCAAAAAGTCCTCAAACCTGAGCGTTTAGAAGTTGCTCAACGGCTATGGCGAGAAAGCCAAGAAAGAAATGAAGCTACCGATTTGTTAGATTATCTGCAATTCTGTGATAAACGAGAGTTGATTTTAAATCAGCCAGAACTTCTCGATCAACTCGGACTAAAATCCAAGCGGTTTGGTGAACGCTTCCTCAAATCTGCTGAACAGTTACGAAACCGATTAGCTCATGCTCAAAATTTAGTTACTGGTTCCTCTTGGACAGAGTTGATTTCTCTAGCAGAAGCGATGGAAAAACTGTTAATCCACTGTGAAGAAGTTGAGTAAAATAGTCCGCTTTTATAATATTAAGCTTTAACGCGGCTTGTTGAGTGAATCACTCACTTGAGTACCTGTATAATTGGGAACCCAACCTTCGGCGATCGCAAAATAGCGTACCGCTTTGCAATTTAACGATGCAGTCGGGCTGCACCAATGCTCAACGTCAGCAGGGATGTAGAGATAGTCTTGTGCCTGAACTAAAAGCTGTACTTGGCTGCCATCGGGTAGCACGAAGCCGTAAATCATTTCTCCTGCCAACACGTAGAGGGGTTCAGCCGCAGGATGAGTATGGTAACGGCCATAGGTTGCTATCAAATGCTGAAGATTAAAGGAAGCTGGATGTATATTTAGCAAGTCACACCAGATAGCGCCATTTTCTTGTTGAATAAATTCAAAAACGCTGTTATGGAGTTCTACACAATAACCTTTCTCAGACTCAGTTAAAACGTCCTGGTCTAACAGATCGGGAAAGAGTAGCGATGTTCCTGGGTCGTAGTGTCTGAGTTGAATGCCAAGAGGTGCAAGTTCACGAGCTATTTCGCCTAAATCACTCTCAATCGTACCGTTGTCAAGTAGTAGGTTAGCCATGACAGAAAGACTAATTAACTGTTAAGAAAAGTATACTCTTCCTTGAAACAAAAAGCCACTATTTCCGACTGACAAACCGGGGTTTGATTTCCCCAGTCCCCATCAACAAAAGAAATTTATCGCCAGAATGATGCTCATTAGTACCACTAACATCTAAGCTAGTACGGGTGAACTATATGAAGCATAGAATGTCTGACTTAATTCTGTTTTGGCATCGGCGCGATTTACGCATTTCTGACAATACGGGACTAGCTGCGGCAAAACGGCAGAGTCCGAAGGTGGTGGGCGTGTTTTGCCTCGATCCGCATATTCTGGAACGGGATGATGTTGCTCCTGTGAGAGTAACTTACATGATTGGCTGTTTGCAGAAACTCCAAGAGCGATATGCTGAAGTTGGTAGCCAGTTATTAATACTCCACGCTAATCCTGTACAAGCGATACCAGCTTTAGCAGAAGCAATAAATGCCAAAGCTGTTTTTTGGAATTGGGATGTAGAACCTTATTCACAAGAACGCGATCGCAATATTATAAACGCCCTCAAAGAAAAAGGCATTGAGTTTATTAACCAAAACTGGGATCAAATCCTCAACTCCCCAGATGAGATCCGCACTGGTGGTAATAGTCCTTACACTGTCTACACCCCCTTCTGGAAAAATTGGATTACCAAACCGAAGGCTCAACCAGTAGAGACACTACAAAATCTTGAAGGGTTAACGGAAGCTGAAAAGAAAACTGCAAAATTTGCAGGTGCGATCGCATTACCTTCAGCAAAAGATTTAGGGTTTATTTGGGATGAACCATTAATTATTGCACCGGGAGAGGCTGCGGCGCAAGAGCGATTAGAAGAATTTACTTATAAAGCTATTACTGAATACCAAGAACAACGAAATTTCCCCGCAGTTGAAGGTACATCGCAACTGAGTGCAGCTTTAAAATTTGGCGTAATTGGCATTCGTACCGTTTGGCAAGCCACCATAGAAGCACTAGAAAACAGCCGCAGTGAAGAAACAGCAGTTAATATTCGCACATGGCAACAAGAATTAGCTTGGCGGGAATTTTATCAACACGCAATGTATAACTTCCCGGAATTAGCTGATGGTGCTTTTCGCGATACCTTTAAGAACTTTCCTTGGGAAACAAACGAAGAACATTTCCAAGCTTGGTGTGAAGGAAGAACAGGCTACCCCATTGTGGATGCAGCAATGCGCCAGTTAAACGAAAGCGGCTGGATGCACAACCGTTGTCGAATGATTGTTGCTAGTTTTCTCACCAAAGACTTACTAATTAATCCCCAATTGGGAGAAAAATACTTTATGCAGAAGTTGATTGATGGTGATTTATCTGCCAATAATGGCGGTTGGCAATGGAGTGCTTCTAGCGGTATGGATCCCAAACCTGTGCGGATTTTTAACCCAGCCAGTCAAACACAAAAATTCGATCCAGATGGGGAATATATTCGGCAATGGGTGTCAGAATTGCGGTCTGTAGATACAGAATATTTAGTTACTCGTAAAATTCCACCTTTAGAACGTCATGCTGTTGGTTATCCTGACCCAATCGTGGATCATAAAGTACAGCAACAGCAGTTTAAACAGCGTTATCAACAGCAAAAAAACATTAGTAATGGTGAGTAAAGTTGTTAGTTTTTTAATAGATATGTCCAGAAATGACGTAGGCGCATGAATTGTGCCTACCCATGATTTTGGTAAAAAGTTTTAGCCTTAACTGAACTGAACTGTATTGCCAGATAAGTTATTAAACCTAACATGATATTACGTCTTCACAGCTACACGAGAAATTGTCCATAAGATGAGCAGGAAGATTAAGTAAATTGCGCCAACCAGCCCAAACTCAATTAGAGGAATATAGGTTACTTCGTAAATTCTGCCCAAGCCGCGTTCAGTCAGTGCATAAACCGCCAGTACACTCACTAAAAAAGCTCCGTAGATAGTACGTTTAGTCCAGATACCCACGGGTAAACCGTGGAGTTGGGTAAGTACTAAAATGCCAAGAAAACCAAAGAGAAATGTTGGCCACTTGCTTTGTCCTAGCATCAAGGATACAACTACACTATGTAAAACCACTGTTATTTCCAAAGAGAACGTCCACCAACGGTTTGTATGAGCGCGGTTAAAGATTAACGACGATTGCAGCAGAAGCAAGAACATATAGAGAAAACCAATTAAGTGCCCCACAGTCGCTTCCATTGGATGATACCAGAAGGTGTAGATAGCAGCGAAGGAGAAAAAATAGCCGTGGTACAGCTTGATAATTTGCAAAAACTGTTGATTGAATGGCACAGAATTGCCAAAAAACAAACCGCGTCGAGGCGTTTCTAAAATCAGTACGAACACTAGTAGAAGTACAACTGCACCTTGAGAAGCCCAAATGGAAGTATCTTGAGCTAAAGCATCGTACCAAATATAGGTTTGGAGGAAGTGTAAAGCGATGAATGCGCCATTAATGGCAAGCATGAGGTAATTAATCGGGTGCAATGCTGATTTGTATTTCAACTGCGATCGCTGCGCCCACAAGATACACGCCCAGATGCTAAACTGATGCCCAAGGTACATACCCCAAGCCGTCGCTCGACTCCAAAAAGTCGGTTGGGGAAGCTTCCAATAGTACCAGTTTAATCCTTGGTCAGGAAGTTTGATGATACTTGCAGGAATGCTCCCACCGATCCAAATTGCATAGGTGAGGAGGATGCTTATAAAAATACCTAAAAATAATATTCGGCGACTTGTCATATTAATTCGTAATGGGCTACGCCCTGATTCCTTAAAGTAATTCTTAATTCTTAATTCTAGGACTTATGCAAGAGTTACGGAATAACGAACCGCAGAGGCGCAGAGAACACGGAGAAATGAAAGTTTGATAGATATTTTGCGTAAGTCCTAAATTCATAATTAAGACCTAGATTGTCAGAGGATGTTTGAAAAGTCCTCTTTTCGAGATCAAAAGTTTTAGATCCCTCTAAGTTTCCCTTAAAAAGGGAGACTTTGATTCCGGTTCCCCCTTTTTTAAGGGGGTTAGGGGGGATCTAAAAGTCCCTAAAATCACAACAAAACACTTTTCAAACAACCTCTCAGGCGATACGCTCTGTCTTGACTTCATATACATTTTTAGTCACTCGAAAACTAAGAGTCAAAGCGACTACCATTACTAAAGTTCCACTTAAAAAAGGAGCATAAATCCCAAATTTCATAAAACTAACTCCTGCCCACGTTGGCCCACCGATGCGTGCTAAGGCAGAGCAAGAACTGGCAATTCCTAATATTTGCCCTTGCTCTTCTGGGGCTGTCATCTGGGATATTAGACTATTCAATATTGGTTGGCTAATACTAATTCCTAATGCCACAAGTGTAGTAGCAACCAATAACAAAATTAAGCTTTGTGAAAATCCAATTAGTAGTAATCCTAAACCTAACCCTAATATTCCCAAGATAAGTAACTTGACTTCGCCAAAATGTTTCTTGAGGAATCCGATTAGTCCTCCTTGAATTATTGTGCTGACAATCCCCATGAAAGCAAAAAGATAACTAGTTTGTTGAGGACCCCAGTTTAATTGCTGCTTAGACCATAAAGCCAATGTAGAGTCCATAGCTGCAACCGCAAAGGTTACTAAAAAGTAGATGCCTAGAAGCACACAAAACTGTGGACGCTGTGACAGTTGTAGTAAGTTCAGCCGTCGCTGACGGTGGCGATGAACTTGGATTTTGGCTTTAGTTTCAGAATTTAGAGATTCTGGAAGTAACATCAAAGCACAAAGCAACGCTAATAGAGATAATCCACCTGCGAACAAGGATGGTAGATGAAAGTTAGCGTTGTTCGGATCTGACCCAATCAGCAGACCTCCAATTGCTGGGCCGAGAATGAAGCCAAGACCAAAAGCTGCTCCGATTATGCCCATGCCACTAGCTCGATTAACTGGTGTGGTAATATCTGCGATGTACGCCTGAGCAGTACTAATATTTCCTGCCATTATCCCCGCAAGACTACGAGCCAGAAACAACATCCATAATGAGTTAGCAAAGCCTAAGCCTGCGTATGCAATTACAGAACCGAATAGAGTCAGTAATAAAATTGGACGACGACCGTAGCGATCGCTAAATCTGCCCCATAATGGTGCAAATAAGAACTGCATTAAAGAATAAATCGCTACAAGCAGAGTGGCTTCATTCGGTTTTGCGCCGAATTGTTCAGCATACAAAGGCAGTATCGGTAGAATAATTCCGAAGCCCAGCAAGTCTATAAATACAGTCAAAAATAAGACAAATAGAGGTCTGCTATGATTTTTGCTCTCCATAGTGCAATTCCCTTTTATAAAAAATATGTGTAACTTGGATTGGTTGTATGCACAGCAGGGAATGCTCGATCGTAAAGATCCATTGAGTGCGATCGGCAATCAGTTCAAGCAAAATGCGTGAATTTGAGCCTGGTTGAGCGAAATAGCGTGAAACAAACCCATTATAAAAATTAAGCCAGTAATACTACTAATAAAAGCAACTACGATCTCATGCTTCCGTATAGCTTTTTGTATCTTAGCTTCTATGATGTGTTCTACTTCTTTGTATGACATTGACTTTAATTTGGCTAAAGATAAAAATTGTGTGTAACTTACGTCTGACAGAAGTTGAGTATTTCTGAAACTTCAAACTTTTTCAATCATGAGTTATTTCGACACTGTGGTAGTGTCAAAATAATTCCTAATTGATAATAAATGTTAGGGAATCTTGCAAATGTTATTATCAATTACAATCAGTATTAGGTGATTTCCGGAAAATAAATTACCAGATAAAGCAATTGAGTAGCTCTGAATTCCCTACTGGAAAAAGGACTCTTTTAACTAGCCCGGTAATTTATTATTCAGAAATATCCTTGGTTCTGGACTCATCACCGATAGCGATTTGGTCAAGTGCGTTGACGTAGTTTCAAAACAGCACCTGAAACACCAAAAGCTAATATCGCCAATGTGTAAGTTGATTCGGGAACTGCAAGAATGCTTACCTGATTGATGGCCAAGCCGAATTGGGGAGCAGAACTGCTAAAAACGAGTCGTGAGATATTTGGAGTGTCGCTACGAATCCCCAAGAACACTGCCGAATTATCTAATGCTAAGGACGAAATATTTGGAACTGAAAAACTACCCAAAAGGTTATTGTTGCTATCAAAAGCGTTGAGAAAAGTTTCAACTTTTGATTTACTAGTGTCTATAGCTATTTGAGTCCCAGCGCCAAGAACAGGCTGGGCAAAACTAATCGTCAAAGGCTCACCGTTTCCCTGAGTACCAGGATCGGGAGTACCAGGAGGAAGAGGAATAAAACCTGTTGGATCTATACCTCCAAAGAGAATAAAATCACCTGGAGCAAAGTTACTGCGAATTCCAGGGGAAGGTAAAGTTTGAAAGATAAATGGTGGAGTAACCCGAGGATTATTAGTTGGAGCTATATTTATATTTAACCCTAAACCACCTTGGGATGTTGCTGAAAAAGAGTTAGGTAAAAAAACAGAAAAGTCAGGAGCAGAGGGATTGAATACTTTACCTAAACTTCCCCAATCCACTAGATCGGTTCCTCCTAAAACAGCGCGTTCAGTTACTAAGAATGTAGCTGCTTTAACTGGCAGTGGAAGAACTGTTAATACAGCTGTAATGGCTGGTAAATATTTAACAGATAATTTAAATAATTTATTTATCATACTAATACCACAAGGGTTACTCCTGAATTACTAAAAAAATAATATCATTAAAATCAAATAATTCAACACCCAGGACGAAGTAATGTATTGCTCTAATTCAGAGAGCTAAACTAACTACTGTGTTGAATGGTTATGTTGCAAAAACTTATCGATGACTGGCTATTAATATTTTTACCAATCTAATATTATTTGTGCCACACGAATTTAGCATGGGTACAGACACAATTGCTCGTGTCTATACCATGCTAAATCTGTTGTTGATTGACTACTAGGTAGTAATTCCACAACAAACTTAAAAAAGCTTTAACTTGTTATGGAGTTGTAACTCGCAGTAATTTTAGACCAACTGAATAGTTAGATTAGATGAGGAATTTTGAATGAAGGCGAATTGATTTCCTAAGAAGGACAAGTCACCGCTTAATGAGTTGTAGGAGAAGTCACTAAGATTAGTAGTACCAAAGCCTCCTTTAGAAACTTGGATTACGTCGCTTTGACCAAAATTGTAATCTGTAATGGTGTCAATACCATCATTAACACTATTGAAAACAAACTTATCTGCACCAGAGCCACCAGTGAGAATGTCAGCACCTTGTCCACCGATAATGGTGTCATTACCGAAGCCACCGGAGATAGTGTCATTACCGGAGCCACCTTCTAATCGGTTATTTTGGCTATCACCAGTAATGCTGTCACCTGCATTGGTACCAATGAGATTATCAAAGTTGAGTACATTAAATGTTATTGTCCCCAAACTAAGAACGTTAAGGGCAGAGATAGTTTGCTCCTGTAAGTTAGCGGTGATAGATACACCAGCAACAGATTGTGAGGAATCTATGGTGTTATTGGCAACGCTAGCATCAGCAATAATTGTTTCTACTTTAAAAACTGTGTCTGTTCCGAAGCCACCAGCTTTAGTGATTTGTCCTACACCTGATAGGGTGATGGCTTTACCTAGCTTGCTGTAGTCTGCGGTATCAAAGCCATCTCCGCCATCAATGCTGTCGTTACCTTTACTGCCCTTGAAGGTATCATCACCTGCACCACCTATCAAGGTGTCATTACCCAGTCCACCATCAATCAGGTCATTACCATCTCTACCATCAATCAGGTCATTACCAGCCAGACCAGTTAATTGGTTATTTTGGCCGTCACCCTTTATGCTGTCATTGTTAACAGTACCGATGACATTAGCAAAGTTGACTACATTAAATGTCAATGTTCCCAAACCAGGAACATTAAGAGCAGAGATAGTTTGGGCTTGGAGGTCAGCAATGGCAGCTACCCCAGACAAGGATTGAGACGCATCTATAGTGTTATTGGCAACACTGGCATCAGCAATTACCTTCTCTACTTTAAAGACTGTATCTGTTCCGAAACCGCCAGCTTTAGTAATTGTCCCTACACCTGAGAGGGTAATTTTTTTGCCTAAGCTGCTGTAGTCTACGGTATCAAAGCCACTTCCGCCATCAATGCTGTCGTTACCGCGACTGCCCCTAAATGTGTCATTGCCGCCATTGCCTGTTAATTTATTATTTTGGCGATCGCCAGTAATGCTGTCACCTTCATTTGTGCCGATGACATCATCAAAGTTAACTACAGTAAATGGCAATGTCCCTAAACCAGGAACATTATTGGCTGTCAAAGTTTGGCTTTGTAGGTTAACTGTGATAGATACACCGGCTAAAGATGCGGAAGCATCTATGGTGTTGTTGACAACATTAGCATCGGCAATAATCTTTTCTACATTCAAGAGTTGGTCTTGTCCCAACCCACCAGCTTTGGTAACTGTCCCTACTCCTGAGAGGGTAATAGTTTGACCGAGTTGGCCGTAGTCTGCTGTATCTGTACCAACTCCACCATCAATGCTGTCATAACCCTGACCACCCTTAAAGATGTCATCACCATAACCACCTAACAACGTGTCATTGCCATCTCCACCATCAATTAGGTCGTTGCCACCTCTACCATCAATCAGGTCATTACCAGCAAGACCAGTTAATTGATTCTTTTGGCCGTCACCCTTAATGCTGTCATCATTAATTGTGCCGATAACATTGTCAAAATTGACTACATTAAATGTCAATGTTCCTAAACCAGGAACATTTAGAGCAGAGATGGTTTGGGCTTCTAGGTCGGCAACAGCAGCCACTCCAGATAAAGATTGAGACGCATCTATAGTGTTGTTGGCAACTTTAGCATCAGCAACAACTTTGTCTACTTTCAAGAGTTGGTCTTGACCCAATCCACCAGCTTTAGTAACTGTCCCCACTCCTGAGAGAGTAATGGTTTGACCTAGTTTGCTGTAGTCTGCGGTATCAAAGCCAGCCCCACCATCAATGTTGTCGTTACCCTGACCACCCTTAAATGTGTCATCGCCATCACCACCGAATAACGTGTCATTGCCATCTCCACCATCAATCAGGTCGTTGCCACCTCTACCATCAATTAGGTCGTTACCAGCCAGACCAGTTAATTGGTTATTTTGGCCGTCGCCTTTAATGCTGTCATCGTTAATTGTGCCGATAACGTTGTCAAAGTTAACTACATTAAATGTCAATGTTCCTAAACCAGGAACATTTAGAGCAGAGATGGTTTGGGCTTCTAGATCAGCAACAGCAGCTACCCCAGACAAAGATTGAGATGCATCTATAGTGTTGTTGGCAACAGTAACATCAGCAACTACCCTTTCTACTTTCAAGAGTTGGTCTTTGCCAAATCCGCCAGCTTTTGTGATTGTTCCTACACCTGACAGGGTGACGCTTTTGCCTAAGTTGCTGTAGTCTGCGGTATCAAAGCCATCTCCGCCATCAATGCTATCGTTACCTCGACCACCCTTGAATGTATCATTGCCGCCATTACCTGCCAACGTATCGTCGCCATCTCCACCATCAATGATGTCATTTCCAAGACCTGCGGAGATATTGTCATTGCCTCCACGACCAGAAATCTGATCGTCACCACTAGTTCCCAACAAAAAGTCATTGTTAGGAGTACCCGTAATAATGGACATAATATATAACCTTGATAGTTTTGGATAGTTTCGCAGATCAAATTTGTTTGATCGCTGTAATACTCGCATATTACAAGGGGATGAATTATAAATTTATGATGAAATCAGCCTAAACATAATTAACCCTGTTTTATATCTCTGGCAAAAGAAAAACCATGAGGATTCAGGCTTTTAAAAAATGCGTTATTGTGCCATAAAAATCGAGAACTAATAAAATTAAGATTTAGGCAATTTATAGAATAATAGTCTTGTTAATCAACGTGGATAGGTAGTTTCAGCCTTTCGTCGCTTCGGGGGCGTAGCCAATCCAGGTGTCAACAAAAGGTAATCAATAAATCTAACTGGAAGCATTAAAACCCATGTCTGGTTATATCGGCTTCTCTGTCAATGTATAAGTTACAAAACTTTATCTTTTTAATAAGTCAAGAGATAATGTACACTACAGATAATATTTTTTAATAAAAAAAATCGTGTTTAATATGAAAATAAAAACTGATAAATTGCCTTAAAATCCTAAGTTGTGAGAGGGTCAATAAAAATATAGGAAGAAATATAGTAAACAAATTAGATATTACACCTAACATAAGCAAGCAAGTTGTGAAGGCACAAAATAGTGGATGTATTGACATTTATTTTGTACTAATTGTGACGTAGTAAGTATTTATACTTTATTTGGGTAGAGCGATCGCTTGTCTTTGACACTTCCTTCCTCAAAAGGGTACGCCAACGTTTTGTAGTACAGCGATCGCACCCAGATAGATATTGCTAAACTTTGAGCCTTGTTTGCATAATTTCGGATACATTACCGCAAATGCGCTGATATTTTATTTTCTCCTCTTCATAAATTCCGCAAAAACACCGTTACGCTATTCGTACTTGTGATCAAAACTTAGAGCATCCAGTTTATTAGGGCGTGTTTATGACCAACCCTGTAACGACGTTTATCCAAGTCAATCTGGAGATGGCTCTAGAGGTAGCTCAAGAATTGGAGCAAGCTCCATACACTCAACTCAGTGCCTATTGTTTAGAGATTTTACGGGAAATAGGATGTCCTGGTACTGAACTCCCAGCTAACTTACAAACTCGCGATCAGCAGCTAAACTTTATCACAGGCTTTGCATCTTATGCATTTGGGGAGGTACAAAGTGTACAGAGCATTAATTGAAGATATCTTCTTTGAGCCAGAAGAAACAGAAGAGACAGAAGAAACAGAAGAAACTACTTTTCCCGCTACAGATAAAGATTTGTTGGTTTTAACAGAAAAATTTTTAGCGTTTGAAATTCCTTCAAAAGTTTTCTTACAGGCTATAGCCATTGCTGATTACGATGGTGCCGCTGCTTTTCGCTACGTTGATAATTATTTGACTAGTCTCAGAAATAAGAAGAAACGTAAGCAGAAGAAACTACTTGTGTTAGGTGCTTCAACTAAGTTTGACAATAATTGATGTGTTTCTTTACAAGCTAATTAACAACCAACCTGATTTAGATAAGATAATTTGCACTACCGATATAGAGACGTTGTAATGCAACGTCTCTATATATATTTGTCCCAGATGATAATTAGAACTTATCTAGACGCATAGGGTTCTCTCAAGACAAACTTGTTCATAGCTTTTACCAGCTATATTCCAAGTGAATTCTGTTTCTACTAATTGTCTGCCGTTGTGAGACAATTGTGAACGCAGATTTGGGCGATCGAATAGTTGACTAATCGCGGTGATGTACTCTGCCGGTTTATTCGCTCGTAATGCTCGTAATGCTTGACTAGCGACATCTACAGCTAATCCTTCTAAGCCGCGATCGCTAGCTACTATCGGTACACCAGCGGCCATTGCTTCTAAAGTTTTATTTTTAATCCCAAACCCAGTCCGCATAGGTACAACACAGATGGTAGATTTATGTAAATATTCAACCATCGAAGGCACACGCCCAATCACATTAACTCCTGGTTTGTTATCAAGTGCTAAAACTTCTTGTACCGGATGAGAACCAACAATATCGAAAGTTGTATTAGGATAAAGTTTTTGGATTTCTGGCAATATTTCGTTACTGAAAAAGCAGACAGCATCAATATTTGCCAAATTATCCATTGCACCAATGAAAATTAAGCGATGTCCACCCGGATCGGCGATCCGGTTGGGAAAAGAAACTAAATCTACGCCATTGGGAATAACAGTAATTTCACTATTGGGGTTAAACTCTTGTAGTTGAATTTTATCTTCTTCTGTTGTCGCGACAATTGCCGAAAATTTAGCACAGTAATTTTGCTCATAACGACGCAAAAGTGGCAGATTAATTTTGTCTCTAAGAGAATTTTCTGAAATGCCTGTTGTTAGTTGGTTCCGACATGTAGCATAAACAGAACTGTGAACATTCACTATGGTTTTTAGCTGTTTCTGAAAATGTGGCTGCACATAAATTTCATTGACGCTATGTTCGCAGGTGATTACATCGCATTTCCCCGCTTCCACCCAGTTATCAATCCATGTTTGCATCTCTACTGAGTAACGATTAAGTACGCTGGGCGGTGTCCCCTGTTGCAAAAATCTCCCAAATCGCTGTATTTTATTCAATATTCCGGTGGTTGCCGAATCTGGCGGCCGTTCAAAAATGGCTAGACGATCGACACAATCGCGTAATCCTGCTACTTCTGCGTCTGTAACATCACCCTCGCGTTGAGTTACGAGGGTAATAGTATGGCGTTGACTCAGATACTTAAGTAAATTAAATGTTCTGACTTGGGTTCCCCCGCGCGTTGGTGGGTAAGGAAAGGTGGAAGAGAGCATTAAAATGTTCATATAAGTGATAAATCAAATGTGATATATACACAATGACCTCATTGAAGGCTATATGTCATCATTTAATTTATGCAAAACGTCTATTGCCCCCTGCCTCTTTAAAGCATAATCAAACCCAGCCTGACACCCACAGCAACAGCCTCGGTGCGGCTAGAGACACTGAGCTTTTGAAAAATGGATGAGAGATGAAATTTGACCGTATGCTCAGAAATATGTAGGCGTTTAGCGATCGCTTTATTCCCCAATCCAGAACCAAGCATTCCTAAAACCTCTATCTCTCGTGGTGTCAAGCTTTGTACGGGATTCGTCACCACTTTTTCGCGGATAGACAGTAATTCTACAGCATCCGGGTGCAGCACTACTAAACCAAAAGCGATCGCCTCCACAGCCACGACAATTTCTAACTCAGTGCTAGTACTGGGCAATATTCCCCGAATACCAGAACGTAATGCCGTCTCTAAATCGATGCTGTCGAGTTCTTCAACAATGGCGATTATTCCTAATGGGTATTGCTTTTCTTGAATAAGTAGCAATTTTTCCCACACCGATTGTTGAAGATTACTACTCAAATCTACCAGTACTACATCTGGTGACAATTGCTCAATTTCCCTTACCAATACATCCAAATCGGATGCACTCCCCACAACCGTCAGCCGAGGATTGGTAGTCACCACAGCTGATAACCCTGCCCGCACTATAGGGGAAGTGGCAACTACCATCACTCGGATCATGTTGCCTCCACAGCAGTTTTCCCAGAATGCACCTCAAGGTAAATCACGAATTGGTGCTTACCGCGTAAGAGTTGTAGCGGCACAGATCCTTTACTGTCATGGAGATATTTGCTTAAATCATTCATGCTAGTGAATAATCGCCCCATAACTCCAATTAAAATATCGCCAACTTGCACACCAGCAGTTTCCGCCGCACTGCCAGGTAAAATTGACAATACTAGTAAACCCAAGCTACGCCTACTTAAAAGTACGGGTTGTAGTGTAACTCCTAGTTGCGGACGATTATTTCTCTGTAAAAAACGCTCAACAGTTTTGCTGGGAACTGCTACAGCTAAACCATTAACAATCATGGTGTTAATTCCCACAACTCGGCCGAGACAGTCGGCAAGTGGCCCCCCAGAATTTCCAGGATACAATTGCAAATCAGCCATTACAGCCTGTGAATTATTTCCATAGATAATCCCTGTTGTCACAGCACCAGTTTCAGCAAAGGGATTACCCACCGCCAAAACTAATTCACCGACTCGCAACGCTTCCGAATTGCCAATGGTTGCAGCAGTTAAATCAGTGGCGACAATTTTTAGGGCGGCTAAATCCTGCTGGGGATCGAATTGTGTACGAACTGCATCAAATATTCTTCCGTCTGCCAATTCCACAGTTGCACGGTTGCTCGTTGCGACATGGGCATTAGTAATAATTAGTCCGTCAGATTGCCAAATTACGCCAGAACCGACTCCCAGAGAGCCGCTTTTTATTTTCACGGTGCGATCGCGTAGTTTATCAGCTACCTCTGTCAATTCAGCAGTGATGTTAGTTAATGTTGTGTTTGCCATGTTATACAATTTTCCTGCATGTCAAAGTAGAATTAGTGGGCTGACAATATAGCGGTTCTCAGTTGAGTAGGTACTGAACCCCACCCCCAACCCCCTCCCCGCTAGCGAGGAGGGGGCTATGACGTACCTTGTATGATTAGGAAACGCTATAGTTTTTAGTCGGGTTGGGATAACTTAGACTGTTGCAAGATATTTAGTCAACCCAACTTTAGAAAGCAAATTCTAAGAGTTCCGAGTTCAGAAGCTCAACGTTCGAGCAAAAAGGTCGAAGTTCCGAGTTCAGAGGCTCAACGTTCGAGCAAAAAGGTCGAAGTTCCGAGTTCAGAGGCTCAACGTCCGAGCAAAAAGGTCGAAGTTCCGAGTTCAGAAGCTCAACGTCCGAGCAAAAAGGTCGAAGTTCCGAGTTCAGAAGCTCAACGTTCGAGCAAAAAGGTCGAAGTTCCGATTTCAGAAGCTCAAATGAATAGAAAATTTAGATAAATTTGACAAAGCTAGTAAAATCCATTCCAAATGGAGATTATTCTTCCTTAGTAGGTCTTTCACCAACTGCGATCGCTAACTCAATTAACACTCCACCCCGGACAACTTGGACATTGACAGCTTTATCAATGCGATCGCTATTATTAAGCAGCGCCAGCACATCACCTGTATCACCCACAGTTACACCATCGAACGTTACCAAAACATCACCAAGCAGCACACCTGCATTTTCAGCAGGCCCGGAAGGCTCAACATTAACGACAATTACCCCAGTTGCAGAAGTTAAATTGAGAGAAGTTTTCAGGTTCTTTGGTAAACGTACAGGTTGCATTCCCACACCCAAGTAGCCTTTTGAAATGCGTCCTTTTGCAACTAATTCGTCAACCACGCGATCGACTGTAGCAGTAGGAATTGTCAGAGCAACGCCACGCCGCCCCGATGTATTCATCCCCACTACAAAACCAGCAGCATCAACCAGAGACCCGCCTGCAAAACCAGAGTAAAGGGTGATATCTGGGCGGATAAATTGGTCAATATTTCCGCCACTCATACTTCGCCAAGCACCACTAACCACGCTCACTGTACCCATCGCCGCCCTTAAATCACCTTCGCTACCTCTTGCCAGCCCTAGCACCAAATGACCAACTTTGAGCGTTTTGGCATCGCCAATTTTTGCCACAGGTATTTCTACATTTTCTAGTTTAAAAACAGCAATATCAGTGCTAGAGTCATGACCGATGAGTGTTACTGGTGCAGTGCTACCATTTGATAGAGTAACAGTGATGTCGTCATAGCGCTGGATCGACTCATCAGAGGTAACAATGATGCCATTCCGCCAGTGAATGCCACTTGGAGAAACACGAGTACCCGCATTAACTGCAACTACAGCACTCCCAGCTTGTTCTACGGTGTCAGCTAAACTATTAGATAAAGCCAGTAATGAAGACATAAGATTTTTGTGCCAACGTTCTTAGATGTTCATATCGTCCCGTTTTCTACACACAGATGCCATCGGAAAAATGGGGAGAATTCACCCTAGAAAAATGGCTAGGGTTTATATAGCAATTCTGAATCAAACGCACAGAAACAACAGAAATGAGATCCCCGATTTCTTAAAGAAGTCGGAAATCTGCGGATTGCAGCGATCGCAAATGAAATGACAGATAAACAAATGCACAACCAATCAGGAGAAATCAACCTGCTCACTCCATCTAGAGAATTACCTCTATATGGCAAGAGAATTTTAGTTACAGCACCGATAAATTATGCTTATAGGTTATCTGAACAAATCATCAGAAAAGGTGGTTTACCTGTTTTAATGCCTACTGTCGAAACCTGCTATTTATCCAACTATACTAAGTTAGATATTGCTCTAAACCAGATAGCCGATTTTGATTGGATTCTCTTCACAAGTAGAAATGGCATCACTGCATTTTTTCACCGGATGAATGATTTAGATATTCCTGTATCTGTAGTGCAAAAATGTCAATTATGTGCTTTAGGAAAAGACGCAGAAAGCCTATTATCTTTTTGTGGCAAGGTCGATTTAATCCCAACAGAATCTAGCCCAGCCGGGATTGTGGCGGAATTAGCGAAACTTCCGCAAATTCACCATAAAAAAGTGCTGATCCCTGCCCCAGAAGTTGTTGGTTTACCCGAACCTGATATCGTACCCAATTTAATTACAGATTTGCAGAAATTAGGCATAGAAGTAACTCGCATACCCACATATATCACGCAGGGCTTAGATAAAAGTATCTACAGTATTGAATTAAACTTGATGCGTCAAGGAATAATCGATGTCATTGCCTTTAGTAGCACAGCAGAAGTAGAAAGCTTTTTGACAATGGTCAACTCGCAAAGCGATTATGAGCGTTGCATTATTGCATGTTTTGGCCCTTATACAACTGCTAATGCGCGGAAGTTGGGTATGGATGTTTCCATCGTGTCCAGGGATTATAGTTCATTTGAGGGATTTGCCGAAGCGATCGCAACATTTTTGTCTCTATGATTTCACTGGAGAGTTTTTGGCCCCACTAACCCCTTAAGAATCTAGAAGATTCTGTATTACCCCACTCCCTACACTCTCTTTTTATCTACCACATTTAACTCTAGACTAGTAGCACATAAACCCGTAGGATCAACAATGTAGTTCACATTTAACTAGGGATTGTTACATGGCAACTTATAAAGTCACATTAAAGACTCCAGATGAAGAAAAAACAATTGAAGTTTCTGATGATGATTACATTCTAGAGATCGCTAACGAAGAAAATGAGATGGACTTGCCTTACTCCTGTAACGCAGGTTCTTGCTCAACCTGCGCCGGTAAGCTGATTTCAGGTACTGTTGACCAATCAGATCAAAACTTCTTAGACGACGATCAAATAGATGCGGGATGGGTTCTTACCTGCGTTGCCAAGCCCACTTCTGACTGTGTAATCCAAACCCATCAAGAAGATGAGCTTAACGGTTAAGTAAGAAAGGTAGATTTAAGATAAGAGCAAATTTTGTAGGGTGCATTAGAACATTAGTTCTAGCGCACCTCAAATCTGAGGTAATGCCGTACTTTCGGCACTAACACCCCTAGAAGATTTCCAATCTTGCACTTTCCTAAGAAAGCTTTATGGGCTAAGTAATTCACACTAAAAAGCGCTCCCTTTTGGGGAGCGCTTTTTATTTGGTTTAATCAATAGCTAGCAGATATGAGGAAATTAGCCAGATCGCGCTAGATTAACTTTGACGACTTTGTTCTTTTCTTCTTCAGCTTTGGGTAGCGTCAGATTCAAGATGCCATCTTTATAATCTGCTGTGACGTTTGTATTTTGAAATCCATGTAGGGTGCGTTAGCGTAGCGTAACGAACTATCCCAGGCTTATGGTGCGTTACAACGTTCCGTCTAAGAGGATGTTTGAAAAGTATTTCGCCGTGATTTTAGGCACTTAGCGATCCCCCCTAACCCACGCCAGTCGCTCCACTTGGGGAGACCCCTTCTCTACGAGACGCTCCGCGAAGGCGCTAGCCTCTCCCTTTGGGAGAAGACCGCGCTGGCTCCCCTTAAAAAGGGAGGAACCGGAATCAAAGTCCCCCTTTTTAAGGGGGATCTAGAACGTTTTGATACCTACACTTTTCAAACAGCCTCTAACACACCCTACAGATACTTGTATTTTTTCAATAATCAAATATGATTCCTATAGGATTTTACAACTCATTGATATTGAGTATAAGTTCGATTTACTAATCAAGTATAAAAGATGGATCTCTCATAATTAAGGTACTTCTTTAATTAATAATATTAAGGAAGCCTGTTGTATTTTATTGCTTTCATAGAGATAATAAAAGACTGTCAACAAAACCCTCACAAAAGATATGTCAAGCAGTTGGATATACCTTATCGCCGCAATCCTTTTTGAGGTTTCAGGCACAACTTGTATGAAGCTATCAGAAGGATTTACTAAAATAGTCCCTTCAGTCTTAATATTTATTTTCTATGGACTTTGTTTTTGTTGTTTGACCCTTGCTCTCAAGAGAATTGAAGTAAGTGTGGCTTATTCCGTCTGGGCTGGATTAGGAACTGTCCTAATTGCAATGATTGGTATTATTTGGTTTCGCGAATCTGCCACACTTATCAAACTTTTGTCAATCGCCTTAATAGTTGTGGGTGTAATTGGCATAAATGCGAGTAAATAATTGAAACATTTATGAATCCAAGAAAGTATCTTTGGATTCATAAATAAATGTGTAGATATGCAATATAGAGGACATGATATTAGACATTGCCTCAAAAAAAATACCTCGCCTATGTTTAAATAGACGAGGTACTCAAAATTTATTAAACCCAGCAGAACGACGATAAAGTAACCAGATAAATAGCGGTGAACCCAGCAATGCGGTGACGGAACCTACTGGTAGTTCAACTGCTCCTAATCTAGAGAGTAAATCTGCAAAAGTTAGTAACCATGCACCTGCAACAGCAGAAAGTGGCAAAACAAAGCGATGATCTGTACCAACTATGAGGCGGACACCGTGAGGGACAACAAGACCGACAAATCCAATCAAGCCACTAATGCTGACTGCACCTGCGGCTAAGAGGGTGGCGACACCACCAATCAACAGGCGCGATCGCGTCAACGAAACCCCCAAACCCACAGCCAAATCATCTCCCAAAGCCAGCACATTAACCGATCGCGCCAGTAAGCATCCCCCGATTAATGCAACAATAATGTAAGGGCCAGCCGTCGAAATTTCTTGCCAACCGCGTCCATTCAGGCTACCAACCAACCAACTAAGCGCAATTTGAATTTGGCCGTCTTCAGCTAAAAGCAGTAATGTACTTTGTACAGCGCCAAATAAAGAACTCACTGCGACTCCGCCTAAAATTAACCGCTCAACCGAAATTCCCGACCCCGCACGACCGAGCAAAATAACGATCGCAGAAGTCAAAATTGCTCCTATCCACGCAGCTAGAGGAATTGCGATCGGGAATATTTGCCAGACAATCATCAGAATCACAACTAATCCAGCACCCGCAGAAATCCCCAAAATAAATGGATCGGCAAGACTATTACGTAACATTCCTTGCAGTAATGCTCCTGACATTCCCAAAGCTGCGCCGACAATGAGAGCCGCCGTAATGCGCGGGAGACGCAAATCCCAGAGAATTGTCTGTTTAACCGGATCGCCTTTGTGGAGTATGGCTTGCCAAAATTCCGACATACTTAAAGGTACTGCTCCTTCAGAAAGCGATAGCGCTAATGTTAGCACCAGTGCTGTACTAAGGAGTAAAACAGCCCAAAGTACGCGGTGTTCAGTAAAAATTGTCTTAAATGGTTTAGCCAAATTACGGTCTAGTCTTTTCATTAATTGTTATTTAAAATCTGACTTTTCACGTCATGTAGAAAAGCTAACGCTAAAGTTAACCCCTGAGCAAGCTTCCTTACTAGGGAATAGAAGCGACGTTTTCTAGATAAAAGTGAAAAGTCAGATATTGGAATGAGTGGAAAAAGAGATTGTGTCTAGTCCTACCGCCAAGTAGAATCAAGGCTCAGTTCACTTAGAACTAAGCTTGATAGATCGGCACAGGGATTAACCACGTCCCCAGTTGCGATCGCGCTCATAACGAAAGTTACGATCGCGAATGTTACGAAGGTTATTATCGCGGTCATTGCGGCGATTATAGTCGTGGTCATTGCGGCGATTATAGTCGCGATCGTTGCGGCGATTATAGTCGTGGTCATTGCGGCGATTATAGTCGTGGTCATTGCGGCGATTATAGTCGCGATCATTGCGGCGATTATAGTCGTGGTCATTGCGGCGATCGTTGTTACCAACGTTGCGAAGGTCGTTCTGGCGGTCATAATCACCATTTCTGTAATGACGACTCTGACGTTCGTAGTTACCATCATCATTGTGTTGATAGCTGTAGTTATCTAACTCAGCAAGATAAGACGCTGGTGTATTAGCCCCAGCTTTTGGAGAAATAGCTAAAGCTGATGCAGATGCTATCAAGCCAGCCAGCAAAATAGAGGTAAAGCGGTTCATAATGTTAGTCAAAAATTATTGACATTAATTGATGCAAGTCCAGTCTGTTTAGGAAGAGCAGATTCCACAAGTCTTTAAATTAATCCTATCAGTCTTGAATAAATCGGAAAGTTTTATTGAGTGCGGTGATTGAGAAAAGTTTTGTTGTCTGTGATACTTTCTGACCTTCCAAATCCCGTGAAAAGTTAAAATTAAATACGTTACGATCGCACCTTTACCAAAACCTACCAGCTAGACAAAACGCACACCAATATATAATTAGTGCGCGTTTGCGGTTAGATTTTAGAAATTCTCGAACTTAGCGATCGCATCTTTCATCTTATCCACCACCTCATCAACAGGGATAACTCCCAATTCTCCAGAGGCGCGGGTACGGATACTCAAAGTATTAGTTTCCACTTCCTTAGCTCCCACCACTGCCATCACGGGTATTTTTTCTTTCTCTGCATTGCGAATCTGTTTACCCAAGCGATCGCCACTGGTATCAACTTCTGCACGGATGCCTGACGTTCTCATCTTCGCCACCACATCTTTAGCAAAGTCTAGCTGTGTATCACCCACTGGGAGTAATCTAGCTTGCACTGGTGCTAACCACAAAGGGAAATCGCCCGCATATTCTTCAATTAAGATCCCAATTAGCCTTTCCAGTGAACCAAAAGGCGCACGGTGAATCATTACTGGACGTTTGCGAACCCCATCTTCAGCGACGTATTCCAACTCAAAGCGTTCTGGCAAATTGTAATCTACTTGCACAGTTCCTAATTGCCACTCCCGATCTAGGGCATCACTAAAGATAAAGTCAAGTTTGGGGCCATAAAAAGCCGCTTCTCCAATCCCTTCAAAATGTTCCATCCCCAAAGTTTCAACTGCCCGGCGAATTGCACCTTCGGCTTTGTCCCAAACTTCATCGGAACCGATGTATTTATCACTAGCACGATCGCGGAAACTGAGTCTAGCTTTAAAGTTCTTCAGTTGCAGACTATTGAATACCGACAAAATCAAATCCACCACACTGAGGAATTCGCTATCTAGCTGTTCTGGGGTAACGAACAGGTGAGAATCATCCACAGTAAAACCGCGCACCCGCGTTAAACCGCCCAATTCCCCTGATTGTTCATAACGGTAAACAGTACCAAATTCCGCCAGTCGCATCGGTAGTTCCCGATAAGAGCGTAACTCACTCTTATATATTTGGATGTGGAAGGGGCAGTTCATCGGCTTCATAACAAAGCCCTGTTCCAGTGCAGCAGCTTCTTGATCGTCTGCCATTAAAGGGAACATATCTTCTTTATATTTCTGCCAATGTCCAGAGGTTTTAAATAAATCTACTCTGGCAATGTGAGGTGTTACTACAGATAAATAACCCCGTTTTACCTGTTCTTGCTTCAGGAAGTCTTCTAAAGTACTCCGCAACAAAGTGCCTTTGGGTGTCCACAAAGGTAAACCCGGCCCTACTAGATCGGAAAATATAAATAATCCCAGTTCCTTCCCTAGTTTGCGGTGATCTCGCCGTAGCGCTTCTTCTTTGCGCCGCTTATATTCAGCAAGTTGTTCTGGACTTTCCCAAGCGGTGGCGTAGATGCGTTGTAATTGGGCTTTGGTTTCATCCCCGCGCCAATAAGCGCCCGCAACGCTTTCTAATTCAATTGCTTTCGGGTTTAATTCACTGGTATTTTCCAGATGAGGCCCGGCACACAAATCCCACCATTCATTCCCCAGGTGGTAAATCGTGATTGGTTCGTTTTTGATATCTGCCAGAATTTCTAGCTTGTAAGGTTCCTTAATTTCCTGAATCCGACTTTCGGCTTCTTCTCGGCTGACTTCTTCCCGAATTACTGGCAATTTGCGATTGATAATCTTCACCATCTCTTTCTTGATGGCTTTGAGATCGTTTTCGCTAAATGGTTCTGGATTGTCGAAGTCGTAGTAAAAACCGTTTTCTATCCAAGGGCCGATTGTAACTTGCGCCTTGGGAAACAGCTTTTGTACCGCCATTGCCATTACATGAGAAGCAGTGTGACGAATCTTTTTTAAGTTCTCCGATTCGCTGGTACGCGGTAAATAGATTTTTTCAACTTGTTCTGACTGTTGTGATTGATTTGATGAATTTGGCGACATTGGCTGCTGAACCGTTGGCGAGGTGATTACAAAAGGTGATTTATCTGAATCTGTAGGCTTACTCAACTATAACGATTTTGGTTTTTGCCAGTTCAGCTTTATCTTCCAACTACTAAATTAATTGCTCGCCGGGGATAAAGATAAATTTTTTATCGGTTAGCTGAGTACTAAATTCAGGATTCCAGGCGACACCGAATAGCCCGTCGTAGACATCGCTAAGTTATCTGATAAATTGCAAGTTGGTGTCAAATACCTCCCATATATATAGATACTTCCTAAAAGAACTGTACAAACCAGATAGCAAGACTATATAATAAATTCTGTGTCATTTGTTACATTTTGTTGCGTTTTTCAAAATTATCAGATGATAATAAATAAAAATAATGTTAAGAAACGTAAATAACGTTAATATTAGTAAGAAAGTTGGAAATATCCTTCTCATTTATGTCAGACTCAAATTTACCAGGGACTGAGTTGCTGAAAACGGTTTTAGAACCTCTGCTAGAAGATTTTCAGCATTGGTTTACGCGATCGCGCCATTTACTCGAAACTGAGCAGCTATCATTTATGAGTGACCAAGAACAATCTGATTTGCTCTTACGTGTTAAACAAGCGCAAGAAGAACTAAGTACGGCAAAGATGCTATTTGCTGCTACCGATAAACAAGTCGGGATTGATATGGCAACATTAATGCCTTGGCATCAATTAGTAACAGAGTGTTGGAATGTCGCAATGCGCTTTCGTCAAGGGCGTGAGTCTAATTAGATTCCGCAGACTACTTAGCAATGTCTAAGCACAAAACGCTAAATCAGTCATTAAAGAGATAGTACAAAAAGCTTAACAATTTCTTAACATTATTTGGATTAACAAAATAATGTATCCTATGTTACCGTAAGTGGAATAACGGTTGACAAATAGCTTCATATAAGTGTAAGCGCATAAAAGTGCGTCAAATAGTCGTCTCAACTGTGAGTAACAGTATCGGCGAAACAAAGCGTTACAAAATAAAGTTTTAAAAATTGCTGTTCTGGAGGAAAATCTAATGTTACACCTACTTTACATTCTTGCTTTTACAATCCTTGCATTTATGGCTGTTGGCAACCTAATTCGTAACCTGATAATGTTCAGTTTTGATCGTGAGCGAACTTACCCAACGAATTCCTCGCCAGTGAATAATCAAGGTAACTATGGTTATTATTCATCGAAGAAACGGTTTGTACCCCATCCAGAGTTATTAGATAGCGCGGGCAACTTAATTAAAGAGCCACTTTTGGTAATGCGTTCGATTAACGTTGAAGATGCGCGTCAACATCTCGATGCACTTTACGAAGCATCCCCAGGACGTAAGAGTGAAAATTCAGAGGAAGCGTAAGCGTAAAAAGGTTAGTTAGGAGAAGTGATTAATCGCGTCTGTAGGTTATGAGTTAGGGTGTAAATCATTGTTGTTTTTGCATCCTTAACGCTTATTTCAACAGAAATTTATTAGCATTATTGAATTTGAGGCGATCGCGTTGGTAGGCTGGTAAGTTAACATTTTGTTGTCCACTTGGCACAAATTTGAGTTGTGAGTACTGCAAGGTTCTGGCACGCATCAAGATTTAGCCCTGAATTGTAACTGTAAGTTTAAAAAAAAAGCGTATTGACAACGTAAATACATCTTGCCTAGACTATGAGGTATGGATGTTTTTTTCGTGCTTAATGGTATCACCTTTATTTGGAACGAGGAGAAAGCTTGGATTAATCCTAGCAATCATGACGGCATAACATTTCAGCAAGCCGTAGAAGCTTTCTTCGATCCGTTTCTAGTGGTGGTTGATGCAAGCCGGAATGATGAGGAGCGGGATGCTGTGATTGGCTTGGACAGACGATGGAATCTTCTGTACGTCGTCTACATTGAGCGTGAAAACGACATGATTCGGATTATCTCGGCTCGGAAAGCGACGCGCAAGGAACGTGAATATTATGAAAGCTGAAGTCTTAAAAAAGCGACTCGACAAAAATCGTCCAATGACAACAATCACAATTCGCATTCCCGAAGATGTGATTGAGGATTTAAAGCGAGTAGCACCATTGTTAGGGTTTTCTGGTTATCAGCCACTAGTTCGTGCTTATATCGGACAAGGACTGAGAGTTGATCTTGAGCGACTTGATGGTGATACTGTTTCTACATTGATTGCCAGCCTGAAACGGCATGGTGTGAGTGATGAGATAATTTGTGAAGCACTCAGCGAAGCTACTGGACAACCCAGTAACAGCTAGTAATGGCAATATTCTTCTGTTATGAGTAGCAGGAGTTACCTGCTTGTAGGTTACTAGCATAGAATAACCTGCGATCTATTATTTAGAAATCTACACACTAGCGATGAAGCAAAATAATACTACGTTGGAGTGGATGGTAGCAAAAAGCCCTGTGCTGAATTTCAAGTCATGCCGATCGCACCAATCATAAAATAAGGAGTAGATCCTTCACCACTCCCTACTCTTTCTATGCTTCGATAACTACCCGCAAATTGCCCCGTTTTTTGGCAACGCGACAAGCAGTCGTAGTCCCAGAACGCTCGAATTCTAAATCGAGGATGGTGGGGCCGACTCGCAAATTATGAAATGACAGACGATTAATCGATTCTGGCAAAGCAGGGTCAATTATTCGCAAGCAGTTATTTTGAGCATCAGGTACTAAGTTGACCATCATTTGCAGCAGTTGGAAGACACTACCAGTAGCCCAAGCTTGGGGAGTACAGGCAACTGGATACTGTACAGGGGCATTATCACCGTTCCGTTCGTAGCCGCAGAATAGTTCTGGAGGACGTTGGTAAGGCTGCCGACTAGTCATATCGAATAAACCTTGGAAAATTTCCAGGGCTTGATCGATCAGACCCAGCGATCGCAATCCCATTGCAATCAGAGCGTTATCATGGGGCCAAACCGAACCAGTGTGATAACCCATTGGATTGTAAGCGGGTGACAAACTGCTGAGGGTGCGAATGCCCCAACCATTAAACATATCTGGCGCTCGCAACCGTTCTGCTACACTATAGGCTCTTTCATGAGTGAAAAGACCCAAATGCAGACAATGACCAGGATTTGAGGTAATACTGTCTACTGGTTTGCCATCTCCATCCAAAGCCAAGGCGCAGAAATCTTGGTCTTCCACCCAAAAATCTAGATTAAAACGAACCTTGAGACTTCTAGCCTCTTCTTGCCAACGATCTGCCAAATCAAGGCGCTTTTTCATCCTCGCTATTTCTGCAAGGCGCATTTTTGCAGCATAGACATAAGCTTGCACCTCACAAAGAGCAATTGGGCCGTTAGCTAATTCTCCCTTGTGGTCTACAATACAGTCACCAGAGTCTTTCCAACCTTGGTTAACCAGACCGCGTTTAGATTTACGGAAGTAGCCGAGGTAACTGGTTTGTTGGGTATTGCGATCGATCCACTCCATTGCTGCTAGAGCATTGGGCCAAAGTAACTCTAAGAGTTCTTGATCGTGAGTCCAAGCATAATGTTCGGCATACAACATTAGCCACAGGGGAGTTGCATCAACTGTACCGTAGTATGGTGTATGGGGAATTTCTTGACAACGAGCCATTTCTCCCAAACGTAACTCGTGCAAAATTTTACCCGGTTCTTCTTCGCGCCATTCGTCGTCATTCTTTCCTTGGTATGTCGCCAGTAATATCAGAGTTTCTCTGGCGATTTGCGAGTTTAACATCAAGGTTTGGGAAGCTGTAATCAGCGAATCCCGCCCAAATAGCGTAGAAAACCACGGCACTCCCGCCGAAACAGTCTTATGCTTACCAAAAGACTGGCGCAACAAATACATATCTTGCTCGGCCCGCTCAATCACTCGATTGAAGGTGCTTTTATCTGAGCTAATGCGGGTAATTTGCTGTACCCAGTTTTGCTCCTCCATCAATTCAGCAGCTTTCGCCTGTCCTAATGTAGTGGCGGCACTTACAGTTGAACTGGATTGGTTATTTTTCAACATATTCACTCGATAACCCAGTTTTTGGGTTTCGTGAGAAGCCAACTCTAGCTGCCAAACAGCAGTGTAACCTTTGAAAGAGTCTGGTTGATGATGTTGGAATAAAATCCGAGATTCCATCACCGATCCATCCAAACCTTGATAGGCTAGTGTTAAGGATTCTTCCCTAAAAGTTGATGGGTCTTTGGGTACTGATGAAACGGCATCGATGATTCCTTCTTCCGTCGTCGGTTCTACTAGACGTAAAAGCCTACCTCGTTTTTCTCTGTCATAACCCCGGACTTCAAACAAATCAACAAAATCTGCATCGAAGCTAAGACTTAGTTCAAAATTAACAGTTGTTGTGCTGTAGTTAGATATCTCTATTTCTTCAAATAGTGCGCCATTGAGGACTATTTCTCGCCGAATTCCGATAGTTTCGGCTCTGAGGCGTTCGTCGATTCTGGGGTTAGTACACAAAGCTGAGAGGGAAAACCCTTTTTCGGCAGTACTACTGAGGAGTACAGGCGATCGCCCTTCAATTTGCAACTCCAAGCGATTCAGAAATCTTGTATCACAACAAAACAGCCCCATACTGGGATTGCCATCGTTGAGGGAACAGCCAGAAATATTCCCGATAGTATCTGTCACGAAAAATAAATCATCATCTTTAACCGTCAGTGTCGGTTGCGATCTTTCACTCACAACACAAGGCCACTCCGGGATAGGTAATTGTTCAGCAGGAATAAAAGTTTTTCCATCCAGGAAAATTTTTTCCGGGGTCATTAGCGTATCCGGTGTCATTAGCCAAAGTTCCGTGTACAGGTTGTAGATTTTGTGGTATTTGGAGAAAAAATCCGCTCTCTAAAAACTTGTTTGAGCTATTCTAGCCAAAATAATTCTTATGTCCTGCTGACAACATAGCAACACTCAAATCCATATAAGTAAATATTTATAAATTTATATTGTATAAGTCTAAACTCAATACAGAAAGCTGGGATTTTTAGATAATTCTCTAGTTGTTGAATTTTCTCAAGATACGAGATATATAATATACTCAGCAAAAATGCGAAATTTCCGCTTCTTATTGGGTAAAGAGAGTATTTCTTCCCTAAACTATTATATGATTTTGTCTTGAATATCTGTGGTGTTTAATTAGACAAATTAGCGATCGCTAATTGATTAATTTACTTTAATCAATAATTATGGATTGATTTATACGGCAGTAATGGTTTTTGGGTAAGAAAATTTATTTGGTATGAATCTCAATTGGGCGATGTCTACGTCGGTCTACGCCGACGTATGAAGTCTTAATTGTCGGTGGTCGTTTGTGAAAATAAAGTCAAAAAGATATAGCAATTAGTTGTCTTGGTACTTAGATTTACCAAATTTTACCTGTGCAAAGATATTTCCAAGTTAGTCAAGAATGTATATTGGGCGTAGTAGGTTGTCAATCAACAAATAAATTTGGTAACAAAATGTTGCGCCTGTTTGGGCGAAAAGCGCATTTTAGCGTTCTTTACATATTGCAACTCTCTATTTAACTTGAGAGTCCCTTGGAATTTGTACAATGCAGCTGTGACGTGGATCTGATCGAGGTTGAGCGTTTAACAATAATTCATGAGCATTTCGACTTCTGTGCTGAGTGATCTGCTAAAGTCCCTACCATACTTGCGGCCCCAGCTATATTTTAAGGCTTCACTAACGGCGCTCTCCCACGCGATGGAAGATCAAGTTTTGGCTGCGACTTTAGCCCAACCCCTTGTAATTGCTAGTTTTCAGCGAGAGCGATTCTACCGCCAAGAAGCTCATCGCTATCAGCGACTTGCCTTGCGAAGTAATCAAATATACGTATTATCTGCTCCAGAAACGGATTTTACCAACAGTTCGGAATACTACGAAAAGATCGCTTTTGAACCAAAGGACGGTTTAAGTCATGAGTGGCATTTGGTGGTGATTGCTGACAATTATGCAACTTGTCTCGTTTGTCGAGAAAGCCTTGGTTCTATTGCTAAAAACAAGCAACTACCAGAACTAAGCCCTAATCTAGATATAGACACAGCCCGAAGATTTGAGGGAGTTTGGACATCAGAAAGGGGAGTTAGCCTCAAAGCAGCCGAATTGCTGTTAGACAGGATTTTGGTTTACAGACCCGAACTGGCAAATAAAATTGAGGAAGCCCGTCAGAGGTTTGGTATTGGACAGCCGCGAAGCAACTCTGGGGCAGAACAGTTTAACGAATATGCTTGTGATATCGATACAGATCCCTTTGTGCAGCGCTTAGTAACTTATTTGCAAGCTAGTCAGTACAAATTGCACAAAGCCTACCGTTCCATTGCTGCTCAAGCACGAAAAGAACGATTAGTCAATTCAATTAGTACTGCGATTCGGCGATCGCTAGATCCTCATGAAGTTCTGCAAGTGGCAGCGCAAGAATTAGGACAACACCTAGAAGCTTGTCGCTGTCTAATTTACCGCGCTCAAGCTACAGATAGCCAAGCCATCATTGAACACGAGTTTTTGAATCCCGGTATTTTATCGGTTCATGGGCAAACCTGGGAGTTAGAGAAAAATTCCCTCTTTCAGGACATCGTGCAACAAGGCGAAGGTGTTTGTATTAGCGATACGCTAAATGACCCTCGTGTGAACAATTCCCCAGGACTTTCCTTGATTGCCAAAAAATTTGCTATTCGTTCTTGGCTGATGGAACCAGTATTTTATCAGGGGCGATTATTGGGCATTGTGGAGTTACATTACTGCCGGATGCCACCGCACGAGTGCCAACCTGGGGAATTAGATTTGGTAGAAGCGATCGCCACCCAAGTCGGAGCAGCCCTGATCCAAGCGGAAGCCTACGCCAACCTAGAAGAACTTAACCAGCAGCTAGAAGCCCTAGATCGCACCCGCAGCAACCTGATAGCCATCACTGGACACGAACTGCGGACTCCCCTATCTACCATTCAAGTGTGCTTAGAAAGTCTCGCTAGTGAGCCAGATATGCCCTTGGAGTTGCAGCAGATTATGCTTAACACTGCGCTTTCCGACTCAGAACGGATGCGAAAATTGGTACAAGATTTTCTCACACTTTCCAACTTAGAAAGCGGTAGAGTGCAATGGCATCCAGAATCTCTCACTTTACAAGAGTGTATAGATTTATCACTCAGTCGCAATCGCAGCCGTTCCTCAACGGAAAAGCCGCCCCAAATCAAGACTCAAATTGCTGAAAACCTTCCTTTGGTTAGGGCTGATGGTGATTGGCTAGTAGAGGTACTGGCAAAACTGATGGACAACGCTTGTAAATTTACGCCCTCTGAAGGAGAAATCACTATTAAAGCGATTTCTAACAGCCATCAAATGGTCGAGGTGACTGTGGCTGACACAGGACGCGGCATCGAACCGAATCGTTTAGAAGTCGTTTTTGACCGCTTCTATCAGGAAGAGGGAGCGCTACGCCGCACCACTGGCGGGACTGGACTTGGTTTAGCTATTTGTCGTCAAATTGTTAATGGCTGGGGTGGAAAAATTTGGGCAGAGTCAACTGGCAAAGATCGGGGTAGCCAGTTTCACTTCACTATCCCGATTGTTCAGAATAGCCACGAGGAAAAGCGGGCAAAAGTCAAGAGTAAATAGGGATTAGTCCTTTGTCATTGAGCATGGGGCATTGGCTTTTAAAAAATGACTAAAACACTAAAAACTGTTACAGTCTATAACGCGATCGCAACACGATCCTGGTTGCAGTGTTAGGATTCCCTAAAAACGTTGAGAGAATCAATCTTTATGGCAGAAACACTCTCTGGAAAAACCCCGCTATTTGCTGGCAGCACCGGTGGCTTGCTAAACAAAGCAATAGTTGAAGAAAAGTACGCTATCACTTGGACTAGCCCGAAAGAGCAAGTTTTTGAATTGCCTACAGGTGGTGCTGCTACTATGCAAAAAGGTGAAAACCTGCTGTATTTAGCCCGCAAAGAACAATGTCTCGCTTTGGGCGGTCAGCAACTCCGTAAAATCAAAATCACAGATTACAAAATTTACCGGATTTTGCCCAACGGAGAAACTACCTTACTTCACCCAGCCGATGGTGTCTTCCCCGAAAAAGTGAATGCAGGTCGTGAAAAAGTGCGTTACGTCCCACGCAGTATTGGGCAAAACCCCAATCCATCACAACTCAAGTTCAGTGGTAAAGCTACCCACGACGCATAGGGAATAGGGACTGGGGATTGGAGACTGGGTACTAGGTACTGGGGACTAGGGACTAGGGACTGGGAGTTGGGGACTAGGGACTAAAAAAAGTTTTCTTAATACCCAATGCCCCATGCCGGATGCCCTAGACCCATATCCAAGCCCCAATCCCCAAGCCCCAATCCCCAATCCCCAATTCCCAATCCCTTAGCTATTTATGGTATTCCCCGATTTCTCTGAATTTTCTCAGCTAGCTCTACAAGGCAACTTTGTTCCGGTATATCAAGAATGGGTAGCGGACTTAGATACGCCCGTATCTGCTTGGTATAAAGTCTGTGCAGGTCAGCCCTATAGCTTTTTGTTGGAATCGATAGAAGGTGGGGAAAAACTAGGACGCTATAGTTTAGTGGGGTGCGATCCACTTTGGGTTTTGGAAGCAAGGGGCGATCGCACCACCCAATTAAACCGCGATGGTTCGCAGGTCGTTTTTGCAGGCGACCCTTTTACAACTTTAGCCCAATGTTTAGCACCTTATCACCCAGTCAAGTTACCACAGCTACCGCCAGGGATTGGCGGATTGTTTGGGTTTTGGGGTTATGAATTGATTAACTGGATTGAGCCGCGCGTGCCAATATATCCACAAGATGAACGAAATATCCCTGATGGGTTGTGGATGCAGGTAGACCACCTATTGATTTTTGACCAGGTGAAGCGAAAAATTTGGGCGATCGCTTATGCTGATTTACGCGACCCCAATGTAGATTTACACGCAGCCTATCAACAAGCGGGCGATCGCGTCACCCAAATGCTCGAGAAGCTATCTCTCCCCCTATCCCCAGAAAAAACTCGATTGGAATGGAAACCGCCAGGAAGTAGAGGGGCAGAGGAGCAGGGGAGCAGAGGGGCAGAGGAGTATAAAAGTAATTTTACCCGCCCTGATTTTTGTGCCAGCGTCCAAAAGGCCAAAGAATATATTACAGCCGGCGACATCTTTCAAGTAGTAATTTCTCAGCGACTATCAACAGCATACACAGGCGATCCCTTTGCCCTTTATCGCTCACTACGTCAGATAAATCCTTCGCCTTACATGGCTTACTTTAACTTCCAAAATTGGCAAATCATCGGTTCCAGTCCTGAAGTGATGGTGAAAGCCGAAACCGATCCAGATGGTGGAGTTCTAGCAACAGTACGCCCCATTGCTGGGACACGTCCACGGGGTAAAACTACCCAGGAAGATGCAGCATTCGCTCAAGATTTACTCGAAGATCCCAAGGAAGTTGCTGAACATGTGATGCTTGTAGATTTAGGACGGAATGATTTAGGGCGTGTTTGTGAAAACGGTAGCGTCAAAGTTGATGAATTGATGGTAGTTGAGCGCTACTCTCATGTGATGCACATTGTCAGCAATGTTGTGGGTAAATTAGCACTTGATAAAACAGCATGGGATTTATTGAAAGCTTGCTTTCCAGCAGGTACAGTCAGTGGCGCACCCAAGATTCGGGCAATGGAAATTATCCACGAGTTAGAGTCTAGCCGTCGGGGTGTTTATTCTGGTGTGTATGGATATTACGATTTTGAAGGACAATTAAATACTGCGATCGCAATTCGCACAATGGTAGTACATGACAAGACGGTTAGCGTGCAAGCTGGTGCAGGTTTGGTAGCTGATTCTGAGCCAGAGAAAGAATACGAAGAGACGCTGAATAAAGCTAGAGGTTTATTAGAAGCAATTCGCTGTTTGCGTTGAACTGGGGAATAGTAATGGCGAAAGTATTGCCTACCTTTAACAGGTTATCATCCCTATATTTTTGTAATAATTAAAGTATTTTAAGACTAGCTTTTTCAACATAGGTGAAATTTTTAGTCAATAAATTTCTGTTTAAGCTCTTTTATCTGTGTTCTCTGTGCCTCTGTGGTTAAATATTTTTTTTAAACCGCAGAGGCATAGGGAACGCTGATAGAAAAAATAATATATTTTAGGAATCACCTTGAAAGGGCTATTACGCACCGTACACAACAATTATGTTGTGTATCAACGTAGCTCTTTTCAGGCAGGTCTAATATCGTTATTCAATGCCTTTACAGTTACTATCCCTTACAACTAATTGCCAACTGGTTTTTATTGGTTAATTGTAAAACCGGGCTTGATATAAGTACAGTAACAGTTCGATTTGCTGTATGAGAATCTAGACCAGACTTTAAAAGTTGATTTATCAATATCCTTCTATTTTGAATTACGTATGTTTTACTTTGAACTGCCAGATGTTTAGAAACAATTTCTGCTACTTCTAAACCCATGTATCCACAGTACCTTGACAAATTAGGAAGCTTTATAAATCCAATCAACATCGAATTTTTTCCAAAGCTAAACAGAGTTTTTAGACGTATTAAACAGTTAAAAAAAGTCCTGGTATCCAAATCCAAGACCTCCATTGAATTTACCACATACTAGAAGTGAACTCACTTGCTCATCCTAATTGGCTGAAGTAAATCGCCCACAGAATTCCAGTTACTCCAATAGCGATTAAGAGGTTGGTAAAAAACCTGCCTAATTCAATTTCTTGTCCCAGTCCCTTATCGTCTTGACCGGCACTGAAAAACAATGACCATGCTTGATTTGCATTGATGGTCTCAAAATTGTTGAAATCAGGTCTAAAAACGACTGCTCCAATCAAATCTTTTCTGGGGTAATCAAAATCAGTTTTCATCAGTTTGCCTCTAAATTGTTTTATTTGTCAACTGGAGAAAATTTGTAAATCTGAAGTCTCTTCTCTAAAAGCTAGTTTGTCCGGTGAAAACTTCCAAGGCAATGAGTAAGACAAAACCAATCATTGCCAAAACATAAATCTGTTGAGTTGACTGCGTTGGTCAATAGTGAACTTTTTATTTGTTATCTGTAAATTAATATAACGTATTGTAAATATTTTTTGCAAATACTTGATAGTATGCAACAGGTGGTAACAACCGTACTAATTAGGTAGGGTATTTCGGATTTGTGCGAGAAGATAAGCGATGTATAGGACGGCGCAATAAGTCCAGTGAAGGATTGTTTGATGTGCGAACGCTCTTGAAAGTCAATTCATACAAAGACATCAATTGCCTTGAATAGAGCTTCAGTAAAACTTATAACTTTTATAAACAAAAATTATCAAAGTAAAAGTGAAGAAGCCTTGCTTATTTGTAACGGAATTGTTATATTTCTTTACACAAAGATACAAAATCCAGATAAATGCGTTAAACCACTGTTAATCAAGGTTTTCTAAATAACCATGCAGTTGGGCCTTCAATGTGCTTTGCCGAGTATCCAAACTCAACCCCGCTTTGGTAAAGCATATCTAAAATGCCCTATACCCAGACTGTTTAGTGACTTTATTAACAGCTAAACGCATTTACTTACGTCTTTGCACATTGGACTTCACATTCTAAGGGACTTGCAAAAAATAAGTTATCCCAAATTATTTCTAGATTTGTAGGGGCGCAAGGACTTGCGCCCCTACATTGGGATATTTTTTTAACTGGAAGTCCTTAATAGAACCGTAATTTTTTTTTGGGAATATCTGCTATGTCTTTTACCATCAAGTCGGCTCAAAGTATTTTTCCCGGCACGTTAGTTGCTGATGTTGTTCCAGCAGTTGTCGAATCATTCTCTCAACTCAATGCTGAAGATCAACTAGCATTACTCTGGTTTGCTTATACCGAGATGGGTAGAAGTATTACGGTTGCCGCTCCCGGAGCAGCTAACATGATCCTCGCACAAGGCTTACTCGAACAAATTAAGCAGATGCCTTTCGAGGCTCAAACACGAGTTATGTATGATTTAGCTAACCGTGCTGACGCTCCCCTCTGTCGTTCCTATGCATCCTTCACCGTGAACATTAAGTTGGGCTTCTGGTATCAGTTAGGAGAATGGATGGCTCAGGGAATTGTCGCTCCTATTCCAGAAGGCTACAAACTTTCTGCCAAGGCTGCTGATGTATTAGAAGCAATCAGGAATGCTGATTCCGGTCAACAAATCACAATTCTCCGCAATACTGTAGTGAGCATGGGATTTGACCCGAATGCTCCCGGTAGTTACAAAAAAGTCTCAGAGCCTGTGTCTCCACCCACTGCACCAGCATTTCGGACTAAAGTCACCATTGAGGGTATCACCAACCCTACAGTGCTTGGCTATATCAACAACATGAATGCCAACGACTTTGATGCCGCTGTTGCTCTATTTATTTCTGAAGGTGCTTTGCAACCTCCCTTTGAAAGACCAATTATTGGTCAAGATGCAATCCGCGCTTATATGCGTGAAGAATGCCAGGGATTAAGGATGATACCAGAGCGTGGTATATCTGAGCCAGTGGAAGATAACTATACTCAAGTTAAAGTCACAGGTAAAGTCCAAACCCCTTGGTTCGGTGCGAGTGTGGGAATGAATATTGCATGGCGGTTTTTGCTCGATCCCCAAGGCAAAATCTTCTTCGTAGCGATTGACTTGCTTGCTTCTCCTAAAGAACTTCTCAATTTAGTACGTAAGTAGAAGCTAGATTAGTTTTGCTTGAGCGTGGAAAATGGCGATCGCTCCTTCACTTATCCACGCTCAAGCTCGCTTATGCTGTTATTGATGGCGTTAAAGTTAGGAGAGAAAAGGGTAACTACGGTATAAAACCTATCAAGTTTGACTCTAATAGCTCTAGTTAACTTTTCACTATATATTTATAAATTTTCTTGCCTACCTACTGACGTTAAAAAAAGTGGCTCTGAATTTCAGAGCCACTTTTAAATCTGTATTTAGAAAACTGACTAACCTTTCACAATATTTTGATACAGATGTGCAAAAGCTTACTTCTTAGCTTCAGCAATAGGAACCCATTCAGTGTGGAAACTTCCGGGCTTATCAAGACGCAGGTAGGTATGTGCGCCGAAGTAGTCGCGTTGTGCTTGAGTCAGATTTTGAGGCAAGCGATCGCGGCGATAGCTGTCAAAATAATCCAAGGATGCGCTAAATGCGGGGACTGGAATTCCAACTGTTGCAGCGGTTGCAATCACTTCCCGCCAAGCAGTCTGTCTGTCAAGAATTGTCTGCTTAAATTCGGGAGCTAATAACAGGTTAGGTAATGCTGGATTTTCGCTAAAAGCCTTCTTAATCTTATTCAAAAAGCGAGCGCGAATAATACAACCACCTTTCCAAATCCGCGCCATTTCGCCCAGATCCAAATTCCAGTTATATGTTTTGGAAGCTGTGGATAGCAACGCCATCCCTTGAGCATAAGAACAGATTTTTGAGCAATAGAGAGCATCACGGACTTTATTGATAAAGTCCTTAGTTTGCCCGTCATACTTGCCACTGGGGCCTGTGAGGACTTTAGATGCTGCAACCCGCTCCTCTTTAATCGAAGATATAATCCGGGCATTAACTGCTGCTGTAATTGTGGGAATAGCAACTCCCAATTCCAATGCAGTTTGCACAGTCCAGCGTCCAGTTCCCTTTTGACCCGCAGCGTCAACAATCAAATCCACCAGGGGTTTATTTGTTTCTGGGTCAATATACGGGAAGATATTCTTCGTAATCTCAATCAAAAATGAATCCAGTTCATCGGTGGTGTTCCATTCAGCAAACACATCATGTAGCTGACTGGGGTTTAATCCAGCGACATTTTTCAGCAAATCGTAGGCTTCAGCAATTAGCTGCATATCGCCGTACTCAATGCCGTTGTGTACCATTTTCACATAGTGGCCAGAACCACCAGGGCCAATGTAGGTTACACAAGGGCCATCATCGACTTGGGCAGCAATTTTGTTGAAAATTGGTGATAGAAACTCGTAAGAGCTTGTTGTACCTCCAGGCATCAGAGATGGGCCATTCAGCGCCCCTTCTTCACCGCCACTGACACCCATACCAAGATACCGAAGCCCAGCGGGTTCTAATTCCTGAGTGCGTCGTTCCGTATCTTCAAACCAAGAGTTGCCACCGTCGATAATGATATCGCCTTCGTCTAACAAGGGTTTGAGTTGAGCAATCACCGCATCCACTGGCTTACCAGCTTGCACCATTACTAGAATTTTGCGGGGACGTTCCAATAAGGCGACGAATTCTTCCAAAGTAAAAGCGGCTTTGACGTTCCTTCCTGGCGCACGCTGCGCCATAAACGCATCCGTTTTTTCGCGGGAGCGGTTGTAAACTGCAATTGGGAAGCCATTGCGCTCCACATTGAGAGCGATGTTCTCGCCCATAACGGCTAATCCAATCACACCAAAGCTTTGTAGTGTCATAAAAAATTTCTGGCTAACTCTTGCAGATCCTTTACCTATAAGGGTAGTCCGATATTTTCCGTTCTCCCCTAAAGAAGACCTTAAGACTTGATATAAACGACAAAAATCCACAACTAACATGGATAATTAATTTTAAATTGTATCTAAATCAACAATTGACTGGCAAAATTTGCAAAATTGAAATAATTAAAAGACGCAGTAAGGAGTAACCAAATAATGCTGGCATTTGTCCTAGCTTTGGTAGTGGGTCTTGGTAGTTTAGCCATTTACATAGCAGCTTTCTTTTTCCCAGAAATCCACCGCAAGAATGATTTTATCTGGAGTGGTGTAGGACTTTTCTACGCTTTGGTTTTATGGGTATTTGCACCACGCATTACTGGAGGTTTGTTGCTGGGTCATGTGGCTAGTGTGGCTCTTTTGGTCTGGTTTGGCTGGCAAACTCTATCATTACGTCGCCAACTGACCCCGCAGGTACAACAAACCCAAGTACCCAGTGCTGAGACGGTAAAAACTGGCATTCAAGAACAGGTGAATAAGTTGTCCCTTCAGGAACGGCTGGTTCAGTTGCAAAAAGGTCTGGGTAGCACCTTTAGTAGCGCGAAAGACAAGGTGCAACAGACTGGGAGTAAAAAGCCACCCACAACCCCCAAACCTGAAGACATTACCTCTGTAAGATCAGAGCAACCTGCTGTTGAGATTATCGACAAAACTATTGTCATACCAGAACCACCAGCAGAGGAGACAGTTACTACTGACACTGAAAAAAAAACTGAGAGTGTACCGGAAGCGATTCCACCACATCCCCCATCTCCTGAGTTGGTGGAAGCAGCGCAACCAGATTTAGAAATTGAGGATGAGCAACCGATTTCTGTAGAAGAAATTGCGCCGGACGCGGTACTCGCTCCCCTAGCAGAAACGCCACCGGAACAAATACCACCTAATCAGGCTGGTTGAATTTAGTAAAACCCAACGTTAACCTAATATAATTTTGGGTTTTACTAAATTCAACCAGCTATTTTAGGGCTAATTTCAAAAAAATTTGTAATTTTTAATGCTCAATCTGAGCCTTTGAGGGCAAATGGTGATGTCTGATGACAAGCTGCAAAGCGGCTACACGCACCATTAGCCATAAAAAATTGCTAGCGAAACGTAGCCTATTCAAGTAATCCCAGTTTTTACGAGATTACTTTGCTTCTCAAAGAGAAGCAACGTCAACACTTGCAATGAAAAAATACTCACCTTTGCCTAAGCCCTGAAAGTGAATTTTATTAACTTTGTCGAACTCACATTCAACAGAAAAGTTATTCAACTCTGGCGCGGAGTGCAGGAGATGGAAAGAGACTTCCAAATCCAACTTGTCGCTCGTTTAAGGGTTCTAGAGCATCATTCCAAAGGCTTTCATAATAAAAGAAAGTTACGCCTAAACCGCGTTCTTGAGCAGCCCGCACTTGAGACTTAATTTGCTGCATGGGAACTGGATTATTTCGTAACCCAGCCATAATACCAATTCCAGTTGGAATTATTTTTTGTGCTTCTTGGATTTCTGGGCGAGAAATATTAGCCACAAAACTTTGTAGATTTGGACGATAAACTTGCACAATTAACTCATCTACAATATTTTGTCGTATCCAACTCAGCCAGTCTTGCAGGTGAAACTTGTAAGCAAAATCATAGTAATTAGGAGAAACAGAAAAAATTGCCTGGGGTTTTCTCTGCTTCACAGCTTGGTTAAGTTGTACCATGAATGCCGTAATTTTATCTGCCCGCCACTTTACCCATGCTGCATCTTGGGGATTAGTTGGAGGGGGATTTTTGGTTTCTTTGGTGTACAAAGCAACTGTATATCGGTCGTAGCCAAATTCATGGGGCAAACTCATGTGATCGTCAAACTGAATACCATCGGCATCATATTGGGTAATAGTTTCCAGTATAAGGTTGGTGATGAACTGTTGTACTCGCGGAAGGAACGGATTGAGCCACATCACCTCACCAGCCGCACCGATAGAAGTTTGACTACCATCCCGCTTTTGTGTGAACCAATCAGGATAATTTAGTGCTAGTTCCGACGTTGGGGGAGCCATGAAACCAAACTCAAACCAGGGAATCACTAGCAGTCCTTTACGATGGGCTTGGTTAATCAGGTCTGCAAGAATATCATGTCCATCTGAACCTTTGTAAACAAAAGGTTGAATACCTGCACGTTGTGCGATCGCACTGGGATACATTACATAACCAGAATTCCACACCACAGGATAAATTGTGTTGAAGTTCAGCCGTCGTAATTGACTCACGGCATCCTGCACTTTCTCGCGATCCTTGAGGGTGTCAAAATCATTGGTGGTCATCCAAACCCCGCGAATTTCCTGACGGGGTAGCTGTGCGATCGCAGGAGTAAAACTATCTACCAGTAATACCGTAACAAAAGATATTAAAATGAGAATCGGAAAAAGATACTTAAGTAGTCGCTGCCAACTTTGAATAATAAAAGGTGATTTCATAAATTTGAATGATGCATTAGCTACCCACACACGGCATTGCTCGCTTTTGCGATTGAATCTACTAACCATATAGTATACAAGTATTTATGCTTAGTACAGGATTGATGAGTTGGTAGTTGTTCGTTCCCTGCTTATGGAACTTTTGCACCAGAAAAACTAAAGCAGACCTATTAAGATGCTATGACGTAGCAAGTAGTCATTAGTGCCCAATAGATATGCCAATTGCTGCCATTTTTCAGTACCCTGTGCTATGCCTTTCTCAGCAGCAATTGGGTCTTTCAGCAATGTCTGCAAAGTTTGGGAAATCATGGAATAAGGAACTTTTTCGTAAAGCTTTACAGGTAAAGTATCCAAGGCTTCACCTAACCACTGGTTAACCCAAAGAATTCCCTCCAGTTTATCTAAAACTGTAAAGTCAGGTGGCACATCCCCAAGCTGCGGATGTTCCCGACAGATTCACATTGATAAAGCGTGGATAAGAACTCTTGCAGAAGTGTTCTGTGGTATACAGCACTTACTGCTGTTATGAAGTACAGTTTATCCCCTATCCGCTACTTCCTATAACCTTTCACGACTAAGAACGTACCTCACAAGAGCGGGAACTGCTGTAATAGAAGCCCTGAAAATTTGTGATTAGCACAATGATATCGCAGTGAGAATAGAGAAAGCCAAACAGCCAAACAGCTTACTTCAAAGAAATTTAAGCGCATGACTTGAGTCAGTCGCCAAACCTTTTGCGATCGACCCGATTGATGTTTAGTATTTTCCTGTCTTATGCCAATCGCTGATTGTACCTTATTTAGCGGGTCTATTATAAAAGACTAACAAAAATTACTGCATGATTTAAAATTGTCGGGTAAGCTGACAACAGCAGTTTCATCCTCAAAACAATGACCGCAAGTAGTCCCACAATTTTAGCCCTGGACTTTGATGGAGTGATTTGCGACGGACTAATTGAATATTTTGAGGTAGCGTGGCGTACCTATTGTGATATTTGGTCGCCAGCTAACGATACACCACCAGATGATTTAGCTTTGAGATTCTACCGCCTGCGACCTGTAATTGAAACAGGTTGGGAAATGCCCGTTTTAATCAAAGCGTTGGTAGATGAAATTCCTGATGATAAAATTCTTCATGAATGGTTAAGCATTGCCCCAAAACTTTTGTTAAATCACAAGCTACAAGCCAGAGAAATTGCTGCGAAACTAGATAATCAACGGGATGAATGGATTACCACCGATTTAGACGGTTGGCTAAGTCTGCATAAATTTTATCCGAGTGTAGTAGAAAAACTCAAATTAACTCTTGACAGTGGAGTTAAGTTATACATTGTTACAACTAAAGAAGGGCGTTTTGTACAAGAGTTACTCAAACAGCAAGGAGTGAATTTACCGACAGCAGCAATTTTTGGTAAAGAAGTCAAGCGTCCAAAATACGAAATTTTGCGAGAATTAAAGCAGGAAGGAGAAAACAAGTCAGTTAGTCTTTGGTTTGTAGAAGATAGACTTAAGACATTGGAGTTAGTCCAACAGCAAACAGACCTTGAAGAGGTGAAACTGTTCCTTGCAGACTGGGGCTATAATACCCAAGCAGAAAGGGAAGATGCCCAAAACGATCCGCGAATTCAGTTGTTATCGCTGTTTCAGTTTGCCAAAGATTTCTCTGCTTGGCTTTAATATATAAATTATGTTGCAATAATCTCTTAATGGCTTCACCCTAAAAGGGCAATACAGTTCAGTTAAGGCTAAAACTCTTTGCCAAAGTCAATTATTCTAACGTAGATGCGGAGCGACTTGCCGCAGGCTAACGCAAAGAATACAAAGAGAAGACATAAATGCTTAACTCAACCGTATTCTCTCAAAGGGCTGATCGTTACCTAGATATTTGTAGCAGTCAAATTGTTGTCCTTACTAACATCACGCCGAAACTTAAGTTCCTGGCTCATAGCTCAAGTGTACTAAAATGACTCTACTTAATCAATTTTTAGAGAATCAAAGGGCTTTAGTTATTAACCCTGAAATTTATTTCAAGGCGGAATGTTAACGAAGCGAGAGATTTATAAAGATGTAGGTAAATACTAAGAAAGTAGAAAAACTCCCAATTCCTAACTCCTAACTTACCTTTATGCTCGATCTAACAAAACTGGCGCGACAAATGCAAGGCTTAAGCCAGCATCTTACTTTAGAAGCTGCTGCCAGTCGCCAGCGTTTAGAATTGGCGCAACAACACCTCAAAAATGCTTATGAGTCTCAACAAGATTTAATCGATCGCCAGGAAAAATGGCGCGATCGCATTCTCTTTGCTAATGCTACCCCAATTGAGCCGCTAGAAACCTGCATCGATATCCCAGTTCCCCCCAAAATTCATACTGTCATCGCTACCGATGGTTCCCAAATTGCCCCCAATCATCACGAAATTGCTTACTGTTATCTCTTAAATATTGGCAGAGTCGTCTTACACTACGGACAAAACCGCCATCCGCTACTTGATAGTTTGCCAGAAGTATTTTATCGCCCAGAAGATTTATATATGTCTCGGCAGTGGGGAATTAGAACCGAGGAATGGATGAGTTTTCGCCGCACTGCTTCCGAAACAACGGTTTTGGCAGAACTTGCATGTGCAGCGAAAGGGGAAGCACCAGCATTGGCGATGGTAGATGGTTCCTTAATTTACTGGTTTTTAGAACAATTACCGATGGATGCACGCGATCGCATTTTACCTCCGATCCTGGAAGCTTGGCAGCAAATGCGTGATGCTCAAATTCCTCTGATGGGTTATCTTAGCGCCTCTCGCAGCATCGAAACAATGAACTTTTTACGCTTATTGGCTTGTCCCCATCCAGTGCCAGACTGTAAAACTCATTGCCCAAATCAGCTAGAAAAAGTACCTTGTAAAATTTTTGAACAGTTGCGAGATACTTCAGTTTGGGCAACCCGACTAAAACCAGGACAACGCAGCACCCTTTGGCGGAGTAATTCTCCGATTCTCGAACTCTACGGCGATCAAAGCATTTACTTTTGCTACGTCCACGTTGGTACCGAAATCGCCCGAATCGAAGTTCCGGCATGGGTAGCGGAGAATGCAACTATGCTAGATCAAGCGCTGGGACTCATGTTAGCACAAGTCCAAAAAGGATATGGCTATCCAGTAGCGATCGCCGAAGCCCATAATCAAGCAGTGGTAAAAGGTGGCGATCGAGCGCGTTTCTTTGCCCTCCTCGAACAACAAATGATTAAAGCTGGTTTGAAAAATGTCGGAACTTCCTACAAAGAAGCCAGAAAGCGTGGGAGTATTGCTTAGCAACTCCTAAGTTAAGCAAATTAAGTCTTTCTAAAAAAACTTTATTTTCATAGATTTTGATCGATATTAGAGTTAGGTTAAAATTAGTCACATTAGGGATTGTACCGACCATAGCAACTTCAACAGTCTGGTAAGTATAAATAGATTATATTTAGTAAAATTTAAACCCTCTAAAACGTAATACTACACCACCTTGAGAGTGAGTTGATTCGCCTTCTTTTAAAGTAGAATCTTCATACTCAAATCCAACCACTTCGACTGAGTAATTGGCGCACTACTAGAAATATAGTCA
>NZ_JBALBW010000091.1:0-23075 GCF_036919895.1 Nostoc sp.
GTTGCCCGCCTTGATTAGAACCAGGTCGCGGTTGAAACAACGTCTTATCTGGTGGTACTTGTTGCCCGCCTTGATTAGAACCAGGTCGCGGTTGATATAACGTTTTATCTGGTGGCACTTGCTGTCCGCCTTGATTAGAACCAGATCGCGGTTGATACAAGGTTACGTCCGGTTTACTGGTGTTTGGATTATTCACAGGACTCTGTTGATTTTGCTCAACTGGGTTAAACTGCCTTGGAACAGTTTCGTTATTTGAACCTTGGTTGTATCTAGGCTGAAGGGGAGAAACTGTTTCCTCAGATTGGTTTTGCTGAATCGGGTTAAACGGTCTGGGAACAGTTTCGTGATTTGAACCTTGATTATATCCAGATGGAGGACGCAGAATAGTGTCGTCGTTCGATTGTCTCGGAACAGTTTCGTGATTTGAACCCTGATTATATCCAGATGGAGGACGCAGAATAGTGTCGTCGTTTGATTGTCTGGGAACAGTTTCGTGATTTGAACCTTGATTGTAGAAAGGTTGCGGTTGCCCGGTAGCCTGTCCAGAGGCAAATTTGGCAGCTGCTTGCAAAGCTTGATTGAGTTCTTCTACCGTTGCAAATCGGTTAGCCGGGTTTTTGTGGAGGCATTTCATCACCACGGCTTCTAATTGTACCGGCAAATGCTCACAACCTGGTTGCGATCGCAGTGGTTTCGGTGGCTCATAAGCATGAGCTAATACCCAAGAAGCCTCGCTGACATGACTACCCTTAATACTGATACCAAAGGGATCGGCGGCACTCAGCATTTCATAAAGAATAATCCCTAAACTATAAATATCACCCCTTGCGTCCAGGTTTTTATCACTTTGGATTTGCTCAGGAGGCGCATAACGAAACGTACCAATAAAGGTACTGGTAATATTTGTAATATTGGCATTTTCTGAAGATTCACTCCGAATTTTGGCAACACCAAAATCCAAAACCTTGACCCACTCACCCAAATCTGTAGGCACTAAAAATATATTATCTGGTTTCAGGTCACGATGAACTACCTGAATATGCTCAGTGCTTTTTGTGCCCTCCCGTTGGAGAGTAACACCTTGATGGGCAAGCTGTAGACCTTTGCAAACTTGCGCCATAATTTTCACCGTCCGCCCAACAGATAACCGCTTTTCGCGTAGCAGTAATTGTCTGAGCGTTTGCCCGCGCAAATATTCCATTACGTAAAATGGAAAGCCTTCCGGGGTGAATCCACAATCACTAATCTTAACGATATGGTCGCTTTGCAAAGCAGCACAAACTGCCACTTCCCGCTCAAAACGCTTTCTCATTTCTTGTGATGCCACCAGCGTATCTTTGAGCAACTTCAACGCTACCTGCTGACCTACACGGGTATCTGTTGCCAGGAAGACATCTCCCATGCCACCCCCGCCTAACCGTTTTTCTAAACGGTATCGCTCGTTATCACCTACGAAGCGACCAATCCAAGAATTTGAAGAAGGTGGGGATTTCATCTGCGGCAACCCATCCTAGTTACTTTAAGGTGTTAACTTTAGTCAGAGATATTACTAGTATTACAAATATGATTGCTTACTTTGTAAACTAGATTAATACTAGTAATATATATTACTTACGGTTTATCTAATTATACTCAGCTTAACATATTAGTAACTTAAAGTAATGCTAGCAATTTGATAAAATGTTTAAAATTAAGACTTATGGTAGTTGAAATTTGTTTCTAAGATGAAGTTAATGCAAATTCTCCAAGACTGTCAGCTTCAGTAGTGTTCATACCAATTCTACGTAAGGCTGCCCTTTAGAGATAATGCGCCAATACCATGCCAGTAATATGTTGGAGAATTCGTAGAGAACTAGCTACTCTATGAGACGCTTTGCAAATGCGTTTACATGAATTGCCGCTACAGCTTGTAGTTTTGCATCAGTCTTATCGGCGCATCTTCAAACAAAATGGTAGGAATGAAACGGGAAAGCGCAAACCCAGAATAGTAAAATATTGTGGAATTTTGCCTACTTTTAACAAGGGAACTTCCTTGATTTATAGTTATTTTATATACCAAGTTGATTTACGCGAGCCTGTACTAATAGTTGTCAATGTGCTTTTGTATGCCGTGCCGATAGTATCTGTTACAGAATATTTAAAGTTTTGCAAAATATATTCTGTCAATGTACTCTGGCGTACATGATTAATATGTGCTATTGCCATGAGGAAAGAGGATGAGTAATGTGCTCTCTATAGCCGCCGTGACAGCAGTACTAAAAGTCTTGCTGGAAAATGGCTTAGTCAGCGATCCGATCGCTGCTAGTGTTGGTGATGTAATTGTAACTGCCCTACCGCCCGATCGAATTTCAGTTGAAGCTGACGAACGCGCTCAAATTAACCTCTTTCTCTATCAAGTAACGCAGAATCGCAATGTCGATTGGGTGTCTCAGGAATTTCGGAGTAGGCATTCACGGATTAATGGAAACCCGCACTCTCCAACTCCACCACTAGCTCTTGACCTCCACTATTTGCTCACAGCCTACGGAGCCAAGGATTTTCAGTCGGAGCTTTTACTAGGTTATGCAATGCATTTATTACACAAAACACCAGCTATCACATCCGATATTATTGAAAATACTCTGATAAATGCCTCTACAACCAATACCTCAAGTGCTTTTTCCCAAGCTGTAGCGAGTGTATCTGTATCCGATTTAGCTGAACAAATTGGGCAGATTAAACTGACTCCAGAGTTTTTTAACATGGAAGAAACTTCTAAATTATGGTCTGCTTTACAAACACACTATCGACCTTCAGCTACCTATCTGGCATCAATGGTATTAATTGAGAGTAGCAAACCTGAAAATTCTGAAGGTTTCTACATAATGCCCTTGTCTCAACCGACTATAGAGCAAGTTATGGCTCCGGCAAAGACCGATCAAATTATTGTTGCAGGTACAACACTAGTAATTCGTGGTAAACGGTTACGCGGTGAGATTACCCGAATCCGTTTAAGTAATACGGAGACTTTAATAGTACCTCATGATGTTAGAGAAACACAAATTAGCCTGTTAGTCCCATCAGATTTATCCGCAAGTGTGCAAGGTGTCCAAGTTGTCCATCTCACAATGGGCAATGGAGGGCAAACAGATTATGTAGTTGAATCAAATGTTGCGGCTTTCGTCCTTCATCCAACAATTACAGCATTTGTTGCTCAAGTGGAAAATAGCGGCGATAATTTACGCACAGCCGAAATGACCGTGAAATTCCAGCCCAAAGTTGGTAAGGCACAACGGGTAGTTTTGCTACTCAATGAGGCATCAGGTGATAGTCCGGTCGCTTACTCTTTCTTGGTTGCATCGCGGACTGAAGACACCGATGCAATTACTATTCCTGTCAAAAACATCAAGCCAGGAACTTATATTGTCCGGGTGCAGGTAGATGGGGCAGAAAGTCCATTGCACAAGAAGAATCAGTCTGGAGGTTATGATTCGCCAGAGGTGACTATTCTATGAATGCTACAACAAATCGCAATTGGGATGAGGCAAACTATCGCTATCTATCAGCATCTCTGGCCGTGGTTCGTGGTATTTTAGAAAATCACACGGCAAAAGAGCAAAATCAATCTGTAGAGAACAACCAAGAGCATTTACGGCAGGAGTTACAGGAAGCTGCTGCTGCAATGCCTGCACCATCGGCATTGGAAAGAGTATGCAAAATATTTAGCCTCTCATCCTTTGAACGCGATTTGTTGCTGTTGTGTGCAGGTATGGAATTGAATGGAGATTTTGCTAAATTGTGTGCTATAATGCACGGGGATTTACAACGAGCTTACCCAACTCTAAGTTTAGCTCTAGCCGCTTTACCTGATGTCCACTGGGATGCGATCGCTCCAAATGCTCCCTTACGTCATTGGCGGTTAATTCAGATTGGTGATGGTCATGCCCTGACTCTCAGTCCGGTAAGAGTTGACGAACGAATTTTACATTATCTTACGGGCATTCAATATCTTGACGAACGATTAGCCAGCATTATTGAACCATTACAAGCAGTTAGCGATTTAGTCGCCTCGCACCAAGATTTAGCCGAGCGAGTATCAGCAGTTTGGTCGCAAGCTTATAAGGTTAATAGCTTGCCAATTGTTCAGTTATGTGGTGTTGAAACTACTAGCAAACGCGGCATTGCCGCAATAATTTGTCAACTCCAGGGTTTAAACTTGTGGGTAATGCCTGCACAAGTGATTCCATTAGTACCTAGCGAGTTAGATAATCTCATTCGCCTGTGGACTCGGGAGACGATTTTAAGTAAGTGTGCGTTACTTATAGATTGCAACGATCTCGATACTAATGATATAGCGCGGCTAAATGCGATCGCACGTTTCATCGAACGGATAAAAGGCTTTTTAATAGTTACAAGTCGGGAACGTATTGGACTAGGACAACGCCTGGTAGTTAATTTTGACGTACATCAACCAACTACCAAAGAACAAGGTACAGTTTGGCAAGATGCATTAGGTTCAATTGCACCGCAAATCAATGGGCAAATTAAAACCCTAGTGGATCAGTTTAACCTAAGTGCCGCAACCATTCGCGCGGCTTGTGCAGAAGCCGCAGGGCAGTTAGCCCAAACACCAGACAACGATATCACTAGCATTTTATGGGATGCCTGCCGCGTGCAAGCACGTCCGCGCTTGGATGAACTCGCCCAGCGAATTGAGCCATCTGGTGATTGGGAAGATTTGGTATTACCAGAGGCCCAAAAACAAGTTCTCCGAGACATTGCGGCTCATGTCCGTCAACGCAGTACTGTATATAATAATTGGGGTTTTGCTGCCAAAAGTGCTAGAGGATTGGGAATCAGTGCCTTATTTGCAGGTGCTAGCGGCACTGGTAAAACATTAGGGGCAGAAGTACTGGCTCAGAAATTGCGCCTCGACCTCTATCGCATTGATTTATCATCAGTAGTTAGCAAATATATTGGGGAAACAGAGAAGAATTTGCGCCGGGTGTTTGATGCTGCCGAACAAGGTGGCGTGATTTTGTTATTTGATGAAGCTGATGCTTTATTTGGCAAACGCAGTGAAGTTAAAGATGCGCGCGATCGCTATGCCAATATTGAAGTTAGCTACCTGTTGCAACGGATGGAAAGCTACCCAGGTTTAGCAGTCCTGACTACTAACTTGAAAAGTGCAATTGATACAGCCTTTCTGCGGCGGATTCGCTTCGTGGTGCAATTCCCCTTCCCCGACACAACACAACGAGCCGAGATTTGGCGGCGCGTTTTTCCCGCAGACACCCCAACCGCAGACTTAGATGCCCTGCAACTAGCACGGCTAAATGTCGCTGGGGGTAATATCCGTAATATAGCCTTAAATGCAGCTTTCCTCGCTGCCGATGCTGGAGAAGCAGTACAGATGAAACACGTATTGCGGGCTGCTCAGACGGAATATAGCAAGTTAGAGAAACCTTTAACTGATGCGGAAGTTGGCGGGTGGATGTGATTTGGCACTATGTCCGTCGTAGATATCAGATTATGAATTCCGCGCAGTACCACTAGCCTTCAACTTCGGATAAGCAATCCGTTTGTGGTGAAATTGCTGCCAAACATCTACAAATATCTGGGCAATTTGTAACATCTCTTCCCGTTTTAGTCCTGAATCGACGAGTTGATTGTCTTGCCATTTGGCACGCAAAATATTGTTCAGCATTGCTAAGGCTTGTTCAGGCGAGACATCTTTGAGCGATCGCTTCTCTCCCTGATGCTTTGCTGAAGTCGATGCTTGCAGCGATCGCAGCGCTGCTTCACAAGAATCTGCTAGCATGACAATTCCGGTTTCCCGTGATTGGGGAATTGGGCCATCGTAGCGAAAATCTGCGTCGTCCACCGTTAAACTTGGATCTGACTGAGCCATTTGCTGGGATTGGTGATGGAAATAGGCAATCAGCATCGTTCCCTGATGCTCTGGAATAAAAGCTTGAATCGCTGTCGGTAAAAGGTGTTTACGCGCCATCACCAACCCTTCAGTTACATGCTTTTTGATAATCTCTGCACTCTTCCAAGGGTCTTTAATTTCTGTATCATGTTTATTCGGCCCCCCCATTTGATTTTCAATAAAACCAAGAGGGTCGTGCATTTTGCCAATATCGTGATATAATGCACCAGCCCTGACTAGCTCAACGTTGCATCCTAGTTCTTTGGCAGCAGCTTCGGCAAGGGTAGCTACAAATAGCGTGTGTTGGAAAGTCCCAGGAGTCTCTGTAGCTAGTCGTTTTAATAAAGGGCGGTTAGGGTTCGCCAGTTCTGCCAGGCGGATGGGGGTGACTAAATCGAAAACTTTTTCGAGATAAGGACTCAACCCTAAAGCTACAACACTCCAGCCTAAACCAGATAAAGCAAAAAATCCGGCTTCTCGGAGGACAATATACCAGGTTGAAGCAAATGCTTGACCAATTAAGATTTTAACAACCAGATAAATGCTGCCTTGAGTTAAGGCGATCGCAACCCCTAATAATGCCAATTCTTCACGCGATCGCAATCGTTGGGCGACGTAACTACCTAATATTGCCCCACCTGTGCCAGCTAAAAGTGCAGCTTTGCTCATATCGAAGCTGATAGCTAATATCGGCAACAGCAGGGCAACAACTGTTAATCCCAAAGTCCGCCCATAGTAGCTTCCCAACAATAAACCAAGGGCGCTCCAGGTAGTATAAGGCAATCCCATTGTTACCAATCCTGGGACACTTAGAGTTAGTAATAAGACCAATAGGCGATCGCGTTGTCGCAATTCGTAATCAATATGTCGTTCTACCCAGACAAAAATACCAATGGCGATCGCAATTACGCCTCCCAACTTCACCAAATCCTGCCATTTCACCTCGCGGTGAACTAGGTGATAATGCTCCAACACATCAAAGTCCCATGCAGTAATCTGCACTCCTTTTTTAACAATTACCTCACCATACCGGAACTTCACCATCACAGGTGACACTCCAGCAGCAGCCTTTTTAGCGTTTTCTCTCGTTTGTTCTTCATCTGCTTGCAGATTCGGCTTGAGTACAGCTACCAACAGGTTCTTTGCTAAAGGTTCGGCAGATTCTGGTACAAAGGACTGCAATTGTAAACTCACCGCATCCTGCAAGATATTTTGTGGCAGTCCCCGTGGGATGCCTTGAGCGAGAATCCGCTCTGCACTCTGATAGATTCCCCTTTGTGTTTTTTCCCACTCTACATCTGACAAATCCAAAAGTAAGGATTCCTCGTATACTGTTTCTGGCGTAATAATCTCTAACTGTAAAAGTTTGGCAGTCGCTTGGGTGTATCTTTTGCGTGTTTGCGAAATTTGGGCAATCAGTAAAGACAAGTTTTTCTCAGAAGTTGTGAGGCGGTAAGATTCTAGTTCTGCAACTGCTTGAGTAAAATCAGTGTTTTGAGAAAAATCAACTCGTGTCTTCTCCGGCATTGGTGTTGTATGCGGTTGGCCTTCCTGATTGGGTGCAATAGATAATGGACGGGATGAGATAACGGTTCGTCCTGTTCCTTTCTTCTGCTGATTTTTGCTATTTTCTACAGCCAATAACAGTGCTTGCCATTCTGAATCAGAGCAAGAGCGGAGGTAACGCTGGGTAGAGATAGACAAGACGACAGGATCAAAAAAAGGAAAAGCTCCAGCAACGACGCGAATTTCGTTGCTATCATCCAGAACTTTTTGCAAATTTTCGTTGATTTGTTCGTTCATTCGCGAATCAAGCATCAACACTTGTAAGGAACTTTTACTGACTGCTTTGCGCTCGGCTTCTGTTTGTTTGCGATCTTCGATGCTAGTTGTGTAAGGCGCTATAATCGTCTGGGGCGCGGGATATCCTACTTTGAGTTGAGTTTGGTTATATAATTTTTGCCCAAGAATACCTGTGAGGGATAGTATAGCGATCGCTAAAATTACCAAGGAACGCTGTTCGTGTACCCAATCTAAACAAACTTTATAAATACTCCTCTTAGTTTTTACCAATTTTGCCTTTAACTTGAGCGCTGTTTCTTGTTTTCGACGACCGCTTTTGTCATTGGTTTTTGAGAAAAATAAGATTATATTCTTCAGAATAGTCCTTAGAAGTTCTCTTCTATGGCTTTTGCTTCTGGAACTTCTCATTAACTTTCCTTTACGGCGTAGTCCTTTGTACTGTCGCCGCCAGTGAGTCAATTGCTGGGTTAAGAACTGCAAAAATTGCTGCATTTTTATTATCTCTGCCTGCAATTACCTACTTTGATAGCTCAAAAAAAGACAATCACCAGGGAAGTTTGATCTGCTACTATTACAACTACGGTGACGGAGGCTAAGGCTAATTGAAGCTGATTTGCCACAACAATTACCTACAGAATCTGTCCGAGGGTTTGCGGAGAAATTCTAGTATATATAAGACTAGTACACTGTAATAAGGGGCAAAAGCCCCAAGCCTTATTAATTGAAATGGTAAGTGGATTTGAGCCAAGATGTACGAATACTTTGTCAAGCTAGTTCTGAGGGTTTTTAGTCAGCACTTGTTCGGTGAAAAAGGATTAACGCGACCGAATTACACGAGGAGCTGCGTAAACTGAAAGCAAAGCCACCTCACCTTCTTCCTGTGTTAACTCCCTTGGATTTAGGGCAATATCATACACTCCTGACCACACCGCCACAAATGCATCGATTAATTGTAGCATTTGGGAAAAACTAGTTATTCCCCAAACTGGAGAATTCCTTTGCAAGAGCGAAACTTGCCAATTTACAGGGATTCCGCCCATACCATTGTATGCTCCTGATAAAGCACCAGTAATTGCACTTGTAGCCTGTGAGCTTAGGGAAGTAACTTCTTCTACTTTAGGATTGCTATTGCGATTAGCTTGCAAAACTGCAAGGCGAAAGTCTTCTAAGGTGCTTAAAAAGCAGTAAAATGCCATAGCAATAGTGTTACTGAGTTTTTCTTTTTTAGCAAACTCAGCTTGCGCCCTTGACAATCCCGCCCCTTGCTCTAATAAATTCTGGACTGCTAATAATTTTTTTGGTATTGATGTGGGTGTTTCACCGAGAAAGGAAATTGTTTGCGGGATTAAGGTTAGAGGGTTGAGTTTTTCAGTTAGGGCAAGAGATATTGCATAAGCTATTGCTAGTGTTCCATCCCTTACTACTGGGTCATCCTCCCAGATTTTGAGTACAAGCAGCAAGTTTTGCCGGAGCTTAATCGGATTTTCGTGAAAAAAAAGTGCTACTGGTAGTGTGGCAATAATTATTTTTATTGATATATCATCAGTTGCTGCTAAATGAAGAGATTCTTGTTGCCGACGCGCTATCCAATCATCTAAATCTAATTTACCCAACGCAATCAAACTCTCAGTTCCTAGAATTGCCATTCTGCCCAAATCTAGGTAACTCTGAGACTGCATACCACCAGATGCTAAACTTACCCCCAGAAATGCTCCAAGGAAAGCACCTCTAAACCGACTGATAGGAGAGTAAAGCATAAATAATTATGTAGTTAAAAGTGAGAATTGAGGAGTTAATGAAAAATTGCTAATTCTTAACTTTACTACAGACGAGATAAATCGCGTCTCTACTCCTAACTCTTAACTCTCAAATGATTTACCAAAGCTTGTAAGCCCAACAAGTAACTTTGAACACCAAAACCACTTATTTGCCCGATCGCAACTGGGGCGATGTACGAATGATGGCGAAAATCTTCCCGGCGGTATATATTACTCAGATGTACTTCGACTGTAGGCAAGTTAACAGCCGCGATCGCATCTCGCAATGCCACACTGGTGTGAGTATACGCCCCTGCGTTAATCAAAATTCCCTGATGTAGTCCTAATGCGCCATGAATACTATCTACCAAAATTCCTTCATGATTTGACTGCAAAGGAAAAACTTTCGCCTGTAACTTGAATGCTTCTTCGTCTAACAGGCGGTTAATTTCGGCTAGTGTCAACGAACCATAAATTCCTGGTTCTCGCTGTCCTAGCAAATTTAAGTTTGGCCCATGCAGTGCCAGAATGCTTAAGGGTTGCAACGTCGAGTTCAGCACTTTGGGTCTAGTGACGACGACGCGAGCGATCGTTCACAGGAATCGGAATCAGTTCCGGTTCCGGTTCCGCCTCTGGCCCTAACAGGCTCTCAATTAGCCTGCGTGCTAATTCCTTAAGCTTTTCCAGCACCTTTTCTATATAGTCCATGAACTGAACGCTCCTGAGATACTACCTCAATTTTTGATTAACAGGTACGCAGAAAATGGCATATTGTCGCACCTCTGGCCTCCAATCGGGCTGAAACACAATCCCGTATTTGGGACATAAGCCACTTCTAAAATTTGGCGTTGTGTTCTCCCTTACTTTTTAGAGTATCACACTTGCAACCTACCGAACTGCATCCTATCAAGGATGGATATCAAGGGTCAAGAGTTAAAGATTGGACTTTGGACTCTTGACTTGCGATTAACCTTCTGTTGCCTTTTTTTTCGTAGCCGTCGTTGACTTAGCAGTTGACTTAGATTTGGAACTCGTTGATTTAGTCGTTTTTCGAGTCGATTTCGCTGTCGATGTCTTAGCTGCCAACAAGTTCAGCGCCTCGGATAAAGTTATATCTTCTACCGTTTGACCTTCTGGGATACTCACATTAGTTTTACCATACTTAATGTAAGGGCCATAAGGGCCATCGTAGATGTTAATTGTTTCTCCGTCCTCTGGATGTGTACCCAATTCACGCAAGGCTGTCTTGGACTTGCTGTTGGTGGAACTGCGTCCCTTTTTTGGTTCGGACAATAATTCCAATGCACGTTCTAGGCTAATTGTCAATACATTATCAGCAGCTTTTAGGGAACGGTAATCTTTCCCTTCCTTACCCTGGTCATGAACTACATAAGGGCCAAAGCGCCCCAAACTTGCTTGGACTTTGCTACCACTGACTGGATGAACTCCTAATGTCCGGGGTAGTGCCAATAGACCAACAGCCATTTCTAGGGTAACAGTTTCTGGGGTGACACCTTTGAGTAGGGAGGCTTGTTTCGGTTTGGGATTTTCGTCGGTTTTGTCACCTAACTGGACATAAGGCCCATAAGCGCCAATTTTCACATAAATCGGTTCGCCAGTTTCGGGATGGCGACCTACCTGATCGGGGCCTGTGATTTTTTGTCGCAGCAACACTTCTACCTGTTTGGGGTCGAGGTCGGCTGGTGTCAGGTCTTTGGGAATTGAAGCGGTGATCACCCCCTCACCATTTTCGACTTCAATGTAGGGGCCATATTTACCAATGCGGACTTTGGCATCTAGATTTTCCAGTTCCACAGTCCTAGCTTTGCTGGCATCAATTTGACTTTCCCGTTCTTTGACCAGGGTTTCCAGCCCTTTTTCTCCTAGATAAAATTTCTGCAAGTAGGGCAGCCATTTCGCTTCACCTGTGGCTATATCATCAAGAGTTTGCTCCATCTTTGAGGTAAAGCTGGGGTCAACGATGTCCGGGAAATGTTTTTCCAGTAAATCGGTAACGGCGAAAGCGGTGAAGGTGGGAATAAGAGCGTTACTCACCAAATGGGCATAACCTTTGTCGATGATGGTGCCAATGATGCTGGCGTAAGTACTGGGACGACCGATACCTTCACTTTCTAAGGTTTTCACCAAAGAAGCTTCGGTGTATCTAGCTGGCGGTTGGGTTTCGTGTCCAACAGCTTCCAGTTCTGTACAATTTGGCCGATCGCCTACTTTCAGATTCGGCAAAATTACTTCCTGGTCTTCTAGGGCTGCTTCTGGGTCGTCTGAACCTTCGACGTAGGCGCGTAAGTATCCAGGAAACTCAATCCGTTTGCCAGAAGAACGGAATCCAGCATCCTCAACTTGCAATTGGACACTAATTTGAGTTTGGCGGGAATCAGCCATTTGACAGGCGACAGTCCGCTTCCAAATTAAATCGTAAACAGCAAGTTCTCGACCGCCTAAACCAGTTTCTTGGGGGGTGCGAAAAGTGCTACCGGCTGGACGAATTGCTTCGTGCGCCTCTTGTGCGCCCTTGGATTTAGTGGTGTATTGTCGGGGTTGGGGACTGAGGTATTGTTGACCGTAAAGCTTTTCTACAGAACTTCGAGCAGCTGCGATCGCTTGATCTGACAAATGCACTGAATCTGTCCGCATATAAGTAATATACCCTTGCTCGTACAAATTCTGGGCAACCCGCATCGTGTCACGGGCTGAGAGACGCAATTTCCGGTTGGATTCTTGTTGCAGCGTCGAGGTGGTGAACGGTGGCGACGGTTTGCGCGTTACTGGGCGTTCCTCTATGTCACTAACACTCCAGGTTTTCCCCGTTAGGCGTTCCTTGAGTGCGATCGCTTCGTCTTCGTTGAGCAACAAGACATTACGACCTGCGGTAATTTGTCCTGTCGCTGCGTCAAAATCGCTACCGTTAGCAATTTTAGTTCCTGCCAATGTTACCAACTGGGCAACAAAGGGGGTTTTTTCCTTTGACAAACTGGCTTTCAAATCCCAGTATGCACCCTCATGGAAAGCACGACGTTGGCGTTCTCTAGTGACTAAAAGCCGCACGGCTACAGATTGTACCCGCCCAGCAGATAATCCCCAGGCGATTTTTTTCCATAGCAAGGGAGACAGGGTATAACCCACCAGTCGATCTAAAATCCGCCGGGTTTCTTGGGCGCGAACCAACTGCTCATCGATTTGGCGGCAGTTTTTCAGAGCTTTTTTGATCGCCTCTTGGGTAATTTCGTGAAACACCATCCGCTTAGTCGGAACTTTCGGCTTCAGCAATTGGTATAAATGCCAACTAATGCTTTCACCTTCCCGGTCTTCGTCCGTTGCCAGAATCAGTTCATCTACATCTTTAAGGGCTTCTTTAAGCTGGGTGACAATTTTCTTTTTGTCTTTCGGGACAACATATACCGGTTCAAAGTCGGCGTCCACATTTACCCCTAGCTGCGCCCATGTTTCCCCCTTGACGGCAGCAGGAATTTCACTAGCCGACTGGGGTAAGTCACGCACATGACCCATAGACGCTTCCACCCGATAGCCTGCTGGCAGGTAGTTGCGAATGGTACGAGCTTTGGTTGGAGATTCGACGATGACGAGAGTTGACATGGAAATTTTAATAAAAAGAATAGCTACTAAGCTAAACAGTCAAATTGAGGTAATTTTTGCAAATTGTCAAGATAAGTCGCGCTTAGGGCGGTGATTTAATCCTCACATAAACTGTCTGCTTAGGAGAAAACCCTGTGAACTTATGCCCCAGTCTGTCCCAAAGGATAGAGAGGGAAACGCTGGGTATGAATTTCCAGCTATTTCAATCTTTAACTTATCTAACGCATAATTGGCGACTACAGTTTTGAAAATATCTTTCTTTGGGAATGGGGAATGGGGACGACAAAGAAAATAACCAATGCCCAATTCTAAATTCCCAATTCACACTTTCATATAGCTTGTGCCAAAATTAAACCAAATTTGAGAGCAAAAGCGAAGTGGGGTTTGTACCCATGTCAGGAAAGCAAAACCATGAAACCGATTCGTCAAGGTGATGTAATTTTACTGCCTGTGCAGCAAATTGAAGGACAAAAAATACCTCACTTAATTTTGGCAGAAGGCGAAGTTACGGGGCATAAGCATCGCATTACTAAGGGTAAGGCAGAATTATACGAGAAAGATAGCACACTTTATCTACGTGTGTTTTCAGAGTCGGCATTGCTAGCTCACGAGGAGCATAAAGCTATTTCTATTCCCCAAGGTGACTGGATGGTGAAAATTCAGAGGGAATACGAGCCTGAAGGTTGGCGTTATGTCGCTGATTGAAAATTTAACGCCTGAGCAAGAGGCTTTGATTCCAGTTTATCGGGAAAAGTGGAGAGCGATCGCGCTTTCAACTCAGCGTATTGATCGTGAAAAAGCCTCTGAAGCCTTAAAAGTTGCTTATGCTGCCTTTGGCTTTGAAGTACCTGAAATTGTTTTTTGTGATAGTCCGTATGCTGCTTTCAGTAAGATATTTCTGGATAAAATTGACCATCAGAATGACCAATTGAGACAGAAACTTGAATTCTCAGTTATTAGTAGATTAAAAAAATCATTTATAAGCCGCAAAAAATCATTTATAAGCAGCCGAATAAAACAACAAAAAGTATTTCAGCCTCTCCCAGAGCCGCTCGTTAAACAAATAGTCTTTTCTCATGAATTAATAGAGTCATCAATATTTCAGGGACTACCAGATATACCAGATAATATATACGAGACTCTTTTCTTAGAATTATATAGTAACGGTTGGGACGACGGACATAGACTCTTCTATAGACATCTAAAGCCCGAACTTCTGATCAAAATCAACGAAAGGTTACAAAATCAATATTGGAGAAAATTACCGAACCGGATTGGAAAGCGATTAAGAGCTTCTCTAAAAACACGTTTAGAATCTGATATAACGGACGTTTATGATAAATGCTGGCAACCAGATAGAAAGGCTACATCAACTAGTGTATTAGATTTTTGTTTTAGAGTATTAAATTTTGATTATGATGTGAAAAAATTCCAGCACCATCAATCACTGATTATAGAATGTGGCTGGATTTTTGCTTTTGAAAAAGTAGCAATTATCTGCGATCGCCCCCTTCACCTGCGCTTTGACAATGAAAACCGCCTCCACGCTGAAGGTGAACCCGCCATTGAATTTACCGATGGATATAGCCTCTACTCCTATCACGGTGTAACCTTTCCTGAAAAATACGGTAAAATCCACCCGCAGCAATGGCAATCTCAATGGCTTTTAACAGAGGAAAACGCCGAACTACGCCGAGTGTTAATTCAGGGTATTGGTTATGCCCGAATTTGCCAAGAACTACAAGCTATTGAATTAGATACTTGGCAAGAATACACGCTATTAAAAATAGATAATGATGTTGATGAAGAAGCAATTTATTTATTAAAAATGACTTGTCCTAGCACAAGCTTTATTCACGCCTTGCGAGTTCCACCGAATATGAAATCAGCGCGTGAAGCAATTAGCTGGGTAAATTGGGGTGTAGATCCAGAGGCATTTGGTGTGCAAACATAGCTGCTTCAGCAACTTTCCCCATTTAGAACCATACTAAAAAAGTGTAAGACTATAGTGCTACTTAATTGATATGTTTTACTCTGAAGAAAAAGCTTGTTCAGCATTACTCATTGCTGCTTATTATGGAAATAAAGATATCGTAGAACTGCTGATTACTAGTGGTGCAAGCGTTCATATTGTAGATGCTTCGAGTGAAACACCCCTGCACAAAGCATCCTTCCAAGGACATCAGGATATAGTCGAACTTCTGATTACTAAGGGAGCGCAGATAGATGCCAAAGCGTCAGATGGTTGCACTTCCTTATATCTGGCAGCTTGGGGTCAACATAGGGAGATTGCTCAACTTCTGTTAGACTATGATGCCGTTATGGAGCCAGATATTGCGGTGATGCTTGGAGATATTGAATTAGTCAAACACTATCTAGATTCTGGTTTAGATGTCAATTCTTTTCTTGTAAAAGGGTTAAACAAAGGGGAGTCATGGTTAATTGCAGCTATCAGTGGCAGAAATAAAAATCTTGTTAAACTTCTCCTAAACTGTGGAGCCAACGTTAATGAAAAGATGAAATCTAAAAACGTTTCCCCACTACATCGTGCATCTGCTATAGGTTGCCTAGATATTTGTGAGCTTTTAATAGCTCATGGTGCAGATGTCAACGCTTTTGGTGAACATGGTAAAACTCCTCTACATTTGGCAGCCCAGTTTGGACATCAAAATATTACAGAACTTTTGTTGGACTGTGGGGCTAATGTTAATGCCCTAGATGAATCAAAAGGTAGTCCAATATTTGAAGCTGCACGCCTTCATAATTTAAATATAGTAGAGTCTCTTTTGGAGCGCGGCGCAGAAGTTAATTTAACAGACGATCAAAGTTGGACACCTCTGTTGCGTGCTTTTCAGCATTCAGGTAATGATGAGATTGTGAGAGTTTTTGTTATGTATGGTGCTGATGTTAATGTAAAAGGTCTTCGAGGAGAGAGCCCGCTTCATATAGCTGTTGCACAGGGTAACAAAAATATCGTTAAGTTACTGTTAGATCGTGGTGCGCGGGAAGGTTTAGAGTGAGGATTGTACACACCACCAGCAACCTCTCCTCTGCCATCGCAATTAAACCTGCGTCCTCTGCGCCTTGGTAGTACACTGGGGTAAGCCGCTCCGCGTCTACGTTAAAAAATCGATTCTGATAATAGATTTTTAGCCTTAACTGAACCGTATTACCTCAAAACCCCTCTTTTTAAGGGTGACTTAGGAGGAGCTATATTTGAAATATTAAGCCCAGCAAGAATGTTAGGTTTTATTTTTGAACCCACACACAAAACAAAAGACGCAAAGGATTAACTTGCGTCTTATTTTAATATTTGAAAATTAGAAAATTAGAAAGTGAACGTGGTTCGTACTGTACCAATGACGATATCATCGTTTTGATTATTATGATCTGGCGCTGTTAGCCAGATAACTCCTGGGGTGATGCTGATATTGTCACTCAGCTTATATTGATAGAAACCTTCAATATGATATGAAGTGTCTGGATCTTTATTAATACCTGCATTGCTGAGAGAGCCGCTCACGCTGGTAACTTTAGGTTCCATACCCACAATGATGCCTGCAATGTTACCTGTTTTCCCAAGATCGGGGAAAGCCAGCGTGACGGCATAGTTCCAGATGTCAGCATCGCCAGGAGTAACCGAAAGGACGCGAGCTTTGGTCAAGCCAGCCCAACCGCCAATCACGAATTTTGAGCTAGGTTGAAAGGATGCTTCTATACCATAGGAGTTACTAGAAGCATTCTCCAATATGTCATTAGCGTTATTGCTACCACCACTACCATTGGCAAAAAAAGTATTTTTGTAGGCGTTAAGGTAGGTCAAACCAAGGGTAATTTGGTTGCTAGGCTTAACAGTTAACTGTGCCATAGCACCGTAAGCACCATTGAATAGTCCAGAGCCTAGTTGAGGGTTAGCAGCATCATTCGCTAAATACCCCAAGCTTAGTTCGAGCTTATCACTGAACTCATGTTTGATTCCGATACCAGCACCATTGGCTAGATAATAAATTGGGTTGCGAGTTCCAAAATGGGAAAGGGCACCGCTACCACCGTCCCCATCTAAGTATGGGTTGACGGTGTTAGTGAAATCATCAATTGCACCTGCATTTGCTTCCAGAGTGATGCCTGTTTTACTACCGAGAGGGAACTGATACAATAATGCATCTATCACAACTCCATTACTGTTGTTACCACCAGCAAATCGGAAGTCACCTTCTGGTGTAAAGGTAGCAGTCTGAGAGAAAGGGTCTAGGTTTGTTGCCTGAAGTCGTGTTCTGAGTAAATCTTTTCCAGTGAAACTGGTGTCGAGGTTCAGACGTACCCGATCTGCAAGGACAGCATTTTGGTTGACTTTTTGACCATTAACTGTGTTACCACTTACAACACTTGCGATCGCAATTACGACTTCACCATTCAGTTTGGTTGTGGTTGAGAATTGATGCGCCTCCAATTCAGCAGTTTTAGCTTCTACTGCATCTACACGACCTCGGAGTGTCGTCAGTTCTGCTGAAAAATCTTCTTGCAGCTTTTGTAATGTGGCTAAATCTTCTTTCTTAACTAAATCGCCTGTGGCTGTAGCAATCAGTTCGTTAACGCGATCGAGACAAGCATTCAAACCAGCAGCAAACTCATATCGCGTCAATGCCCGATTACCGCGATAAGTGCTATTTGGGTATCCGGCAATACAGCCATAGCGCTCAACCAAGGACTGCAATGCTTGGAATGCCCAGTCGGTGGGTTGTACATCAGAAAATTGAGACACAGAAGTAACTTGCGCCATTGTCCGATCTGGCGCTATGTTCTCAGCTTTCATGTCTGGATTAGCTAAAACTTGCGGTTGATTGATTTCAGACGTACTAGATGTTTCACCTGCAAATGCAGCAGCATTCACAAATAGCAATGCACAGCAGACTGCTGGACTAACTAGCAGATATTTACAGAATTTTTGCATTTTTCTCCTCACACCGATCTCCAATTCACACCCAAACCACGTTTTTTAAACGTGTATTTTATGAGAATATTTGTCAGCAATTTTATCAGAAATAAGGAAGCTTTTTAACAAAAAAAGTCAAGAATTCCTAATTATTCAGAGAAAACTAAATTACTGAGGGCTGTACCATCCGACAAACTTTGTTGTTACTTATTATACAGAGAAATCAAAATAATATTATGTGTCTTGAATGAGAATGAGAATTATTATAGTATGAATTTAGAATAAGTCTCATTGTCAAAAGGAATTTTGACAGAGGCAGACGTTGCAGCCATTTTGAGGAGAAAACACTGTATGGGGAATTGCAGAGGACTTAGAACAGGCAGACAAAGAAGCGGCATCTTGTCGATAATTGCTCTGTTAATGTTGTCAATGACTGGTGGCTGTAGCCAATCAAATCCGACTCAGGGAGCAAGTTCTCAAGAGTCGCCGCCAGCACAGCCTATTACATCCACCCCAGTAGCGCAGTTGGGAAAAACCAAAATAGTGACAACATTTTTGCCGATATATTTGTTTACGAAGGCAGTAGCTGGGAATGTGGGAGACGTAGAAATTCTAGTGCCACCAGGTACGGAGGTACATGAATACCAAGCGACACCCGAAAATGTCAAAGCGATCGCAACTGCGAATGTGTTAGTCAAAAATGGTTTAGGTTTGGAGGGATTTCTCGAAAATACTGTCAAAAATGCCCAAAATTCCAAATTAGTCGAAATTGATGCCAGCAAAGGTATTAAACCCTTAAATGAAATTTCGCCCGTTGTGAAAACAGCGAAAAATGACGAAGACCAAGAACACGCCCAAGGTAATCCTCATGTTTGGTTAGATCCAGTTTTGGCAAAACAAGAGGTAACTAACATTCGGGATGGATTAATTGCTGCTGACCCGGCAAATAAAGCTACTTACGAGGCTAATGCTGCGGCTTATATTAAAGAATTAGAAAGTTTAAATGGTGAATTTCAGCAGACTTTACAGAAGACTCCTAGTTGTACCTTTATTACTTTTCATGATGCATTTCCATATTTAGCTAAACGCTATAACCTCAAACAAGTTGCTGTGGTGCAAATTCCCGAAGATCAACTTTCACCGACGGATGTGCAAAATGCAGTCAATGCTGTGAAAAAGTACAAAGTTAAAGCTTTATTTAGTGAACCAGGAGTAGATAACAAACTCCTAAGTAGCCTTTCCAAAGACTTGAAATTAACTTTGCGTCCTCTGGATTCCCTGGAAACTGGCGAAACAGATCCGCAGCATTATTTCAAAGCAATGAGAGCTAACTTACAAATTTTGGAAACATCATGTAAATAGGTTTGTCATTTGTGAAAACTAATGACCAATGATCAATGACCAATAACCAATAACCCATGACTAATGACATTGCTATTTTAAAAGTAGAAAAATTAACTGTCTATCAAGGTAGTTATCTTGCTGTTCGAGATGTTTCATTTGAATTGTTCCCAGGAACAGATACAGCCATAGTTGGCCCCAATGGTGCTGGCAAAAGTACTCTGGTAAAAGCGGTTTTAGATTTGATACCTCGAAGTGCTGGTACGATTGAAATTTTAGGTCGTCCAATTGCAAGGTTGGGGCGTTTACGTCATTTATTGGGCTATATGCCGCAAAATTTCATTTTTGACCGCAGCTTTCCTATTTCTGTTAGTGAGTTAGTTGGACTTGGATGGACTAAGGAAGCGAGAAAAGGCGATTTATTTTTCTCCAAGCTGTGGAGACAAGACAGAGAAAAATCGGCAGCAGTAGTAGAAGCTTTACGGCGAACTGATGCTTATCATTTACAGCATCAAGCTATTGGTACTCTTAGCGGGGGTCAACTTAAGCGGGTTTTATTAGCTTATTGTTTAGTAATGCCTCGGAAACTATTGGTACTTGATGAAGCCTTTGCTGGTGTTGATGTGCAAGGTTCAGCAGATTTTTACGCTTTGCTAAATGAATTAAAGCGGGAAGAGGGTTGGACGGTATTACAAGTTTCTCATGATATTGATATGGTAAATCGCCATTGCGATCGCGTGCTTTGCCTCAACCAAAGCATTGTTTGTACTGGTAAACCAGAAATTGCCCTTTCACCGCAAAACCTGTTAGCAACATACGGGCCAGGTTTCAGTCGCTACCAGCACCAACATTAATACCCATAAGTATGAATTTCTTCGATCATTGTCAGATACCTTGGCTTGCGATCGCTAGTAGTAATGACTTGCTAGAGTTGTTACAACTTCCCTCTATACAGCGCGCGATCGTGGGTGCTGTGTTAATGGGAATACTTGGCGGGATGTTGGGCACTTTTGTCACCTTGCGCCAGTTGTCCTTTTTTAGCCATGCGGTTGGTCATGCAGCATTAGTAGGTGTGGCGTTAGGTGTGCTGCTACAAATAAATCCTACTTGGATGCTGTTACCTTTTACCTTGGTTTTTGGGGTGATTGTCCTTTACTTCATCGACAAAACCGATTTAGGTAGCGATAGCGTCCTTAGCATAGTGCTATCTGGGGCATTAGCGATCGGTTTAATTCTCACGAGCCTAATTAAAGGATATCGTGGCAACTTGATGGCTGTGCTATTCGGCGATATTCTAGCGATCGATACCACAGATTTGATTTTGACGTTGCTGGTACTTATGGGAGGTAGCATATTTTTACTCTCAACCATGCGACAGCAAATTTTATTGACCCTTAACCCTGATGTAGCGCAAGTTCAAGGTATTCCCGTCCAGTTGTACCGCTACATCTTTGTAGTCTTGCTTTCACTTGCCGTTGCTGTAGCCATTAAAGCTGTCGGCGTTTTACTGGTGAACGCTTTTTTGGTTATTCCCGCATCTACCGCCAAATTGATGAGTCACCACTTTAGCCGCTTTCTAGTCATATCGGTGATAGTTGGTTCCATTAGCAGCATTGCTGGCATCATTGTCTCAGGCATTTTCAACTTTGCTTCTGGCCCAAGTATTGTTCTTGTCCAATTTCTGCTATTTGTAGCGGTTTTCATCTGGTTTAAGTTGAATTTGAAAGCTGTCTAAATCTTTTTTCTCCAAGGGCTTGCTATATTCTTGGATGTTTGCTACATTTATTAATCGTGGCTCACAAAAGCCCCAGCCGGGATAGCTCAGTTGGTAGAGCAGAGGACTGAAAATCCTCGTGTCACCGGTTCAAGTCCGGTTCCTGGCATTTACAAAAACCCTTGAGACTATTGAGTTTCAAGGGTTTTCAGTTTATTAAGTGCTAACTAATAGAGAGCTAGCGTACTAAATTCAAGATAAATTTTGGACATTTTTGGATACCTTTAGACAAAAAACGGGTGTAAAGTGGGTGTAAAAGAGATAGAGTAGAGGAGTAATTACACCTTAATAAAGCTATGTTCTCCAAAACTCCTACAGGGCGGGCATCTAAAGGTTCTGTCTCTATCCTTAACTCTAATGAGCGATTGCAGTTACGGTTCAGATATAGGGGCAAGCGTTATTACATCTCTACTGGTTTAGCAGATACCCCAAATAACCGTAAATTGGCTGAACTTAAGGCCTCTGAGATTGAGAAAGATATACTCTGCGAGCGATTAGACTTAACTCTAGAGAAGTACCAACCTCAATCTGCTTTAAGTACGATTACACCCGTTACACCCATCAAGAAGCCTAAACCCAATTTAAATGAACTTTGGGATAGGTATAGCGAGTTCAAGAAACCGCAAATTAGTCCTAGTACGTACGTCAAAGATTTTGCCAAGCATCGGAATCACATTGCTAAGTTACCAACGCGATCGCTAGATGAAGCATCTGCTATTCGAGATTATCTTTTAGCCAATTTAACTCCAGATGCTGCTAAACGTTGTCTAATTCAGTTCAAAGCTTGTTGTAATTGGGCAATGGAAGAGGGGTTAATCGACACGAACCCTTTTGCTGCGATGAAAATCAAAACACCCAAAGGTGCTACTGAAGAACAAGATGTTAATCCTTTCAGTAAAAAAGAAAGAGATTTAATTATTCGTACTTTTGCTAGCGATCGCCATTACAGCCACTACACTCACTATGTCCGCTTCCTTTTCTTTACAGGATGTAGACCATCTGAGGCAATCGCTTTGAAGTGGAAACACATCACTAATAATGTGGTTCAGTTCCGGGAATCAGTTGTTGTCTCTGAACACGGCTTAGTGTTAAAAGAGGGACTGAAAACACAAAGAAAGCGAGATTTCCCAATTAATTCGGAACTAAAAGCGATTTTGGATGAGATTAGGCCTATAGAACCTAATGCTGAAGCATTAATTTTTACCAGTCCAAAAGAAAAATTTATCGACCATCACAACTTTTCTAATCGTGCATGGAAGTCTATGTTAGCCAAATGCTGCGTTCCCTATCGCAAAAGCTACCAGACACGACATACCTTTATCAGTTTGTGTGTGGAATCACATATTAACAGTACAGCGATCGGGCGATGGACGGGAACATCCGCCAAGATGATTGACAATCACTACGGTGCTACTAACTTTACAAATTTAAGACCACCTGACCTTTCATAGGAGGAGTTCATTAATGATAAATCAATCAAGTGAACAAGAAAAATCTCTGTTCATAGGAAGGTATTGTTATCTCAAATGTTTATCTACAACACTAAGAGGAAATTTTTCAATTTCTGATGTAGAGTATTGCTACTGTTCAGTTGGTTCTCCTAACGGAACAGAAGAAGAGCAAATTGCATTTTTTATATCTGGGATACCAAATCCAAAATTATTAGATGGAGGAAAAAACCTTTGTCACGGAGTTATGGACATTTGGGTAGGATACAAAGATTAATGTGTTGAACTTGCTAAATGCTTTCTGTTCACTAAAGGAAAAGAGGATGATCCTTTTTTGAAATCTATTAGCAAAAAAGAAATTAATCTCTCAGAGTATGAATAAGCTGTTACGCAGCTTATTTGTATCCCACATTCCGCACTTCAAAATGTAGCATAAAGTATGATGTAATTGCTCTGTGATACGAGTAAACAAAAATACTCATAAGCTTTAAGT
>NZ_JBALBW010000092.1:0-26610 GCF_036919895.1 Nostoc sp.
GTCACTAGGAGTCCTCTTATGCTCAAGCAAGCAACTCCAAAACTATTTTTCTCACTGCTGCTACTGTACTAGTTAGTCACGCAAAGTGCTGTATCAAAAGCCTTTTGCTTTGAAAATAGCCCTCAAGATAACCGTAAAAATAGCTGATAAAATAGTTGATCTCTTGGCGAGAAAATTCTATTTCAATTTGAATTGCTGGCTGTTGGTATCCTCCACGTCGTTTCGCCTCAATTTGTCCATTTTGACGATAACGACGCAACAGATTTCGCACAAATGACAGACTGACCTTAAATCTTTCAGCCAACTGACGTTGAGAGCCTTCCTTTGCAACATCCTCTGTAATCACGCGACTACGCAAATCTCCTGAGTAAGATACTGGCATCGAATCTAACAACAACTCCCTTCCCCGTTTACCGCAGTTTGTGGTTCAATTACCTGAAAATTGCTGTAATTTGGTTTCTAGGACTAGATATATAGACAAACAAATCTTTTGACACCAGATCGTGGTCACTCACCCTAAGATTAGATGGGACAACTCAAAATCCTTTCAACTTTTTGTGGAGAAATCTCAATGACCATTTCAATGTACCAAGCTTCAATACCTGTATCTATTCGCACACTAAGTAATCTGGTAAATATTCTGCAAAAAGGTGCTACTTATGCGGAAACTAAAAAAATAGATCCTTCTGTGTTTATAAATAGTCGTCTATCCCCAGATATGTTTCCGTTATCAAAACAAGTGCAAATTGCCTCTGACATAGTAAATAGAGGTGCTGCACGATTAGCAGGTATAGAACCACCCCAATTTGAGGATAATGAAACTACATTCCCTCAACTTATTGACCGCATTCAAAAAACTATCTCTCATTTAAATACATTCAAACCTGAGCAAATTGATGGTTCAGAAGAGAGAACAGTGACATTGCAGATGCCTGACAAAACTCTCTCTTTTCAAGGAATGCCATATCTCTTCTATTTTGTTCTACCAAACCTTTATTTCCATGTCACAACAGCGTATGACATTCTCAGGCACTGTGGTGTAGAACTTGGTAAACAAGACTTTCTCGGTCAGCCCTAATAGAAGCAATATCTAACCAGTACTGAAGAACCATAAATATTTCGTTCTTAGGTTTAATAGGGTTCGGTCTTGCCCAGGAGTCAGAAACACCCAAAAACTACGCGCCCATATAATTGCTTTAGCTCGTCAAGATTTTGAAAAGTAAAATCATCTGACAATTCAATAATTAACTGGGAAACAACTTAAACCCACTAGCCAATCATATCATGTCCGGCAAATTACTTGTGATATGTCATTGCGAGTGCAACGAAGTGGAAGGAAGTGGAAGGAAGTGAAAGGAAGCAATCGCAAGGCTTTTGGGATTTATTCACTTAGTACCCTTCTCCTTCAATACTGCGTAGGTTTTGCCAAAAAAATAAAAATGTGTAAGTTGGGTTGAGGAACGAAACCCAACATTTGACGAGGTTTGTTGGGTTTCGCAAAGCCTCAACCCAACCTACGAATATTCAAAACCTACGCAGTCAGCTAATGAGCATTTACAGCAGTTTTTTATCAAACCCACCACAAAAATAAATCCTAAAATAAAGTCCAATATTGGTTTTAGTACTTTTAACTGTGGCACGTTTGATTAAAATTTGCTGTAAATGATTACAACACATCCTCCTTGAGTAGAAACGGCGATTTATCACATCTCTTGCCTTAACCGAAGCTGTGAAGCTTACTCTCGGCTATTTAGCTAGACGAGTCATTTCAAACAATTGCTGGGCATTACTTCCTAAAAAAGCATCGAAAAGTATCTGCTTTCCAGATTCAACTTCCACTAAGTAGCGCTGGGCAATTTCATAATAAGCATAAGTCCAAGGAATCTGAATTTCTTCGCCACTGTTATCATCTAATACTGTCACCATTTCTGTTACCGCTTGAGTTGCAGTTTGCCGCAAACCACAAGCAATATTTCCCTCTATCTCTGCTTTCATTGGTACACCAAAGTTAGCCAAACCACTAGCGGTAGTATCAATATCTGGATATTCTGGGGTGTTCTGTCTGTTGACGTAGCCTGTAAAGTGGTTGACAGCATATCCGTGCAGCAACACCCAAGCCCCGTACTGAGTAACCTGATTCACCTCTTCGACAACAGAATGCTGGGGAGGTTGCCAAGGACGGGTGAAGACTTGCTGAAGTTGTTTGGCAATGGTTTCAATCTTCGCGTCTTTTTTGAGAAGAGTAACGGGTGAGGTTAGTTGGTGTGGGATTGCAGATACTGTTTTAGAGATGAGTTGAGCAATATTAGCAGGCAATTCATCAACAATCAACTCGCTGATAAACAGTTTGGGTAAGTTAAATTCCTCTTGCTGCGGATGGCGATAATGACGGGCGTACAAATGGGTTTTAGCAAAAGTATATTCTCCAGCCGCCACGTAACCTAAAGCTTCTGCAAGTTGTGCGAGATGGTCAATTCCTAAGTTAACTTGACCCTGTGGACTATCTACTAATAAACGTAAAGACCGAAAGGCGATGTGGTCGTTTGCGACAGTTCCACCCGCAGCAGTAATCATTTGCTGGTAGGTACGGGCATGATTTACTCTGGTGCTGTATTCTTGCCAAAGTAAATTCCATAAATTTAAGGCAATTTCAGATTTCATAAGTATTGGGAATTGGGCATTGGGCATTGGGCATTGGGAATTGGGAATTGGGCATTGGGCATTGGGCATTGGGCATTGGGCATTGGGAATTGCTTAATAACCAATACTTTTCTTCCCCTGCTTCCCCTGCCCCTCTGCCCCTCTGCCCCCTTGCTTCTTACCCAGTCCCCAGTCCCCAATCCCCGTTATCTTTTAAGAATTTAAAATGTCGCTAATAATTTGAAGGGCGATTTGAATTTGGTCGCTGTCGATAACTAAAGGGGGACAGAAACGAATTGCGGCTTTACCGCAACCTAGTAATAATAAACCGCGTAAAAATGCTTCTTGGATAATGCGATCGCGCAATTCACGATCTAGATTACCTTGTTCATCCAATAAATCCACCGCAACCATCAAACCTTTACCTCGTGGCAACGATACTCTCGGAAATCTTTGGTGCAACTCACTAAGGCTAGCTTGTAAAAATTCTCCCATCTGGGTAGCGTTTGCCATCAAACTACTTTCTAACAATTGCAGTGTGGCAATACCGGCAGCACAAGCAACAGGATTTCCGCCAAATGTGGTAGCGTGAGAACCAGGAGGCCAAGTCATTAACTCTGGTCTTGCAAGTATCGCTCCTAATGGTAAACCACTGGCGATACCTTTAGCAGTAGTAATAATATCAGGCATCACTCCCCAATGCTCGATCGCAAATAAGCGACCAGTCCGCCCCATTCCCGCTTGCACTTCATCCACTACCATCAGAATACCGTGGCGATCGCAAATTTCCCGAATCCGTTTTAAGAAACCATCCTCTGGTACGATATATCCACCCTCTCCTTGAATCGGTTCGACTACGATCGCGGCTACTTCTTGCGGTGGTAAAATTGTCGTAAATAACTCTTGTTCCAGATAATCTAAGCTGGCGTGAGTGCCGTAGGGAATATGAGTTACCCCAGGAACTAAAGGGCCAAAATTTGCTCGTTGCACCGCTTTGGAACCTGTCAGAGACATTGCGCCATAGGTGCGTCCGTGAAATGCGCCTAAGAATGCCACAATTAGCGATCGCTTGGTGTAATATCTAGCTAGTTTAATCGCTCCTTCGTTTGACTCTGCCCCGGAATTGGTGAAAAATACTTTTGCGGGGAATGCACTGTTACTCTGTGGTTGAGGAAAAGGGGCGCGAATCGCTAATTGTTCGGCTAATTCCACCATCGGTTCATAATAAAAATCCGTCCCTGACATGTGCAGTAGACGCGCCGATTGTTCTTGAATTGCTTTGACGACTTCCGGGTGGGCGTGTCCGGTGGCGGTAACGGCTATACCTGCGGTCATATCTAAAAATACATTGCCATCCACATCTTCTACCATACAGCCTTGACCGCGAGATACAACTAAGGGGTAATCGCGGGTGTAAGAAGGGGAAGTTACGGCGCGATCGCGTTGTACAATTGCTTGAGCGCGAGGCCCAGGTAAGGAAGTTATTAAATTGGGTGTACGAGGTAAATTTAAGTTAATAGGTATACTTAACATTATTTTTTCAATTTTTTAAAGATTACTGATGATTAAACGCTAAAGCTTGATTGGTTACAGTAGCATTTGATGCCATTGTTGGAGAAATTACGCATTTACCGAAAAAGCTTCATAGTAAAGACTTTGCCCGTTTTTATAACACAACTTTTGCGATCGCGTCATATTACATTTTTTGAAGCATAACAGCTTCACTATTAGATGTCAGAGTAAAAGCTAGAACATTTGTTGAGAGAAGCTAGCTGTATTACATCCACAGGAAAATTGCTGTATGCGTAGAAGACTGGTTAAAAGAATTGGGTTTAAAAACAGCAGGTATTTCTCTTCCTAAACTTCCTTGGACACAACCCTTGTGGGCGTGGATATTAGAGATTATGGGTGTATTAGCATTATTCGCAGCTTTGATATCAGGAATTAAAGATGGCACAGATTTATTAAAAGATTGGTTCCCAGACAAATCAGCACCTACCAATCCCCCAACACAACAAACGCTATCATCTTCCGCTAAACCACAAAATAGGTAATAGGCTAGACTTACGCAAAAGTTAGTTTTATAGTTGCATTAGTAGCTTTTGCGACTCCAATAGTTAGTTTTCAAGTCGCATTAGTAGCTTTTGCGACTCCAATAGTTAGTTTTATAGTTGCATTAGTAGCTTTTGCGACTCCAATAGTTAGTTTTCAAGTCACATTAGTAGCTTTTGCGACTCCAAAAGCTAGTTTTCAAGTCACATTAGCTGCTTTTGCGACTCCAAAAGCTAGTTTTCAAGTCACATTAGCTGCTTTTGCGACTCCAACAGTTAGTTCAGCAGTAGCCAGAAGACCTCAATCTTCCTCTCTGCACCTCTGCGTGAGCTTATTCAGCAACGCTAACCACGATAACTTACAAAAAGCGTGTCACAATCAACATTAGCCATTAATAAATCTGGGCGTAATTATTTCTAGATAATCCTGCATTATTACCGTTAGCACCTTTAACACAGACAGATTCACCCCAAGGGTTATTATCCCAAGTTGCCCAGAGTGTTGCTACAATTTCGGATAGGGAAACAAGGCAGAATATCGCAGCTTACACAGAAATATTAGCAGGTTTGCGATTTGAAAAGGATTTTATTCGTCAGTTACTAAGCGAGGATCTTATGCAGGAGTCAGTGATTTATCAGGATATTTTGCAGAAGGGCGAACAAAAAGAAGCGGTTAGATTCTGTATATCTTTACTCAATGAACGCTTTGGTGAAATAGATTCATCAATTATTGAGAGAGTTCAAGTTTTAAACAAGGAAAAGCTAGAAGCATTAGGAAGGGCACTTTTGAGAATTTCATCTATAGATGATTTATTTATTTGGTTAGATGGGCAGGAAAGTAATTAATTTCACGTATCGAACAACTATAAAGTGAAAAAGCCAGAGGTCAAAACTCCGGCTTTTTATATAGTTATACCAATTTGAAAAAAGAATGCAACAAATAGACCATTTGTAGAGACGCGATTCATCGCGTCTTTTACTTTTACCCAAGGATGTGTTGCAATCATCAATTGAAATGGTATTTTTATTCATATAGCGTTTCCTAATCAGATGAAGTACATCATAGCCCCCTCATCGCTTGCGGGGAGGGGGTTGGGGGTGGGGTTCCTGTACCTCACTCAACTGAGAACCGCTATAAAAATTCAAGTAAATTTAACTTGATTAACAACCAATACAGTTCAGCTAAAGGTTATTAGTGTAGATAATTGGTCTTTAGAGACGCGATAAATCGCCGTCTCTACAAGTGTTTTGGGCTTATCTAAATTGTATTGAATTAAAAACAGCTAATTTACACCCACTCAACTAAAAAATTTCTCCACGCATCTAACAAATATTTCCACACCCATCCCCAATGCCGTTTCGTCAAAATCAAACCGGGGATGATGATGAGGATATGCCAAATCTTTCTCTGGATTCGCAGAACCTAAAAAGAAATAGCAACCAGGAACCTCTTGCAAGAAAAATGACATATCCTCAGCAGCCATAGTTTGGCATTCTGGCACAATTCCCAACGGGGTTTCTACCACTTCTTCTGCTACAGTTCGCACTAACTCCGCTATCTTAATATCATTAATTACTGGTGGATAAAGCGACCAGTATTCTAAGTCATAACTAGCACCATGACTTTGACAAATTCCAGCAATAATCTGCTCGACACGCTGATTGAAAAAGCCTTTCAAACTAGGATTAAAATATCTAACAGTAGCACTCATTCTCGCTGTATCAGCAATCACATTTCGCTTGGTTCCAGCATGAAGTTCGCCTACCGTTACCACAGCCGAATCAATGGGATTCACATTCCGAGCGACAATGGTTTGCAAGGCATTTACAACTTGGGCAGCAACTACTACAGAGTCAACAGTTTGATGGGGTAGTGCGCCGTGTCCACCTTTGCCCAAAATTGTGCAATTAAAGCACTCCACAGCAGCCATCAACGCCCCAGCCCGCACACCCACTGTTCCCAAGGGCAAATTATTCCACAAGTGCAAACCAATAATTGCGTCAACATCAGGATTTTTCAGAACCCCAGCTTCAATCATCGGCTTTGCACCACCGGGTGATTCTTCTGCTGGCTGAAAGATAATTTTTACCGTACCAGAAAAGTCTTGACGATGCTGCTGGAGATAGTAAGCTGTACCTAATGCGATCGCAGTATGTCCATCATGTCCACAAGCGTGCATCACTCCGTCATGCTGCGATTTGTACGGCACTTCGTTAAGTTCTTGGATTGGCAAAGCATCCATATCTGCCCGAATCGCTAAAACTTTCTCTGCACCTAGTTTGTTACCCTTAATGGTGGCAACAATGCCAGTGTGGGCAATACCAGTTTGATGCTCAATTCCCCACTCTTGCAGCTTTTGTGATACAAACTCAGCCGTCAGTTTTTCTTGAAAACCCAACTCTGGTTGTTGATGCAATCGCCGCCGCCACTCTACTAATTGCGGTTGCAATGAGCAGATTTCCAGTCGGATGCGAGATAGATCGACAGAAGAGGGATTGGGAAAGGTAGAAACCATTATGAAGACAAGCTAGTTTAAGTACAGCTAACTTAGTTTATCGTAGCTAATGGTGAAGAATCATCATCAGAATCTTCTTAACCAGTTACCAAAATCAATTCTGCAACCAACCAGCCATCACAGCAACTATCAAAAATACACCCATCGCCAAGCGGTAGAAAACAAAAATCAAGGTACTGTGTTTTTCCAGGTAGCGCAGGAGTCCCCAAATTGCGGCAAAAGCGGAAATGCTGGCGGAGATTAAGCCTACCAACAAAGTCAACCAACCAGCTGTACTCAACCCTGCTTTTGTAAGAGTATGGAGTTCTACAGCACCTGCCAAAATCACGGCTGGTAAACCCAACAAAAAAGAAAATCGGGCTGATGTCTCCCGTTCCATGCCCAAAAATAACCCAGCAGTGAGGGTAGAACCTGAGCGAGAAACACCAGGAATCAGGGCAAAAGCTTGAGCAACCCCTACCCAAATGCCATCCCAGAGGTTGAGGTTGTCGAAAGTGCGATCGCGTCCTCCACGTTTTTCGGCGATCGCTAGCAATGCTGACATAATAATTGAAGCCGCACCAATAACTACTAACCCCCGCATTGGCGAGTTACAAGCGTTAAGAATTGGTTTGAGTAGCACGCCAGCCACAGCAATGGGCAAGGTTCCAATCAATAAGCCCAACATCAGTTGCAAAGAACTAGATTGATAGTCTTGTCCGCTAATTGCTCTAACTGTCTCTCCGGTTAATTTTTTTAAGTCTTGCCAAAAATAAACTAAAACAGCAGTCAAGCTAGCTAACTGCATTGCTGCTGAAAAAGCAGAACCCGGATCTTTCAGTCCCAGTAGAGTTGGTACTATCCGTAAATGAGCAGTACTGCTAATTGGTAGTAGTTCTGTAATTCCCTGAACGATGCCTAAAATAATTACGTCAATCCAGCTAAGGTCAGCAAAGTCTAGATTCACTTCACTACCATTGCCACAGACGGCACTTGCCACCACAAAAGAAAGCATCATATCAGGCGTAAATAATTTACTTTTAATCAAACACCGATAAAGTAACTTATGTTAGTGACGCTTCTGTGACTAAGATATGGCACTTGGATGACATCTAAATAAATACAAAATATTGTGTGTTCGCGCAACGTGCCGTTAGGCAACAAATATTATTTGGTTATTTTAAAAATGTCTTTAATTAGTCATATTTCGCACAGACTAAACTTGCTAATGAAGTGTTGTTTTAGTCACAAAAATTAAATAAGGCAGGTAAATCCTGCCTTGTGTGTCACGAAAAGTTAGGTTAATTTCATCTTTTCTTAGCATTGCATGTTTTATTGACAAAGCTATTACCAAGTTATGTCAAAATTGTGACTGCACCAGTTGTAAAAAGTGATTGGACATTCGCTACTTTTTTTCTAATAATTAATGACCAATGACCAATGACCAATGACCAATTCAAAACGTCAATATTTCCCAATCTAAATCTGATGCTATTTGAGCAAGTTTATCTAAATCAGTCAGGTTATCTAAATAGGGTAAGCAGCCTAAGACTGGCGTGTTAGTAAGTGATTGAATCAATTGGGGTGGTGTCCAGTCGGCTATTTCTGCATCTGTTCGGGGTTGTATACAGTTCAAAACAATGCCTTTGAGATTAACGCGCGATTGCCTAGCTAATGCGACATTCGCCACTGCTTGAGCGATCGCACCCAATCTAACTGGCACTACCAATAGCGTTGGTAAACGCCATTCTGCCGCTAAATCGGCTACCGTCAACTCGTCAGTGACTGGCGAACCTAACCCTCCCAAGGCTTCTACAAGCACAAAATCACGCTGCGATCGCAATTTAGATAAAGCTTGCCACACAAGAGCTAAATCGACTCGGCGATTTTCTCGGGCGGCGGCGATGGGAGGGGCTAAAGGGGCTTCAAAATACAACGGTGTAATTTCTTCTGAGGATTGTTCTAGCGCAAATAGCTTTTGATACCACTCGCGATCGCCAATCCCCGATTGAATCGGTTTCATGATTCCCCAGCTACGTTGTGGGTAATATTTTTGCCAATAGGCTGCTAACGCTGTTGTTAAAACAGTTTTACCAGCTTCTGTATCAGTTCCAGTAATCAGTAGTGTGTCTAACATTAATTAATTTCTTTGGCCAGAAAATGGTTGTGTTCCATCAGCCGGCGGCAAGGTTTGTGTTTGACCAGTGGTCGGTGTTGGAATCGGTGTCTCTGTAGGAATTGGGAGCGGTGTTTCTGTAGGAATTGGAATCGGTGTTTCTGTAGGAATTGGGAGCGGTGTTTCTGTAGGAATTGGGAGCGGTGTCTCTGTAGGAATTGGAATCGGTGTTTCTGTAGGAATTGGAATCGGTGTTTCTGTGGGAATTGGTTGAACTAGTTTTTCTAATGCAACATTCAGGTTGTAATTGCTTTCGGCAACTCCTGAAAGTAGTGTTAACTCAATAATATATCTACCAGTAACCAGTAATTTGCCTTGATACGCCGTTATTTGCTGAGTATTAGGATCAATTGGTTGTTGATTGGGACTTAAGACTGTTAACAAAACGCTGCTTCCTGGCTCAAGAAATGCAGTTAACTTGTCACCTTCCTGCCCCAAAAAAGTGTACCGGATGATTTGATTTATTTTGAGAGTATCTTTAACTGTGGCTGTATTATTAGCTGCTCCCAGGTTGAGCCGCCTAATAGATACAACAGGTTGCTCTTTGGTGGGTGTGGGAGTAGATGTGGATGTAGTACCACCAGGAATAACTGGTGAAGGAAAATTTTGAGGAAGCGTCTGAGTTGGTGATGGTTTTGGCTGACTGCGAATAGAACTGACCAACGCCCAAGAACCAAATCCGGCAACAATCACTACAGCAGCGCCAATGGCTGCGATCGCTAAGGGGTTATCCAAAACAGAACTAGTGAGACTTGGTGGAATCACTGGATCGGGTTGTTTCTTCGGCGAAGCTGCTGGTGGTACTGAGTCAGGACGGCGACCAACAGCCATTGTCTGCAAGTTAGATACCTGAAGAGGAGGAAGATTGACTTGCCCTAAAGGTTGTAGTGCTTGAGATACACTAGCAGCACTCTGATAGCGATCGCTCGGTATATGATTCAACATTCGATTCAAAACCTGGGCAAATCGCGGATTAACTGTTACCCATCGCTGCCAATTCCAAGTTAGTTGATTTTCGTCAAATAACTCCTTTGGTTCTTTACCAGTCAGCAAAACAATCGCACTTACCGCTAAGGCATACAAGTCACTACTAGGATAAGCTCCCCCTGTTTGCATTTGTTCGCTAGGAGAGTAGCCTAATTTTCCCACAGTAGTTTCGGGCATTGCACTCTCTGGCGATCGCAACCGCGTTGCTAGTTCTTTTACCACCCCAAAGTCAATTAACACAGGTTTAGCATCACTATCTCGCAAAATAATATTTTCTGGCGAGATATCCCGGTGAATAATTCCTCGGCTGTGAATATGCTCTAAAACTGGCAATAACAACTGGATCAGTTGCAATACTTCCGGCTCTGTGAAAGTTCGACCAACAGCTAGCCGTTCATCCAGTAAAGTTCGGTATGTCTGGCCTGCAACGTAATCCTCCACCAAAAACAAGCGCTGGTCTTGCTCAAATCTTTCCCGGAATTTAGGCACTTGTGGATGTTCTATTTGATACAAGATGGCAGCTTCTCGATGAAAAAGCTCTTGCGCCTTCTCTAAAGCCAAAGCCTCCGTTGCTGTTGAAATCAATTCCTTGATCGCGCAAAGTTCGTTAAAGCGCCTCTGGTCTTCTGCCAGATAGGTTCTACCAAATCCTCCTTGTCCGAGAATTTGAATTATGCGGTAACGGTTTTGCAAGACAGTGCCAACTTTAATGGGTGGTTGCATGATCGATTGATTGAGTGTAGTAGCAACTGCGGAGGAAGTGACCCCCAGTTAGGAGTATAAGCAAAGTCATGCTTTAAGTCCCGTTATGTAATTCTGAGAACACATGAACAATTCTAAGTTCCGATTACTGTACATGGATAGCGGGGCGTTTAGCCAGTACTGAGTTGATACCCCTTCCCCCTGCCCCCTGCCTCCTTCAAGTTCGCCGATTAACTAGGGTAGCGCTAGCTTGGTCAACAGGCATCAGCACAACTTCATTAATATTGACATGGGGCGATCGCGTCACGCAGAAAAATATCACATCAGCCACATCATCTGCTGTCAGGGGTGTAACTCCTTGGTAGACCTTTTTGGCGCGTTCAGCATCTCCGTGAAAGCGCACCTCGCTAAATTCCGTTTCTACCATCCCAGGATCAACGGAAGTTACACGTACCTGCGTCCCTAACAGGTCTTGTTTTAAACCTTCAGAAATTGCTCTGACAGCCGCTTTGGTAGCACAATAGACATTACCACCAGGATAGGTTTGATGTCCGGCAATGGAACCTAAATTTACTACATGACCGCGATCGCGATTTACCATTCCCGGAATGACATAACGCGAAAGGTAAAGTAAACCCTTAACGTTAGTATCAATCATGTCTTCCCAGTCTTGAAATTTACCTTCGTGTAACTTGTCTAAACCACGACTTAAACCAGCATTGTTGATGAGAATATCGATGTCAGACCAGGCAGACGGTAGAGTAGAAATAGCAGATTCTACAGCACTGCGATCGCGCACATCTAGATGTAATAAATGAATTTCAGTATTAAATTCTTTACTGAGACTATCTCTTAGCTGCTGCAAACGTTCCAGCCGTCGTGCCGCTAAAATCAGTTTTGCCCCCGCACCAGCGAAGATTTTCGCACAAGCAGCACCAATACCACTACTTGCACCAGCGATCAAAATAATTTGATTTTGTAGGGAAGTCATTAGGATAGCTAGGAGTGAGGAGTTGATAGTTATAAATTATGAATTAGGAACGTGGATTAAATAAAGTGTAAAAGTAGGGTGTGTTAGCAAAGAGTGTAGAGACGCGATTAATCGCGTCTCTACTCCTAACTACTACTTCACCACTTGTAGGCGCTGAGTTACCATAGTCATCCCATTACCCCGCAGGATGACAGCAGAAACCCATTGGCTACCAGGGGTAGATGGTGCTTGTGCCGTTTTAAATAGTCCGCCAGATGTCAGTAATTGCAAATCTACAGGTGTGGGGTTGAGAAACTTATCTGGTTGGATAGATTCTTCTAGCGCCGTTCCTAGTAGAAAATCATCACCAAGTGGCTCTTGAACGATCGCATCAAAGTTATACTTCTGACCAACTCGTACTTGCTCTGGTAATTTAATATCAATTTGGGGTGGCTTACTGCCAGAGGTAAGTAGGGTGCGTTCTGTCAAAACATCTTGGCGGACGATTTTGCCGCCTTCAATGCGCTGACGCGATTTAATGGTGGCATTGAGAGACAATTTATTACCGTTACTGGAGGGTAAGCCAGTTATCTTCGTTTCTGTTTCAGCAATAATCCCATTGCCTTCAGATTTTGAAGATAGCAGTTTGGTACTGTATTGCAATTTGGGATATCGTTGCCAAAGTGAAGTCAAAGACTTTTCCAGAGTTTGGAAGTTTAATCCATCCCCATGAGTGAAGGAAGGGCTGTAAAATTGCAACACCCCTTTGACATCGCCCCGACTGGCAGCTGCATCAACTTGTGTCAACAGATTTTTTAGATCGGCTGGTGCATTTTGAACTGTACCAGCTTGGGCTAATTGCTGTGGTATCGTCGCTTGAGTGCGTTGCCAACCACTTGTTAAACCAAGGGCGATCGGGAACAAAACCAACCAAATACTGGCTGAAAATCTGAGTTGACGTTTCACTAAGGCTGTAATAATTTTAGTCATTGAGAAGAGTTTACTGATTTGATGAGAGAAAGTCAGGAAATTGTTTTATCTTAGTTAAGCTAGACGCTAAACGGTAGAGGTTTGATGGCAAACGCACCGATACGATTATTAATAGCTGCCAGTGGGACTGGTGGACATTTGTTTCCAGCGATCGCACTGGCACAAAAACTTCCAGATTATCAAATTGAATGGCTGGGAGTACCCAATCGGCTAGAAACTCAACTTGTCCCTAAAGAGTATCCCTTGAATACTATTGCAGTTGAAGGGTTTCAGCAAGGGTTTGGACTCGCCTCGATTCGCATCTTTGGCAAACTCGCCCTTTCGATTCTAGAAGTCAGACGAATTCTCAAGCAGGGAAATTTTCAAGGGGTATTTACCACCGGGGGTTACATTGCGGGGCCAGCCGTGATTGCGGCGCGTTCCCTCGGTTTACCCGTGGTTTTCCACGAATCTAACGCCTTACCCGGTAAAGTAACTCGCTTTTTCGGCCCTTGGTGTAGTGCGGTAGCCTTGGGATTTGAAGTTGCTGCTAAGTATTTACCCCGTGCCAAAAATGTCTGTGTTGGTACTCCCGTAAGAGCGCAATTTCTGGATGGGGCAATTAATGCACCCCTAGATTTAGCTATTCCTGATGGTGTGCCTTTAATTGTCGTCTTTGGTGGCAGCCAGGGCGCAGTTGCCGTTAATAAATTGGTGCGCGAATCTGCAAAAGCTTGGTTTGATGCTGGTGCTTATGTAGTCCACTTAACTGGCGATCGCGATCCAGAAGCAGATACTCTCAAACACCCACAGTACATAGCCTTACCTTTTTACAACAATATGGCGGCGTTGTTACAACGAGCAACTCTTGCCATTAGTCGTTCTGGTGCAGGTAGCTTGACAGAATTGGCAGTGTGTGGAACACCAGCGATTTTGATTCCTTACCCCTTTGCCGCAGAAGACCATCAATCTTACAATGCAGACGTATTTACTTCATCTGGTGCGGCCTTAACGTTGAAGCAATCAGAGTTGACGGCCCAAGAATTGCAAAGTAATGTGTTGAATTTGTTGCAGTCACCGCAAGAGTTAGCAAAGATGAGGAAAAACGCTTATGCGATCGCAGTTCCCGATAGTGCCGAAAAATTAGCGCAATTAGTGCGTGAGGTGGTAGAAACTTAAAAAATTCAAAATTCAAAATTCAAAATTCAAAATTGAAGATAGTAAGAGACAATAGGAATTTATTCTCTAGGTTATGAATATCTTATTTAACCAAAAATTCCGCCTCACAGTAGGTTGTGCTGCCTTATTACTTGTCAGTTTAGCCAGTAGCTATCTATATACTCAGCCAAAAACTAAACAGCTAGCCCAACAAAATCAGTCCTTGACTCAGCCCGACAAATTTGCCCCACTTCAATCACAGATTTCCCTCACCTCAAAGTTTCAAAATTATTTTGTAGCTCAAAAAATATCTTCTGATGAAATTATTGGGAAGCAAAACGCTATTTTATCTCGGCAAGATTTGATATCAGCTTCTGCACCCTATTCAGTTGTCGATGAATTCAAAAAATATAAATTTAGCATTAATGGCAGCCAGGTTGTTACCCCAAGCAAACTACCAAGTAGTAAGGTTAACTTCGAGCAAGAAGATTTATTAACTGTTCTCGTTAATACTAGAAAATATTTTCAAGACCACTCCTCAGAAGATCCAGATATTCTCCGTACAGGAATGCTTGCAACTCAAGGTGTAACTGTGCCAGATGTTCTCAATACTTTGAATTTCATGATTGCTGTCTTAAAGGAGGATATTGCTAATAATCGAGCTACTCGGTTACAAGATCCTAACTTTATCAATACCAATTTTCGAGTTATTAAATGGTCTGCTTACAACCCAAAGAATAAACAGCAAAAACAATTACGAATTACCAAATATGCTGTTTTCACTCATCCCGGTTCACGCAAGAAAACCTCTACTTTTAATATACCAATTTATAGCTTAAAAGAAAACGCCAATAACGATAAATTCTACACTAAGTATACAAAGCAAGATGTTTTGTCAGGTATTTATGAACCAGGTGGTAGAGAATTTGGGAAAGTTACCACTCTTGCTTATCTAACTAGAAATGGCTTAGAAGAAGCAATTATGGAAGGGACAATCCTGATTAATTTTACAGATGGTTATAAGGCATTTTTTAATGTAGACAGAAATAATGGAATGGCTTATATTCGCGGATTGAAGGCAACAGCACAAAAGCGTTATTGGTATTTTAGAGAAGTTGATGCTATTAAAGGCTATGGATATAAAATAGATGCAAAAATTTCTATCAAACCCGGAGTCACTTTTGCTGGAGATGTTTTGAATATCGGTTTAGGTAAAGTGGTTGTAATTGAGCATACTAAAGGTGGTCGCAAATATCTGCGAATGGGAGTCATTGCTGATACAGGAGGAGCCTTTTTACCCAATCTTTATCAACTTGATTTTTTGGCAGGTATATTTAAGAATAAACAAGAATTTGGACAAAATATCGCGCAATTGCCGGAGTATGCTAGAGCATATTTTTTAATCAAGAAGTAATGTAGTATTTGGATAGAAAATTGAAGAAGAATTTAGGTGTCATATAGCAATCCTAAATGAGTCGTGAAATTCTCTGATTCCCCTCTCTGATTCCTCTCTCTGCGTTCTCTGCGCCTCTGCGGTTCGTTTATTTTTACAAATGATTGAGGACTGCTATATAATGTCCGCTAAATTATCCACAAAAAAAGAACCCCACCCCCGACCTTTACCCTGTGGAAAACTTGTGGAAAAACTTATGTAGTTTTCCACAGGGTAATTATACTTAATTAAGTTTTATCAGCAAAATATCAAGTTTTTCCTAGATTTATCCACAAAAAGTCAGATTTTTCCCCACTTTAAGTTAAATTTAATCAATTTTTAGACCTTACTTAATATTTCCGACTAATTATTTAGCCGTCAACCCTAGCGATCGCAGTGCAGGTTGTGGAAAACTGAAAATACATCTTCAGGATGGTTTTTGAGAACGGCTAGTGAGATTGATGCGATCGCTCAGTTGGCGGAGAGTTTGTGCTAAAGTGCGATCGCTCTGATGGAGTTGAGTAATTTTATCGCAACTATAGATTACCGTAGTATGGTCTTTACCACCAAACTCTTCCCCAATTCTCGGCAAACTCAGAGACGTATGTTGGCGCATGAGATACATTCCTAATTGACGCGCCCAGCTAATCTCTCTTCGTCGGGAGTTACTTTTGAGGTCATCTATTGAAACATCAAAGTTATCCGCCACAACCTTTAAAATTGCTTCTGGGGTAGCTGCCATTTTTTCGTTAGGCGGTTCTAAAACTGGTGTGATATTTTCCACCGTCATCGGTAAACCCCAAATAGAAATATAAGCCACCGCCCGAATTAAAGCTCCTTCTAATTCTCGAATATTAGAAGTATAGTTAGAAGCAATATACTCAATCACATCGCGGGGAAGACGAATATTTTCATCTTCGGCTTTTTTTTGCAAAATTGCCATCCTCGTTTCTAAATCTGGCTTTTGGATATCTGCAATTAACCCCATAGAAAACCGAGAACAAAGACGTTCTTGTAAACTAGGAATCTGGTTAGGAGGGCGATCGGAAGCAATCACAACTTGCTTACCAGCTTCATGTAAAGTATTAAAAGTATAGAAAAACTCTTCTTGGGTATATTCCTTTCCTTCTAGAAACTGAATATCATCAACTAACAAAAGATCGGCGGCTCGATAATGTTCTCGAAAACTTTGCATACTATCCTTACGAATGGCTGTAATTAAATCATTAGTAAACTGCTCCGTAGAAACATAAAATATTTTACAATCAGGCGAAATTTCCCAGCGATAATGTCCAATAGCCTGCATGAGATGAGTTTTACCTAAACCCACGCCCCCGCATAAAAATAAAGGATTAAACTCTTTACCAGGAGATTCTGCAACTGCCAAAGAAGCAGCATGAGCCATCCGATTATTGGCACCAACTACAAAGCGCGAAAAGACATATTTAGAGTTTAATTCAGTAGTTTTCTGATTGCGATGAGAAACAGCTTTAGGAATACTGCTAGAATTTTGCGATTCCCAAGAAATCTCTCGTTCACTAAAATGAGAAACCTCATCACCTTGAGCCACAGTAATGTAAATTCCTACGGGATGACCGAGAATATCTTGGACTACATGAGCAATGGTATTGATGTAATACTTCTGTAACCAATTACGAGCAAATGGGTTAGGAGTGCGGATTACCAAGCAATTATTTTCTAATCGCTCTGCACTAGCGGTTTTGATCCAAGTTTCAAAGGTGGGTCGAGATAGTTCAAGCTGTAGGCGCTCTAGTACCTGACTCCACAGACTTTCTATGGGAATTTCCATTATCCACCACCTTTGCTGCTAATCGTCACAATAGAAGATAAAGCATCAATTTAGCATTGACACACGCTAGACCTAGAATAAGCTTTTAAGTTGTAATCATTTTGGGACATACCCAGTAGGCAAGATCCTAACATCCACTGACTGACACGGAGAAGCAACGACACATGAAGACAACAAACCATGATTTAGCACCCAAAAAGATCGATCCCAGGGGTTTACCCCAGAGGTTCTGGATGCTCTTATATGGCGTAGCAGTGGTGTTCTTGGGAAGCTGCTCTCTTGTACCAGCTAAGACCTTTGAGACTCGACAAAGCGACACTCAAGCCCCAAAAACAATAGAACCCAATCAACCCAATCCGGGAATTGTCCCCCCGCCGATTTTATCGTCGTCATCTGAAGACCCTAATTTCGTGGTAAAAGTCGTCCAACAAGTAGGGACTGCGGTAGTTCGCATTGATTCTTCCCGAACAATCACTTCTCGCGTACCAGACGAATTTAACGATCCATTTTTCCGGCGATTTTTTGGAGACGCAACGCCACAGCCTAGACAACGAGTAGAGCGGGGTAGCGGCTCTGGATTTATCATTAATTCTTCTGGTCAAATTGTGACCAATTCCCATGTGGTAGATGGTGCTGATAGAGTGACTGTCACCCTCAAAGATGGCCGGACTTTTGATGGGAAAGTACTGGGTGAAGATCCGGTAACTGATGTGGCTGCAATTAAAATTGATGCCAATAATCTGCCAACCCTATCTGTAGGTAACTCTGATGCTTTGCAGCCAGGAGAAGCGGTAATAGCCATTGGCAACCCGTTAGGCTTGAATAATACCGTTACCTCTGGAATTATTAGTGCTACAGGGCGTTCTAGTAGCGATATCGGTGCTAGTGATAAGCGGGTTGATTACATCCAAACGGATGCTGCGATTAACCCTGGTAATTCTGGTGGGCCATTGCTTAATATTCGCGGACAAGTAATAGCAATGAACACAGCTATTATCCGGGGCGCTCAAGGTTTGGGATTTGCTATCCCCATTAACACCGTCCAAAAAATCGCCCAGCAATTAATTGCTACAGGTAAGGTAGATCATCCTTATTTGGGTGTGCAGATGGTGACATTGACACCAGAAATTAAAGAAAAAATAAAAAATGGAGCAGGCGATCGCTTAAATATTACAGCAGATGAAGGCGTTTTGCTCGTTGATATTGTGCCGCGATCGCCTGCTTCTGTTGCTGGACTACGAGTCGGTGATGTGATTAAAAGCATTAATAGCCAGCCTGTTACTAAAATTGAAGAAGTGCAAAAGCTAGTAGAAAATAGCAAAATCGGTACTAAGTTACCAATCCAGGTGGAACGCAATGGGCAAATTGTCCAACTAGGAATCCAACCTGCTGCTTTACCAGCGAGACGTGAAGGATAAAGTTGGTCATTTGTCATTGGTCATTTGTCATTTGTCATTTTAAAAGCAACTGACATACTTACTCTACTCCCCATTTTTCATTCTCAATTCCCCATTTACTAAAGGAGTTCCTCAATGAATGAATTAGCGCCAATTATTCAATTAGGCAATCCAACATTGCGCCAAAAAGCTGCTTGGGTTGAGAATATTCAAGATGAGCATATCCAAAAATTAATTGAAGACTTAATCGCCACTGTTACCAAGGCTAACGGCGTAGGAATTGCTGCGCCTCAAGTAGCACAATCCTATCGTTTATTTATTGTGGCTTCCCATCCTAATGACAGGTATCCCAACGCGCCGGAAATGGAACCTACTGCTATGATCAATCCCAAAATCATTGCTCATTCTAGCGAACTTGTCAAAGATTGGGAAGGTTGTTTAAGTGTTCCAGGAATTAGGGGGTTAGTTCCTCGCTATAAATCTATTGAAGTGGAATACACTGACTATCAAGGCAATTTACAAAGGCAAGAATTAACCGATTTTATCGCTCGGATTTTTCAACACGAGTCCGATCATCTTGAGGGTATCGTATTTGTAGATCGGATAGAAAACACTCTCGATATGATTACTGAGCAAGAATATCAACAACGAATAGTTAACAAATAGATGGGAGTGGACAAGAGACGCGATTAATCGCGTCTCTAAGAAGATGTTTGAAAAGTCCTATTGTAGGTATTAAAACGTTCTAGATCCCCCTAAATCTCCCTTAAAATTTTCGTTCCATTGTTACTAATGACATCAGTGGTGCTTCTGGTCACGGTAATCCAAGCTTTTTGGACTATTCTCACCTTTTTTCTTGCACCTGAATATATTTCTCCGGTCTGATATCCAGATAGCGCCTCCTTTTTCAATTTTTTCAGCAAGCCCTAAGTAACTAAGTTTTGACCATAATCACTGTGCAATTACTCTTGCGAGAAATATTCTCTGCAATATTTCCTTGAATCGCTTGTTGCAATAGACTTTCACGGCTAGCTCCTAGAACAATCACATCACTGTTGTCAAGTTCTGCGCACTTAAGTACAGCCTCAGAAACAGAATTGGCCTGGACTGGAGTAGCCACCACCTTACCTTTAACTCGGCGTTGGAGAAAGTGGACAGATTTTTCCAATAATGTTGTGTCAGGAATGGAGCCAGTAGGGTGGAAAACCTGACAGAGCTTGATTTGGGGCGAGGTACTTAAAGAAGCAAGAGCAGGTAATAGCTTAATTGCTTGACTGGAGTTAGGGCCACCTGCAATTGGCAGCAACCAACGATCAAAAGCTCTTTTCTCATGGAATTTAGCCAAGACAACATCACAACCTGCCTGTCGAATTATGGTATCCACCACTCGGCTGAAAACTCTACCAGGAGTTGATGTACTGCCTTTCCATCCCATCAAGACCAAATCAATGTGTCGCTCTTTCACACTCTCCAAAACTGCCCCAGCGACATTATGGGTAACTCGGATCTGGGTGTGAACGGGAATCCGCCACTTCTCTCCTAACAGTATTGCTCTTTGTAAAAGCTCAAGGCTTTTGGTAATTTGTACTGGTGTTTCAGATGGAATCCGGTTAGATGGAACAATAATCACTTGGAGACATTCTATTTCGTAATTGCGATCTTTGGCGATCGCAACTGCCATTTTTAGTAAAGTCTCGGCTGTCTGGGGATGGGAAAGTGGTACTAGTAACCTTCCTTTGCCTGTAGCTGGAGCGCGAGTTTGGTAAATCACATAAGAAGGTGCTGATTTCGATTCTATCTGTTGGGTATTACCACTTAACTTCTCTGCTTCTACACGGATAATATCACTGCGAGTAATAATTCCGATTAACTTCCGACCTTCTGTAACAGGTAAGCAGCTTAGGTGATAACGATTGAGTATATGCAGTACATGGGCTAGTGTAGCTGTGGGACTTACTGTCACCGGCTCTGGTGTCATAATCTCACTGATAGTTGTATCCCCACCTAACTGTTGTGAGGCAAGACTAACTAAATCTTTCTGAGTGATAATACCAACAACTTTGCCATTTTCTAAAATTGGGAAGTTGCGATGGTGAGAATCAGAAAATGCCTGCACTGCTTCATCAGTGCTCATCTGGCTAGATAGGGTTTCAACACGTCGCTGCATCACATCTGCGGCACTTATTTGTGCTAGAAACCCTTCTGTGCCTGGCTCTTTTGTAATGTGAATCCCTTTCCATTCTAGTAGAAGATCGTAGAGCGATCGCGGGTCAATTTTTTCTGCTACTAAATAGGCAACCACAGACGCAATCATTAGCGGTAGCACCAGATTGAAATCAGTTGTCATCTCAAACACAATGACGACTGCTGTAATTGGTACTTTAGAGACGGCGCTAAAAAAAGCAGCCATGCCGACATGAGCATAGACTGTTGCAGCACTCATTCCCAGTAAACTGTATTCGACAGCGCCCACCAAGTATCCAAGGGCAGCACCCAACACTAAGGTAGGAACTAGTAAACCCCCTGGCGCTCCTGAGCCGTAGGTTACAATAATTAGGGTAAATTGGACTAAAAGAGCGATCGCTGCAAATGGCCAATTAGCACTACCCGCAAGCAAAATTTCTCTCAGCCCAGCATGATCGCGAAAGGCAGCAGGTAATAAAGCGATCGCAATACCACTGACTAACCCAGCGATTCCAATTCGCCAGGGTAAACTCACATTTAGTACGCGGCGGTTAATTGCCAGACTCGCAAGAATACCTTTATTAAATAGAATGCCTAGAAGTCCCGCCAGTACTCCCAAAATCAAGTAAAAAGGGATTTCCTGAGCGAAGAAAGTTGTATCGGGAAGACCTAAATTTAGATGATTCAGATCCAGGTTGTGGCTACCATAGAGCCGAGAGATGACTGAAGCGATGAAAGAAGCCAAAATCGCAGTACCAAGGGTGATACCTGACACATCTTGGAGTAATTCTTCCACTACAAAAAGTACACCTGCGATCGGTGCATTAAAAGCCGCAGCTAACCCAGCCCCGGCTCCGGCGGCGATCAGTTGGCGACGATGCTCTGGTGAAGTCGGCACCCAATTACTAAGTTGATTTGCCAAAGCTGCCCCAATTTGGACAGTTGGCCCCTCTCGTCCCAAAGGCATTCCAGAACCCAGCACTAATGTAGCGCTGACTAGCTTGACTAAAGCAATCCGCAGATTTAACGGCATTGGCACACGAGCCAATACTGCTTTCACTTCCGACATCCCACTACCCGATGCTTCCGGGGCAAAGCGTTCCACTAGCCAACCAGCTAAAATTCCCCCTACCAGTCCAATGCCTGGTAGCACCAAATAAGCAGGCCACCGATAAGAAAGATGCACTCGCAATGCCCCTGCCCAGTCTACTGCCTGTCCTAACAGAACTGCCGCTAGCCCAGAAACTAAACCAATCAGGCAAGCTTCAAAGAAAGCCAAGCGTCTGGGTTGAAGCAGTTGACGGGAAAGCCTCAACCACAGAATTTTTCCCTTGGCTAACATATTTTTAGCAATCACTTGTCATAAATGAAGGTATATAAATGTCTGAAATGTCTTACCGTTCACCCTATTCATAGCTTTTCGTAAAAAAATGAAATCAGAATGAAATTTTTCTATATCTAAAGATAGATATATTACATTGGTTAAGCTCGAATTTATCCAAAATTAAGAACTTAATTCTCTTGATATGACAAAAACTTTTTCCACGTCACTGATTCTCGGTAAAATCTAAAAAGTAAAACTACCGTCCCCAAAGGTTTCAGTGTCAGCTTGAGCGTTGCCAAAAAATGGATAAAGTCGAGCTAAGGTATTGCCTAAATTTGGAGTAGGCACTCCTAACTCCTTCAATTAGCTCTTTGTCGCACCTGTCGCCCATCAAGCCCTTGTTTAATCCAACTCAGACATTCATATTCAGATTTAAATAATTTTGGAGCCGCAATATTATTTAATAACTCTGGTGGATAATGGTCATAAAAACATTTGTCTCTTTCTTGGAAGATAACAATCAAATGGTTTCGGTAAATGTAGCGAGACTTAAAACTATCCCCTTGATGAACCAACTCAGAATTTTGCTCAATATGTTCTTTAGCAATATCAACGATGTTACTAACGCCACTCCCATAGATTTTTGCTGGGTTTTCTGATTTATGAAATTGGTTTTTATGCCCAATTTCAGATAGCAATTTATACGAATAAATCTGGTAGTTATCAGCTTGCCCAAAAATAAATGGAATAATTAGATATCCTTTATACGAGACTGAACTTTCATAAAGAAGACGATTCATCTCAACCTCCTTTGGTATAACTGTTCTCAAAAAATAAAAAATTATAACTTTCATTCTGTGGGACTACTCCCTTTAATCCTTGTGCCCTGCCTTTCAAGACCATAAACTTAGCTGATTGGGAGGATGCTCAAGATTATTCCAAGGTAGGGGTGGAACTGGTATATTACTCTGTTCTAATAGCTGTTGGAAGTGACGCGCTATGTTAGGCGATCGCGCTTCTATTGGACAATGAACAAAGAAATAAACTCGCACTCCCGTCTGTAACCATTGCTGAATCTGCCTTAGCCACTCTTCCATAAAGGGCTGATTCACTGATAAATTTGGATGGGAAATAAATCGAATCAGAGTAAAAGGTGCTGTCACACTTAATTGCAACGGTAATTTTGGTTTCCGCCGTTCCGATTGCAACTGGGGGTCATCATCTCCAGTATAAATGGGACGTGAGTCTAACAATACCCGTCCTACACCTAGCTTTTCTAAAAGCGCCGTCAAATTACTAGCATGGGGTTCCCTGAACCAGTCAGGATGACGAACTTCCACCGCTAGAGGTGCGTCTGTACGCGGCCAAGCTTCCAGAAAGTTAGTCAAATCTTCAAGCAATCTAGGTGCATAACTCGGTGGTAACTGGGCAAAGATCGGGCCAAGATGCTTTCCTAAAGGGCGCATCCCCTCCAGAAATTTTAAAGCCGCCGGAATATAAGGTTGCAGCAACCCTTGATGAGTAATATCTCGCGGTAATTTCAAGCAAAATTCAAAACCTGCTGGGGTTTTGGCAGCCCAACGAGTTACAGTTTCTTGGTTAGGCACTGCATAAAAGGTGGTGTTACCTTCTACAGTGGTGAAACGACGACTGTAAAGATGGAGAAAATCGGTAGTGCGAGTACCTTGGGGATAGAGTTCGCCCACCCAACCTTTATATGCCCAAACAGCACAACCAATAAAAAAGTTCACAGTGCCTAAAGTCTTGATGTATCATATTCAATTTTACAGGTAGGTTGTAGGAATGGATGGATGAGGCTAGTTGTAATCACTTTCGCCCTTAAACTAAAAAACTGGGTAGCACATCTGTGCTACCTTACTCGATGTCGTAGCGCAACCTTAGTTATTGAAAAATTGAACCATCAGGCATAATTGCCCCTGCTAAATTAGTACCAACTAGTTTAACCAAAAGGCGCTCACCAGAGCGAATTCGCGCTCCCGTCAAATCGGCTCCTCGCAAGTCGGCTCCACTGAGATCCGCTCCAATCAAATTAGCCGCGCGTAAATTCGCCTCCCGAAGATCCGCTAAAAGGAGGTTTGCTCGAAATAAGTTTGCTTCAGATAAATTCGCTCCTCTAAGGTTGACTTTGTGCATAAAAGTGTCGCTGAGATTAGCACCACTCAAATTGGCATAACTCAGATTTCTGCCAGATAAGTCTTTGTTGCTCAAATTTGCCCGACTGTAGTCTTTGCCACTCAAATCTGAGTTTTGCTTTGGTGGTGGCTGGATTGTTTGAGATGGTGGTTGCTGTTGAGGTGGAGGTGAAGGTGAATTAGATGTGGTTTGATGTTTGGTTTTTAGAGAACGCAACTTTTCACGAGCTTCATTTATGGCTTTCAGCTTGTCTTGTGCTTTCTGCTGTAAACGGAGATTGTCTTTGGGAATGCGATCGGGATGCCAAACAAAAACTAAATCTTTGTAAGCCTGGTTCACTTCCTCAAGTGTTGCTCCAGGCTCTAATTCCAAAATTCTATAGTACCGCTCCAGATCGCTCATACGATATTTTGGTGGACAATCAACTTAATTATCAGTGATGGAGCTATTTATTCGCTGCATCATTATGTCATCGATCGTGGGGGATTGGGCATTGGGTATTTCTTTGCTGCTACTCTACCTTCCTACTTTCTCATCTTCCCATCTCCCCATTTCTCCATCGAGCGATCGCTCTCAAATATGCTGCAACTGGAATCTGATAAATTTCAGTCACAATCCAAACAACAATTGATAAATGTGATAGGAAAGTTAATATAGTCCAAATATAGGGCATCCAGGTAATGGGTTCTTTGAGATTAGCAGGAAAATAGTAAGCTACTATGCCAATTAGAGTAGTGGGAAGAATTACAAAAACTGTTGCTGCTAATCCATAACCCCAACCTAATTCCACCCCTTCTAACTGGCCTTCTGTCCAACTAAACCCATTCCAACGCCAAGTTAAGGGTGGTTGCCTAGATGGCATCTTGATTTGCTGTATTTCTAAGTTGACTGTAAAAATCTCTTGACAAAAGTCACAAGCCATAGATTCCATCAACGGCATGTGAGAAATCTTACCTATCCGACAGACTGGGCAGGGGTAAACTCCATAATAGTCGAAAGATTGGGCTAAGATTTTGGAACTGGGCATAATGAAACTGATGATCCTAAAAAGTTGATCTGGCTAATGAGGAATTGGGTAAGAATAATGTGTAGCCATTGTCAATTGTCTGCAATCAGCTTTCGCAAGTTGAGGTGACAAGTCAGGAAAATTACAGCAGTTTTTTCCATGAAGTACAAAGTTACAGGTTTGGAGGCAGGCAGATCGCTTTTAGCATCTCCCCTTGGGAGAAGATAGAAACTCTTTATATATATCTGGTTTTGAGTCCTGCATTTTGTATCTCACTTAAAAAGTAAACTGCTATATATATATTTTTAGGAGTTACGCATTCGCAAGAATTACCAAATATAGATGACTTGAAGAACCACATCTGTTGTAGGGCAATTCATGTAGATGCAAGAGGGCTTAAGGCAAAGTGTTGCCCATAGGTGGTTTTCACTCCTACAGTTGTACTGAGTCTATCGCTTTTTTATGGTTTGTTGGGGGTCTTGACACCACCTAATCTTCCTGTTAATGTTACCTTAAGTAAGCATGTTTATTAAGTTTTCCAGCAAAAGCCGCACAAATGCTTGACACAAATTCCTACTTTGATTTTTGGTATAGGGTGGTTCACCGGGAGTGAACTGAGTTTCCTGATGGAAACCGCCCGGTAAACCGTAGAACTAACTCTGCGGTTTTTGTTGTTTTAAGGAGAATTTCATCGTCATGACTTATTTAAATAGCTGGTTTTATGGCTTTGACTTTTGGCCCAGAGTAAGTTCCGGGTAAGTAGCGTCATGTCGATGAATCAGAATGCGCCCTGAACTTCTCAAAGGTTCCGGGCTTTTTTGTTGCTGGGGACTGGGGACTGGAAAACAACTCTTACCTTAATACCCAATACCCAATCCCTAACTTTTCAGGAGAATGAAATCATGATAAATGCTAAACTTGCAACACAACCCTAAATATACGAATAAAAGTGGGTATGCAGATTAAATTTGAAGATTGATTGCATTAGGGACTTCCAAATAAAAAAATACCCAAAAACTGGTGAAAAAACTCTCTTCTCCTCATTTCTCTGTGTTGCGCTAGGTGCTACAAACTCCTCCACCCCCGCAACGCACTGGCTTCTCTGTGCGGCAGTCGCTCATGGGGGAAACCCCCAAGACCGCGCTGCCTTGTCTC
>NZ_JBALBW010000093.1:0-80264 GCF_036919895.1 Nostoc sp.
TCACTAGGAGTCCTCTTATGCTCAAGCAAGCAACTCCAAAACTATTTTTCTCACTGCTGCTACTGTACTAGTTAGTCACGCAAAGTGCTGTATATCCAGAGTTTTTCTAAAAAGTCATCTAAAGCAGGCAACAAATGGACTCAATTTTTTATGATGCGCTTAAATAACATTAACTTGTTACAAAGACAGATAATTAGTCACAACGACACTAATTATCTATCAACGACGACAAATAATTAGTCACTGTACAAGAATGGACGTAACTGGATTCGAACCAGTGACCTCTACGATGTCAACGTAGCGCTCTAACCAACTGAGCTATACGTCCTTAACCACACGATTATAAATAATAGCATATACTTCTTGAATCGAGCAAGAAAAATACAAAAAGACCCAAATCAGGCGAAGTTTATTATCAAACAGAATTCAACAGTCAGTAGCCAGAATGGGCTAAACCCCCATTCTGAATTCTTTTTCAAGTGACCCTAGTGTACGATCGATAAGGTGATTCGGTTCTGGTGGGGAGCATCTACCAGAGGTAACGGGAAAGTTCGGTGCAAATCCGGCGCTTGGGAGCAACTGTGAACAAATTTGAGATGTAATCTAAAATTCCAAATTGAGTGAGTCAGGATGCCCGCCGAAATAGATTTAACAGTTCCACATCTCTGCGAGGTACAGATGACTACTACTGTAAATATTTCCCCAACGAATCCCTTGGGTGTTGCTGACCATACTTTATTTGTTTGCAAAACTTGTGCTAGCGTTTGGCAAGAGGGAAAACGCTTAGGTGAAAGTGGTGGTCAAAAACTTCTAAACCAACTTCAGCAGCTTGCACAAGATTGGAACTTACGAGATGAATTCCAAATTCAAGAAGTTGAATGCATGAGTGCTTGCAATCGTTCTTGTGTAGTTGCCTTTACTGCCAAAGGTAAATTAACATATTTGTTTGGCGATTTAGCCGTTGATGGTAGTGCATCTGCGGTACTAGAATGCGCTAGTCAATACTATGTCAAGGCAGATGGTTTACTGCCTTGGTCAGAACGCCCAGAAGCGCTGAAAAAGGGCATTTTGGCAAAGATTCCACCTTTATCTCAATGATGCGCCTTTTAATTCTGGGTGGAACGGGAGATGCCGCAGAACTAGCTGCTAAAGTGGCGACTATTCAAGGCTTAGAAGCAATCACGTCTCTAGCTGGTCGTACCCGTGAACCTTCAATTCCGTTGGGCGATTTCCGGGTTGGAGGCTTTGGTGGTGTGGCGGGATTGGCTAGCTATTTGCGTCAAATGCAAATCGACTTGTTAATTGATGCAACTCATCCTTTCGCGAGTCAGATTTCCTTCAATGCAGCAGATGCTGCAACTGAAGTCGGAATAGCCCATCTAATGTTAATTCGCCCGCCTTGGGAAAAAGAAAGTGGCGATCGCTGGATTGAAGTTGAGAGCGTTGAAGCCGCCGCCACATCTCTGCAAAACCAGGGACAGCGAGTATTTTTGACAGTTGGGAGGCAAGAACTAGCCGCCTTTGCTCACCTAGGGAAAATTTGGTTTCTGATGCGGATGATTGACCCTCCCATTGATGATGCTTTAGTACCCGCAGGAAGGATATTGTGCGATCGCGGGCCCTTTACCCTCAATAATGAAAGGCAAATCCTGATTGATAATAATATTGATACCATCGTGAGCAAAAATAGCGGTGGCTATGCAACAAAGCCCAAAATTGTTGCAGCGCGAGAACTGGGTGTGAAGGTTGTTATGGTAAAGCGTCCAGCTATACCGCCAGGGGAACAAGTTCCTGATGTTGATGGTGTTTTGGCATGGCTATTTGACAAGTTGCACGATTAGTCCAATCAGGCAAAAGCTTCGATCGGGAATTTTCTTTAGTCAACTTTAAGATAAACTGTGGCGTTGAAAAAAGTCCCAAATGGTCTGACTGGCATTCAAGCCAAGTTTAGCATTGAATTTATTTAGGTTCGGATCGGTTGAAGCACCACCAGGCCAAAAATGTCCCCCATCTACTACAGCTAACTGTAAGACCTCTGAGTTGCCACTACAATTTGAGTACTGAGTAGTTTTGACTTTTGAGCTTTTGCTAGAGTTTGTGTCAGAAAGCAGTGGCGATGCGGTGGGTGAAATACATCGATCGTGCGATCGCCAAAAGCTTACCATGTCTGAAATAGAAACAAGCGCTCCTCGTTGAGTGTGGTCATCACCTTCATAAAGAACATCTCGATCGTTTGTACCGTTAACGATCATCATTGAGATCGGAGTCTGAGGTTGGCAATTAGGTTTGAGCCGAACTGGAAGAGAGCCAGCTACTGATGCAAAAGCGGCTATTTTATCAGATAGCTTACATGCTAAAGCTTGGGTAAGTATTCCGCCTCTAGAAAAACCAGTGGCATAGATTTTATGACTATCAATATTTATTTCTTGCTTCAGATGATCGATTAAAGCACTGACGAATAAAACATCATCTATCTTTCCTTGAGAATTACCTCTAAGGCTCCATTTTTGATTAATTCCATCTGGATAAACAACAATAAATCCTTTTTGCTCTGCTAAATTATTAAAGCGCGTAACATCACTAATCGAATGACCACTACCAGCATCTCCATGAAATACTAAAACTAATGGCATTGGGTGGTTTGGATCGTAAGATTTTGGAGTGTAAAAATAGTAAGTGCGTAATCTTCCTTGATTATCTATCTGTCCATAATTATCACCACTCAATATTTTGGGTTGAGAGGTATCTATTTCATCCGCTTTGATTGAATTGCAGCCTGTTACTAAACTAATTACAAGCAAGAAAGTAATAATTTTCTTAAAGTATTGACAGCTATGATATATATTCATATTTGTTTAATAATTCGATAAGAATAGTTTTACTATAATTAGTGTATTTTGTCTATTATCTGAAGTAGGATAAAATTAAAACTAACACTCTTTCTAAAGTGTTAGTTTTAATCATGCTAATCAGCTAAAAGTAATCAAACTTATGCCGATTATTTGTGAGGCTGCATCGAACAATGTAATTTTACCCCAAGTTTGACCAAGGGGAGTTTAGTGCAGCTTCTTAGAGAATTGGTATTTTTGCAAGAAGTCGATTACAACATCACTACTAAATGCAGCAGATATATTAAACTCTTACGTAGTGAGCAGGAACCCAACGACGGCCGGATCTTGTTCTTTCCCAATGACCAGGAATTAACTTTTTGTGAACAACATAACGCCTAGCCACATTATGTCTCTGAACACCAGGTCTGACAATGATCTCTGCTGCCGATGCCTGTGATGGCAAGGAACCAATTATAAGTGGTAAAGCAAGTAAAGTACCAACAAAAATCCGCTTCATTATTTAATCTCCTATCAATTATTTTTGTTTACTTGACTACAACATTCCTAAATGATTTATGTTCTACCTTTTATCTAGACAAACAATATTTGAATATCCCTTTTTAATCAGGATTTTTCCATTAAGAAAAGTGATCCTCAATTCGGAGGGAATCTTATTTGTCTTACAACTCAATTAAGATTGATGTGTCACTTTGAGTTTAAAACACTAAATAGAAACATAAATGGTAATAAAGTCATAATTTAAGCATGACTAAAGTCATACTTACGTAATAGGCAATTTCTAAATTAGGATTTTGGAAAGTCTCAAATAACAGCAGAGTGACGTAAAAGTGCTACCTTTACCAACTTCATTGCCCCATGATCTTATTTCTTCCAAGGCAATTTAGTTCCCATTTCAGTCAATGCAGAAAAGATGAGATAGAGGACAAGTAATCCAGCACCCATCAAGAAAGCCAGTAAATCGTTATCCATAAATACTATTTGCTAAAATTTCGCTAATCATAGCGAAATCAACTAATCTTGAGCATTTTTTTGAGTCTGCAATCTTCGGTCTTCTGGATGCAAAGTGTACCACCCATACCAGTGACGAACTGCTAGCCAAACGGCTGAAAGTAAACCCGCTAGGCTAAGGGTGAGGCCGCTGTAGGGTACTAATAATCCAAAGACGGGTAATACTGCTCCAGCAATAGTGCAGATAATTGCAGCCAGAGAAGCACTGCGACTGGCTCCCAATCCCCATGTCAAAATTAGTAAGATGATGGAAATTAAAGTCCAAGCCAACTGAGCATTGATGACACGAGCCAGATAGGTCAAAATCAATAGACAAGCAAAGAAAATACTAGCAGCGATCGCCACATTTTTGAAACTCATTGGCAGTGACAAATATAACAACAATATCCACCACAAAAATATTGCTGGTGCTAGTAATAAAAGACGCGGAATTACCCCCGTATTCCGAATCGGTTCGGTGTTGGTAAACACTCCAAATGGATTTTTGACTGAAACATTCTCGTCAAATTTCCAAGTAAATTGCGTACTGCTTCCGTCAGATTTAATCTCATCAGGTTTAATACCACTGGCAAAATTAGCGGGAGCAAAGTTAGCAATTGCTGTAAGGCGGAAGTTAGATAAAATCTGTCCCCCTGCACTATAAACCCAGCGAGGCCCACCTCTAGCCTGATAGGTGACTCGAAAGGTGGTTTCCTCTCCTGGTTGCAGCCGGAAGGGAAAACCATAGTCTTCTGGATTGATTTGTTGTAATCTAGTCCCGTCACGCTCGATTCTGTAGCTCTTCAGCAGTATGTAGCCGTTGGGTGGTGGTGCTTCAAAGAAAAAATTATTAATATCCTTGAGTTGGTTAATTACTTTATAATCGGCAGTATAATCTGCCGAATAAATTGAGCTACGACCTGGAACATCTACACTTTGGTCAAGCTTGACTTGAATTTGCGAACCAGCCAACGTCAAGAAGCGGTTAATCTCTCGTGTCTCATTTACCTTAACTATTTTGCCACCGACTTGAGTGTTATATGAGTATGGCTCCTGGATAGTGTAGCGGACTTGGGGCGCAAGTTGTTCGAGCTTTTCACCTGCAACACTTTCAGTCACTTGAGCTACCCTTGCTTGTTCCCAGTAGTGGTAGCGATTGCTCAAAGTTGAACAGAGAAAAAATCCTGGTATTAACAGAACTAATACTAGAGTTAAATGCTGTAATCCTCGCAACAGTTGGGAATAACCAACAGCCCATTCGCCAATGAATATAAGTTGTTCTGGCTGATTGCGACGCAGCGAAAAACTTATTAGTGCGATCGCAATTCCTAAAGCTACGATCAAAAATACTAATAACAGTGAAGCTTTGAGCGCCTGGGTTCCAAATTGAACAAGCTCAATCGGATGCGTCAAATCGGGTAATCCGGGAATACCTTGAGCAGTAGATAACATTGGCTGATTTTTGCAGAATTTGGACAACCAGACCGATAAAATAACTTAAAAGTTTCTGAACAATAGTTTGATTTAATACGCAGACAGCCCGAGCAAGTGCTGCTAAATTGCTTGGCTACAACTGAGAAATTACGCAATCCCACTTGGCTGTTATCAATTCCTGAAAATTAGCTAAGAATTATTGAGTAGTCTTCCTTTATATCTCAAAATGTAGCAAGCCACTGGTCGCATCAGCGTGTAGGATTGAAAAATATTAATTTTCCGACTTTTGCTGATGAATAATGCATTCGGTAGCTGGCAAGAATGGCTAACAGTATTCGCCTATCTAGGTTTCACCGTCTTTATTATCTGGCGCGTATTTACTGCCGAGAAGAATTAAAAAAGCTACATATCATCTCACCAGGATCTTTTTGCTCAAAGGGCAAAATAGTCCCATTATCTTGAACCTTAACTCGTTCACGACAATTGTAAACCTCAGTCGGTCTTTTTACCCCATCGACACTAACGGTTGCTCTATATTGCCAGTAATTTTTAGCACTTCGGTTTATGCTGATAATGCAAATCTGGTGGTGTTGGTGTAGTCTGTCGTCAACCTCGTAATTGCGGCATACAGATGCAAAAGCCGGATATGTCACGGATAAATTAAGTATTAAAAGCGATATTAGTACTACTGATTTTACCCCGATCATAAAAAATTATTTAAGAAAAATTAGGGACTCACATAAAAATAAAATACCAGTTAGACACTTTAGTATTTAGCAGAAAAAAAGTCTCAAACTTGATTGTGTTCATGTACCATACGCTAATACCAATTCGTAATACCCTGCGGGAAGCCGCACTTCGTGCGTCTACGTAATTGAGAAAGTCAGATTACATCTGGCTGGGTTTCCACCATTTGTATCTGTAGTCTTATTTTGGAGAATTGATATAAATAACAATATTTGTAAAAAAAGCCAGTCTTAAGGACGATAAAATTGCGACCAAAAACAAATTTTGACCAATCTGAGATTGCACGCTGTTGTGCGGCAGTGCTGCTTTTCGGTCAAGTGTGGCTACATTTACTCCAGGGAAAAACTTACTACCGCAAAATTCTGCAACATCTAGTGACTGCTGGGCCCGGTTCTATCTCTCCAGTTCTCCTTGTTAGCGGTTTTGCAGGAATGATTTTTACTATTCAGACAGCGAGAGAATTAGTCCGATTTGGGGCTGAAAATGCTGTGGGAGGTGCTTTTGCCTTAGCTTTTTGTAGAGAATTGGCTCCAATTTTAACCGCTAGTATTATGGCGGGACAAGTCGGTTCTGCTTTTGCAGCAGAAATAGGTGCAATGCGGGTAACAGAGCAAATCGATGCACTTTATATGCTGAAAACCGATCCAATTGATTATCTAGTACTTCCTAGAGTAATTGCTTGTAGTTTGATGGTGCCTCTGATGACGATTTTGGCTTTAGTAACTGGTATCTTCGGCGGAATTTTTGCTGCATTCCAGTTTTACAAAATTGTTCCTGAAACATTTTTAGAATCAGTCAGAAATTTTTTACAACCATCAGATTTATTTATTATTTTGCTAAAAGGGTTTATTTTTGGAGTGCTGGTTGCTGTGATTGGTTGTAGTTGGGGTTTAACTACTAAGGGTGGAGCTAAGGAAGTAGGAGAATCGGCAACAAAAGCAGTTGTTACTAGTTGGGTATCCATTTTTGTCATGGATTTTTTCCTTTCTTTATTGCTATTTGAACAGCCTGCATTTTAAATCTAAGTAAGTATAAAAAAGGATTCCCAACCTCGTGAAAAAGTTGGGAATCTTAAGTATAAATAAATATTTAGGTAAGCAATTTTTAGTTGTTAAATGTTGGCGCAGCCCGCCGTAGGCATCACGAGCTTTTTTGGGTATACTTCATCATATTAGCGGAATTTGGGAATATATTAACTTGTAGATTAGCGCACCCAAAGCTAAACCTATCAATGAAAAGATAGATGTAGTCAAAAAGGCTAACCCTTGCCTAAGACCTGCTTTTTGAAAGTCTATTCTGACTAATATAGTTGCTGAAATGATGAGTAAAGTATCAAGAAATACCCCAAACCAGGCAATCATTATAAAAAATAAGAACGCTGCTAAAACGGCAACGCCGAAAGACCTAACATTTGATTTAAGCAAAGTATTGAGGTAATATGTCATTTTCGGCCAAGGAGTGGTCAACGTCACTATTAAAAGCAAAATACCAACCACAGTTTGCACCCACACAAATAGAGGCGCGTGTGTTTCAGATATTACCCAACCCAAGGTACTGTAACTAAGCAGTACTAGTGCCAGGGACACCCAAGGAACTCTTTTCAAAATTGACATGGGTTAATATTCCTAGTACAAGGTCTCTGAACTTACTTGGCTTAACAGTTGAAAGGCAACGGGAAAAAAGGCTCTTTGAGTTGTAATGAGTTTTTTCACGCAATCAAATACGAGTCCTATCGAAGGCAAATTATTATAACTATTGACTAATAGCTAAACAATCATTTTCTGCCCACCAAGCGTAGATAGGTGTATCGCGGTCTGGTAAAGCACCAAAAGTATTAGGTTGCAATACATTTATGCTAATACCATTTGTTAATTCCACAACATAATTAACGTGTGTGCCCAAATACATAACATTCACAAGCCTTCCTTCAAAAGAGTTAGCTGGCAAATTAGGTGGATAAAGGGAAAGCTGTATTTTTTCTGGGCGCACACTCACTACTACTCCTTGTGATAACTGAGATGGCGTATCTTCAGTGCGGCTAATGATAATTGAGAGTCCTGTTTTTGTTGAAATTTTAATATTAGAGGAATCTACCGCGACAATTTCACCACTGAATAAATTAGTATCGCCAATAAAATCAGCAACAAAAGATGTCTGGGGATGTTCGTAAATTTGACTAGGAGTGCCAACTTGTTCAATTTTGCCTTGGTTCATGACAGCAATGCGATCGCTCAAAGATAATGCTTCTTGTTGGTCATGTGTCACCATCACAAAGGTTACTCCTAAGTCTTTGTGTAAATTTGATAACTCAACCTGCATTTCTTTACGGAGTTTTAAATCTAACGCCCCTAAAGGTTCATCCAGTAGGACAACGGTGGGACGGTTGACTAAGGCCCTTGCTAAGGCGACTCGCTGCTGTTGTCCACCAGAAAGTTGACTAGGAAAACGCGATCGCAAACTTTCCATTTTCACTCTTCTTAAAGCTTCTTGAACTCTAATTTCAATTTCTGATTTGGGGATTTTTTTTAGCCGCAGTCCAAAGGCGATGTTATCCCAGACATTCAGGTGGTTGAATAGAGCGTAACTTTGAAATACAGTATTGACGGGTCGGCGGTAAGGCGGCACATTAGTCATAGACTGACCCTGAATCAATACTTTGCCAGCATCAGCGATTTCAAAGCCAGCAATTAAGCGCAGTGTTGTTGTTTTCCCACAACCGGAGGGGCCTAAAATACTAAAAAATTCTCCCTGTCTGACATCCAAATCTATTCCATGTACTGCTGGTTCTTGGTTAAAAAACTTGAACACATTACGCAGTTCAACATCAAGTGGCTGAAAAGTTGTTATCCCCCTCTGATTCTGGATGAAAATTTGAGCCATAATCCTTAGTAGAATGCCGTGATCTTACGTAATTTTGTCAGTAGTCTATTGGGCAGACTAGATTTGACACTTTGGTTTATTGTATCCGCCAAAAACAATTGTTCAAGAATATACTCGCCCGATTCTTTCATACCCATGACTGGGGATGAGTTTAGGGTAATTGTGTACAAATAATACCGCTCTTATAATCATTCTTTGTCTTATGTCTTTATTCCCATCAATTGGCAGCAAAAAAGATACACGTACAGTTGGACATGGTTTGCAATCAATATTTTTAATCGTATTTACCCTATTAATGATCGCTGGCATTGGGTCGCGTTTGGCATATTTGCAAATTGTTGAAGGGCCAAAACTCCGGGAAAGAGCCGAAGCGAACCGAATTCGGATGATTCTTAAACAACCAGAACGGGGAAATATTTTTGACCGCAACGGCAAACTTTTAGCCAGTACTCGCTATCCTAGCTCTGTATATTTGTGGCCGATGGCACATACTAAGCCTTCTTGGTCTGTAGTCGGCCCGCGTCTAGCGCAAATTCTCAACATTTCGCAAGATGAGATGGAAAAGAAATTAGAACAAGCAGGTGCTAATTCTTCTTCACTCATCCGAGTCGCCCGCGATCTCAATGAAGCAGAAATTACGGCACTAAAGGAGTATAAAAATGAACTCCCAGAAGTGGAAATTAATACAGATTCTGTCCGTTATTATCCTCACGGTAAAGAATTGGCGCACGTATTAGGTTATACGCGAGAGTTGACCGCCGACCAGTTAAAGGACAAGAAACAGGAAGGCTATCGACTAGGAGATGTCATCGGTCAGATGGGGGTGGAAAAAGCTTATGAGAAAGTGTTACGAGGCGAATGGGGCGGTCAGCAAGTGGAAGTAGATGGTGCAGGTAGACCAATCAGGGTTTTGGGCGAAAAACAGGCAAAAGCTGGTAATGATTTGCACTTGACCATAGATTTGGATGTGCAGAAGGCAGCAGAAAAAGCTTTGGGAAATCAACGAGGTGCGATCGTAGCACTAGACCCAAACAACGGTGCTGTTTTAGCATTGGTATCTTACCCCACCTTTGACCCGAATATTTTCTCCAAACAAAAACTCTCCCAGAAAGATTGGGAAAGCTTGCAAGGTAAAGATCATCCCTTAGTCAATCGGGCTTTGAGTGCTTTTCCACCCGCCAGTACATTCAAAATTGTGACTACAACAGCCGGACTCGAATCAGGTGAATTTTCTCCTGGCTCAATATTACAAACCTTTGGTTCCCTTACCGTTGGTGGGGTGACTTTTGGTGAGTGGAACCACGCCGGATTCGGGCCATTAGGATTTCCTAGAGCGCTAGCTATGAGTAGTGACACTTTCTTCTATCAAGTTGGTAGAAAAGTCGGTGGCCCAACTTTAATCAAATGGAGCCGCAAATATGGATTTGGTCAAAGAACTGGCATTGAATTTCCTAACGAAGAATCAATAGGCTTGGTTCCAGATGAAATATGGAAGCAGAAAGTTTTGAGGACACCTTGGACTGTAGGCGACACCATTAATATGTCAATTGGTCAAGGCGCTTTACAAGTGACACCGCTACAATCGGCGATTATGTTTTCTGTCCCTGCTAATGGCGGGTATCGAGTTCAGCCGCATTTGCTTAAAGACAACGAAGAAGCAAAAAATTGGCGAGAATCTTTAAACATGAAGCCAGAAACTATTAAAGTTCTCCGCGATGGACTGCGGAGGGTGGTGAGTGAGGGGACTGGCAAACACTTGGATGTGCCTACAATTGCCCCAGCCTCTGGAAAAAGTGGCACTGCTGAAGCTGGTGCCGGTCGCCCAAATCATACTTGGTTTGGTGCTTATGCCCCAAGTAATAAGCCGGAAATAGCAGTTGTGGCCTTTGGTGAAAACTCCGGCGAACATGGCGGTACTATTTGTGGGCCGATGGTTTTACAAGTGCTAGAAGCTTATTTTCAGCATAAGTATCCAGGTAAGTATAAAAAACCTCAGCCCGATCCATCAGAAGCTAAAACTCAGAATTCAGGACATGGCACTGGAGACTAGTAGCGCTTTGCGTAATTCGTAATGACGCTCTCTACGAGACGCTAAAAGCGAATAATGACTCGCTAACGTAATCCGTAATTTGTAATTACTATTGCATAAGGGTTTTAGACCTATGGGATCAATTGAAAATAATTAATCACTGCCGATTAGTTTGTGGTTAAATACTTGCTAAGAATTTAGCAGAGTTGTTTGCAGATAATCTTAATTTTGAAATCTTCTTTGTCTTATGGCTATATTGAAACCATCTCTACTTGGTGGAAAAAAAAATACACGTACAGTTGGACAGAGTTTCCAGCCAATATTTTTAATTATATTTACTCTATTGATGATGACGGGAATCAGCGCTCGTTTGGCATATTTGCAAATTACTGAAGGAACGAACCACCGAAAACGAGCCGAGTCAAATCGAATTCGGATGATTCCCAAACAACCAGAACGGGGCAATATTTTTGACCGCAATGGTAAACTTTTAGCTAGTACTCGCTATCCTCGTTCTATATATTTATGGCCGATGGCACATACAAAGCCTGCGTGGTCAGTCGTGGGGGCGCGTCTATCTGAAATTCTGGAAGTTTCTCAAGAAGAGATGGAAAAGAAATTAGAAGAAGCAGGCGCTAACTCTTCTTCACTGATCCGAATTGCCCGCGACTTGAATGAAGCGCAAATTACGGCATTGAAGGAGTATCAAACCGAACTTAAAGACGTAGAAATTCATACAGAAGCCGTTCGCTACTACCCCCACGGCAAGGAATTAGCACATGTATTGGGGTATACACGAGAACTGACTGCCAACCAGTTAAAAGAAAAGAAGCAGGAAGGCTACCGATTAGGTGATGTGATTGGTCAAATGGGAGTTGAAAAAGCTTATGAGAAAACTCTGCGGGGCGAATGGGGTGGTCAGCAGGTAGAAGTGGATGGTGCAGGTCGGCCGCTTAGGGTTTTAGGTGAGAAGCAGGCGAAAGCTGGTAAAGATTTGCACTTGACCATAGATTTAAATATGCAAAAGACAGCAAAAAAAGCTTTGAGCGATCGCGATGGTGCGATCGTGGCCCTTGACCCAAAGAGTGGTGCGGTTTTAGCAATGGTGTCTCACCCCACCTTTGACCCCAATCTTTTCTCGAAGCAGAAACTCACCCAAAAAGATTGGAAAATTGTGCAAGGTGCAGATCATCCCTTAGTAAATCGCGCCCTCAGCGCCTTTCCACCCGCTAGCACTTTCAAAATTGTCACCACCACAGCCGGTCTAGAATCGGGTAAATTTTCTCCTAGCACAGTCTTGCAAACCTACGGTTCCTTAAGTTTTGGCGGGACTCGATTTGGTGAATGGAATCACGCCGGATTCGGGCCGTTGGGTTTTGTCGGGGCATTACAGTGGAGTAGTGATACCTTCTTCTATCAAATTGGTCGCGGAGTCGGCGGCCCAACTTTAATTGAATGGACTCGCAAATATGGATTTGGTAAAAAAACCGGATTTGAGTTTGCCAACGAAGAAGCAACAGGTTTAGTACCAGATGAAGCATGGAAGCAGAAAGCTTGGAAAATACCTTGGACTGTAGGCGACAGTATTAATATGTCAATTGGTCAAGGTGCTTTACAAACAACACCTCTGCAAGTCGCCGTCATGTTTGCCGTACCCGCTAATGGTGGCTACCGAATCCAGCCGCATTTGCTTAAAGACAACGAAGAAGCAAAAAGCTGGCGAGAATCTTTAAATATAAAACCAACAACCATAAGTATTCTCCGTCAGGGACTGCGGAAAGTAGTAGCTGAAGGGACTGGCAAAGTTTTGAAGCAGCCAACAGTTCCTCCAGTCGCTGGTAAGAGTGGTACTGCTGAAGCCTGGAAAGGTCGTGTTAAGCAAAATCACGCTTGGTTTGGTGCTTATGCACCTGCTGAACAACCAGAAATTGCGATCGTGGCTTTTGCTGAACATTCTGGTGGTGGTGGTGGGAGCATTGCTGCGCCAATGATTTTACAAATTATGGAAGAATATTTTCAGCGCAAGTATCCAGGTAAGTATCAGAAACCAGCGCCTAAGAAAGCATGAAATTGGGGAATGGGGAATTTATTATTCTCTTCTCTACCTCATTTGTGATTGAAGACTTGTTGCTTTGGGAAGAAATACAACCATTCAGAAGTAGTAAAACCGGAGACACTTCGCTGAGATTTACGTTTATAGAGAGATGTATGGCCGTTTATAATTCGCTACAACTTTAGAGAGGCTCTAGAAGATGGTGTCAATTCATGGCAGACCAACCCCAACAAGAAATAGTAGTGAATAAATCAACTAATTCACCCGAAGAAACTTCAGAAATAAAAATCCAGGCTCAATCATCAGTAGAAAATGAACCGTCTGTATTAGAGTCTTTTGTTACAACTGTTGCTCAGACTGGCAAAGCAGTTTTAGACACAGCAATAGAAGTGGGAGAAGCAACAGCAAAACAAACACATAAATTCATTGAGGAAACAACTAAAACCAGTGGTCAGGTGGTGGATAGCCTCAGCGAAAACTGGTTGATTAGAAAACTCTCTGGAGTGTTTAATCTAAATTGGCTGATTGCTGATAATAACCTTGTTGATTTGGAAAAAGCAGAAGCGGAGGTAAACAAGCTTAAGAAAAACTATCCTAATGAATTACCTAGCCAGATTGCTCACCGAATCATGGTGGAAAAAGCGACTCAAGCAGGTACAGTTGGACTAGCAACTAGTATTTTGCCAGGAATAGCAGTTGCCTTGTTAGCAATTGATTTAACAGCGACAACCAAATTGCAGTCAGAAATGCTTTATCAAATTGCATCAGTCTACGGGCTAGATTTAAAAGATCCTGCCCGTAAAGGTGAAATTTTGGCAATTTTTGGTCTGGCTTTGGGTGGAGGTCGTCTTTTGAAAGCTGCAGGATTAGGCTTGTTACGAAATGTCCCCTTGGCGGGTGCTGCGATCGCAGCTAGTTCAAATGCGACGATGATCTATTCATTGGGCTATGCTGCTTGTCGATTTTACGAAGCCAAGCTAAATGAATCAATTTCCCTCGCATCCCCACAGACTCTAAAAACATTAAAAGCAGAAAGTGAAAAGTATTTAGAAAGTGCGATCGCTCAAGAAGCCGTTATGGATCAAATTTTAGTTCACATGATCCTTGCTAGCCATCCAGACAAGACTTTGGAAGAAATTTTGCCGGAATTACAAGCTGTAAAACTCAGTCCTACCTCGTTGGATGCCATTGCCCAAAATATCAAATCACCAAAGTCTTTAGATATACTGCTTAATCAGCTGAATCGCGATTTCGCCATACCTTTGCTGGCTCAGTGTCACAAAATTGCCCAGCTTGACAATCAGACTACACCACTTGAGCAAGAAATAATCGCAGCGATCGCGAGGAAATTTGATATTGATGTTCTCACTTTCCAGTCTCAACCTATTTAATTCACATTAGGCGTAACTCCTCACTCATAACTCCTCACTGCTGATTCAGTAAGCCGATTTAAGTATCTTTCGATTAAGAGGATGGCAACAATGTCATCTATCGGTCTTGGTGGTTGTCGCAGACCTTGTGGCAATAGCTTTATTAGCCCTTTTGGGGGGAACATTTGCCAATAGCGATCGCGTGCTTCTAAGGTTGTATAGCGCTCATCGACTAAAATAATACTCAGAGGTTCTGCCAATTCCTGATACAATTTCTGTCTCCACTCTTTGGCTGTAGTTTGATCTCCCATCACCATTAAGGAGATCGGAAACCTTTGACGCAGGGTCTCAATGGTAGCGATCGCTTCTTTTGCTAATGCGACCTGATGATAATACAATTGCCGATCCAGTCCCATCACCGCTAAACCACACTTATCTCGACCTGGATCAAAGCCCAATATGACTGGTTGCGTTGGTGAAAATTCGCGGAAAGTCATAAGAAATTCAAAATTCAAAATTAAGAAATACAATAACAGTGAGCATTTTAGCTGCTGTTCAAATATGTTTAAATCTTAGTGTACAAATAATGTTTTAAGTACTAAAAATTATTTGTCCGTTGACTATTGCCACTAATTTTACTCTCAATGGCCCGGCTGTATAAGTGTCCTCTGCTGCGATCGCTTTGATCTCCAAGGGTTGATTGTACTGTCTTAGTTGGGCGACAAAGCGCAGAAAAGTCCCTTCTACTTGCACATTTTCGATAATTCCGGCATTACGGGCCCGAAATTGGGAAGCAGAAATTAGTATTTCCAGCCGTTGCTGTAACTGATAGGATGTCATAGTTTTGGAATCGGCAGTAGTTGTTGCTAGCACTGCACCTCCCGAAAAAACTAATTGATTTCGGGCTGTATCAGCGAAAAACTCTATCTGCTTTTCTCCCCTGACGTAGTTCCCAGCCGAGAAAATTCGTACCACATATTCTTGACCATCGCTAATCTGCTTGCTCAATTGGTCAACTCTATCCTGAGTCACGCGCAGTAGCTCTACATTTGCAGGATTTGCCCCAGGCTCACTTAATTCGAGGTTGGCGTTGCGATTAGCTTCTTGTAAAAGTTGTACCACAGCCTGACGAGCAGCAGCAGGTTGGGTAACACGAATTACAGCAGCAGATAGAACTTGACCGCGAACTAAGGCCAGCTTACCTAGACGCAGGTCGCGGTAAGACTGATAATATTTTTCTAACCTTGCAACTTCCAGTTCTAGTTGCTCTTGTTGTGCTTCCAATTCTTTCAGGCGCGATTCCCGTTTGGCGATCACTTCCTCTCGGGCTGCAACTTCTACATTCCGCTTTTGAATCAATTGATCGAGTTGGCCAATTTTTTGATCGCGCACTTCTATAGCTTCTTGACGGTTAGCAAGTTCGCGATCGCGTTTGTCAATAGCTGTTTTGGCTTCGTCAATGGCTTTTTTCGCTTCAGCGTACAGTCGTTGTCGTTCTGTCTTTAGTAGTTCAACTGCCGCCTGTAGCTCTTTTCTCTGAGTGGAAACGCTTTGCAACTCAGCTATAGCTTTTTGGTATTGAGTTACAACTTGTCCTAGCTGACCTTGAGTGCGTTGCAGTTGAGTTTGAGTTTGGGCTTGTTGACTAATGGTGCGGTTCAACTGAGCTTGTGTTTGGAGTTGTTTGGCATTAGCCGCCTGTAAAGATTTATTAATTGCTTGTAAGTCTTGTTGTGCTTTTGTTTGGGCAACTCTGGCTTGATTTAGCTCACTTTCTACCTGACTTTTCTGAGTTTCTGCGGTTTTTAGCTGTTCCCGCTTCTGTCTGAGGTCTGTTTGAATATCTTCTAATTCAAAGACTCCCTTTCGCAAGCCTTCATCAGCAGCGAATAAAATCCCTAAAGTTGATGCTGAAATCAAACCGCCCGTAAAAATAGTTACTACTACAGCAGTATTTTTGGGACGAAGCTTAAAAAGTGAGAGGCGGGCTTTGCCAACTCGTGTGCCGATGCGATCGCCCACGGTGGCAATTACGCCTCCCAAGATTAAAATTGCTGCGATGAGGATGTATCCGGTGGTCATCTTTAGCTACCGAAATCCTTCCAGATACAGCCTACTACTTTTAAGCATTGTCTGGAAAGAAGTGGAAATTGGCAATAGCTGAAATTATTCAATTTTAGATTTACCTCTAGCTATTAGTGTCATTTTTCAAAATAGAACACGCGCCGATTCCCCTTTCTCCCATTGATTTTATGTGAATTGCCTACTTAAGGTAACAGGTTTATGCACAGTAATCTTCTTTTTGTGGATCGAAATCATCTTCTTTTCACGCAAATCCCCTAATAGCCTAGTAACGGTAACACGAGTTGAACCAATTGCTTCTGCGATCGCTTGATGAGATAACTTCAGATCGATAGTGATCCCATCAGCACAAGGAACGCCAAAATCCCGACAAAGAATTAACAAAAAACTCACCAATCTGGAACCCATATCTCGGTGAGCGAGAGTTTCAATCATCATCTCTGTTTGTAAAATGCGCGAAGACAGACCCCGCAGCATTAACATTGATAATTCTGGATTTTCCTTGAGTGCTTGCTCTACTTGTTCAATTGGGGCTGACAGTAATTCCACAGGCGTAAATGCAACCGAATGGTAAAACCTATCCGACTTATTTCCTGTCAGCAATGACAAAACACCAAAAACACTATTTTCCCGAAGCAATGCTACTGTTATTTCCTCTCCTGCCTCGTACACCCTAGAAAGCTTAACAGCACCTTTCAAAAGAAAATAAACTCGTTCGGCAGGATCGCCAGGAAAAAAGATCGTTTTATTGCGTTCAAACGTTTCCACAACTGGCGGAAACGCCCCGGTCGCCATCTGACGAAATACATTTGCTAGGGCTTTATCTTGTGTCACGATCATCTCCCTTCCCCTACCCAATGCCGGAAAAACAAAAACTGATTACCTAAGAATACACCTGAAAAATGAATAAAGCACCGTCAACCTTTCTGTACTTTCCTATACTCAAACAAATCACTTCATAACTCTTTGTTTATAATGATACATAATTGTTGATCCTTTCAGCTACTAATTGTTGATAAGTAGTTCCAATAGCTGTATTCAAAAGGGTTTTTTAAAGAACAAATAAAGATATCTTGAGAAAATCTTTAGGAAAAATCAAGATTTTTGTCACAGCAAACACCCTTCTCAATATTCATTTTTGCAAATCCTGTATAAAAGAAAGACAAAAGGTGCCTCAGATTCTAGTATGCTCCTAATGATCGATCGCATTAATAATTTCTATGCTGAATCTGACTGGAAAAAATGCTCTTGTTACAGGTATTGCCAATAACCGCTCGATCGCTTGGGGCATCGCCCAACAGCTGCATAAAGCCGGAGCAAACCTCGGTATTACCTATCTGCCGGATGAACGCGGCAAAATGGAGAAAAAAGTCGCGGAATTGGTAGAACCTCTAAACCCAAGCTTATTTCTTCCCTGTAATGTCCAAGATGAGGAACAGATTCAATCTACCTTTAAAACAATCCGTGAACAGTGGGGGAAGTTAGACATCCTCATCCATTGTTTGGCCTTTGCCAGCAAAGACGATTTGACTGGAGATTTTAGCCAAACCTCTCGTTCTGGCTTCAACACCGCCTTAGAAATCAGTACCTACTCGCTGGTGCAGTTAAGTGGTGCAGCTAAACCTTTGATGACAGAGGGAGGAAGTATCGTTACCTTGACATATTTAGGTGGTGTTAGAGCAATCCCCAACTACAACGTTATGGGAGTTGCCAAGGCAGGATTAGAAATGAGTGTGCGCTACCTAGCTGCTGAACTAGGGCCGCAAAATATCCGCGTCAATGCCATCTCCGCAGGCCCCATCCGCACCTTAGCATCTTCAGCAGTAGGCGGGATTTTGGATATGATTCATCATGTAGAAGAAGTGGCTCCCCTACGCCGTACCGTCACTCAGCTAGAAGTGGGGAATACTGCCGCTTTCTTGTGTAGTGATTTGTCCAGTGGTATTACCGGACAAGTTCTATATGTAGATGCAGGATATGAAATTATGGGAATGTAAGATAATTTGGGCATGGGGCATTAAGAATTGGGCATTGGGTATTGAGTATTAGTAAAATTATTGCCCATGCCCAATGCCCCATGCCCCATGCCCCATTCCCAATTCCCAATTCCCAATGCAAATTAGCAAACTTAATTCAAATTACGACCAGTTAACAAAAACCCCTCGGATTGCCACTGTTCACCGTACCACTGGTGAAACTGATGTGGAAGTTACCATCAACCTCGATGGTAGAGGAACTTGCACAGCAGCAACAGGCATTCCGTTTTTGGATCACATGTTGCATCAAATTGCCTCCCACGGGCTGATTGATATAGATGTCCAAGCCAAGGGAGACTTGGAAATTGATGACCATCATACCAATGAAGATGTAGGCATTACCTTGGGTCAAGCTTTCAACCAAGCACTAGGCGACAGAAAAGGTATTGTCCGCTTTGGTAATTTTCTTGCACCATTGGATGAAGCCTTAGTTCAGGTAGCGCTAGACTTTTCTGGACGGCCTCACCTCAGCTACGGCTTGCAAATTCCTACCCAGCGTGTAGGAACTTATGACACCCAACTTGTGCGCGAGTTCTTTGTGGCGATCGCGAACCATAGCCAGATGACACTACACATTCGACAATTGGATGGCATTAATTCCCATCACATCATTGAGGCGACATTTAAAGCCTTTGCAAGAGCAACACGGCTAGCGGTAGAAATTGACCCCCGTCGTGCTGGCTTAATTCCCAGTTCTAAAGGCGTTCTATAAAACGAGTCAAATGGGGCATTTGTTATTCCCCCAGTACCCAATCCCCAATAATTGACACACCGCTCGGTGATGGTTATTATCAGGCTACTGGGTAACTTGTAATTAATCCTAAGCTGGTAATTAGTGGTTGAACCGAGATGAAGTCTGTTGCAGATGACCCTGATTCTCAACTTAATACGACAGAAACTCCGCCAGTAGTCCTAACTTCTGAGTTGCGAAAAGTCTATCGCACTGGTTTTTGGCTAAATCAAAAAGTCGTATCTCTCAAAAACTGTTCTTTAACAGTTTACAAAGGCGAAACCTTTGGTTTGCTAGGGCCAAACGGTGCTGGTAAAACCACCCTTTTAAAATTGTTGCTGGGAATTATTAATCCCACCTCTGGGCGGGGATTATTATTAGATAAGCCAATAGGCGATCGCAGTGTTAAGCAACATATCGGCTATCTGCCAGAAAATCCCTATTTGTATGACTATCTCACTGGCTGGGAATTTTTGCAGCTAGCTGCTGGACTATTTCAAATTCCCCAAAGTGTCCAACGCCAACGTATTCCCCAACTGCTGGAATTAGTGGGTTTATCCCAAGCCGATGCCCGCAAAAAGCTTTTACGCCGCTACTCAAAAGGAATGCTACAGCGTGTTGGCATGGCACAGGCGCTAATTAACGAGCCAGATTTGGTTTTTCTCGATGAACCAATGTCTGGTCTAGATCCGGTGGGACGTTACCAAATGCGAGAAATTATTCTGGCGCTCAAAGCTGCTGGGAAGACGATTTTTTTTAATAGCCACGTTCTTAGTGAAGTAGAACAGATTTGCGATCGCATTGCCATCCTCGCCCAAGGTGAATTAATTTGCTCTGGTTCCCTAAATGAACTTTTAGGCGTAAATAACACATATTACGTAAAGGGTCAAGGTGGTGACTGGGAAATTCTCAAAAAATGGATACCCACTCTCAGATTTGAACCTGATGGTTCCTGGCAAGGTACACTACAAGACGATTACTATGATTTCCTCGCTAGTGTTCGTCTTATGGAAGGTAAAATTATTGCCATGAACTTGTCGCGCTACTCTCTAGAAGAGTTTTTTATTCAACAAATCGAAAGAAAAAATAACAACAACTTAGTTAATTAATTTCGTTGCCAAGTGGTAAGTTTTAGGCTTGTTTGAGCAAAGAAATCCAAACTTTTGGCATTTTTGAGTTTACTTGACAAAGTAAACCTACAAAAAACCAAATTCCGATATCTTTTTAAAGTTATTTGTATTTATTTAATGAACTTACTCATGATTTTGATATTAGTAGCAAATTCTAATCTATAGTTCAAATGTCATCAAATTGACATTGACAAGCAAATTTTATTAGTTAACGGAGAATTTATTGTATAAACTACATTTATTTGCGTAATTACTAATATTTTGTAATAACTCCTATATTCAAGTTTGCTTAACTTTAAATTAACTTCACTAAAAATTCAAATTATATAAACAAATTTCCTCCGGAAAATTACACTTTTCGAGGAAAATAAGAGTGTCGGGGAACTTGAATACTTAGGTATAGTCAAAATAAAAATGTTTAGACAGTACTTTATTGATCGTAGTTTCAAAATATCAGGTAAATATGCTTAACACAAGTTTGTTTAAATTTTTAACTCAGCCAGTTGTGGGTGTAGCTTTCTTAAGTGCTGTCAATGTCGTTGTGCCATTTGTAAGTCTAGCTCAGGGACAACCACTACCACCAACTACACAATCACTAAGCACACAAACACAATTAAATACTAATTATTTATTAGGAGGCGGCGATCTCATCCGTGTAAATGTATTTGAAGTACCCGAATATACAGGTGAATATCAAGTTCCTCCAGGTGGAGCAATAAACCTACCTTTAATTGGCAGTGTATCAGTTCTAGGACTAACAACTGAACAGGCATCCGATGAAGTTGCCAGAAGATATGCTCGCTTCCTTAAACGTCCCTTAATCTCAGTCAATTTGTTATCGCCTCGTCCCATCAACATATTCGTTGCTGGAGAGGTGACACGTCCAGGAGCTTACACCCTGAACTTGAGCGGAGGAGCAGGGAATAATCCAGGTGTACAATACCCGACTGTATTAGCCGCATTGACAACAGCGCAGGGAGTAACCCTAGCCGCGGATGTTACCCAAGTTCAATTACGGCGTAAAATAGGACCTTCTTCAGAGCAAACCGTTACTGTTAATTTGAAGGAACTCATCCAAACAGGCAGGTTAACACAAGATATTACCTTGCGCGATGGAGACACCATAGTTGTGCCAACTGCAACCAACTTCAACATCGCAGAATCCCGAAATCTATTTGCATCTAACTTTGCCGCCAGCCAAACCACACCCCGCACAGTAACAATTATTGGTGAAGTTAACCGTCCTGGTTCGTATCTTGTCACCCCAGGTAACACAGATACCCAGGGGGGCGCAAATAGTGGCACTTCCACTCCCACTGGTCTGCCAAATGTGACGCGGGTAATTCAACTAGCTGGGGGAATTACAGCACAGGCAGATGTTCGTAACCTTAAGTTACGCCGACCTACAAGAACTGGCTCAGAACAATCTATAGATATTAACCTTTGGCAATTATTGCAGAGTGGTGATGCTAATCAAGACATCATCGTGCAAGATGGAGATACGATTGTTATTCCGACGGCAACTGAAATTAACCCCGCAGAAGCTACTCAATTAGCTACTACCACTTTGTCTCCTACACGCATTCAAGTTGGCGTGGTAGGTGAAGTTAAAAAACCAGGGTTAACAGACGTTCAGCCGAATAGCTCTTTAAATCAAGCTATACTCGCTGCTGGCGGATTTAATGATGCCAGAGCTAGTAGTAAGGCTGTTGATTTGATTCGCCTCAACCCTAACGGTTCTGTCACTAAACGTATAGTAAAAATAGATTTCTCGGCTGGGATTAATGAGCAAACTAATCCTATACTTCGTAATAATGATGTTGTGGTAGTCAACCGCTCTGGTGCTGCTCAAACTGGTGATACCGTCAACACTATAACTGGGCCTCTAGGGATTATCCTTAATCTTCTGAACTTGTTCGGACTCTAGTTTAAGATACAGATGTGAATAAATATTGGGGGCGTGGATAAACTCTTCCCGTCCCCAAAATTACACTATCTATGAGTCAAAGCTTAATAGTCAAGATTTAATAAGCAAAGACACATTTAATTTTTCAAGCTTAAAACCTTACTGTAAGGTTTTAAAACTCCAAAAAGTATAATTTAGATACCCGACAGCTTACAGCGCTTCCGGCAGCTATGAGGTACACCTTAAAGCTGAAAACCTTGACAGAACAGGGGAAAGGAGAAAAGTTGTATTGCATAATAGCCGGAAGCGCTGTATAGCCCTATTTAATTATTGATTAGAAATAAAAAAGCTGAAAAACTTATAAATATGTACTTTTGCTCTCTGCATCTCCTCACAATTTAATTCGGATTGCTATAAGAAACAACTATAGATAATGGGAAATGGGACTATTAAATTCACTCTTGTACTGCCTTTTGAGGGCAAGAATAAATAATTATGCGTTTATAAATGTGTAGGGGACTTCCAAATAAAAAAATACCCAAAACTGGTGAAAAAACTCTCTTCTCCTCATTTCTCTGTGTTCTCTGTGTCTCTGTGGTTCGTTTATTTGATTAAGGTGATTTCTAGGAAGTCCCTAGAGTCATATAAGACTAGTATTTGATTTTGAAAAGATGCGTAGGGAAGCCAGTCGTTTCCCGACTTGGGCGGTAGCGACTGTGCGTAGTGTTACTGGCGTTGTGTTAGCACGGAGAGTACAGCACCAAACCCTTGATGATGGTGCGTTACGAACTGCGTTCTAACACACCCTAAAATATCTAATTTTGTTCAAAAATCAAATATGATTCCTATATTTTTACAGAGAAGCAAGCTAGACGAAGCCGTCTCTTAATTCCAAAAAAAAATTCTAAGCAGTTCTCGTACTCTTACGGACAAGCAAGCTAGACATCGCTTGACCACACTATAAAACAATATTAGCGTAGAAAACTACATAAGTGGCTTAGTTTGGACGCTCACTTACTTAAAATTGTCTTTTTTGTACTCATTTTATGATGCTTGTAAGTAATATTACTAATTAAAAAGTGCTACAAACATAATAATTTTACTGGAAATTCTTAATCTGCTATTGAGAGGCTTTTTCAAACTTTGTTTTGGCTACTCTGATTATTGTGATAATGAGAATAGTTTAGAAACTATAGGTGATACATTATTCTCTGTACCTCACTCTTGCTCATTTTATGATTCTTATTATCATAAGAATTATTTAAGTAAATTAACTAATTGATGACAGATATACTATCTTAACCGCAGATACTGCGTATACACAGTAGAATGATGTCGAATTGGAAATAATGCCATTTGTACGGTTGCTTGGTGTCCATTAATGGAGTAACTCTGGATACTGATAATTTTTCTTCAGTACTTTTACTAGATATATGCACATTTTTGGAACACAAGCTCAAAATGCGTTTCCGCCATATTTACGTGGAAATTCTCAGGTGTAAACCTGGGAAACCGTGTATAAACTTACAAATGGCAGTTATACGACTGTCTCCAATACTGAGTTACTTACTAAGGCTAGAGCTACTGACCGTTGACGATTCAGTTTTTGCAACATACCCTATTTTTCCCTATGATGATTCATGGTTTCGGTTTTCTCAGTTTGAGCGCATCTCTTGTACTTCCCTGGGCCTTAACAGGTCTGGCTCAAGGAGAGAAGATAACAGAGTATTTATTTAAAGACGTTCGTCAGTCATCGCCTGTTCCAGAAACATCACTGCCCAGCCGCAAGTTAATCAGCGCGGCTCCTGCGACAACATACTATGTTAGCGGTACCGGAAACGACAAAAATAGCGGACTCACTACCTCATCCGCGTTTAGGACGATTCAAAGGGCAGCAAACCTAACTGACCCTGGCGACACAGTATTAATTATGAATGGAGTGTACACAAATGCAGGACAAGCGGGGAGTGCCTTAAGTATTAAACGTTCTGGAACTGCTAATGCCTGGATTACGTATAAAGCATATCCTGGACATTTTCCAAAGATTCAACATAACACATGGAGTGGTATCGGTTTTTCAAATGGAGTTTCGTATATTGAGATCGACGGTCTAGAGATCGTCGGAAACAATGCCAATATCACCCTTGCTTATGCGTTAAGTCAGAAGACTAACACATCAAATCGCCTTACAAATGGAACCTGCATAAGTATTGAGGGACGCAGTAGTAATGTTCATCACATAAATATTTTGAACAACAAAGTGCATGACTGTGGAGGAGGAGGTATCTCAGTAATCGCGGCTGATTATGTGAAAGTGGATAATAACACTGTGTATAATAACGCCTGGTATGGTATCTATGGTGGCAGTGGCATTTCGTTCTTGAAGAATCGGAATACTGACAATAACCAAGGATACAAAATGTTTGCGACCAACAACAAGGTCTACAACAATCGTATGTACGTTCCCTGGATTCAAGTCGGCAGGATCACAGACGGGAATGGCATTATTATGGATGAGTTAAAAAGTGGTCCTAATGGTGCATATAAAGGACGGACTTTAATTGCAAACAATATCTCATACAAAAATGGTGGTTCGGGTATTCATGCTCATGAGAGTGAGCATATCGATATTGTCAACAACACGGTTTATTTAAATCAGCAAAGCCCAGAGCTATCAAAGAAAGGGCAACTCTATGCTGGGTATGCATCGGATGTCAAGATTTTCAATAACATTATTTATGGTGTTGCTGGAAAAAATGCTAACAGCAGCTACATGAATACCAATGTTACCTATAACTATAATCTGTACACTAACGGTGCAGTGGTTGGTGCGATGGGGCCTAACGATGTTATAGGAGACCCACAGTTTGTAGATGCTTCAAGTGGTGACTTTAGACTCAAAGCAACGAGTCCAGCGATCAACAGGGGTTACTATTGGAATGGTTTAAAAACTGATTATACAGGCAAACCCCGTCCTGCTGGTGGTAGATATGATATTGGAGCATACGAATATCAGTAAGCATAATATCTATTGCTACCTGCTCATACTTCCGTCAGACTGAAGTTAGGGTTACACAAAATAATAAGCCTGCTAAGGCAGGCTTATTATTTTGTAGCTAATTAAACAGACATGATATAGCAGTTATGATGTTAAGTTAACTTGTGAGACAAAACTCTAATTTATACAGAGCTTTTGTCAGGAATACGTTTTTGTGGCTTTACCTCTTTTGTCAAATCTTGATGAGTAAAGTATTCTTTAGCATAGTTGAAATAACTACTAGATTCATTTTTATCAATGATACCATTCACAACTAAACCTAAGACGTTGTAACTGGATCTCTCTAGCATTTCTTGGGCAGCAGCAGCACTGTTAGAGTCAATCACTCCAGGTCTGGCTACTAATAAAATCCCATCAGTCATTTGACTTAAAGTCAAAGCATCGGCTGCCAAAAGGAGTGGAGGAGCATCAATAATTACAACATCATAGTTATGTTGAGATAAAGAGTTTTCAATTAGTGATGCCATCCGTTTCGAGTCAAGCAAAGCAAGTGGGTTGGCAGGTCTGACTCCAGCAGTTAAAACATCAAGGTTATCCATTACCTTAGATATAGCCATATTAAATTCAACTTGACCTCCAAGAACCTCGCTTAAACCGACTGCATTGCTTAGTTGCCAGAAATGATGTTGAGAAGGAACTCGCATATCTGCATCAATTAGTAAAACTTGACGTCCTAGTTGAGCGATCGCAGCAGCCAAATTAGCTGAAACTGTAGACTTGCCTTCTTTAGGAACTGCGCTAGTTACCACGATAGTTTTGAGTGCTTTCTCTGAACTCAGAAATTTCAGATTGGCTTGAATCATTCGGTACATTTCGCTCGTTAAAGAGTAGGGCGTATCTCTGACGGCAACTGTTTGAGTTGGTAATTCTAAATTTGAGTAACGGGAGCGAACCTTTTTAACAGACAAAGGAACAATTCCCAGCAAAGTATATCCAAATACATCTCTAACTTCTCTAAGTGTTTTTAGAGATTTATCTCTCATAGCTAGAAATAGCACAATTGTGGTGGCAAAAAACAAACCGAACATCACTCCTAGCACCAAGACAATCATTTTCTTGACTAGTATCGGATTTTTAGGCACTAAAGCCTGAGCAATAATCCGAGAACTGGCTGTATTTGTGTTTTCAACTAATTGTAATTCTTGAACCTTTTTCAACAGAGTTTGATAGGTTGACTCTGCGACTTCTACTTTCCGTTCTAACTCCCTCTGATTTTGTGCCAACTGGGGTATGAGTTTCACCCTCTGTTCGTAGCTAGAACGAGAATTATATAGAGAGGAGAGTCTTTTTGTTAACCCAAATCGCTGTATTTCTGACTGTAAAAAGTTTTGTATCAGACCTTGCCTAAGTTCTCCAATCTGCAATAAGTTCTGGGGAACTTGTGTTTGATTGCCAATAGTCTGACTAATTTGCTGTTGCAAGAGAGATTTTAAATTAGCTTTTTTTGCTTCTAGGTTAATAACTATAGGATTGTCATCTAGGAAACGGCTGCGCTCAATCGCTAACTGCCGATCGGTTTCTTGAAGTTGTACAAGAACTCCCTGTACAGCAGGTGACTGACTTAAGGCACTGACTGCGATCGCTTGCTGAGAATTTAGCTCTACTTTTTGGCGCAGTTCATTCGTTTGGGCGTTTACCTCATCCAGTTGAGCCTTGACAGTATTCATTTCATTGTCTAGATTTCCAATAGTTGCAACAGCTGATTTTGTCTCCTCTGATAAATCTGCAATCTGATTCTTTTGTTTAAATATACGTAGGGCTACTTCCGCATTATTAACAGCAGCTTGAGTTTTCGGAAGCTGCTTGGCCATGAATTGACGAGTTGCTGCTGCCTCAGAGCGATTTGTCAGAATATCATTTTCTAAATACAAATTCATCACTGTGTTGACCACTGCTGCTGCTTCTTCTGGGTCATGGCTGCTATAGGTAATTCGCAATACATCTGTCCCACCAACAATTTTTAGAGTTAGGGATTTTTGTAGCGCTTGTACTTCCAGAGGTTTATCTTCTTTATCTTTGAGTTTTAGTTTGTCTATTGCCCGCTGCAATAAACTAGGAGAAGTAATAACTTCTATCTGAGTGCTTACAGGATTTTGAGTTGCGACCAAAGCTTTTAAATCTCCTGAGTCTCCTCCTTCAGAGGAACCAGGGGAAAGATTACTTCCTGCTACTTTAAAAGAGGGAACTCTGAATAAAAGTTTTCCTTCGGCTTCATAAGACGGCTTCATAAATGTTGTGGATATAGCACTCAGCATAACTGTACCCACAAAGATACCGACAGCAGGTATCCACCATCGTTTCAAGATCAATAGGTAACGATTAAGGTCTAAATCAATAGATTCTCTAGATTCCATAGATTTTTCGGAGATAAATCTTCAAAAGTACAGGTTTTAAGCAAGAAACTCAATATTGCTCTACTTAGAGTAGCGACAAAGCACACCTATTAACTAAGAGTGATACTATTTTACAATATGACATATAGTATAGACTATTTAACTCTAAAAACCTGAAATCGTTTCCAGGCTTCGGTTTCGGGAATCTAATAGCTAATACTTAGGAACCTTGAGGAGCATAATTAAAAGTACATACAATACTAGTTAATACTGATTTTTGCTTCCATTAACTCTCTTTTATGAAAGTATAGTCAGATATTGAGTCTTCTTAACTGTATTCTCAAAATTCTTGTTTGGAATCAAGCATAGATAAACAAGGCTTTCAAGATTATCTAACGAGAGTAATAAAAGAGTGCCAATCCAAACAAATTTCAGGAAAAAACCTGTTCTCTAAGTAAGTTGGCACAATATGAAATTATATGAAGAAAGATAAACTTGGCTAAAATCCTCTTTCTTCCTTATTGCAACTACAAATATTTACGCCGATATACTTAGTGGTCTTGTATTACTATCGTCAGATAAATATCTGAAACCTTGTTCCAAATGTATTTTCACGATATTTCCATCTGCCGTGTTGCTACTTATGTTGCCAGACTTTCTCATAAGCCTCTAACAGCTTAGGTACTTGATGTCGCCACTCTAGTTTATCCTCCATTCTTTGTCTACCTAGCTCTCCCATTTTTTGTCGGCGTTCAGTATCCTCTAGAAGTTCAAGAATATTCTCGGCAAAATCCACCACATCGTTGCCTTTAGCATAAACAGATGCTCCTTCCGCCGATCGCCTTCCTTCCAAAAGATCAAACTGAACAATGGGTTTTCCCATTGCCATGTACTCCATGATCTTGTTCATAGTCGAGCGATCGTTGTAGGGCATTTTTTTATCTGGATTGGCACATATATCACAGCTAGAAAGTCGTGCCAAAAGTTCGTTATCAGGAATACGCCCGGTAAATTCTACAAACTCCTTAACTTCTAACTCTTCAGATAGGGTCTGAAGCTTCTCAAACATCGGTCCACTACCGATGAGCATAAAGTGAATATCCTGGCGTTTCTTTTCATAGACAATGTAGCGTACCGATTGCAGCAGATAATCGATTCCCTCTGGTTCTCCCATAACACCAACATAGCCGACCAGATACTTTCGACCTTTACGGTAGTCTGGGTTGGGTGGTACAGGTTGAAAACGGGAAAGGTCGGGCCCACTACGAACAACAAAAACATCCTCTGGACTCTTGCCTCCACGGGTAAGTGCAACTGAGAGGTAAGATTCATTAGTTGAGATAACTACGTCTGCTGTGGCAAAGGTCAATCGCTCAACTAATGAGAGTCCATAATAAAAAATGTCTCGCCTTCCATACTTAGCTTCGTACATCTCCAGATTAATATCATGGTGGTCAAATATGACTCTTACACCCTTGAAAAACTTGAACCATCCTGCCACCAAAAACAGTAAATCTGGAGGATTGCAAATGTGGACAATATCAAAACCCCGCTCTTGCCACACCCGATGAGCAAGGCGAAACTCCCAAAAAACGGCTGTAGCATACTCCCGTAAATATCCTGAAACCGAACTGATATCTGGTGGCATGTCGTGGCGATAAAGATGAACCCCATCGATTACCTCGTATTCTTGTTCAAAGCCTTTACCTTTAGGACAAATCACCGAAACTTCATATCCAGCTTTTATTAGGGTGGTGGCTTCCATCCATACACGTCTATCAAAGGGAAGTGGGAGGTTCTCAACAATAATCAGTACCCTACTACCATGCGATGCCATGATAACCTAACTCCTTAGATGTTTGATTAAAGACCCCGGCTAGATCCAAAATTTGCATTTCTTTCGGGGCATCAAGTAGTACTTGGTGAAATTCTGGTGTAGCATGGGTAACTACCGCAAGCTCTGCTCCCTCCAAAGCTTGCTGGGAATTTGGCACTAGCAAACCTTCAAAATGAGGGAGATTACTCTGTATATAAGCAAGGTTGGTTCCCATTAATCGAGCTTCATACACAGCCGGGTCATAGATTTTTACCTGGCAGCCTTCTCCAATCAACCGTTTGACTAGCAGTACTGCGGGACTTTCTCTTAAATCATCTGTACCTGGTTTGAATGCCAATCCCAAAACAGCAATCTGTCTTACTCCCAGGCGTAATACCTGCTGGGCAGCCAAATCGACTTGAACGCTGTTAGTGGTTGGGAGGGCATTTAATAGAGGGACTGGTACATCCATATTTCGTGCGTGGTAAAGCAAAGCACTCAAATCTTTGGGCAGACAAGAACCACCGTAGGCAAAGCCAGGACGCATGTACACAGGGGAAATATTTAACTTTGTATCCTGTACAATGATGTTCATTACTTCCCGTCCATCTACACCAAAGGCTTTGGCTACTCGTCCGATTTCATTAGCAAAGCCTACTTTGGCTGCGTGCCAGCAATTGGCTACATATTTAACCATTTCAGCCACAGATGGTTTGACTACAGTGAAGGGTGCATCTACTGTCGCATACATCTGTCGGACTGCTGCTTCTGCCACAGGAGATTCAGTACCAATAATAGTGTAAGGTGGTTGATCGTAATCTTTGATAGCCGAACCTTCGCGTAAAAACTCTGGGTTAAATGCTAGATGTATAGAGTTATTACCTGTAATAGTATCTATAAGATTCTGACACTTTTCTAAAGTTCCTGGGGGAACAGTGCTACGCAAAACAACTACATGGCTTTCAGTCTTATGGCTAGCTGCTTTGGCAATTTGTTTGCACACATTCCAAACATAACTAAGATCGGGTTCTCCTCTCTCTATTGGAGGTGTACCAACACTAATCAGAGAAACATTTGATGCTAGCACTGCCGCTTCAGTATCTGTAGTAGCTGTGATTAATTTAGCTGCAACTCCATCAATCAGCAATTGACTCAACCCTGGCTCTACAATGGGCGACTCTCCTTTGGCGATCAAATCTACTTTATCGGGATTTACATCTACGCCAATTACTTCATGTCCATCTCGTGCCAAACAAGCTGCTGTTACTGCACCAACATATCCCAAACCAAAAATGCTAATTTTCATATCTATCCAGTTCTATCCAGTTGTTATTCTTTAACATGAATTACAAAACAAGCAAGCCCATAAGACGCTTTTCTTCTAGCCCATTCAATTTAATACTGAGTAATATAAATTCATACAATCAACCCAATGTTTTTTTATATCTAGAGGAATAACACTTGTTCTCGCCTTCGTTCCTAAAGAAAGTCTCAAAGACTCATTTTCAATTAAATACTTCATAGCATCTGATAATTCCTCAATATTTCCTGGATTAACTATTAATCCATTTTCAAATTGACTAACTATCTCAGGGATACCTCCCACTGGTGTAACTATGACTGGTAATTCCCAAGCCATTGCTTCAAGCATTGCTAGTGGGAGACCCTCATTGTAAGAAGGCAAGACAAAAACATCTGCTTGAGTTAACAGAATATCACGTTTATCTGACGCTATCCACCCAGGTAGTTTTATATAATTTTCTAGATTTAGAGTTTTAACTAAATTGCCTGCTTGTTCTATTTCTCCATCCCCCGCCATAATCAGACTCGATCTTGTTTTATATTCAATAGGCAAAAGAGAAAAGGCTTTTATTAAATCAAATGCTCCTTTCCGTTGACCAATTCTTCCTAAAAAAAGTAAGTTTATTTTTCCAGATAATTCAGATAATGAGCGTTGTGGTACTTCATCAGGAACTTTGACTGGATTATAAAAAACCACAACTTGCTCGGGTCTAAAACCAAGATTTTCTATGTAAAAAGTTTTCCAACTTTCTGATAAAACAATTAAGCGTTGACACTTGCAAAATACCCAACTTAGCAATTGCTGCATCCATTTCGCCAATCCAGCATAAAAAACATGAAATTGACTACCATGAGCATGTAAGATTATAGGCTTGTGAAAGACCCAAGCTAAAAATGTCATAATTCCTTGTCGTAAAATACTGCCGCGCTGCGAAATTTCAAGTTGAACAATATCAACTTCTTCTCTTTGTAAGATCCACAGAAATTTCCATACAGCTTTTAAAAAAACTATGACTTTAATTGCTATATTTCCTTCTTCATGAGTGACAATATGACATATATCGACTTCGGAAGGAGCATACTCCAAAAAAAGCTTTTCGTAATTGGAAATGCCACCCTGCTGGAGTAAGCTAGGGCCTAACAGGATAATATTGAGACTTTTAGAGGGAGAAATAGGCTGTATTTTTTCAAGAACCGGCCTATCCTTAGTTAATATATCAACCAAAGAATTAAAGTTGCTCATTTTTATCTTCTTCCATAATTAAAATAATCCCATGAAATCTTATCAAAATATGATTATTTTTACATCTCCTGATGTTGAACTATTGTTGTCAGATAATACCTTTGCACCGCTCATAAACCTGTGATACCAAAATTGGTAGATTCTGAATAACTACCACAAAAACAATGGCTTTAGAGCATTTTGGTAAGTTCTATGCTCTCAATGCATTTTTTAATGATTTTATTTTTATTTTATGCGTCGTTCTCACTGATAAACATGCCGCCACATAGAGCATCCAAGTCAAACTATTAGATTCCAGTAAAGAAGATTCTGTAAGGCTAGCTAAAGCTATGTATGTCATGTGTATAACAGGCCACATATCTAGTGCTGTTTTACTACTGCGTACCCAAGCTAATCCTTGCAGATAACTGCGCCAAAACCCTAAAAAGAATAACCCTAACCCTAAAAGCCCTAAATCAAGCCAAAGAGCTAGATAACCGTTGTGTGGATGGCCTGGCATCCATCCAACTATACGCCAAATATAGGCAGATTCACCATCCCATCCTTGCCAGAATCCGCCATAACCATAACCTAGCCAAGGATGTTTCCAAATCATATCCATTACTAATGGCCATAAGTCTGTTCGACCAGTCAGTGTTGCATCTTTACCAATCGAGCTAAATAGGACATCAGCATCATTAGACAACCAAAAATATAAACTTTGGCTGATAGTTGCCATGAGTATTAGAGTTGGTATCATGATTCTATATGACCAACGCCAAATTTGAAAAGCAAAAAATGCCAATATTATTATTAATAAATTAACTAGAGATGAGGTAGAAGCGGCAAGTATTAAAAGTAATATTGATAAGCTAAACCCACCCCAGAAAAGCCAACTACGTCTTTGAGTTTGGTAGCCAAGCATAAAAAATATTATACTACTGGTCACCATCCTAGCTCCAAGTCCGTTTTTGTGTGTGAATACTCCACGCCACTTTGGGCTACCAAGATCGCTTTGTATCCCGTATTTAGGCAGGGCTAAAGCAAAAACAAAACTCAGTACTATAACAATTCCAAAAGTTAAAGCAAGTAAATTTAATTGTTGTTTTAAACTATATCGAGAAGCAAAATAAACACCAAATAAACTTGAATTAATCAGGGTAAAACTATTTTTTAATGTTGTTGACGGTGCAAAAGACCAAGTAATAGAAACAGCTGTCAATATTATTAAAGAATAAAGAAGAAGGTCTTTTTGTAAGACTAGGAAATAAAGAGTTTTCTTCCAACGTAAAACTAGTAGTAAGAAGGTAACTGCGTATAATAAGAAAAAAATAATCCGAATCAGGGAGCCATCATATTCTATCGATTCATTCTGTCCTGCTCCTCCTGACAGCAGGACTGCAAAGATTGCCCCTGAATACATCAGCAAGGCTGCAACTGTGAATCCCTGTTCGGCAAAAATTAGTAGTTTTTTCATAAATTAACTAATATTTATTTTGCATATTTATTTCTCTTTGATAAATTTGGGCTGTTTGAGCGGCAATATTTGACCAATTTAAATCTTGCTGGCAACGAGCAAGTGCCGCAGCTTGCATCTGTTTTTGCAAGTCGCGATCGTTTAGCAAACAAATTATCGCATCAGCTAGTGAGCGAGCATCACACTGTGGAACTAAAAGCCCATCTTTTTTATGCTGAACTATCTCACTCAATCCCCCCACATCAGAAGCTACAACCAGGGTTCCCATTCCATAAGATAAAGCTGCTACACCACTTTGAGATGCTTCAATGTATGGCAGAACTGTTACTGTGCTGCGTTGAAATAGATTACCTACTTCTTCAAGGGGGATAAAATCATTGATAATCTCATAGCGTTTTTCATCATAACCATTAGGGAAATAGTGCCTTATGTTTTCTCCTCTTCCAGCAATAATCAGTTTGACTTCAGGTATGGATTCAGCAATTAATGGCATAGCCTCAAGCAAATATTTCAATCCCTTATAAGGCAATATACGGCCAAAGAATAGCAAAGTATATGGTTCACGGACTTGAATATTTTGACTACCGCGACGCTGATACAAACTACCAAGTTCTCCATGAGGTAGAACATTGACTCGCTCTTGAGGTATACGAAATTGTTCAATGAGAATTTTTTTGAGTTGATGAGTATGAACAATCAATTGTTGGGAACGGTAGAAGCCAATACGTCTGCTATACTCGGAACCAAATGCAGTTACATTATCTCCTGGGTGACGGAATATGTCATGGATAGTTGTCACCAATGGTGGCATTTTGTTGAGCAACAAAGTCCAATCGTACCAAGGATCGTTAGTTTCTTGTACATGCAAAATATCTGGCTCTATGTCTTTAATAATCCGCATCATACTGCTCATAGACAATAAGTTACGCGGGTCACGAATCCGTGGTTTCTGAAAGCTAATGACACGAATATTGGAATCAAGAACATTGCTACAGACTTTGGAGACTTTTTCTGGATGAATTAGCGTTAAATCAACATATTTAACTAGATTATTTGCTAATTCTATTGTGTAATCTTCAAAGCAAAAATGTAATAGGGCAACTTTAATCATAAATTAAAATTATATTATTATCTTACGTCAATTTTTTACTCAAAAAATTTGCATGAATTATTGGTAAAATCTCAAATTAAAACAATTACGATTCTCTTAAGAATTTCATCCACAAAAAACGAAAACCACCAAATGCACGAATACCTAGATAAATCATAAATAAACTATATACACCAGTTGCTACAAGTAAAGTGAATATAAAATTTAAGCTAAATTTTTGCAACAATATGAATATAGGTACCATTAAAAGGCTTATGAGTAAGGGTCGACATATAATTCGCCATAAATTTAATGAGAATAAGCGAGTATAAGTGAAGTAAATATACTGGATAAAACCAATAATAGTCATTAATAATGCCATGAAAGCTGCACCTAGTAACTGATATTGTGAAACTAATGCCACACCAATTAAACTTCCTAATGTAGTGGTAATAACTACTTCACGCAGGTTCACTATCTCGAAACCATTAGCTACAAGTAGATAGGATAATGAGCGTATAAAGGGCAATAAAATTAATGATGCAGCACTTAAGCTAAGAGCTAAATTCGCCTGAGCAAAGCTAGGATCGTAAACAAAAACTAGTAAATCTTTGCCAAAAAATAACAGCCCAATAAATAATGGTAATGCCATCATTAATAGGATTTCAATCATGTTCTCAGTGATCCGCCTCTGCTGATCGCGTCCTTGAGCTACGGCTTTTGAAAGTCTAGGGAAAATTGCTAAAGTTGTACTATTAGCAATAATTAAAAATGGTTGTAGCAATTGTGCTATCCCACCAAATAGCCCTACTAAAAACTCATTTCCTAATAAGGAAAGAATCAAAATTTGAATTCTACCACTAACTACAGCTATTGCTTCAATAGCAAAAAATGTACGTGCGATTTTGATTGTATTAAATATAAAATTACCATCAACCTGCCATTGTATTTTGACGAAACGTGTTACAAGAATCCATTCAATGACCAAAATTAGTGTTTCTGAAAAACACAAAATCCACCCCAGATATTCAATTCCGTATTTTAGTCGCATCGCCCAGATCATTATTATGATGCGTAGGATATACACCGGGACTGTAGCGATGGCAATTAAATGCATCTTTTCTTGGGCTTGAAAAACCGCCTCCGTAATGTTAGAAAGTGCAAAAGGAATTATCGTCAGGCCCATAATGTAGCAAATAGTCGATGTTTTGGAACTATAGGGAAGCAGAAAAACTACAATCACCAACGCCCCATAACTGAAGAAACTAAATATTAATTGCAGCCAGGTACCACTCATTAAATAAACTGGTGTTCTTTCTGGCTCACGGGCTAGTTCTCTAGTAAACAATGTCTTTAGACCTTGTGAAGCAATGCCCACAAATATGAAGTAGTAACTATACGCTAGTAAATACTGTCCTAAGGCTTCAGCTCCCAGAGTACGAGCAATGGCAGAGGTTAGTACGAAAGCTGTAATGCTTTGTGCTAATCGATTAACTATCATTGAGATAGAATTACTTATAAATTTATACTTTTCTACCATTCTAAAATTTTTAATTAAGCTTAATTATTTCATTTTGAATCACCAAAAGGAAATTCTGTCATTGCCATTTAACTAATCACTACAGTAAAGTAGAAAGTTATAAATTTAACTAGATAAAAATTATAGTGTGAATTGTAATATTTGAATCTATACATAAACACTACAATTATCTAGTTTCCACTATCATTTTGTTTTTATGACCTTAGTAAGCACCTTCTTTTTTCAAAACCACCATAACTGTTTTGAGCAGAATTTCAAAGTCTAAACCGAGCGACCAATTTTCAATGTAGTTCAGATCAAGATTTATAACTTGTTCAAAATCTACAATGTCTGAGCGACCTGAGACTTGCCAAAGACCTGTAATTCCAGGTAAAACTTCATGCCGAATAAAATGATGTTCAGAAAACTTATCTACGTCTCTAGTAGGTAAAGGGCGAGGACCGACTATGCTCATTTCTCCAAGGATAACGTTAAAAAGTTGGGGTAATTCGTCTAAGCTGTAACGACGGAGAAATTTTCCAACACGGGTAATCCGAGGGTCATCTTTAATTTTAAAGATAATTCCATCTTTCGTTTCATTTAAAGCTTCTAGTTCTTTCTGCAATTTTTCTGCATCAGACCTCATAGTTCGAAATTTCCATACTTTAAACTGTTGCCCATGTAAGCCTATACGAGTTTGCCTATAAAATACTGTGCCAGGAGAGTCCAGTTTGATAGCTATAGCTATAGCTAAATAAATAGGGAATGAAAACATTACAAACAAAGTTGCAAAACAGAAATCACAACTACGCTTTATCCAAAAATCTTTACCTGTAATTATCGGGCAATCTAAATTTAGACAAGGCATTCCTCCTATTTTACTAAATTCTACATTTCTATAAATTGGTTTTAATTCCATCGGTAAAATATGTACTTGGATGCCAGATGCTTGAAATAACCAGCATAAAAACATTCTATTTTTGAGAGCATCCCAAGAGATAAAAACTTCTGTTACACCCAATTCATTAAGTTGACTCAATGTTTTTTGACGTTGGTATCTGTCTAATGAGCTAGCATTAGCTGTTCCAGATACAATATAATGTTTCTCTTTTTTTATAAAGCTAGCAATTTGCTCATGATCTTGAGAATCACAAATAATGAAAACAGAAGAACGAACTATTTTTTTCTGCTTCCGCAGATATTCGAGAGTAAGGTTAACAGCATATCTACCGCTACAAATAAAAAATATGCTTAGAAACCAAGAGAATAATATTAATTTTGGACGTGTAATATCAACTACTGGTTTATACAAAAAACAAACTAGGAGGATTAATCCATGAGCAAAAGTCAGTGATTTTATAATATTAAAATAGTCATAACGTTTTTGCCCTTCTCGATAAATACCTTCGACAGCTAACGATCCTATTTGAATGCCAATAGTTATTAAAATAGGTAAATAATTACTCGGTATATACCAAGTAAAATTATTATAAGAAGACTGATATCCGGCTAAAATCCATGCTATGGATAAAAGAGTATAGTCTACTAAAAATAATGTTGTTAATCTCAACCACCAGGAACCCTTGCGGACTCTGACAAATGAAGATGCGCGTAAATCCAAAGGTACTTCACTGAATTTATTTGTTGTAATGCTTTGATTACTCATAGTTAGCAACACTTGGTGTAGTTAAAGATTGATTGAATTTTATATAAAAAAAGTTGGGTATCTCATATCTTTGCTATGCAAGGATTTTGTCCTTCGGAGTAACTTTACAGTTCTGGATCAAAAACATTTTCTCGGAGTTGGCTTGAGTGCTGTTTACTACCCAGGTACTTAGTTTTTGTTACATGGGATAATTCGGTTTAGTCTGGAAATTTTGAGCTTTAGGTAGGTGCTAATGAAAGACTTGTTGGTGAGTTTACTTATGGTTGAATAGAATTCCTGACGTTAATAAGCAAGTAGCTCAGGTAAAAATATTGAGATTTTTAAGTTACTGTACGTAATAATTAAACCGAACTACTACACTTCTATTGCAGAGTTATACTTTATTATTGGCTAGGATAGCACTTTTTCTGAACTTACTGTAGCATGTTTAACTATACCAACTCAGTTGTGCTTAGAAATTATCTGTTTGTTTACGCATAATTACTGATTAGCCAAACTCCCATACATAACTTATAACAAAACGCATCAAAAATTTGTCTATTGTTACAAAACTTTACACGAGTTGATGTCATGGTTGAACTTCGTTCGTTTTATGAGTATTTTTAGAGAATTGGTTACAGATTAATGAGAAATAAATTCTAAGGTATCAAAGTAATATCAACAATGTTTGATATTTGGAGATTTCTGTCATGTCTGCATTGTAGACATTTTTACCATCCGAGAAAGTCATTTTTTTTGATGAAATTTTCTGTGTTTAAATCACTCACATTTTAGGCAACTTTAATTTTGTTTCTCAAAAGCTGAAGACTTTGAGCTTGTTTAAAAGTCTAATTTCATACCAAACCCGACAATTAAAAGTCGCGGCTACCAGGACAAACCCTCTTGTATGGGGTTTAAATCCTTGATTATCCTGCTTTTCGTGTAAGTAGACTTCGTTTGCGTAGTAGCAATTATTTTTGCAACTTACTTAATTGTTTAAGCAAATCATAATTATGACTTTATACTATTTTTATATATAAACAAACACCATGAAGATTCGGTAATAATTATTTTTCTATCCAGTAAATTTTAAGAAAAAAGGATAAATTCTTTTCAGTATGATGTTTAAATTAACTAACATAATTATGTATGTAAAACAAAAATAAAGAAATCTGTCAACTAAAGTCAAACTGTAAATACAGATGCTTCTCTATGGGCGTAACTCAGCAGTGCGGTAATATTTTTTTTGATTTTAAGGTCTTAGTAGAAAAATAAATTACGTAAACATATTGTATTTATTTATATTAAGCATAAAACGATCTAATAGATTAGTGACAACTCTATAAATACCAACTATTTTTGAAAATGTATGTATTATCCTGGGTACTGTAAAGCAGAAGCCGTTCGCTTCCCATCACGCTCTTAAGAAAGACCAGCTAGGCTTTGTTTATGTAGCCTCAAGCTTCTATACTGAGAAAGTTAATGTACAGTTTCGCGTATTACGATAGTAAATAAATTAATAAAATCCTATTTCCTGATGGAGCTGATAGATAAAAAATGCAGATAAATAGCGAGACTTCAGAGTATAAGCAAAATACTCAGTTAAATAGCTTCACTCACATTATCAGCACTCAAGTTTTACAGGAATGGAAGAATACCCAAGCAGCCGATCGTCAAGATCAGTGCATCCATCAGATATTTGAGATGCAAGTTGAGCGATCGCCTGAATCCATTGCTGTAGTATTTGAAGATACACAACTTACTTATCAGCAGTTAAACAAACAGGCGAATCAACTAGCACACTACCTACGTGCTTTAGGCGTTGGGCCTGAAGTACTTGTGGGGATTTGCCTGGAACGCTCCTTGGAGATGATCGTAGGAATACTGGGTATTCTCAAAGCTGGGGGCGCTTATGTGCCTTTAGATCCCGCATATCCTCCAGAGCGTTTAGCCTTCATCTTAGAAGATACCCAGACACCAGTATTATTAACCCAAGAAAAATTGGTCAAGAACCTTCCACCCCATCAAGCACAGGTGGTTTGTCTAGACTCAGACTGGCAAGGAAATATCCAAAACAGTCTAGAAAATCTTGTAAATGAAACGACGGCTGATAATCTTATATATGTAATCTACACATCCGGTTCTACAGGACAGCCCAAAGGTGTAACGATCCCTCACCGTGGGATCTGCAATCAACTCTACTGGAAGCAAACAACCTTTGGATTAACTCAGGCAGACAAAGTTTTACTGACCATTTCTTTTAGCTTCGACCCTTCAGTATGGCAGATATTCTGGCCATTGTGTTTTGGGGGACAATTGATCGTAGCTCGCCCTGGTGGACATCAAGACACAGCCTATCTTGTGAAGGTGATTACTGAGCGGCAAATCACTGTCCTGGCCTTAGTGCCTTCCATACTGCGTGTCTTACTGCAAGAGAAAGGTATTGATAATTGTCGATTCATTAGGCATATTACCTGCGGTGGTGAGGCTTTACCTACCGAACTTATAGAACGCTTTTTTGCTCAACTGAATTTGGATAATGTTCTCCATAATTGCTATGGCCCGACAGAAGCTTCTATTGATAGCACTTTCTGGACTTGCCAACGCGGCACTAATTATACTATTGCTCCCATTGGTCGCCCCATCACCAATGCAGAGATTCACATCCTTGATGAAAATTTGCAACCCGTACCTGTTGGTGAATCAGGTGAACTACACATTGGTGGTATTGGTCTAGCGCGAGGCTATCTTAACCGTCCTGAATTAACCGCAGAGAAGTTCATTTTCGACCCTTTTAGCTTAGAAATTGGCGCACGTTTATACAAAACTGGGGACTTAGCCCGTTGCCTACCAGATGGTAATATCGAGTTTCTCGGTCGTATTGACTACCAAGTGAAGATTCGTGGCTTCCGAATTGAATTAGGAGAAATTGAAGCGATATTAAGCCAACATCCAGCCCTGACAGAGACTCTAGTCATAGCTAGAGAGGATGTTCCTGGTGACAAGCAACTCGTAGCATATATTATTGCCAAACCAGAGCAAATTACTAGCCAGGTTGAATTGCGTCGCTTTTTACAAGGTCGGTTGCCTGAATATATGGTGCCGGCCTCGTTTGTTTTTTTGGACACCTTGCCATTAAACCCTAATGGCAAAATAGACCGCCGCGCTTTACCTGCACCGCATACATCTGATTTTGGTCTGTCAACTAACTTTTTTCCACCCCAGAATGCTACAGAAGAGGTGTTAGCTAGCATCTGGGCGAAAGTTTTGCGTTTGGAACAAGTAGGTATTCACGACAATTTTTTTGAATTGGGAGGTCATTCACTGCTAGCAACTCAAGTGATGTCTCGGGTTCGCCAAGCTTTTCAGAGAGAAATACCCTTACAACTCTTATTTGAGAATCCAACGATCGCTACTTTAGCTCAAGGGTTTACCAAAAACGAGAGTCAAGAAAACGATCCCCAAAATCAAAATATTCCCCAAATAGCCAACCGGGAATCAGCGCCTTTATCCTTTGCCCAGCAGCGAGTGTGGTTTTTGCAGCAGTTGCAACCAGACAGTCGAGCATATATCCTCTCGAATGCACAGCGCTTAAGGGGCAAGTTAAACGTCAGTGTATTACAACAGTCACTAGATGCGATCGTTGTCCATCATGAAGCACTCCGAACAAACTTTATTACATCACTTGATGGTAGCCCCATCCAAGTAATTGGCACGCCTCGACCAGTGGAACTCAAAATAATTGAGGTGAAACAGGAGCAAGTGGAATGTCTCCTAAGTGAAGAGGCGCAACACCCCTTTAACTTAGAATCTGACTTGATGCTGCGAGCTACCTTGCTCCAAATAGACCAACAGGAGCATATACTCTTGTTGGTCATGCACCATATCGCCTCAGATGGCTGGTCAATAAACATTTTCTGGCAGCAATTAGCAGCCGTTTATGAAGCGTTTTTGAGCGGTAAGCCTTCTCCATTGTCAAAATTGCCCATTCAATATAGCGATTTTGCTGTCTGGCAACACCAATGGCTATCGGGTGAAAAACTCTCCAGCCAAATCAACTATTGGAAAACCCAGTTAGCAGGTGCTAATACTGTACTAGAATTACCAACCGACCGACCACGGCCACCAGTCCAAACTTACCAGGGAGCAGTGCAATCCCTGATATTACCCCAGTATCTGAGTGCATCGCTCAAAGAATTCTCCCATCAGCAAGGTGTCACCCTTTTCATGACATTGCTGGCGGCTTTTGGGACAGTCCTGCACCGCTATACTGGGCAAAAAGACATTCTCATTGGTTCTCCCATTGCTGGCCGCAACCAAGTTGAAACCGAAGAGTTGATTGGTTTCTTTGTCAATACCCTGGCCATCCGAACTAACCTGGCAGACAACCCAAGTTTCCGGCAGTTACTTAGTCAAGTTCGAGAAGTAACACTAGGAGCTTATGCCCACCAAGACCTGCCCTTCGAGAAGCTAGTAGAAGAACTACAGCCAGAGCGAGACATGAGCCACTCGCCACTGTTTCAGGTAATGTTTGCCTTTCACAATACCCCAAAGGAACTCTGGGAACTTCCGGGATTGACCATTACCCCTCTAGAAGTTCATAACGGTGCTGCCAAGTTTGAGCTTACCCTCGATTTGACAGAAACTTCACAGGGGATCAAAGGTGGAATTGAATACAACACAGATTTATTCGATGCAACAACGATCGCTCGAATGCTAGGGCATTTCCAAACTTTACTTGAGGGGATCGTCGCTAATCCAGAACAGCATATTTGCGATTTACCTCTGTTAACAGCGCCCGAACAGCATCAGCTACTAGTTGGGTGGAATAATACTCAAATTGACTATGATTTATCTCAATGTCTACATCAGTTGTTTGAAGCGCAGGTAGAGAAAACACCAGATGCGATCGCTGTAAAATTTGCAGACAAGCACTTTACCTATGGCGAGCTAAATAATCGCGCCAATCAACTAGCACACTACTTGCAGACTTGTGGAGTCCAGCCCAATGGACTCGTAGCCATTTGTATTGAGCGTTCCTTAGAAATGGTCATCGGACTGTTAGGGATTCTGAAAGCTGGCGGTGCTTATGTACCTATCGATCCCGAATATCCTCAAGACCGCATATCATATATGCTAGGCGATTGTCAAGCACCAGTGCTGTTAACCCAAAGGGATTTAATCGATCGCCTCCCTACAAGTAGCCAAAAAGTTTGTCTAGATACTGACTGGGAAATGATTAGCCAACAAAGGAGTCACAATCCCAATTCAAGGGTCAAGCCTCTGGATTTAGCTTATGTAATTTACACCTCTGGTTCCACCGGTAAACCAAAGGGCGCGATGAATAGCCATCAGGGAATTTGTAATCGCTTACTGTGGATGCAAGATGCTTATAAGTTAACTGGAATCGATCGGGTTCTTCAGAAAACGCCCTTTAGTTTCGACGTTTCAGTTTGGGAGTTTTTCTGGCCGCTATTGACAGGGGCGCGTTTAGTGATGGCTCAACCAGGCGGACAGCGAGATGCAACTTACTTAGTCAAAACCATCATCCAAGAGGAAATTACAACACTGCACTTTGTCCCCTCGATGTTGCAGATATTTCTAGAAACCAAAGGGCTAGAACGTTGTCAGCCTTTAAAACGGGTATTTTGTAGTGGAGAAGCCTTACCTGTTGAACTCCAGGAGCGGTTTTTTGACCGGATGGAATGCGAACTACACAACCTCTATGGCCCTACCGAAGCGGCAATTGATGTCACCTTTTGGCAGTGTCAAAGCGAGAGTAACTTAAAAAGTGTACCAATTGGTAGAGCGATCGCTAACACTCAACTTTATATTCTCGACTCCCATCTGCAAGCAGTTCCCTTGGGTGCAAACGGCGAACTTTATATTGGTGGTATTGGAGTTGCTAAAGGCTATCTCAACCGTCCCGACTTAACAGCCGAGCGATTTATATCCCATCCTTTTAAGGAAGGCGAAAAACTTTATAAAACTGGAGATTTAGTTCGCTATCTTCCCGATGGAAATATTGAATACATCGGTAGAATCGATCATCAGGTAAAAATTCGTGGTTTCCGCATTGAACTTGGAGAAATTGAAGCTTTAATAGCGCAACATCCCACCATACAGCAAACTGTCGTTACAGCTAAAGTTGATAATCCAGAAAACCAACGACTAGTTGCCTACATTGTTCCTCACCCAGAACAGACACCAAACACAGACGAACTGCGTCACTTTCTCAAACAGCAACTGCCAGAATATATGGTGCCTAGTGCTTTCGTTTTACTAGACACCCTACCCCTAACCCCTAACGGCAAAATCGACCGCCGTGCTTTACCAACACCAGACTCAACAAGGCTTGATTTAGAAAAAACATATCTTGCTCCCCGCGATGAATTAGAATTGCAACTAACCAAAATTTGGGAACAAATTTTAGGTGTCCAGCCCATCGGTGTCAGAGATAACTTCTTTGAGTTAGGAGGACACTCGATATTAGCAGTAAAACTGTTTTGGCAAATTGAAAAGACATTTAATAAAAATCTGCCTCTTGCCATTCTGTTTCAGTCAGGGACTATAGAGGCACTAGCCAAAATAATCTCTCAAGAAGAAGGTGTGGTAACAAACAAGGCTTTAGTAAATACCTTAGACGAATCAAAATCTAGCTGGTCATCACTGGTAGAAATTCAAGCCAACGGTTCCAAGCCTCCTTTTTTCTGCATTCACGGACTGGGTGGAGAAGTCTTGTGTTTTCGTGAATTAGCGCTGCATCTGGGTTCAGATCGACCATTCTACGGACTACAGCCACAAGGACTAGATGAAAAACAACCTTTCCATAGGCGGGTTGAAGATATGGCAGCCCATTATATTCAAGAAATTCAAACCCTTCAGCCTAACGGCCCTTATTTTCTGGGAGGTTATTCTTTTGGAGGTGTAGTTGCTTTTGAGATGGCTCGGCAACTCCAAAAGCAAGGCAAACAAGTTGGTATGCTAGTGATGCTTGATACCTGTCTTCCAGGTTATAGTTGGCGAGCACCATTTAGCAAGAGACTTTTTTTGCATTTAAATAAAATAGTTCAACAAGGGCCTGCCTATCTTTTGCAACAGGTTGTGAAATGGAGCTATTGGCGTAAGCAGCATCTCCAAAACAGATATAAGCGTTACCTAGAAAACGCACTTTATTTACCTCAAACTGACAAGCACTTAAAGATTATAGATACTAACATTCAAGCCATGAGTGAATATATCCTTTCACCCTACCTGGGTCGCGCTATTCTCTTGCGGACAAAAGATGAAAATCGGGACGAAGCTGTAGGCACACAATACGATCCTCAATTCGGCTGGAGCAACTTAGTGCTTGGGGGATTAGATGTCCATTACGTTCCCGGATCTCATCTTGAGATACTTAAGGAACCCCATGTACAAGTGTTAGCCGAAACATTGAGAAGTTGCTTAATTCAGGCGCAGTCTCTAGACAATTAATTTTAATTCCTTCAGTTCACATTCACACAACTCAGCACTGCTGGGTCGTTTTGTCGTTTATTAGTCTAAAAATTAATTAGTAAGCAATCCACAATCTACTGATGCTATATAGACGATTTGGACGCACAGAATTACAAATGCCAGTGTTTTCCTGCGGTGGCATGAGATATCAGTTTAAATGGGAAGATGTTCCCAATAATGAAATTCCTGCTGATAGTCAGGCGAATCTGGAAGCGACGATTAGAAGGGCAGTCGAGGTTGGAATTAATCACATTGAAACTGCTCGTGGTTATGGAACTTCCGAAATGCAATTGGGAAGAATATTACCCAAGTTTGCCCGTGAAAAGTTAATTGTTCAAACAAAAGTTGGCCCAAAGGCAGATGCGAAAGAATTCCGCGAGACATTTGAACAATCATTACAAAATCTCCAGCTAGATTATGTTGACCTTTTAGGGTTGCACGGGATCAACGATACTGAGTCATTAGACTATAGCATTCGTCCGGGTGGCTGTTTAGAAGTAGCCCAGCAATTGCAAGCAGAGGGAAAAGTTAGATTTATTGGCTTTTCTACCCACGGTTCAACAGATATAATTGTGCAGACAATTAATACCAATCTATTTGATTACGTAAACCTGCACTGGTACTACATTAATCAATGGAATTGGGCAGCAATTGAAGCAGCTAAACGCCACGATATGGGGGTGTTTATTATTAGTCCATCTAATAAAGGAGGTTTGTTATATGAACCTCCAAAAAAATTAGTGAATCTTTGCGCCCCATTGAGTCCAATGGTATTTAATGATTTGTTTTGTTTGAGTCATCAAGAAGTGCATACTCTGAGTGTAGGAGCAGCAAAACCAGAAGATTTTGATGAACACCTGAAGACTTTAGAGTTAGTAGATCGGGCATCAGAAATTTTGCCGCCAATTTTAGCAAGGTTAGAGTCAGAAGCGATCGCTACTTTGGGAGAAGATTGGGTAAAATCCTGGGAAACAAATCTACCTACTTTTGATGAAACCCCTGGTGAGGTAAACATTCGGGTGATTTTGTGGCTGCGGAATTTAGCGATCGCCTACGATCTAGTAGATTATGCAAAAATGCGCTACAACTTGCTTGGTAATGGTGGTCATTGGTTTCCTGGTAATAAAGCCGATCGGGTAAACGAATTAAACTTGCAGCAATGTCTCACCCACAATCCCCACGCGGATAAAATCCCGCAATTTCTGGAGCAAGCGCATCAGATATTAGCAGGTGAGGAGGTCAAACGTCTATCTAAGACTTGATGAATTGGGGATTGGGAATTGGGCAAGAAATAACTCCAAACTCCTGTACAGACGAGATTAATCGCGTCTGTACAAACTCCTCAGCGATCGCTAGTCAGATTTTTTCGGATCTACTGATTTCGCTGCTTTTGGTACGACTAGCACCTTATCAACACGGTTCCCATCCATATCCATTACTTCAATCCGCATACTTTGCCATTCAAAATGATCTGCTGCGGCAGGAATACGACCTAGATGGGTAATCACAAAACCGCCTAAAGTTTGATAACTGCCGCGTTCCTCAGATTCCCACTCTTCCATACCAAAAAGTTCTAAAAACTCCTCTACAGGTAACATCCCATCCAAAAGCCAGGAACCATCTTCGCGTTGTACTGCTTGGGGTTGATCCTGTCCATCCGTTGAAGGAACATCACCCACGATTTCGCTCATGATGTCGTTGAGAGTAACTAATCCCTGAATTACGCCGTATTCATCCACTACTAATGCCATGTGAGTGATGGTTTGCTTGAACAATTCTAAAACTTTCAAACCACGGGTGCTTTCTGGCACGAATACGGGCTGTCGCAACCCCACTGTCAAGTCTAGCGGTTCTCCTCGGAAACTCCTGGCTAATAAGTCGGTGACGGGGATCACACCCAGCACATTATCAAGTCCCGCCTGACAAACTGGATATCGAGAATAGGCACTATCAACCATTTTTTGGCGATTTTCTTCGGGAGAGTCGTCTAAGTCTAACCAGACAATATCGGGACGAGGTGTCATTAAGTAGCTGACGGGGCGATCGCCTAAACGAAAAACTCGCTCCACCATATCCTGTTCGGCTTCCTCAAAGGTTCCCGCCTCAGTGCCTTGCTCAATTAAGATTTTAATTTCTTCTTCGGTAACTTGCGGCTCAGTAGAAGCTGTAATTCCCAGCACTCGCAGGATCAAATCTGTAGAAGCGCTTAATAGAAAGACTACTGGAGAAGCGATCGCTGCCAAGGCTTGCATCGGAATAGCTACAATCGAGGCAATCTTTTCTGGATTATTTAATGCCAGACGTTTCGGTACCAATTCGCCAACAATTAGTGAGAAATAGGTAATCAGCAAAACCACTATTCCGAAGGAGAGCGGTTCACTATAAGGTGCTAACAAAGGGACAAGTTTTACATAAACTGCCAACCGACTGGCAATTGTTGCTCCTCCAAAAGCACCAGTCAGGATACCGATTAGGGAAATACCTACTTGAACGGTTGACAGGAAATGATTTGGAGACTCAGCGAGTTTCAATGCTACCCTTGCCTTGGCATCTCCTTGATTGGCAAGCTGTTGTAGCCTGACTTTCCGGGCTGAGACAATCGCCATCTCAGACATAGAAAACACGCCGTTGGCAATAATTAGCACCAAAATGATTAAAATTTCAAAAGTGATGGGGGACATGTTTAAAATTGCCGCTTCTCAGAGCGAATGTAGCTCAATACCTAGTATCTAGTATTAAAGGTGCTTCTATAAATGCTTTGACTGTACACAAAGTAGTAGTTATAGTTCTTAAGTCTATTAGTTGATGTGCATTATGCTTCCATCGAAATAAGAAGAAGGCTGTCAACACTTTTAAAATAGTTGACATAAACTGCCTCAAGATTTTCTGGCTCACAAAGACTCCCACCGCTAGTAGTACTTATGTCATTTTCTTCTATTGTGCGTGCCTTAGCGCGATCGCCGCTCACCACTGAATTTATTTCTAAGCTAAACCGACAACAAGAATTGCGGTTAAATGGCATTTCTCGATTACCCAAGGGTTTGGTAGCTTCAGCGTTAGCACAGGCTCAGGGTAAGGATTTATTTGTAGTTTGCGCCACTCTGGAAGAAGCTGGACGCGTTTATGCACAATTAGAGGCAATGGGATGGCAAACAGTACATTTTTACCCAACCTCCGAGGCTTCTCCCTACGAACCTTTTGACCCGGAAACTGAGATGAGTTGGGGACAAATGCAGGTACTAGCAGATTTGCGTAAAAATCAAGAGTCATTGGTCATTAGTCAGTTGTCATTAGAAACAAACCAAGGACAAAGGACAAATGACATAGACGCGCCAGCTGCTTCCCGCAGGGTAGGACAAATGACAAATTTAGCGATTGTGGCTACTCAAGGGGCGCTGCAACCACATTTACCACCACCAGAGGCTTTTGGGCAATTCTGTCTTACCCTGAAGCGAGGGATGGAATTAGATTTGAATGTCTTCAGTGAGAAAATCACTATTCTGGGGTACGAACGAGTACCTCTGGTGGAAACGGAAGGACAATGGAGCCGACGGGGTGATATTGTTGATGTTTTCCCAGTTTCATCTGAATTTCCAGTAAGGTTGGAATGGTTTGGCGATGAAATCGAGCAAATACGAGAATTTGACCCAGCAACCCAACGTTCTGCTCTCGATAAAGTTGAGCAGTTAATTCTTACCCCTACTAGCTTTGCTCCTATTGTGATGGCAGCACTTAAGAATAATTCTGAGTTAAGAGTTAAGAGTTATGAGTTAGATTCTGACTCAGAACTTAGCACTGAGAACTCATCATTATTGGAAGGTAGTCGTCGCTTTTTGGGATTGGCTTTTGAGCAACCAGCATCTCTGCTAAATTACTTATCAGAAAATACCTTGATTGCCATTGATGAGCCAGAACAGTGCCATGCTCATAGCGATCGCTGGGTAGAAAATGCTGAGGAACAATGGAAAATGGGTCATGGGGAAGAATCTAATCCCCTAATATTGCCGAAAATTCATCGGTCTTTTGATGAGTGTTTGGCTGATATTGCCAAATTCAAAACACTATATTTATCGGAACTGTCAGAGGAAAATAGCGGGATCAACCTTTCTAGCCGATCGCTTCCAGTTACGCCGCACCAGTTTGCGAAACTAGCTGAAACTATCCGCCAAGAACGCGATCGCAATTTCTCGATCTGGCTACTTTCTGCTCAACCTTCGCGTTCTGTCTCGCTGTTGCAAGAACATGATTGTCCGGCTCAGTTTATCCCCAATCCCCGCGACTACCAAGCGATCGATAAGCTGCAAATTAACCATATTCCCATAGCCTTAAAATATTCTGGTCTTGCGGAATTAGAAGGTTTTATCCTGCCGACATACCGAATAGTAATCGTTACAGATCGGGAATTTTTTGGACAGCATTCTTTGGCGACTCCTGGCTATATCCGCAAGCGCCATAAAGCTACTTCTAAACAAGTCGATCCCAATAAACTGCGTCCAGGCGATTATGTAGTTCACAGAAATCATGGTGTTGGTAAATTTGTCAAGCTGGAAAGTTTGACAATTAATAATGAAATCCGTGATTATTTAGTGGTGCAGTATGCTGATGGGTTATTAAGAGTTGTCGCCGATCAAGTGGGTGCTTTATCTCGGTTCCGCGCCGGAGGTGATAAAGCACCGGAACTCAACCGGATGACCGGTAAAGCCTGGGAAAATACCAAGAATAAAGTCCGCAAAGCCATCAGAAAATTGGCGGTGGACTTGTTGAAACTGTATGCAGCGCGATCGCAACAACAAGGTTTTAGCTATCCAGGTGATATGCCTTGGCAGGAAGAATTGGAAGATTCTTTCCCCTACCAACCCACAACGGATCAGCTTAAAGCAGTACAAGATGTAAAACGTGACATGGAAAGCGATCGCCCAATGGATCGCTTAGTTTGTGGCGATGTCGGTTTCGGAAAGACGGAAGTGGCGATTCGTGCTATTTTCAAAGCAGTCATCGCCGGTAAACAAGTGGCACTCCTTGCGCCAACGACTATTTTAACACAGCAGCATTACCACACACTCAAAGAACGTTTTGCACCTTACCCCGTGAATGTCGGTTTGCTCAACCGTTTTCGGTCTGCTGAAGAACGCCGCGATATTCAAAAACGATTAGCAACGGGTGAATTAGATGTAGTTGTTGGTACACAGCAACTTTTGGGTAAAGGTGTGATGTTCCGCGATTTAGGACTGTTGGTGGTGGATGAAGAACAGCGATTTGGAGTTAACCAGAAAGAGAAAATTAAAAGCTTGAAAACTCAAGTGGACGTGCTTACCCTCTCCGCTACTCCCATTCCCCGGACTTTGTATATGTCCTTGTCGGGAATTCGGGAAATGAGTTTGATTACCACACCACCCCCAAGTAGACGAGCGATTAAAACCCATCTTTCACCGATTAATTCCGAAAGTATCCGCAGTGCAATTCGTCAAGAATTAGACAGAGGCGGGCAGGTTTTTTATGTAGTTCCACGAGTAGATGGCATTGAAGAGACAACAGCAAATTTACGAGAAGTGTTACCAGGGGCTAGGATTGCGATCGCTCACGGTCAAATGGATGAAAGCGAGTTAGAATCAACCATGCTCACTTTCAGTAATGGCGATGCAGATATCCTTGTTTGCACGACAATTATTGAATCTGGCTTAGATATTCCGCGAGTTAACACCATTTTGATTGAAGATGCTCACCGCTTTGGATTAGCACAACTGTATCAGTTACGCGGTCGTGTGGGACGTGCAGGTATTCAAGCCCATGCTTGGTTATTTTATCCCAAGCAACGGACATTATCTGATGCGGCGCGGCAACGATTACGAGCAATTCAGGAATTTACTCAGCTAGGTTCTGGATATCAACTAGCGATGCGCGACATGGAAATCAGAGGCGTGGGTAACTTGCTAGGTGCTGAACAATCCGGTCAAATGGATGCTATCGGCTTTGATTTATATATGGAAATGCTGGAAGAAGCAATTCGGGAAATCCGAGGACAAGAAATTCCGAAAGTGGAGGATACCCAGATTGACCTTAATCTCACAGCATTTATCCCAGCAGATTACATTACCGATTTGGATCAAAAGATGAGTGCTTACCGGGCGGTAGCTACAGCCAAATCTAAATCAGAATTAAAGCTAATTGCAGCCGAGTGGAGCGATCGCTATGGTACTTTACCAGTGTCGGCAAATCAACTTTTGCGAGTCATGGAACTCAAACAGCTAGCGAAAAAACTCGGATTTAGCCGGATTAAACCAGAACAAAAGCAGCACGTCGTTTTAGAAACTCCAATGGAAGAACCCGCTTGGAATTTGCTGGCGGCGAATTTACCAGAAAATCTCAAGACGCGGTTTGTGTATTCTCCTGGTAAAGTGACGGTGCGCGGGTTAGGAGTTTTTAAAGCAGATCAACAATTGCAGAATTTGATTGATGCTTTTGGGAGAATGCAGGGTGCGATTCCAGAGGCGGCTGTTGTTTGATCCGTTTTGCTCAAGTTTCTCCTTTTTCTGAATACAAAAACAACACTGAGGCAATAAACGAAGCAAGCATAGCTATTAAGTATAAAAATGTTAAGAGTTTATCATTATGCTTGCCAAAGCGACTTTAAATAATTGACAGCCCAGCAGCAAAAATATGTTATGACCATAGACAACTTCATCCTTCGCCCAATGAACAGATCGGAAGTGGATTTGGCGATTACTTGGGCAGCAGCCGAAGGCTGGAATCCAGGCAGGTATGATGCTGAATCTTTTTATCAAACTGACGATCGCGGTTTTTTCTTGGGTGAGTTGAACGGTGAGCCTGTGGGATGTATTTCTGCTGTAGCTTACGATCGCTATTTCGGCTTTCTTGGTTTTTACATTGTGAAGCCGCAGTTTCGTGGGCTTGGATTGGGTATGAAAATTTGGAATCAGGCAATGGCTTATCTGTCTACTGACCGTAACATCGGTTTAGATGGCGTAATAGCTCAACAAGATAATTACAAAAAGTCTGGTTTCAAAATTGCTTACAACCATATTCGTTATGAAGGAGTTGGCGGCGGTGTTATGCCTCCTGGTATCGTTGAACTAAGAACAGTACCTTTTGAGAAATTGCTGGCTTACGATTGCCAACTTTTTCCCTCTCAGCGATCGCTGTTTCTGCAACATTGGATTGAGCAACCAGGAAGTGCTGCATTAGGGGTTCTCAAAGATGGGTATCTTACTGGTTATGGAGTTATCCGCCCTGCTCATACAGGTTTAAGAATTGGGCCGTTATTTGCCAATGATGAGAAAATTGCTGAAGCCCTATTTATTGCCTTGCTTGCACAAAATCCTGATGTTCCAGTATTTATTGATGTGCCAGATATCAACTTACAAGCGATCGCTTTAGTTCAATATTGTGGGTTACAGCCAATGTTTCAAACTGCTCGGATGTATACCAAAGGAATGCCTAGCTTACCTATTAATCGTGTATTTGCTGTGACAAGTTTGGAACTCGGTTAGAAACAGTTGGTGAAAAAAACTATCGAAGGCTTTTATCAATATGAGTAAATCCCGGATTTCTCACCACATCTCTCAAAGCCTGCGCTTGTGCAGGGGAGCAGGGGAGCAGAGGTGAGATATTGTATAATTTCTTTCCCCTCTGCTCCTCCGCCCCTCTGCCACTTCTTCGCTTAAAGCTTGTGAGAAATGCGGGTAAATTCACCTCACCCAGTTACAACAAGATGTTAGCGATCGCTCTGATTTAAATCATTGAAAAGTAGCAGATTGCCGCAAAGCTTTTGAGCAGGTGGGAATTTCAAACCCAACCCTTTGAATCTAGTTAGTAGAATTAAAGGAAATACCAAGCCGACTTCAACTTATGATAAAAACTATCGAGGGCATTTATCAGGATGGACAAATTCATCTTACCCACCTACCGCAAGATGTTAGCGATCGCTCCCAAGTTCTCGTCACCTTTCTAGACCCTGCCCAAATCGACCCCAACAAATTACGCCAACTGATCGATCAGTTAGAGACAATTGCTGGAATTGGACAAGGTTTCGAGGAACTTAACGCTGGTAACACTCGCCCCATTGAAAATTTCGTTCAAGAAATGCAGCAAAAGTATGGCATTTCAGGTTGAGATTACCCCAATCGCGGAAACTCAGATTGAGCAAGCTTATCGCTGGTATCGAGAGCGTAATCCTGAATTTACCGATCGTTGGTTTCGAAAATTGATGAATGCTATTGCTACCCTACAAGAGAAGCCCCAACGTTGTGCCTTAGCAGTCGAGCCTGAAATTTTTCCAGAAGAAGTACGCCAACTTCTTTATGGAAAAGCCAAAAACGTATACCGAGTAATTTTTACAATTCGAGGTACTACAGTTAATGTGTTGTATGTGCGTCACAGTGGCCAAGCACCACTAACAGTAGATGACTTAGAGGAGTTAGAAGGTGGAGTTTAGGATTTAAAGGCGATCGCTCTGATTTAATCAGCCACAGTTAAGAGCAAACAAATATGGTTTTCAGCATATTCTCACAAACTAACTCAACAGGTTTATGAAAATTAGAGCAATTATTCATCCAGCAGAAGAAGGCGGCTATTGGGCAGACGTTCCCGCGCTTCCCGGTTGTATTACCGAAGGCGACACCATAGAAGAAGTGATGGCTAATTTAAAAGATGCTATTGAAGGTTGGCTTGAAGTTGCCAACAGTCGTAATGCAATTGAGTCAACAGATCAAATTGTCGAAATTGCTGTATGAAATCGATTTCTGGCAAGCAACTTTGTAAGATTGTGGAACAAAAAGGTTGGGTTTTGCAAAGAACCACTGGCAGTCATCATATTTATGAAAACCCTGAAGTACAAAAAATCCTGTCAATTCCTGTTCACCGCAATCAAGATTTGAAAGTTGGAACCTTGAAAGCCTTGATGAAAATAGCCCAGCTATCTGAAGAAGATTTACTTTAATTTCAAATTACTGCTCTGATTCATCTAGTAACTTGCTTGGTTCACCGGGGTAGAAATCATAGTCCATAATCTCTACCAAACTGTAAGGACACTCTACCGGAAAAGTACGCTTGGGCAAATCTGTTTCTCCAACAGCTAATTCGACACCTTTAAGGTAGGCTTTGCGAAGTGCTTCTTCAAGGTAAGGCTTTAGGCTAGGATTGTCTTCGAGCAGTTCAGCAATATCTAAGCGTTGAATCCGAAGTGTTGCTAACCAGCTACGGCTACGGCGTTGAGACTGGTACTGCCATTTTAGTAAATGTCCAATCAACACACTCAGACGGTTTCGCAGTTCTTGACGTTGCTGTTTACCCAAAGATTGAATCTCCTCAATCAGATTTTGCAGATCAATCTGACTCCACTGCTCATTGCGAAGTAAAGTTACTTGTTCCTCTGTCCAAGCGTAAAAATCAGTTTCGTAGAGACTTGGTGAAGGCATTGGTATCTGTGGGTTAGTTTCAGGTATACGCATTAGGTTAGTTCAACCTCAACGTCTTTGCATTTATTGTAGAACTGTCTCAAACTCCAGTAATTCTGCTATGGAGAGCGATCAGCGATCGCAGCTACACCATTATTCGCACAGATGACATACCCGACTTGGATCAAAAGTTGATTTTACCTACGTTAGATAGCTTGAGAATCTTGGGAATACTGATCAAAGAACTCAATTGTCTAAACCACAGAAAATTTAGAGGATCTTATGAGTCAATCATGGTATCCGGCTCACACATTCAATGGTGATTCTAGTTGGTTAGGTGGTGTGCGCTCCCTATCCATAAACCCAAGCCGCCAAATTATTGCTTGTGGCAGCGATGACAAGACAATCAAATTATGGGATCTCAATAGTGGTCAACTTTTGACCCATCCGTTTGAACATACAAAATCTGTTCGTTCCATTACCTTTACTCCAAAAGGTAATGGCTTGATTAGCGGTGGCGATGATGCCACCATTAGAGTTTGGGATTTGAGAACATCTCAGGAATTATTAACTTTTACCACTCACTCTCAACCTGTGACGGCAGTAGCTGTGGTTCCAATTTATGACTTTATAGTAAGTGGAAGTGATGACCATACAGTTAAAATTTTTAGTTTGAAAGAAAGGAAGGAGATTCAAACCCTTCGAGGACATTCAAGTTATGTGCAGTCTGTTTCTGTGAGTCCTGATGGTTCATTGATTGCGAGTGGTGGTTGCGATCATAAAGTCAAGATTTGGAGAACTAACATACACGATGAGATTTTCTCATTTTCAACCCATTCAAAAGATGTACGTGTAGTTGCATTCAGCCCTGATGGGAAAATTCTTGCAAGCAGTGATGATGATGGGGATATCATTCTGTGGGATATGCAAACTGGATTATCTAAATGCTATATTCAAGGGCATTCAGGTAGTGTACGTAGTCTAAGTTTCAGTTCTAATGGTCAGTTTCTCGTAAGCGGTGGCGATGATGGCTACGTCAAGATTTGGAATCTGACAACAGGTACTCTAGATTCCTCTTTCCCTGCTCACTCAGCAGGAGTTAGCTCAGTCGCTTTTTGTTTTAATAATCAGGTACTTGTAAGTAGTAGCTGGGATAAGACAGTCAAACTTTGGGTTCTTGAAAGCGCAATTCCTAAACCTTCAAAAGTTGGTTTTTTTGAAGGACTTTTTGGAAAAAAGCAGCCTGAACATAGTCTTGTTCCATCGTTGCCAAATTTTATTCTTCAACAAGTTCAAGGAAATAGTGAAAAGCTAAATCAATCTATGTTTAGTTCCGTTGGCGCTAACTTTGAAACTGAGGCTTATAGCTTTTGTTGGGAAACATCTCAGCCTCCAATCAGGAATCCTCAGTTAGGTTTGGAGGATTGGGAGCGATTGTTGAGAGACTGGAAACGCCAAGAAGAACAGCGCAAGAAAGAGCAACGTGCAAAAGAGAGACTTCGCGTGCGAGAGCAACGTTTGAGATTAGAGAAACAGAAAGAAGAACGTCTCAATAGAGAGCAGCAACTACAGGCAGAGAAACTAAGACAAGAACATCGGCAGCAAGAGGAAAAACTCAAACAAGTAAATCAACAGCGAACTACTAATAATTCTTGGGATAACAATACATCCAACCAGCAACGGGCTACGACTAACTTTTGGGGCAGTAATTCATCAAGTAATTCAAGTGGAAAAGTCCATGTTCAAGGTTATCGTCGTAAGGATGGAACTGATGTTGAAGGATATTGGCGTAAAAAATAGCTCTGTTATCGACTAACCAACTTCATCTATCCTGGCTGGCAATATAAAGTGATCGCACTCTAACAACCCCAACAGAGTGCAAGTAGGGATAATTTATCGTATGACTTTCATATAACAGCCATGACAGAGCTAGTTGAACAAGCGATCGCTAAACTCAAAAATTTGCCTACCAATGAACAAGATGCGATCGCGGCGATGATTTTGGAATAACTAGAAGATGAACGCTCTTGGGATGAAGCTTTTGCCCGTTCTCCAGAAGTACTTGCCAAACTTGCAGCCGAGCCAATGGCTGAATACCGTGCGGGTAAAACTAATTTATAAATATTCAAAAAACACTTCAGGTACTAATTTGAATTCTCCTGATTTCAAACGAGAAATATCTATCCATAATGCTTTATGTTTATGATGTTGTGATTCTGAAAAAATTAAACTTTCCAGTTTATAAAATTTTGAGTCAGCAAAGTCACATTGATAAAGCTGAATAATTTCATGACCTTGCCTACCATTAAATGTAAACAGGTTCTCTATACAACCTAGATATTTAATATTCGTTAACTCTGCCTGAATTTCCTCTTGAAACTCCCGTTCTAAGGCAGCGTGGCTGGTTTCACCAAAATCGACACCACCGCCCAAAGCCCGATAAAATGTTTCTTGCTTGACGGGATCGTAGCCTTCAGAAAGAAATATGCGTTCGCCATTCCGAATTAGCCCCAAGGCTATTACCCGAATTTCGCCAGCTTTATTCATTTTTGTAACTAATTATCATAAATAGACTGAGGACGACTTTCGCTATCCTCAATAGGCCAATCTGGATTTTCACCACCGATGTACAATTCTTCAATGGTGACATATTCCTGACTTAGCTGGGTGAGGGCGTTGAGTAAAATATCCAATGCGATCGCATCACTGGTTCCTAAATCAAACCAACAACGTCCCCACTGTCCCTCATATTCAAACTCACCGATGTTGTGCATCAGTGCTAGTAAGCTTTTGTCATAGCCTTGCTCATCATAATTCATGTAGCTGATATCGAGTCCAGTGTCCTGCACCTGGAGATTTTCTGCATTAAATGCACCTAATTTACCTAAATAAAACCAGGAATTGAAAACTTCTTCTACATACTGCTTTTCACGCGCAGAAGGATTTGTGCTGAATTTCAGCCAAATCCACATATCAAAAGGATTAATTTCGCGGAACTGAATCTCCATTTTGGTCTAATATCTCAATTATTCTTCTGCAAATAAGCATATCAAAGTAGGGAGTGGAGAGTGGAGAATGGGTGTTAAGGATTTTTCAAGCTAACAGCACTTTTGCGTTCACTCTCAATTTGTTTGACTAAATCACCTGGGAGTTGGGATTTTTTAGTCAATGCTTTATCAAAATTAGCGATCGCTTCCTGGATCATCTGCTGGCTTTTTTCTTTTTGCCCTAGGTTTTTCATGATTTGGGCTTTGAGATAATAAATTTCTGGGTTATCAGATGTGGTTTTGAGCGCCCGATTCACATATTCTAGTGCCTGTGGATATCGTTTTAAATCCCGGTAAGCAAGAGCAATACCCCGATCCACGAGATACCCAGGAGCAGCATTTTTTTCTAAGCGTCCAATTGCCTGATCTGGGCTAGCGAAAGGCAAATTAACCGCTAACAGTAAATCCATATAACCCTTAATTAAATTCAGTTCTGGATCGTTGGCAGAAACCGCTTCAGCTTTATCTAAATATTCATAAACTTGCCGCAGCCGACTAAAAGCTTCCGGTACACCATTGACAGTACCCTTACGACTGAGAGTTACTGCTCCTTCTAAAAAATGGCCAACAGCAGTGTATAAATTACCACGCAATGGATCGCTAGCAATCAGTTTTTGTCCAGCTTCTAGAGTTTTTTGACTGTAGGTGTCTAGTTTAGACCAATCCTTATTTCCGTATGCCAAAGATGCTTTCATCGCATAAGCTAGAGGTTCATTTGGCTCTTTGGATATTGCTTGTTCTAGATAACGCTCTGCTGCTGGATAGTTGCCCTGTTGGAAAATCGCCTTAAAACCGGCTTCTGTTTGGTCGCCAATTTGATGAGGTTCGCTGTTGCGAAAGGGATCGCCAGCCAGCGAGGGATTTACCCAGATATTAAGTGCGATCGCCCAAGGGGCAACGCCAAAAGCGATCGCAGCACCAAGAGTAGTCTGAGCAAGGGTAGTGAGTCTATGAGGCACTACTAATTGAGGTGGAGAAAACCTTTTAGTCATTTTAACCCTCAGAATAATTGCGGTTGAAATAATTGTATGTGTTACTTAGAATGCAAAAAATGATTAATTCTAATTTGCCTCTGCCTCAACCCAAATTTTTTATATAAAGGTTGACTTTGGTAATTTTTCCATGTTTCCAGGCTCGTCATAGCCAAAGTTTTCAGGGTGAGTCTGCCACAATGGAGGAAAATTGGATGATTCTTGCTGCTAGATTAAGGTGTTAATTCAGGTAATACGCTATAAATTTTTCTAGAATTTTCCAGATCCTCTCAGTGTAGCTAATCAGTAATTTGCTGACTTTTTGGTAATCTTAACAAATGCTCTATCTCCGAAATGTAAATTATCACCCTACAGCGTGTCCAACAGCGATTCTTAAATCGATCAACTTGGAATTAGCACCCCAGCAACTAGGTCTGATTATTGGCCCCAGTGGTTCGGGAAAAAGTACCTTATTAGAAATTTTGTCGGGACTGGCTGAACCCACTACTGGCGCACTCTTTTGGCGAGAACAGGAACTTGTAGCTGAACAGCTACAACAATTGGCTGGGTTGGTATTTCAGTTTCCAGAACGCCACTTTTGCGGTGGTTCAATTTTAGAAGAATTGCGTTTAGGACATCCTGAGTTAGGGTCAGAACGAGTTAGACAGGCCCTAACTGAGGTGGGTTTAGAGCATTTATCGCTTTCTGCTGCTCCCCATGCTTTGAGTGGCGGTCAACAGAGGCGTTTAGCTTTGGCGGTGCAATTGATTCGCCAGCCAAATTTACTGTTATTGGATGAACCGACTGCTGGGTTAGATTGGTCAATGCGTCGGCAACTGGTAAATTTATTAGCAAAGCTGAAACAAGATTGGACACTATTGATAGTTACACACGATGCTGGGGATCTGTTAGCGATCGCAGATCGTTGCTGGACACTCAACCACGGCGAACTACAATCAGTAGACCCAAAGACACTGGAATCCAAAGTTAAAGAACCTCTGCCATCGGTGTGAGGGCAGGGGAGCAGGGGAGCAGGGGGAGAATAACTATGCTCAATACCCCATACCGAATGACGAATGACAAATGACAAATGATAAATGACAAACTTATTGCCTGAGATGGCAGAAATCTGGCAGCAAACTTTGAATTGGCAACCGACTGTCCAACAGCAAGCACAATTCCAAAGGCTTTATGAATTAATCCTAGAAGGTAATCATCAACTAAATTTAACTCGCATTACTGACCCCCAAGAGTTTTGGGAAAAACATCTCTGGGATTCCCTCCGAGGAATTGTACCCCTATTATCAGCAAATTTATCCTCTGCTCCCCCTACTCTTATCGATATAGGTACAGGTGCAGGTTTTCCAGGTGTTCCAGTGACAATTACAGTACCTAATTGCACAATTACTCTTCTCGATTCCACTCGAAAAAAAATTACTTTTCTCGACAATATATTAACTGAACTTGCCCTTAATAATGCCAAAACTCTTGTTGGTAGGGCTGAAGAAATCGGTCAGAACCCTCAGCATCGACTAGCTTACGATATTGCATTGATCCGTGCTGTAGGTGCAGCCTCTGTTTGTGCAGAATATACCCTACCACTGCTCAAACAGGGAGGTTTAGCTATAATTTATCGCGGCAATTGGACAAAGGATGAAACCACAGTTTTGCAGAATGCTATGAAGCAGTTGGGTGGCGTTATTGAATCAATTGAACAATTTACAACACCGTTGAGTCACAGCATCCGGCACTGTGTGTATTTGCGTAAGGTAGCCACCACACCAATTCAGTTTCCCCGTGCTATTGGTGTACCTACTCAAAAGCCCCTTTAAATAATTCGTAATGGGCTAACGCCCCGCTACGCTAACGTAATTCATAATTAGAAAGGGTACAAAACTTTGTTAATTGTAATTATGAATTACTTTGACAGTGCGGAAGATAAGCTTTTCTATCTCTCGCTTCGTGCCAATATTTAAGCTAATTTACTTGCAACTGCAAACCGCTTGTTAATCTCATCCCAATTAATCACGTTCCACCAAGCATCTAAATAATCGACGCGGCGATTCTGGTAATTGAGATAATATGCATGTTCCCATACGTCATTACCTAGAATGGGATATTTACCTACGCTTAAGGGACTATCTTGGTTAGCTGTAGTTGTCACTTCTAACTTGCCACCTTTATTACGCACTAGCCAAACCCAACCACTACCAAAACGACCAGCACCAGCTTCATTAAACTGTTTTTTTAAAGCTGCAAAACTACCAAAACTTTGATTAATCGCGGAGGCTATATTTCCTGTTGGTTCTCCTCCACCTTTTGGCTTCATAATTTCCCAGAACATTGAGTGATTCACATGACCGCCGCCATTATTGCGTACTGTTTTGCGAATATCTTGTGGTACACTGTCAAGTTTCTGCAACAGTTCTTCAATAGTTTTGCCTTTGAGTTCTGGGTGTTTGTCTAAGGCCGCATTCAAGTTTTTTACATAAGCTGCATGGTGTTTATCGTGGTGGAATTGCATCGTTTTAGCATCGATGTGTGGTTCCAGTGCTTCGTAGGCGTAAGGTAAAGGCGGTAGTTGGATAGCCCCTGTTTTTTCTGATGTTTTATTTGGTGTTGTTTCAGGTGTTGTTTCAGGAATTGCAGTGTTTCCTTTAGGAGATTTCTCTGCCAATGCACAAGCATCGAATACAAAAGCACCCGCACCTGCTGTGAGTAAAAACAAGAAATTGCGTCGATTAATAGTCATATAAGTTTTTGCAGCAAATTAATTAAATCTCTATTGCAGTTTTATTTTCTTAGATTTTGGCTACAAAAAATTGGAAATTTGCGATTATTTATGGCAGTTTAAGAAACTATTTACAAGAATTGTAACATTAAGTACTAATATTCAAAACGTTATGTATTTTTACTTAAACTATCTTTTTACAACTAATCATAGGTTCGCACCCAACCACCAAAAACAAACTCCGCCGCCACAAGAGGCGCTACGGGGTGTTAAGGGAATTATGGGGTATGACGGTCGATTGATTGGGTGTGATGTGGTTAGTGGCTTTTTTATGCGCTGTACAAGCTAGTTAGACTTGGCGTTAAGCTGACGACTCTATCACCTTCTTGTTTCCATTCAATTAATATCCCTAGCTAGTAGGAATTCATTCCTCTTATGGCTTTTAAACCTCTGACATTTATTTAAAACTACTCGCACTATTCTCTAGCAGCGATCGCAAATCATCCTCAGCATTATTTTTGGCGATTATCAGCGCGGCGAATAGGTTTTTATCAATAACGTACTGAAAAAATTTGTTCAACGGTTAGATTTAAATCTGGAAATGTTGGCGACTCTATACGGTCGTCACCTCTAAACTGTTTCCCACGATATTCACCCTCATCACTTAAAGAGTAAATTGTGATTGTTGGCTGTTTGGGATCGCCTATCAATTCCTTGCTACCCAAAGCAGCATAATCCACAATCCAATATTCTTGAATACCCATTTCTTCATAGTCAGCAAACTTTTTATGATAATCATCTCTCCAGTTAGTACTGATTACTTCAATCACTAATGGAATTGAATCTGGTTTACTAAGGATAGATTGTTTCTCCCATAATGGTTCATTACCCAAGTTAGAAAAATTCATTAATAAAACATCAGGATAGTACCCTGACATTTTATTTTCTGGCTTCACTGTGGCGGTTTTAGGTATGCCGTAATTAAGTTTAAGACGAAGACACTCATACCCTAACATCATTGTTAAAAATGCTACTATTTGCTCGTGTTTGCCTGATGGTGGCGGCATTTGAATAATATCTCCATCGTGTAATTCATAACGAATGTTTTCCGGTTGTGTTTCTAACAACTCTAAATATTCATCAAATGTAAATAGTTTTTGTAGTGATTGAATCATTATTTCATCCTGATTATGGATATAAACACTTATCACTGCTGTAACCTGAAAATTAAGAGTTAATGGGGTGTAGCGGTGAAAGGTGAAAGTAAATCGGCATGGACGCGCCAAGATTCTTACTCAGCAAGAGATACAGCAAATTTTCGCTATTGGGTTAACAAGTGACCGCGATGGCTACGCCCGCCGCAGGCATCGCACCACGCAAGGGCAAGGTTCAGAGTTACGCGCTTATAATATTCTGTCCCCAGTTTTGGGATCAAATATAAACAAGTGATTTAAATCAAGTTGTAGAAAAAGGCGATCGCCTGGACGCAGCCGCATATCCCCACCTACCTTAATATTCAACACCACCGCCGAACCAGGTAAGCCAGCACGAATTAAAGTTTCCCTTCCCAAGGGTTCAACCACTTTAACTTCTACAATCAGCTGACTCTCATTTACTTCTTGGCGACTTGGCGGTTCGTGAATCAAAATATGCTCTGGACGAATCCCCAAATCACAACTGTATCCCTGACGCAACCGTAATTTTTCATTCACCTCTGCCGAAACCGTTAAGAACTGTCCACTGACATCAAAACCGTTATCTTGATAAATTGCAGGTAGGATATTCATTGGCGGACTACCTAAAAAACTTGCCACCATCCGATTAGCAGGACTTGCGTAAATAGTTTGGGGATCGCCGATTTGTTGAATTCGCCCGCGATTTAGCACGACAATTTTATCAGCCAAAGTCATCGCTTCAACTTGATCGTGGGTGACGTAAATTGTTGTAATGCCCAATTCTTGATGCAATTGTTTTAATTCTGCTCTTGTATCGTCGCGCAATTGGGCATCTAAATTAGATAAAGGTTCATCAAGTAAAAACACTTGGGGTTCACGAGCGATCGCTCTTCCTAATGCTACCCGTTGTTGCTGTCCCCCAGAGAGTTGTTTGGGTTTACGATCCAGCAGGTGATCCAGAGAAAGCGATCGCGCCACATTCATCACTCGTTCTTGAATGATTTTTCGGTCAACTTTCCGCATCTGCAACCCGAAGCCGATGTTTTCCGCCACGCTCATGTGAGGATAGAGGGCGTAGTTTTGGAATACCATCGCCACATCTCGTTGTCTGGCTGGGATATTATTGACCAAGCGATCGCCAATGAAGAGTTTACCAGATGTGGCAGTTTCTAAACCTGCGATCGTTCGCAAAATTGTCGATTTACCACAACCCGATGGCCCAACTAAAACCCAAAACTCGCCATCGGGAATTTCAAAGGTAATATCCTCAATAGCGGTGACATTATTGAATCTACGCTTAATATCTTCTAGACGAACGTTTGCCATTATCCAATTTGATATTTTCAGTTTGGGATCTGCGGCACTTTTAACTCAGCACTACGGGCTTTTATCCGCCCCATCTGAGTGACTATGAAGCTGCTTTGTAAGTGCAGAAACTTGGTTGTCCTGCACAACTCTAATCAGAAATCTTAGAGCCTCATTGACTGCATCGGCATTGGGAAAAACCTCCGCAACATCAGGTTCTAAACGAATTGTTGTCTTACCAAAGCTCTTTCGTTCAGGGACGAACTTTCTAAGTCTTAGACTTTTTAAGTCATACTCTGAACGTAAATCTTCTTCCATTTCTGGCTTACCCTTACGTACCCTAATATATCTTGCTACAGGATGAAATTTTGAATTTCTCAGACATCCTCTAAACAAAGTTCAATTACTTCTTTCATGTTAGTCATCAACTCATCAATTGTTTCTCCTTGACTGTAACAGGCTTGTAGCTGAGGGACTTTTCCGACATAGTAGCCATCTTCATCCCGTTCAATGATTACGTAGAATTCTCTGTTGGTGGGATTGATCATAATCTATTTGTCCGTAGGCTCAAAATCATTTTTCTGGATTCTTTGTCCAAGCTGGGTGAGAGAGTAAAGAAGCAAAGACTCGTACCCCCCGTAGTTGATTAGAGAGGGGTAAATGACCTTTAGGCGCACTTAAATCCCAGGTAAAGCTGTTGGGGTATCGCGTCCAGTTATTACCTTCTTTCCAGCCAATTTTTGGCCAGAAATTCTCCCAATTTTTACCTAAACTCAACCAGATTTCTCGCTGCACTGAAAAGCCAAATTTACCTTCGGAGTGGACTAACCAGAGGTTGTTAATGGTTTGCAAGTCAACAGCCGAGGTATTTTCTACCTCAGTAAAGTACAACCATTTGCGTTGTACAGCCCTTGTCCCTGATAGTTCACACATTTTTTCGATGGTGACGCGATCGGCTGCTTGGAAGTCTTGAGCAGCAAGTAGCTGTTGCAAAGAATTGTAGTTAATGCCGCACTCTGATTTTAGAGGTACAATTCCTTCAGGAAAACAAGAGCGCAAAAATTCTTTGGCTTGAGGTGCATCAGAGTTGTAAAGGACTTGGTAAGCTTTGCCATCAATCCAAGTTGCTGGGTTCTCACGTCGTTTCAGTAAAAATTCCATCAACACGTCTAATCCCTCATTACCCAACTCAGCTAACTGTGGGATTATCTGCTGTTGGACTTTTTCAGACCCAGCAATTAACGGTCGTCGGAGGGAGTCGATGTCATTAGCAGGGCCTGATAAAATCATTGGGTCTGTCATGCCATTCTCGTTTTAGCGGTCAGTGAAAGAGTGGTAAGCTATCTGGCATTCTCGAAAGTGAAGCATTGATAGCGAAAAGTAGTTTACTATTTTTGATCGTACAAAATTGCGATCGCTTCACTGAAATCTCACACTTAATCCCCAAATAATGTACAAGGGGAATAGGGGGAAAATCTGTGCCTTCTGGCTTGGTGAACAAAAGACATAGCAAAATATACAAGCCTGCCACATAAGGATTTTTTGACTAGCAGCGTATCGATTAGGAGTGTGTGAAAGATGTACGACAAGATTACCCCCCCAGCAGCCGGAGCAAAAATCACCTTCAAAAATGGTGAACCAATCATACCGGACAATCCAATTATCCCTTTTATTCGTGGCGATGGTACAGGTATCGACATCTGGCCTGCTACCCAAAAAGTTCTCGATGCTGCGGTAGCTAAAGCATACAAGGGTCAGCGTCAAATTAGTTGGTTCAAGGTTTACGCTGGTGATGAGGCTTGTGATTTATACGGAACTTATCAGTATTTGCCTCAAGATACTCTCACGGCAATTGAAGAGTATGGTGTTGCTATTAAAGGGCCTTTGACTACTCCCATTGGCGGGGGAATTCGTTCTTTAAATGTGGCACTACGACAAATTTTTGACTTGTATGCCTGCGTGCGTCCATGCCGTTACTATGCAGGTACGCCCTCACCTCACAAAAATCCCGAAAAGTTGGATGTAATTGTTTATCGGGAGAATACGGAAGATATTTATTTAGGCATTGAGTGGCGACAAGGTAGCGAAATCGGCGATCGCTTAATTAAAATTCTCAATGAAGAATTAATCCCCGCCACCCCAGAACATGGGAAAAAACGCATTCCTCTTGATTCTGGCATTGGCATCAAACCCATCAGCAAAACTGGTTCCCAGCGCCTAGTTAGACGTGCTATCAAACACGCCTTGCTTTTGCCTAGAAATAAGCAACAGGTGACTTTGGTGCATAAGGGCAACATCATGAAGTACACCGAAGGCGCTTTCCGCGATTGGGGTTATGAACTAGCAACCAGCGAATTTCGCCAAGAAACTGTCACCGAACAAGAATCTTGGATTTTGAGTAACAAGGAAAAAAATCCGAATATTTCTTTGGAAGAAAACGCCCGCCAGATTGAGCCTGGGTTTGATAATCTTACCCCAGACAAGAAAGCGCAAGTTGTCAAGGAAGTTGAAACTGTTCTTAACACAATTTGGGCAACCCACGGCGAGGGTAAATGGAAAGAGAAAGTTTTGGTGAATGACCGGATTGCTGACAGTATTTTTCAACAAATCCAAACCAGACCGGATGAGTATTCGATTTTGGCGACGATGAACTTGAACGGCGATTATCTGTCTGATGCTGCTGCGGCCATTGTTGGTGGATTAGGAATGGGGCCAGGGGCAAATATTGGTGATTCTAGTGCCATATTTGAAGCTACCCACGGTACTGCACCCAAACACGCCGGCTTAGATCGGATTAATCCTGGTTCAGTGATTTTGTCTGGTGTGATGATGCTGGAATTTATGGGTTGGCAAGAAGCCGCAGACTTAGTTAAGAAAGGTTTAAGCGATGCGATCGCAAATAGTCAAGTCACCTACGATTTAGCCCGGTTGCTAGAACCGCCAGTTGAACCCTTAAAATGTTCTGAATTTGCTGAGGCAATTATTCAGCATTTTGGTTAATTCTATTAGGATTAATTAGTCAATTTTACTCCATCCTAACCCTCCCCGTATGTATTGGGGAGGGAACTGGATTTCCGGTTTCCCACCTTAGCAAGGGGGGATTAAGGGGGGTTACGGGGGATCAACAAATACTTAATACTTTTCAGACATCCTCTGATAAATCAACCATTTTAAAAAAGCGAAATGGCATTTTATTTGCAAAAAATACTGAGATGAGAAAGCAAACTGGGGTTTGATTAAGTTAAAGCTTCTTTTGCTTGCGGAAAACACCAAAATGAGAAAGCAAAAGCTTCTTTTGATTAAGTCAAAGCTTCTTTTACTTGCGGAAAACACCAAAATGAGAAAGCAAACTGGGGTTTGAGTAAGTCAAAGCTTATTTTGAGTAACCATTTGCGGATTTTGCTTATTGAATTTAGTCAAAATATGAAGTTTAGATAAAATTTTTTCAAAAATTACTGATAAATGATATGTATTTTGAACCGTCAGATTTTAACGCAATAAGTAGTTAAAAAACAAAGTTCCCGGCTTTTCTAAAAAGTCGGGGATTTTTTTGGGGCAATCCCCTATAAAGTTTCCGTTATTCGGATGTAGAGCGATCGCTAGAGTTATCGATAACTCGGTGCAAGTTATCCATTAATTCCGATTTAACCCAATCGGTAGGGGCAAAATTTATAGAATTAGCAAAATCACCAGAGTTTCCATTAATTCCGATTTAACCCAATCGGTAGGGTTGGTATCATCGTTGTTTTAGGTGCAGTGTTAACTTTTGTTTCCATTAATTCCGATTTAACCCAATCGGTAGGGACAAGGTAATTCAGAAGAAGGTGGTTATACAGGGTTTCCATTAATTCCGATTTAACCCAATCGGTAGGGGTTGCCTCGTCTAGGAGCCTTTGCCCCGTAAGGCTTTCAGACACCAAATCGACACCATTCTAAAAAACATTATATATGTTGTGTGAAATTGAACAACACGCATATCTTAAATCCTTACCCAGTAGGCAATCGACACCACTCAACGAAAAATATAGAGTTTCGGCGATTTGGCGAGTGGTGTCGATGAACATTTAAAACTTTTATCCTCTTTGTACTCAATTACACTAATTGCTTTACCTGTGATTTCGCTAATTCATGAGGTGCGATCGCTCCATTCTCTGTAATAATGGCTGTAATCAACTCAGCCGGAGTCACATCAAAAGCTGGGTTGTAAAAATCCACACCTTCAGGCGTGAGAATAGTATCCCCTACTTGATAAATTTCTGTTGGATCGCGTTCCTCAATGGGAATTTTGCTACCATCGACTAATTCAAAATCAACAGTGGAAAGGGGTGCAGCCACAAAGAAAGGAATATTATGAGCTTTAGCTGCGATCGCAACACTATACGTACCAATTTTATTAGCAGTGTCACCATTAGCAGCAATGCGATCGGCACCCACAACTACAGCATGAATCAAACCCTGCTTCATGCAATGGGCTGCCATATTATCAGTAATTAATGTAACTGGAATACCTTCTTGCACACACTCCCAAGTGGTGAGTTTTGCGCCTTGCAAGCGGGGACGGGTTTCATCGGCAAATAAACGTTCTAAACGTCCTTCCCTCCAAGCGGAACGTACAACACCTAAAGCAGTGCCATAACCAGCCGTAGCTAATGCCCCAGCATTGCAGTGGGTAAGTAGCGTCAGCCTTTCTGGGGTAGTAGGCAAAACTGCCAAACCATTGTCGCCGATCGCTTGACAGGTTTGCAAATCTTCAATATTGATTGCTTGGGCTGTTTGGAAAAGGGTTTGCTTAATGTCTTCTACAGTTCCCAATGTTTCCTTGGCAACTTTCATCATCCGATTGATGGCCCAAAATAAATTTACCGCCGTCGGACGAGTACAACGTAATAACTGGGAGACTTTATCTAAGTTTTGCAAAAATTCGGTGCGATCGCTAGTTTCAATTTCCCTTGCACCAAGATACATTCCATAAGCCGCAGCCACACCAATTGCCGGCGCACCTCGCACAATCATGGTTTTAATTGCCCGCGCCATATCTTCACTGCGGTGGATTTCCACAAATGTATATTCGTTGGGTAAGCGCGTTTGATCGATTAGTGACACTGATTCGTTGTGCCAAATAACGGGATAAACATGGTTTGTAGAAGGTGTCATAGGAAGATATTGGATATTGGGCATAGATTGAGCATTCTCACCTTTTCTTCCCAATTTTGAGGCTATTTGGGAAAGTAGGCAATAATTATAGCAACTTCAGGATGATTGCGAGCGATCGCTTCTGGTATTCGACCTAAAAGTGAAACTAGTTTAGTTTTCTGCTCAACAGACCCGTTTAACACTAGCAGATCGTTGCTTTTGAGTAAACGAGAAACTTGCTGCACAAAATTGCCTCGCACTTTTTGAATGGGTGTATCTTCTGCCAATCCGGCATCAGTCAAATCGATATCCACTCCTTGTTTTGTGACGACTTGCAAAAGTTGTACGGTAGCTTTGAGTTCCGTTGCCAGACTTTTGACTAATTGAATACTCTCTGCAAAAGAACTAGCATAAGTTTGTTGGGTAGTGAAAGCCAGAAATACTCGTGTCGTATGCTCAATTGGTAATGGAAATCTAGTTACCAAAACAGGCACTTGACTGCGATTTACAATTTTGTCAATGACATCACCAAAGATATTTTCCTGATAAGTAGAGTAACCTTTCCAGCCGCAGACAATCACACTAGCCTGCTTTTCTTCTGCTACACGAGCAATTCCCTTATCAATTGATTCGTCAATCCGACCAATGGGAGTAACATTTACCACAGCAGCATGGGCAATCATTTCTGCGGTTGATAGTAATTGGCTTTGTTTAGCTTTGTCCCCTGGAGAAATGGGGGAACTTTGTTCTAGTAAAATGTGGAGTGGTAATAAAGTACCATCTGCTGATTTTGTTAGGAGTATTGCCAACTTGAGCAAGTTATCTTCAGTACTGGGGTTGGCAACTGGTACTAAAACGCGATCGCCTAGATTTCCTAGCTGATGACTTTCAATACTAGCTTCTCCTGGCCTGATTTTTTTCCCCCACCGATCTGTCACCCAAGGAGAAGCAATGCAGGTAACTAAAATCATGGTGATCGTGCCATTCACTGTTAACTGATCGACCAACTCGATTTTGTAAGCAACAGTGATTGCAGCTAGGGTAGAGGCTGCCTGAGCTACTGATAGCCCAAACATCAACATGATATTGTCAAAGTTGAATCCGAATAATTTGCCTGAACCCCATGCAGGAATGAACTTAGCGATAATGGCAACAGTTACCATGACGGCAGATACTAGGAGCGATCGCGGTTCTTGAATCAGAATCAGGGGATTAACCAACATTCCCACAGAAATCAAGAAAAAGGGTACAAATAACGTATTCCCGATAAATTGAATCCGATTCATTAGAGGGCTAAGTTGTGGGATTAGCTGGGTGATAGCAACTCCAGCTAAAAAAGCGCCAATTATCGGCTCAATTTGGATTAATTCTGCCCCATAGGAAACCACAAACAGGGTAGCTAAAACAAAGGTGAACTCTGCCCCTTCATCGTGTCCAAATCGCTGAAAAAACCAGCGACCGAGACGAGGTAGACCCCAGAGCGTCAGAATTGTGTAGATAATCAGTGAAGGAATCAGGAATAACCAAAACTGTAGGCTTAAACTACCTTGATGCGCTCTCACTACCACTGCTAAAACCAAAAGTGCCAAAACATTGGTGATTAATGTGCCTCCCAGAGTGGTAGTTAATGTCTGAGAGCGCATAATTCCCAATTTACTGACTATCGGTAGTGCTAGTAGCGTATGGGAAGCAAAACAAGAAGCTACTAGGATAGCAGGTAATACACCATAGCCAATGGCCATCATGGCTGCGGTACCTAATACCATCGGCACACCAAAGGTAGCTAATCCGAATATGAGTGCTTTATCAGCGTTATATTTCAGATCATCCAAGCTAGTTTCCAGTCCTGCCATAAACATGAGAAATAGCAAACCAACTGTACCCAAAAGCACAATTGTGTTATCTCGTGCCAATAATCCCAGTCCATTGGGCCCGACTATAACGCCGGCCAGAATTAATCCGACAATACCCGGCAGTTTGATTTTTTCAAATAACAGGGGCGCGATTAGCATAATCCCCAACATCATCAGAAAAACTGGTACTGGGTCTTTAATTGGTGTAGATAATACAGAAGCTAGAAAAAAATTTGTCATACTCTGCTCTAGAGTTGCGTTAATATCTGAATTTCATCCGTGAGCGTTAATGGGACAAAGCCCAATGTAGGCATGCTCATACTTTGGTGATAGATTTAATATTTTTTGATATGGTCATGTTGCATAATTAGCATGAGTATTTTTAAATTAATAGTGGTAAATGCTAGCACACCACGACGAAAAGAAATCACTACAAAAATGTAATTATGTTAGCGTTAGCGAAGTGGTAGCGAGTACTCGATCGTCCGTAGGAGCGTCATTACGGATTATGAATTACACAAAGCGGTACTAGCGACTTAACTCTATACTGCTTGGTTCTTATATGCAATAGACTTTGGTAAGAAAAAGTATCTAAGGCGTGTTTTCAAAGTTGCATTGAAGAAGAATTCAGCCATTCTGAATTTAGGAGTCAGAATCAAGACGCAACTCGAAAATACTCGCTCTAAGCGGAGCTATGCCGTAGGCTTTACGCTGCACTATCCACTTTTTAGGTTAAAATTCATTCTGAATTCTGTTCGATAAAAATGTAAATCCTTCAAAACTCAAAAAAGTTTTGAAGGATTTAGTTCAAGGTTTTTAGGCTAGTTTCCTACAAAGGATTAAAATCTATTTACCTATACTCTGTCACCTGTTCTCTGTTTTCAGGACAGATTAACTAGACGACAGCAGATACTTGCTGCTTAAAGAAAGCTGACAAAACTCTCTCTGCTATTTGATGACTAGTTAAACCTAGTTCTGTCTTAGATTCATTGGGTTCAGCATGATCTACTAATACATCTGGTACACCAAATCGCTTGACAGGAACGAGAATATCTGCATCCATTAAAGCTTCGACGATCGCAGAACCAAAGCCACCCATGATACAACCTTCTTCTAAGGTGATGACGCGGCCGATTTTCTTCGCTAGGGGTAAAATCAACTCGGTATCCAAAGGCTTAACGAAACGCGCATTAATTACAGTTGCCTCAATGCCGTGTTCGCTGAGAATTTCGGCAGCTTGCATCCCTGGATAAACCATTGTGCCATAAGCAACGATTAACACGTCATCGCCAGTGCGGAGAATTTCGCCTTTGCCGATTTCCAAAGGTTCCCAACCTTCCTCCATCAGGGGAACACCGTAGCCATTGCCACGAGGGTAGCGCATAGCAATGGGGCCACTGGTATGCTCAACACCAGTTACTACCATGCGTTGCAGTTCTGCTTCATCTTTGGGTGCCATGATTACAATGTTGGGAATGCAACGCAGATAAGCGATATCATACATGCCCTGGTGGGTGGGGCCATCAGATCCAACAATTCCTGCCCGATCTAAGCAGAAAAATACTGGCAGGTTTTGGATGCAGACATCGTGAATTATCTGGTCGTAAGCGCGTTGCAGGAAGGTAGAATAAATAGCGGCTACGGGGCGCATCCCTTGAGTTGCAAGTCCTGCTGCTAGGGTAATTGCGTGTTGTTCAGCAATGCCGACATCAACATATTGATTGGGCAGTTTGGCTTGAAGTTTATCTAAACCTGTTCCCGTTGCCATAGCCGCAGTGATCCCAACGATTTTGGGGTTTTGTTCGGCAAGTTTCACTAGAGTGTGAGAAAAGACTTTGGCATAAGCTGGGGGTTTGGGTTTATTAGAAGGAATGGCTTTGCCAGTTGCAACGTTGAAGGGGCTTTGGGCGTGGTAGCCAACTTGATCTAGTTCAGCAATTTCATAGCCTTTACCCTTAATTGTGGCTACGTGTACCAAAACTGGGCCTTGTATTTGATGTGCTTGTTGGAAGGTAGCAATCAATTCTTCGAGATTATGCCCATCCACTGGGCCAATGTAGGTAAAACCGAGTTCTTCAAAAACTGCCCCTACCTTGGGAACAGCCAAACGTTTCATACCTTCTTTGATGCGTGCGAGTTCGGGAGACAAAGATTCACCCACGAAGGGAATTTGTTTGAATTGTTCCTCAAGGTTATCTTTGATAAATTGCACCGGCTGGCTGAGGCGCATTTTGTTGAGATAGCGGGGAATTGCACCGACGTTGCGAGATATGGACATGTCGTTGTCGTTGAGAACAACCAACAGGTTAGTTTTTGGCATGTGTCCCGCGTGGTTGATGGCTTCTAATGCCATACCGCCAGTCAGCGCCCCATCGCCAATCACAGCGACGGCTTTAAATTTTTCGCCTTTCAAGTCTCGCGCTAAAGCCATGCCCAATGCTGCTGAAATACTTGTAGAAGCATGTCCAGCACCGAAGTGATCGAACTTGTTTTCACAGAGTTTGAGATAACCCGCAACCCCGTCCTTTTGTCTGAGGGTGTGGAAGCGATCGTAGCGTCCTGTAAGGAGTTTGTGGGGATAGGCTTGGTGTCCGACATCCCAAATCACTTTATCCCGATCTAAGTCTAGTGTCTGGTAAAGTCCTAGCGTTAATTCTACAACACCCAACCCTGGCCCCAAGTGTCCACCATTAACTGCTACGGTTTGGAGATGCTTATCTCGAATCTGACGGGCAATCTGTTGTAGTTGGCGAACAGATAAACCGTGCAACTGATTAGGATGCGTGATTTCGCTCAGATGCATATTATAGTGTTTTCCTCTCTAACTTCCAGTTTCGGTATTTTGATTTTCCCACGGTCGGGTTGTCCAGATAATCACACTCTTACATTGTTACTAAGTTGTAGTGGAAAGTATAACTTCGTAATTAATAATGGTGAAAAATCTCTAAATCATTAACAATTCGTCAAAATCAGGTTGCGATCGCATAAACTCGTAGCACATTTGTCAATAAGTAATGCCACTTAAATACACCCCACAATTTGTATATAAAAGCAAGCTTTCAGAAGCATTTCGCGGAAATTATCTAACTCGGTCAATCAATTTTGCTTTTTGAAGCGATCGCAAAAGATAGTTAAATATCTCGTTTCCTGCTATACAATCAGCCTAACTGCTAGCAACCATTTAACAATTATTTTTTCTTATGTTCAGTAAAAGAAGCTAATTTTATCTGCGATCGCTAGTTAATGTAGGTGTGATAATCTTCGTAAATAACAAGATCCCCGACTTCTCAAAGAAATCGGGGATCTAAGCCTTTAGATTTTCACAAATCAGGATTACTACTTACCAAAAGCATCTTTGATGCTATCAACAGTGCGTTCAACAGCATTTTTTGTGTTGTCTACTGCTTTCTGTGTTCTAGCAGAGTCTTCATTTGCTCTTTTTTGAATTGTAGCCGCGTCTCTCTTGGCTTTGCGTTCAGCAAAACTACCACTGTCTGTTGATTGGTCAACTTTACTGGCGTTGTCCCTAGCAGCTTGCTTAACCTTATCTGCTGTATCTTGGATGAAATTCTTGGCTCGTCCAGCATCTTCACTGGCTTTATCTTGAACCCGATCGCCTGCGTCTTTTGATGCAATCAAGGTTGCAGCCGGATCAGCCATTGCTGAGGTGTTCGAGAAAAATGCACCTTGCCAAACGAAAGCGATCGCTAACATACAAAACAGTGTTGTAGCCATCCAGCGTTTTACCGTGGAAAACTGTTTTGTAAAATAATTCGATTTCATAGAATACCATCTCATGTGATTTAGTATACTAAGTCTACTTGATTTAGCTTATTCACCATATCGATCTATAGATAGAAGTTTTTGCATCATTAGTCATGAAACAAGTTCACTATTTTGATAGATTGAATTTTGAATGAAGATTTTTTGCTGGTAATCAAGGACAGATTGTGAACATGGGCGATCGCTGTTCAGTTAATTAACTTGCGATCTCAACTAGCTTTTTCCGGTTGGGACGCTTGCGTTCTGATTTTTTCTTCAGTCCAATTGCTTGAGCTTGATCGCTATCCGATCCATATTGTCCGCGCACAACTTCTTTCATGGCTAACACAGCATTATGAAATTCCCATTCTGCTAATCGCGCAGCATCAGCAGCAGCACGGTATAAAGCTAGTTTCTCGGTTTCGGCTTGTTGCTGCGCCAACATAGTCTGATAAGTTTGCTGCAAATTTGCTAAAGACGCATCAGCACGGGTTGTAGTGTATGTGGTGATGGTTTGCAAACCGTGCAATGACGTTATATCTTGACTAATTGATTGAGAGGGTAAACGGCGTGTTTGATCCTGAACAGGCATATATATACTAGTGTAAGGGACATTGTTATTGTGCCCATTAAAACAATAGAACTAACAGTTGCACAGATATACGCTCTGAAGATGGACAGATTTTTAGGTAGAACAAAGTTAAAAAAAGCTTGAGTTTATTTTTGCGGGGTTATGCAATGGCATTGTCAGTTGAAACAATGGCGTTGTCAAAGGTTGCATTAAATAGCGTGACAATGCAATTACTACACGGCACGGCAAGATGCTTTAGTGTTGTATAGCAGTCTTAAATCATTTGTAAAAAGAAACGAACCGCAGAGGCGCAGAGAACGCAGAGAGAGAAATGGGAGATTTTCACGGCTCATTTAGGATTGCTATATGATTCTGTGAACTTCTTTAAAGACAACGCGAAGAAAGCATCACGCTGGCATCAATTGTTGGATGCGCTCTGGCTCCTCTCCCAGCCAATCTGGGTTTTGGGCGGTGCTATCGAAAATTGATGAGGTTTTGAAAGGCTCAAACTCGCCGCGTGATGCTGCTTCTGCCGTTTTTGCTAAGAGCGATCGCACTTGCTCGTCGTTTATTGGCTGAAAAGTCCGCACTGCTTCAAAGGCTTGCTCTAAAATCTCCATGCTGTCAATTCCGGTAATCACAACCGATGTCGGCAGATTCAAAGCATAGTGTAGACACTCAATCGGCGTTACAGTATTGGATTTTAAAAGAATACCGTTTCCCATACTTTTCATTCCTAGCACGCCGATGTTTTGTTTTACCAGTTCTGGCACGACCAGTTTTGCAAAGCTGCGGTAGTGAGCATCCATGACATTGAGCGGCATCTGAGCCGTATCAAATTTAAACCCTTGAGCGGCGGCAACTTCCAGCATGTGGAGATGAACATGAGGATCTTTATGCCCAGTGAAGCCAATGTATCTGATTTTTCCGGCTTCCCGTGCTTCAATTAAGGCAGCATTTGCCCCTTCTTCATCAAAAACTCGATGGGGGTCTTCGTACCGAATAATTTCGTGGTGCTGAACCAGATCGATGCAATCTACTTGCAGACGTTGAAGTGATTCATCTAGCTGTTTTGCTGCTTCTTTTTTAGAGCGACCATCAATTTTCGTCATCAGGAAAACTTTATCGCGGTAGCGATCGCGCAGAGCTTTTCCCATCCGAATTTCGCTGACTCCCCCGTTGTAATCCCAACTGTTATCCATAAAGGTGATGCCGCGATCGATGGCTGTTCTCACAATGCGGATACCTAGTTGCTCATCAACGTTTTTCAAGCCAATGTGCCAACCACCCAATCCAATCGCAGAAACTTTCTCTCCTGTACTGCCGAGAACTCGGTATTGCATTTCTGAATTTGGCATGTGTTCTCCAAGTCTTTCAGCTATTACTTTAAGTACATATAGCTGTGTGCCAATTCAAAATGCAAGGGAAAGTTGAGAATATCTTGCTGAAGATACAGTTTCTGAACCGATTGCGAAAATGCTGAAGAAGCCAAAATATGGATGGCAATTAGGAATGTGTGAGGTAAAGATAGGACTAACGCAAAATCATAGACAGTAGAGACAATTCATGAATTGCCCCTACCAAAAAATGAAGGTTTGGGTTATCCCCTATCAACTCAAAATTGCAGCTTTGGGCTTTTATGTTTAAGGAGAAGGAACCGCTACTCGATTGCCAGGAACAATCTGTGGCTGATACGAAAATACTTCTCGGCTACGGGGATTTACGGTTACTTTGACCCAATTCACATCGTTGGTGCCATTCGCCGCATTGTCGCCAAATGTCTCAACACGAGTAAAGTTCTCGATGCGTCTGCCTTGAGCATCCAGAAATGGCTTGTCAATGCGGTAGTAGTGCGAGTCACCGTATACATAGGCAATGGGTTTACGGAAAGCGATCGCTTCATCTCGGAACGCTAATAAAAAGTCCTTGAAGCCATCAGGCTGTCCATCGGTTTGCACGAGCGTCTTTGGATCGCGCAAAGGCGCTCTGGTTCCGTCGGTTAGATCCCACCCTGGATCGGCTTGAGAGATAAACATAACGGCCACCGAGTTACGTGTCTTTGCCGCTTTAAAAGCCTCTCTCATCCATGCAATATTAGCCTTGTTTCGCGCTGCGTACTCCTCTGGATCGGGCGCAGTGTCGCATAGGTTGTTGCACGAACCCTGAATATTGAGTGTCGCGTAAGTAACCCGCCCAACCGTCCAACGGCGGTTCTCAACACAGGGCACTGCACCGGTTGCACCAAGACACAGTGGTGTTGTCTGCACCTCCTGCACTAGCCGCCGCCGCCCAAGGGAAAATTTGGTGCTGAAAAATACCTGACGCTCGTAGTCGAGGCGCTCGCGTGAGTTGAATCCACCATTTGAGGGGCGATCGCAATCAGTCCAATCGTTATCGCCTGGGGTGAAGGCTGCTGGTGCTTTCAGGGAGTTAAAGAAGCCGAGCGCCTGAGTGTAGAGTTCATTACTGCATGTAGTCGGCGTGACCGAGCCGGGCGTAGAGTTGCCCCCCTTCAGGTCGCCATCGTGAACAGTGAAGGCCAGGTTTTGCGCGTTCATATCAGCGATGAGGTTCGGGACTCCCGTTGTCGCCTGGAGATCGGAGTAGGGGAGATCGCCCCAAAGTCCGATGGCATAAGTCTCGTTCTCGCCCTCGTACTCGTATTTGTACTTCCTCTCTCCAGCAGTCGCCAAACCGATTGTAGAACTTGCCAGTAACGGCACAGTCAGCGCCAGTAAACATATCTTACGCAGCAAACGCGCAGTGGTGACGCGTTGAAACACTGAGTAACTAACCTTTACCATCATCTATATCCTCAATTATTCTTGGGCATCGTGAGCGCATTTTGGAGAATTAGCTCCTTGCTCACGCCATTGCAGTGAGAAATTAGATTACCGGATTGCTGATGGCAGATAGGTTATGGATGGGTTAATACGTTCGTTTATTTAGAGGGATTTCACGGCTACTTTACTTGTTTGTGTAGCCGTGAATTATATGGGCCTTGAGGCAGGGGGCAAGGGAGCAGGGGAGCAGGGGGGCAGGGGAGAAAGATACGCTCAAATCAAGCTGCAAAGAGGGTTTCAAGTCCATGTCTTGAAAAGTTTCCTACGGCAGTAAATCCGCCTACAGAACTTTTTGCTAAATTTATTTATGGGGTTTCTCCCCTGCTCCCCTGCCCCCCTGCCCCTTTTCCTGTTCTATGACTGTGCTACGCTGCGATATTTATTTTCCGCTATAAAAAAAGGCAATTTCTTTTTCTTTTAGGGGTGCGAAATCAGCATCTACAAGTAATTGGTCGAGTTCAGCTTGGGAAATGTGTTTTGCACCAATTCGGACAATGCGCGATCGCATAGTATTAGATACGCCACTACGCTGTCTATTGCCTTCTAGCGCCATGACTTTACCATAAAGTTCTAGCTTGGCAGGCGGAATGGGAGAACCATCAAAATCAATTCCCTGTGCGATCGCTTCATCAATAGCATCAGCACCTGTGGTAGTTTGATTCCCTGGGTTAGTTTCAGTAGGCATAGTGATTTGCTCTTAAGGCTATGGGTAGATTTTACCAGCCTTGCTGACACCTTTTTCCCACCGAGATTAATCACGAACTTGTCGCGTTAGCAAACCCCCAACAAACGCCCCTAAAATAGTGCCTGTCCATAGTCCTGTTGTGCTACCTTGCCATATTGCTCCTGGTGTTATCCAAGCGTTGCACATCACCTGCAAACCCCAAGATTGATTTTGACACTTTCGACTATGCAGCATTGTGGTGATTTGCCCACTAGTGTAAGCACCAAAAAAACCTGATGATAGCGCCAAAAAAGTGCAAATTAAAATCCTGTTTTTGATCATTTGTATTAGGCATTAGGCATTAGAAACAGACACAATGGGCAGAGAGCCACTTAACTGGGAGTAGAGGGAGAGAGGTAATTTTTGATTCTCCCCCTGCCCCCTGCCCCCTGCTCCCCTGCTTCTTCCCCATCAACCCGTATTTCTCATCCCAGCTGCAATTCCATTAATAGTTAACAATGCTCCTCGCAGTAACTCGCCTTTGCTGTAACGAGAATGGATGACTCCAGAAGTAGCATTAGTATTCATAGACTGGCGTAGGCGCTTCAGCAGGGAAACTTGGATAAATCCCAAGGGGACAATTGTGCCATTGCGTAACTGCACAGATCGTTGCAAGACAGGATCGCCATCTAACAGTTGATTGTGATCGGTGATTTTTAACACCAAATCCCTAGTGAGATAGAACTCGCTGGCAATTTGGTCAAAAACCTTGGCAAAACGAAGTTGATCTTCTGGTTTTGACAATTCCTGAACGTAGTGATGTGCCATTTGCATATCCACTTTTGCCAAAGTCATCTCGGCTTTAGAAATCACCATCTTGAAAAAAGGCCACTTAACGTAAAAGTAGCGCATTAATTTCAAGTGTTCTTCTGGTTCTGAGTTCAAAAACTCTTGTAACGCTGTGCCAATGCCATACCAGGAAGGAAGTAAAAAGCGGGTTTGCGTCCAGCTAAATACCCAAGGAATAGCTCTCAGACTGCTTAAATCTTTCTTACCAGATGGGCGACGGGCTGGACGAGAACTAATTTGTAGTTGGCTAATTTCTTCAATGGGGGTTACTTGGTGGAAGAAGTCAACAAAATCAGGCTGTTCGTAGATTAAAGCCCGATAATGTTGCCGCGATCGCGCTGCCAATTCTTCCATAATCTCATTCCAAGGTTCAATATCATCAAACCCTGTCCGCAGCAGGCTAGCTTGAATCACAGCAGTGGTGATGGTTTCCATGTGATATAAAGCCAAGTCCAACAAGGAATATTTAGAAGCCAAAACTTCTCCTTGTTCGGTAATCTTGATTCGCCCATTGATACTATGACCCGGTTGAGCCAAAATCGCCTCGTAAGCAGGGCCACCACCCCGCCCGACAGAACCACCGCGTCCGTGGAAAATCCGCAAACTTACATCATAGTTTTCTGCTATTTGTTGCAGTGATTTTTGGGCTTTATGAATTTCCCAGTTACTGCTTAAAAAACCAGAGTCTTTGTTGCTGTCAGAATACCCCAGCATTACTTCTTGTAAGTTCACGGGGAGAGGGGCGGGGGGAG
>NZ_JBALBW010000094.1:0-757 GCF_036919895.1 Nostoc sp.
CCATCGACATTGGTATTACCAGCTTGACCGTCTGCACCAACAAAGACTTGATCGTTGCCATCATTGCCAAACACTGAAGAGTTACTGCCTACAAATACCGTATCATCACCGTTACCCGCCATAACTGTGGTGTTAGGATTCGTAGATTCTACTGTATCTGCGCCGTTACCAGCGAAGAGAATTTGGTTGGAGTTGACGGTGACATCATCGCTATTGGTTGAACCAAATGTGATGTCTGGCGCTGGCTGGGTTAAGCCAGGTAATAACTGAGTTCCGTCAATCTGCACACCTTGAAGTTGGTTAGGATCTAAGCCTAGAGACTGTAGTGTAGTCGGGGCAATTTGGGTGGTAGAAATGGTTTGAGTGTTGGTCGTCCCTTGGAGACTGCTGGCTAATCCAGTACTACCAGCAATCAAGGCTACATGAGTGTCAGCATCAGTAAATCCACCATGCTCTGCACGTTTCTTGGTAGCGTTACCAAAAAAGTAGCTATTATTGAGTTCGACAACAATATCAGGAGTGCGATCGCTGGTTGCTGGATCTCCCAATCCGGCATTGATAATCCCTTGACCATACAGTACCGTTCCCTGAGCAGCAGCATCCTCTGTAGAAAAGGCCATCCCGGTATTTGGATCGATCGCACTATCAAATGAGTAATTCTTATCATTCAGTAGTGCTACAGCTTTTTGAACATCGGATGGATTCTTCAAGAAGAGCAAGGATGAAGTATCGCCACCTCTCTCAGCATCAAGCTGAA
>NZ_JBALBW010000095.1:0-93809 GCF_036919895.1 Nostoc sp.
AATTGCGATTTGACACACGGTAGTCGATGCGTTATGCAAAATTTGCGCGCTCATCTTACCATATACTGGACAGATTTAGAATGAAATAGCCCTGAGCGTAATCAGAGTAAAGTTGTTCTCCACTCTCAATCAATCCATTATTATTCTTATCATAATAAATGAATGCATTCACATAGGATTGAGTCACTCCACTCAAAAGTAAAGTGATATTATTTGTGCCTGTCAGAGAGAATTTGTAGTAATCAACTGGATCTACATTTCCAACAAACTCGTTAATAGTCTGAGTAGCAGTCAGAGTGCCAATATTATAAGCAGTGCTGAGTGTGTTCCCAGGATTTGAGGCAATGGAAGCAGGTGCAGATGTAGCTGATAGCTGTAGAGAATAGTTGGAGTTGACATTGTTGGAGTTTTGAGTAATTCCAACATAGTAATTCCCAGATCCTAATGTTGTAGTAATTTCACCGTTTCGACTGGAACCAGCATAATCTGAATAAAGTTGTTCTCCAGTCTCAATCAATCCATTATTATTGCTATCATAATAGATGAATGCATTCAGATAGTTTTGAATAACTCCCTTCAGAAGCAGAGTAATATTATTTGTGCCTGTCAGAGAAAATTTATAGTAATCAACTGGATTTGCATTTCCTATAGCATCATTATAGTTAAAAGATGTGAGAACACCAATGTTTTGAGCAGTTGCTAATGTACTTCCTGGCATATTGTTCCTTTGGTAAAATTTGGACAAGGATTCTTATAGATTGAATATCGGAATCCGGTTTGATTTTTGAAAAAGACTACAACAAAATACGGAGTTTTACTAGTAAAGTCAAACCCATCAAAAATATAAAGTTATCAGATGCTACTGCACTTACGCTGCTACCATACTGATAGTATTGGATTCCTACTCATTAACAATATTAAGTATACAGAGAATCGTGCTACTAAAGTTAATTATATTAATCATTTAGAACCAGATGATTTTAGAAATTTTTATTACTCTCGTTAGAGAATATTCAAAACATTGTTTCTCTGTCCTTGATTCCAAACAATGACTTTTTAACTTTGCCGATCAAGCGAGGCTTTGAAAGAGATTCAAGGTCAGCATCTTATTTTCTCTATTCAGAGATATAAAAGAGCGTTTGGTAATTTACTAAAATTACTAGCTTGTCAATAAAAGAGGCTGGGAATTTGAGCAAAAGCGCGATCACAGTAATAATAACCCCATTTTTGCTGTATCAATAGCAATGTAAGACCAATAAACCTTAAAGTAAAAAGGCTGTTGTTGATGAACTCAAAAGCCTACACTTACAAGTGAGAGAGGTGTGGGTAGTTTAGTCAATCATCTTTTGTCTATAGGGAGCGATCGCTTCCTGATTTAGTACAATTTAAAATGTTTGTGACAGTTCATCAATCTAAAATCAGTTTTACCGTTAGTACATTTGGTTAAAAAACCAAACTTATGGCGATCGCACACACCACAGGATATTTTGACGTAAAGGAGAGAGAATTTTGGCAGCAGTCCGAGTCCGCCAGCATGTTAATCCACTCGCTAAAAAGTATCAAACACCAGCAAGTCCCCTTGACTGGGGAAAGATTTATGCAAAGCCAAATCAACCCCTACATTTAGATATTGGCTGCGCTAAAGGGCAATTTTTGTTAAAGATGGCCCAAATAGAACCCAACTGGAATTTTCTCGGTTTAGAAATTCGAGAACCTCTGGTGGTAGAGGCGAATAAATTACGTTCTGAGTTGGCTTTAACAAATCTGCACTACTTATTTTGCAATGTGAATAACTCGCTGGACTCTCTATTATCTTCACTCCCTCCAGGGAGTTTACAGCGCGTTACAATTCAATTCCCCGATCCTTGGTTTAAAACCCGCCATGCTAAACGTCGTGTAGTGCAACCAGAACTAGTGGCGGAGTTAGCCAGTTATCTTGCAGTTGGTGGGATTGTGTTTGTGCAATCAGATATGGAATTTATTGCGGTGGAAATGCGCGATCGCTTCGCTGCCCACCCAGCTTATCAGAAAGTTGGTACAGAAGAATGGTTAGCAGAAAATCCGCTACCAGTCCCCACAGAACGGGAAATAGGCACGCAAAAAAAGGGTGAACCTGTTTATCGGGCTTTATTTGTCAGGCGATAATTTGTGAATGAGGGGTAGCGATCGCCCGATCGCTAGCCCAGGCGAGTATTAATAATGTTTTAAAAGTTACTCTTCTGATTACCCTATATCCCGCTTTACTCAAATCCAAGAGTTAAACCACATTCGCATTTTATAACCGTCAGGGGAAAGAGGTAAACCCAAATAAATAGGCATCCAGAAAATAAAAGCAGCCAGAATCATAAAAGTAATGGTGACACCTAAAACCCGGAGTTGTTGATAATAACTGCGAAGACACTGATCGACAAACCAAGCGATCGCTAAAAATACAAATACTACTGCACACATATAGTGGTAGATGAAAACGCACCTCGTCACTTCCACCCAAGGTGCTAAGTTAGCAGCATAATTTACAACCAAGTACAAGGCAATCCAAGTATCAACACTAAGGGTTGCAGGCACAGAAAAACGCTTTTCCTTCACCCAAGGCATTGCGATTTGTGCGACTAACATTCCTGCTAAAAATAGCATGGCAGCAAGACCAAACCACCATAAAAATGGATTACCCATTGCATGGACATCATAAATAACTTTTCCAGCACCAGCAGGCAAAGGTGGCCCCATTACAGGTAATGGTTCGGTGATCCTTTCAGCCGTCTGATAATAATATGCCATTGGCCGAGTCATCAAAGGCCATTTATACCAGGCAGCACAATAAGGATGCACGTTCGGACTATTACCACCTAGTTGTAAGTGAAATTTCAAAATTTGCCGATGTACTTCTATAAATCCATAAGTTTTATCTAGCTGAAGGTGGGGAATCCAGATGATGCTGTAGATAGAAGCTGGGATAATTCCTAGATAAAACAGCATCTGAAAAATATTTAGCTGAGTTAAATTTTGTAGCGGTGTCTGAGATGGGGGAGATGGGGGAGAATAAGTACTAATTCCTGCCGACGCTCGCGGACTCGCTACCACTGGGCTATCGTGACTCTTGCTTTCTCCATCCTCTTCTGCCTCCTGCAATGAGGGGGATTTAAAAAAGAGTTTGAGGTTAGGAAAAGAATGCATTCCCCGAATTACCCAAGCTACTATCCAAATTAGATAAGCACCTGATAGGAACCATAAACCATTCCACTTAGTACCGATTGATGCACCAAAAGTAATGCCAGCAAAAACTAAGAAAAATCGGCGACGCTCATTGTGGTTATCTAATGCCAATAATAAAAACCAATGCCCTAATAAACCAAAGATGACGATATAAATATTACTTAAAGCATAGCGAGATTCAACTAGAAAAATGCCATCACAAGCTGTAAACAAACCCGCAAGTAAAGCAAAGCTACGGCGATAACTCAACTGATAAGCGATCGCAGCCACAACTAAAGGGATAAATGAGCCAGTAATGGCATTGAACCACCGATAAGTCCAAGGCGATCGCATTGAACCCGTTAGCCCATTTACTGTATCGTGCCAAAAAGGAATGTGACTGCCAATCCAAATGCCGATGCCGATCATATACTGACTTAGCGGCGGATGAGCATTAAAAAATGGTGTGTGCGTGAGATAATTATTACCAAATTTGGCAAAGTAAACTTCATCAAATACCAGAGTATTGAATCGCTCCAATCCCCAAAACCTCAAGGCGAGTGAGAGGATAAATATACCCAACAGCCCAATTCGGAACCATTTTTTGGTTATTGGGTATTCAGTATGGGGCGTGGGGTATGGGGCATTGAGCATGGGTTAATAATTAGCATAATATAGCGATCGCTATATTACAGGCAGTGATCCAGAAGTTCAACTATTGCAGGTTATGCGATGGCGAATTCTGAATCTTTTCGCAGTTCTTCAGATCGAAATCCCAACACAATCCGATCCTTTGGTACACCAGCGCTCACCAGTTCCGTTGCTACCCCATCTTCAGTACCATCACGTTGAATCCAAATTTTGCCATCAATAATATCAATGTGAATCAGACAGCCATGAACGCGTCGAGTCACAGTAGGCGACAAATCATAGGCTGGTTCTCTTCCCAAAATCATCAAGAGATAGCGGTCTTGTTCGTTGTCAAAAATTGTCTCAAATTGAATATTGCCAGCACTGAAAGGAATTTTTGTATGTTCAATCAGAATATTCCGAATCAACTGCCTGTATTGCTCCAAGGTATCCATCTAAAAATAACCTCTTGCTCTAGCTGAAATAGAACAATATTAACTTTGTAATCTTCTACTAAAAGTTTAGCAATTGGCTCATCAAAGATATCGGCATATACTTCGTCACGAACAGCAAGATAGAGGACGCGTTCGGGATTGGTTCTACTCATCACAGAGCGGTATGCAAGGTACTGTCCTAATGCGTGTTCAAGAGCGGTCATGTCCGATACGCTGCGAAACGTTTTAATCTCAACGGCTATCTGCTGTCCTTCCTTTTCAGCAGCAATCAATTTCTCTGCACCCAGGTCAACATACATATCCCTTTTTCCCCACTTCAAATGAAATGGATCGTCGGTAATCGTCCAGCCATCTTTGATTAGGCCATTTTTGACGTTCTGATGGTAGCGGTCTTTAGCTGGCATAAATGACTCGAATTACGAATTATGAATTACTACCCTCGACTTTTGCCACTTCTAGCATTGTCTTTAAAACCGAATCTGGATTCAGACTAATTGAGTCAATTCCTTGTTCAACCAAAAACTGAGCAAATTCTGGATAGTCGCTGGGTGCTTGTCCACAAATGCCGATTTTGCGATCGCATTTTTTCGCTGTTTCTATGACCATTTTCACCATTCGTTTGACAGCCGGACTGCGTTCATCAAACAATCGCGCTACCAACGCCGAATCCCTATCTATCCCTAGTGTTAATTGAGTTAAATCATTAGAACCAATGGAAAAGCCATCAAATACCTCGGCAAATTCTTCAGCCAGAATCACATTGCTGGGCAACTCACACATTACATAAACCTGCAAGTCGTTAACACCCTGCTTTAAACCATTTTTCGCCATCTCTGCCAAAACTAACCGCCCTTCATCGGGAGTGCGGCAAAAAGGAATCATCGGAATAACATTCGTTAAACCCATATCTTCCCGTACCCGTTTCAGGGCATGACATTCTAGGGCAAAAGCTTCTCTGTAGCCTTCATCATAGTAACGTGCTGCTCCTCGCCAACCTAGCATTGGGTTTTCTTCATGGGGTTCAAACTGTCGCCCACCTAACAAATTCGCATATTCATTACTTTTGAAATCTGACATTCGCACAATTACTGGTTTAGGATAAAATGCTGCGGCAATTCGACCTATCCCTTGAGCTAATTTATCTACAAAATATTGGGGTTTATCATCGTAAAGTGAGGTGATTTCAGCAATTTTAGCTTTTGCAAATTCATCTTTTAATAATTCATAATGAATCAACGCCATTGGATGAATTTGAATTTGGTTAGCGATGATAAATTCTGTCCGTGCTAAACCTACGCCATCGTTAGGAATTGCCGATAAACTCAATGCTTCTTGAGGATTACCCACATTCATTAAAATTTGAGTATGAGTACGCGGTAAGTTTTCTAAAGGAACTTCTTCAACTTCAAAAGGTAATAAACCTGCATAAACTTTTCCCTCTTCTCCTTCAGCGCAAGAAATTGTTACCTCTTGACCAGGTTTCAATATTTCTGTAGCATTGCCACATCCGACGATCGCAGGTACACCCAATTCTCGCGCAATAATTGCGGCGTGACACGTTCTACCACCAGAGTTGGTGACAATTGCACTGGCACGTTTCATAATCGGTTCCCAGTCAGGATCGGTTCTTTCTGTCACCAAAACTTCCCCAACTTGAAACTGTTCGAGTTTCTGAACATCTAAAATTAGGCGGGCTTTTCCTTGACTAATAGCTTCTCCAATTGCACTTCCCGTAATCAGGGGAGTTGGGAATTGGGAAGATTTTTCGCCATTCCCGATTCCCCATTCCCTATTCCCCAATACCAACCGATAACTCCGCAACACATTTCCTGTCTTCTGCGACTGGACGGTTTCGGGACGCGCTTGCACAATAAAAAGTTGGTTAGTAATTCCATCTTTTGCCCACTCGATATCCATTGGAGTTAAAATACCGTGGACTTGAGAGTAATGGTCTTCAATTAAACACGCCCAAGTTCCTAGTTGTAAAATCTCTTCATCACTGAGGGCAAATTTGCCTCTTTCCCCGACAGAAACAGACACATTTTTCGTAAATTTGGAACCGTCATAATAAATCATTTTCAGTTCTTTACTGCCCAATTTTTTATCGATAATTGGACGGAAACCAGCTTTTAAAGTTGGTTTAAAAACATAATATTCATCGGGATTAACAGAACCTTGAACAACATTTTCACCTAAACCATAAGCAGCTGTAATCAGTGCTGCATCCTTAAATCCGGTTTCTGTATCAATGGAAAACATCACCCCAGAGGTTGCTAAGTCAGAGCGCACCATTTTTTGCACGCCCACAGCCAGAGCAATGCTAAAGTGGTCAAATCCCTTGGTGTGGCGATAAGAAATGGCGCGATCGGTAAAGATGGAAGCAAAGCATTTATGACAAGCGGCTAAAACTCCCTCAACACCGACAACATTGAGGTAAGTTTCTTGCTGTCCAGCAAAACTAGCATCAGGTAAGTCTTCGGCGGTGGCGCTAGAACGGACTGCAACATCTGTCTCTGCATGGTATCGTTCGCAAAGACTATGGTAGGCTGTGGCGATCGCCTCTCGCAATTCTACAGGGAATGGGGTGTGGATTAATAGCGATCGCGCTTTTTTACCCCGTTCGCGTAAATTTTTGACATCATCAACATCCAAGTCAGCAAAAAGTTTGCGTAGCTTTGCTTCTAAACCTGCTGATTCGATGAAATGACGATAGGCGTAAGCAGTGGTGGCGAATCCGTTAGGAACGTTAATCCCTTTGGGCGTTAGCTGTTGAATCATTTCCCCCAGTGAGGCGTTTTTGCCACCAACTAATGGGATATCAGCAATGCCAACTTCATCAAACCACAAGATGAGCGATCGCTCTTGGGCAGATGGAGATAAAGTGCTTTTAGATATTGTAGTCATAATTACCTTTTAAATTTATACTCAATTTGTAAGTGCGTAACCTTTAGTATATTTTTCCCATCTTTAATTTTAGATTTTTCATTCTGTCGTGTAACTTTAAATTTGGCGATTAAATACAATTTAATAGTCAATAAAAATTAACAATTATTTAGGTTAATAGCTGTATCAAAATACTGGATGCAATATACAATGGCACAACTAGAACGACTGCTAAAAATGGCAGAAGATGAGTTAACTGAGTACAGTACTGATGCCCGCAAAATGGAAAAACTACGCCGTAAAATAGGTTTAACAGTGTCGGCGGCTGAACAGCGACAAGTCAAAGAAGCATTATTAGCTAATAAGAAATCTAATATAATTACTCAAATTGTGGAAGAACAAAGACAAACAGTAGCCTTACCATTTTGGGGAATTGCTGGATTGGGTTTGTTATTCGGAATTTCTTTAAATCAACCCTTTTTTTTATTAGCAGCTATAGTTGGGACTGTATCAGCTTACAGAATTCAAAAATGGGGTTGGCAATTGCAAGCAAGGAGTCTATTGTTACAAACATTAGAAGATATTGAAGCACGTATTGCCCAACCTAAATAGATATATTTTATAGATAAGCTATCTCCGGGTGGTTGTATTTTAATATACAAAAGAATTTATTGTTTACTCTATTGGCACTTTTTAAGTACTTAACAATTCCTTTGGGATCACCATAACAAAAAAATTAGATATTGGATTTGATTCAGATGTTTACGCTTCTGCGTTACGTATAACAAATACTACATGAACATTCAGTGTCTCGCAGAGAAGTAAAAACCAACAGCTGCGGTAAATTCATTAATGGAACTCACCTTAGTGGATACAATATTATTGCCTCTTCACAGCAATTGTGTAACTAGGTAGATGTGAGGAATCTGTTTGAGTTTTCACAAGTCGCCAGTCATTATCTATATATAAATTCTCAAAAACTTGAGAAGTTGCTAAGGATGTTTTTTGAAATTCATTAGCATGATTTATCTCTATGTTGTCTAAACTTAGAACTTTAGGCAAATCATATTTTGGCGCGTTCAGGTTTACTTTAGTATTAACTACATTAGTAAACCAGTTATAGACTGATTCTAAAGTTAGAGGAATTTCTCTATTTTGAAAAGCTTGAAATCTATCTATATTTTGAAGATACCATTTACCATTTTGAACTCCATATTTTTGGATTACCATGAAATCATAAGCTGGTAAACTTAATTGAGAATTCTGTGATAAAGACGGCTCTTTACCCATGATGTAGCGAGCTACACTAGCACAGTAACCATCATGCTGGAAAATTTGGAAAGACTGCTCTTGTATTCTTTTTGGTAAACTTTCATGAAACGATATGGTAGACCAAATTGGTGTCCAAACACCCACTAAAAGCCGTAATTGTTCTGTAACGCTGGCAACAGGATTATGTTCGCTCAACTTTATAAAATAGGGAAGTAATTCAGTTTTGTAAAAATTTATTTCATCATCTAAATAGTCTGGATTCCGCCCTTGAACTCGTGCCAAAATTTCTTTTTTAAATTTTCGTTTTTTTGAAGCGCTTAATTTATTTTCTAGCAAGAGGTCGAACATCACCATTTACCTTTTTCTCATTTTTTTAGATGACTTGGTAAGAATTAAAAACTGGTGAGTTTAATACTCGTAAAGGTATCATCTATTCTTTTATCCTATAAAAAATAGAGGTTTTTAGCTCCTTATTTTGACAGTTCTTAAATGTTTATGTGCTTGATACTATCTATTTTTACTGACAAAATGGTGTGATCCAGATCACTCTAAGCTAAAATATATATTTATCGGAGAAGCATTTAAAAATCAGATATTGGATACATAGATATGTAGCGGCTACTCTTCGAGTTCTCCAACGGAGTACCCATAGCGTACAAGAAGCCCAGAAGCGTTATTAATTCACAAAAAATAAAGTGCGAAGGACAAAAATTTTGTTCCTTCGCACTTTATTGTTTATCTGAATGAAATTAAATTTCTAAGATTCTCTTCCCGATGCCCAGGTATCACGCCATTTAACAGTACCTTCTTTGGCAATCACCCAGCGACGATTTACCAAATTTTCGCGCAGAGGCGATTGCCCTTCCCGCCACATGACATATTTATAAGCAATCAGCTTACCAGCACTTTCATCAAAAGGAATCTCGGCAGACCAGGTATTTGAGTTGATGTACTCTAATGGATATGCTTTGCTGATATCCCAGTTACCCAACTCTGGGCAATCTCCTGTCACCACAACGATTTCACCGGGTTTGGTATCTACGCCATTGAGTTGGACGCGCACAATTGTTTGTGCTTTGATGCGTTCCCCAACGTGGCTGAAAACAAGCACTCCCCGTTCTTGTAGTACTAGGTCATAAATCTTGCCATCTTTTACTTCATACTTATTGCGAGTCACCACACAAGTATGTTCACCATCAGGTAATTCCGTTTCTACTTCTGGGATAGTAACTTCCCCTCCCCGGTTTAAAGCTACAAAACACAGAGAATCACGAGAACGGCGCACATAACAGTAAACATCAGGGGTCAAGTATTTTTGCCAGTGGCTACCCATTGACACGGCTGGATTCAGTCGCCGTAAACCAGAGAGTAGTCTGATACAACGGTAAATCTCGCTATCGGTATCCCAATTTTCCATCATTGGGCGGTTATATGGGTCATTACCGCCATCAGTATCGTTATGTAAATACTGTTCTGTGCCGTAATATATACAGGGAATACCGCGAGATGTCATAATTAAGGCGATCGCAACCTTCAGCATCGCTGGATCAGGATTCAGCGATTGGAAGCGGCACATATCATGATTATCGATGAACGTAACTAACTCTGTTGCCCCGTTATAGCGATAATCCTGGTCAAAAATGTATTGAATTGTTTGGAATCCCATTTCTGAACCTTGACCTAGTGCGGCTCGAATTGCTACACATAGCCCAAAGTCTAGAAGTGTCATGCCTGAGTGGTTAACAAATTCTACCGAGAGATCGTCACTAGGATTACTATAAATCCATTCACCAAAAATAAATACATCTGGTTTATGATTGCTCATCTCGCCAGTAAATTCTTGCCAAAACCAGATGGGCATGTGCTTGACAGTATCAACCCGCAGTGCATCTACACCCCTATCTAACCATTGTTTAATAGCTGACTTAATATACTGCCGATATTCTGTATTGTTTTCATTGAAGGTTGCTAGACCAGATAGTTCACAATTCTGTACTTGCCAGTCGTCTTCCCAGTTTTGCACTTCGCCATAGTGGTGATACCAATTATTGACATCATCATTGAAGTCAGCAATTTTAACACCATCATCATACAATTCACCTTTGCTCCCACTGGTATCAGGGCTGCTATGGTTGCAGACAATATCCAGCACCAGCTTCATATTCCGCTTGTGCAGTTCTGTAATTAACCGATCGAAGGTCGTATTTTTTTCTTCTTGAGTAGCATTTAAAGAAGGATTCTCTCCATTAGCAATGTAGCGAGGATTAATCCGCTTAAAATCTTTTGTCCAATAGCCATGCATCGCTGCATTGCTAATAAATAACTCTTCTACTTGCTCGAATAATGGAGTTAGCCAAAGGGCAGTAACTCCCATATTTTTGAGATAATCTAATTTATCAATGACACCTTGCAAGTCACCACCCCAGTACTTACCCCATTCTTGTCTATTGGGATCGTACAGTTCTGAGTTTTCACCTTCGCTGTTATCTAGATCGCCATCATAAAAGCGATCGACCACAAGAAAGTAAATAGTTTCTTGACGAAATTCAATATCTCTGGTGTAAAGAAACTCTAGGTCAATCTCAGTCTCTGATGGTGGTGTTTCTATAATAGCGTCTACTTTTTCTTGTGCAGAATCAACTTTGTATTGATCTGGGGAAAACTGAGATGGAGGGGTTTTTACCATAAAAAGACTCAAAATTTAATTTATGTAATTCACAGTTGTAGAACTAACAGTACAAAGATTTCGAGTATTGTGTGTAACTACAAACATCGGTATTGTGACATCCTGCTCGCGGTGTAGGTATCTATCGTTAGCTAGTTTATAATTCTATCGATAGATATAATTCATCTGCTAGAGGATAAAAACAAAGAAATATTGATTCAACCAGGTATTCGCTAACTTTTTCTCTAGAAGATTCGCTCCATTGGTAAACTGACCATTGTCGCTTTAAATCTGTTATTACTATCAAGGATTAATTTAGGTAGCAATTATGACCAAATATGACAAGGTTTTTAACTCACCAAAGACATCAGAGGAATCACTAAGTCCAGAGGAGGCGGTGGCGGCGATCGCAACTGTCACTGCGATCGCTGATTCATTGATTGAAGATGTAGATGCAGAAAGTTTAGCGGGTATCCTCTGGGAATTCGAGGTTTTTGAGGAATACTCAGAAGATGAAATCACCGAAATAGTTGATAGACTCATCTCCATTGCACAAGAAGAGGGAATTGGGCCTCTGTTTAATGCGGCTAAAGTATCTCTCTCAGATGAATTAGTGCTGGATGGTTTTGCAGCTGGGGTAATAGTGCTTTTAGACGATGAACTCGCGATCGCCAAACCAAAACAAGCCTACCTCAAAAAGCTACAAGCAGCCTTAGAACTGGAAGATGAAGAAGCAGAGGAAATTATTAAGGAAGTAATTGCAGCTTTTAAAGAAGCAGAAGAGGAAGAAGAATATGCAGACGATGACGAAGATGAGACAGTAGTCATAGAAGACTTTAGCGAACAGACATATCAATCCCCTTTAAGTAATTTTACCGTGCCAATTCCGGTTGATCCGCAGCAGGGCGGTAGAATTCAAAGCCAAGAAGGAGTAGTTGGCTTTTCTGATGACATCGGTACTTTATTGAGGATCGATTATTATCCTTTCCCTCTAGAACAGTTAGAGGAACTGGAATCTGTTGGACAAGAAGAATATTTACAAACAATTTTAGTAGACAAGTATGTACCCCAAGCGATTTTTGCCAACGTACCAGAGGCTTCTGTGCAGTATAGCGAATATCTGAAAGATACTTTGCGAGGTGCTTACTATGTGTTAATCGATATGCCCAAAGGTTCCACAATTTCTAAGCAAGAAAATAATGGAACTGCGATCAGATTAGATGCGTACCGAGGGCTGCTCACCTTTATTAGTGGTGAATTTTTGTATATAGTTAGTAGTCAGCACAGCTTTCTTGACGGCGAAACTCCCGATTCTCTCGAAGAAGAAGCTGAAGATATTAAGGAGAGTATTTTAGAGTTTGTTGAAACTATAGAGTTTGCTTAAAACATCTCCGTGGGTTTCAAACCCTTAACTTTTCTGAGCAAAATCGGCGGTTAAAAACCACGTCTACATAACCAAAAACTCCGAGGTGGGTTGAAATTCTTAGTCCACGGAGGTAAATTTTGCTTGTGTAGACGCGAATGACCTTCGCCCTGGCTTTACTTATGTGATGTACATTTGGAAAGGGCGATGTCTGACGACAAGCCCAGAGGCGGAGTGTCTCCGATGTCTATGCTTGTGATTTTTCATGACAATAACCCTGCTAAACAATCGCTATCAAGTTATCCAGGTAATCGGCGCTGGTGGTTTTGGCGAAACCTTTCTGGCAGAAGATGTTCACATGCCTTCTCGCCGTCGTTGTGTTATCAAGCAACTTAAACCGATAACCAATAATGACCCGCAAAATTACCAACTTATCCAACAACGGTTTGAACGGGAAGCCGCAACCTTAGAGTATTTAGGTGAAAGTAGTAACCAAATTCCTAAACTCTACGCTTACTTTTCTGAGAACGGGCAATTTTATCTTGTCCAAGAATGGATTCATGGCCAAACTCTGACAAAAATTGTCGAAGCCAAAAGATTTGAGAGTGAAACTGCTGTTCGGCAAATTCTCTTGAGTCTGCTATCAGTTTTAGATTATGTCCACAGTAAGGGCATTATTCACCGGGATATCAAGCCAGAGAACATCATTCTCCGTTCGATTGATAACAAGCCAGTTTTGATTGATTTTGGCGCAGTCAAAGAAACAATCCGTTCCGTAGTAAATCCTCCAGGATACCCCACGCGATCGCTCGTTATTGGTACGCCTGGATATATGCCTAGCGAACAAGCCGTTGGCCGCCCAGTTTATGGCACTGATATCTACAGTTTAGGTTTAACGGCGGTTTATCTGCTGACCGGCAAACACCCGCAAGAATTGCAAACCGATCTGAAAACTGGGGAAATACTTTGGCAACAGTATGCTCCTAACGTCTCTTTCCAATTGGCGGCAATACTCAATCAGGCAATTAAGCCTCATCCTGGCGATCGCTACAGCACTGCTAGTAAAATGTTATACGCTTTGCAATCTGCTAGTAATATCCCTCCTGAGTTAGCTGCAAATCCTCCCACTGTTGCATCAACTCGACAAACCCAGCCATTATATTCGCCGCAAAAAAATTCTGTGATTCCAGGGTCTTCCACTCCTGGAAACTGGCAAAAACCAACATTGATTGTTGGTACTTTGCTGGTAGGCGGCTTGATTGGTGCAGTAGTAATTCCTAACATCATTCGTCAGCAGCAACCAGAAACAACCATTGCCACAAGTTCCACTCCATCGCCAGAATCTTTGCCCACTCCCACATCCACCAAATCGCCCGTTTCTTCCCAAACTTCTCCGGTTCCAGTTGCACCCATCTCACGACCACGACAGCGAGTAATTCCCGCCCCTTTGCCAACCTTTAATCCCCCAGTTGTATCCATACCACAGCCAGAAAAAGAACCTGTAACTTCAGATACTCCAGCGCCAGAAGTGCGTTCTACACCACAGCCAGAACCAGAAAATGTTGCTGTTCCCACACCAGAAATGCGTTCCACACCACACAACAAACCCCGTAGTAAATTAGCTGCCACTGCTAGTAGAGAAAGTGTTCCCGCATTCCCTACAGGTACAGCAAGAAACATCGTAGAAGCTACCCTTGGCAAACCAAATCAAGATTTAAGAGGCGCATGGGGGAAGACGCGTGCTGTTGTTTACAAACTAGTGCCAAACAAAATTGACCTTGGCTACTTATTCGATCGAAATTCTAAAGTGCTGCGTCAAACTGAGGTATCTTTTGCCCAATCGGTAGACCCACAGGTAATGGAGACTACCTTGAATGGAATGTTAGATGGTCAAGCTACTGAAGAAATTAAGCAGGGGCTTAAGCAGATACAACAGCGTCAGTCTGATAATTTTAGTTTTAAAAATGGTTCAGTCAAGGGTCAAATTATCCGCCAAAAATGTGATTTTATTTACATCAGTATTTGGGATGCAAATTTACATGATTTTGTCAGTCCCTCGACGGCCAGACAGTGTTAATTTCCTGTAACTCATTGTTCTCAAAAGTGAGATTTTTGTATCTTAGAAGACAGATTCAGGATTGAATATAGTCTTCAAGAAACTGTATTGAGTGAGCTACAATCAACATAATTTCGGTCTTCAGAAACACAAAAACCCAGTTTTTAGAATTGAGTGTATTTGCCTTCTAGTTTTTGCAACTAAACTCATGAAAATCTGTCTTTCCAATCCCCAATCCCTATCTTCCAACTGAGTTTCAAATTCTTAATCTTCATAAAGTTATAAATCCGATTATTAAGTTTTTAATAATACTTGTCTCAGCTTCTACATTAATGTCCTAAAGTGCGATCGAAATTGTGTAATCTGAAAACAGCAAAGCTAAATTATTCAATTGAGGTCTGATGACTCCTACAATTATGCGTCAGCTTTGGTCAGTGGTTGAAACCGCTCAAGCCAAGCTCCTCTTGCAACTGGATGATGCTAGCTTGGTGCAGTGGTTAGTGAAACAAACCGAAACACAAGTGTTGTTAGATTCTAACGAAACTGATTTTCTTAGCCAATACATTGAATCTCGGCTAGCTCTTATCCGCGATCTTGCCCACGAACGTCAGTGTTCATGATAGCAAAATCACGATTAATTGATTGATAGTCAAGTGTTATTACTATTGACTATGGCTTTTTGAGGAAAATAACCTTCTACTAAGCAATCAGAACCGACTACACGCCAACGAACCCGTTCTAGAGACAACGCCTCAGTCATGGTAGTAAAACCTAAATCGCCCACAGGTGTGGGAGCAATGCTACCACCAATGATTTTTGGGGCGATAAATGCTAAAACTTTTTGGACTGCTCCTTGAGCGATCGCACTAGCAGCTAAAGTACCGCCACATTCCCACAACACGCTACAAAAACCCCGTTCATATAAGTACGCCATTGCCTTATCTGGTGTAAGTGATGTTAATTCCACGACTTCCACCCCAAGTTTTCGCAACAGTTCTTGGAAATCGGGGTTAGCACCCTTTTCTGTCAACACCAAAGTTGGAGCATCGGCAGTTTGCCACAGATGGGCACTTTCCGGTAAGTTGAGATGACGACTCATCACCACCCGCAGGGGATTATGTGCCTCTGCATGATGGCTGGTTAAATAAGGATTATCTTGTCTGACTGTATTACCGCCGACAATTATTGCATCGCAAGCCGCCCGCAATTGATGGACTTCATTGCGGGAATCTTGGCTTGTCACCCAGGCGCTATGACCAGAGGTAGTAGCAATTTTGCCATCTAAAGTCATAGCATATTTTAAAATTCCTAAAGGTCGCTTGTAGAGAATGCGATGCACAAAAGCTTCATTTAGCTGACGACAAGCTGATTCTTCTACTCCTACCAACACATCGATCCCCGCCGCGCGTAAACGGGCAATACCACCTCCCGCTACCAATGGATTGGGATCGACCATACCCACTACCACTTTTGCCACTCCAGCTTGGATTAATCCTTCCGAACAAGGGGGAGTCCGTCCGTAGTGATTGCAAGGTTCAAGGCTGACATAGATTGTTGCACCACGAGATTGATCGCCTGCTGCTTGCAGAGCAAACACTTCTGCATGAGGCTCACCTGCACGAGGATGAAACCCCTCGCCAACAATCTCACCATCCTTGACAATCACCGCTCCCACCAACGGATTTGGCGAAGTCCGTCCTAAAGCGCGGCGAGCAAGTTCTAAACACCGCAGCATCATACGAGAGTCAAAATCAGTTCCGATTTTTTCTTTTATAACTGCTGACTCCACTAAATGTATATTTTCCTGAGTGTAATTTGGTAAGGATGCATCTGCTTGAGCGACCACTGGGGAATTATCCATAATTTTAGGCAACACTGTAAATATTCTGCACGCGATCGCACAGCCTTTCCACAGAAGAATCGCGCTTTGCTTCTGATAATTAAAAAGAGCGGGAAAGGGAAAAGCCCAACTCTGGGAGGCGCACTCGCGTTCGGGTGGCAAAACGGCTTTCCCCTTCTGATAACTCCCACCCATTTATAGCGTCGCCACAAGTTCCTGTAAGCGATCGCGTCCATCACGAAAAACAGGCCAACCATCCCCCACCAGCACTGCTTCTATCCGACTCAGTTCTGCCAACTTGCGAACAGAGGCAACAGCCTCCTCTCGATTCAGCAGCTTGTCATCTGGCAATATAGTTAAGCTACCTGCTTTCCTTGCCCTGACTAAATCTCCTGTAATCAAAGTCGTCTCCTCCAGTAACAGAGCTAATTCACCAGGAGTTTTCGAGCCTTGGAGTTCAATTACTTTTAACCCAGGTACAAACTCTTCACCATCAGATAACCAGCGATCGCAAGGTATAGGAAAAGTGTCTTTTTCTGCCACAGGGCCAGCTATCTTAGCATAAGTTTGCTCGGCAATATCTTTACTTGCCCTGACATGCTCAGAATTCGTCAGCACAATCCAAACTACACCACCGAGGGATTTGAGATGATTCCAATCATGGTTTGAGAGGGCTACTGGGTCAATCAAGATGTTTCCATCTGGGCGAATCCAGGCAATCCCATTGAAATCAATATTTCTTGCCGGATTGAAATTAGACCAGCTATAGAGATCGGGACGGTGCAAAGATTTCATGATGATTCTGGATTGTTACTTCCGTAATTGACTATTAATATCAATAATTAAGTATATAGGTAACACTGCATCCTCTCTCTGCGCTTCTGCGGTTCCTTTCTCTTCAACATCCCAACTGATTTCATCGCGATCGCCACCACTGAATAGCAAAGGAGTTCATAATCGTGTTAGGGGAAGTTTAGTTACAAAACCTGCTGTTTTGCAGAAAAAGGTTTTGTCCCACCGCAATTTTATTGAGGAAAGTCATCAAAAATGATACTGCATTTAAGTACTTGGCAAGAAGTCGAAGCTTATTTAGAGCAGTCACGGGGTATTATTTTCCCTATTGGTTCCACAGAACAACATGGGCCAACGGGGTTGATTGGTACTGATGCCATTTGTGCAGAAGCGATCGCTCGTGGTGTGGGTGATGCGACTCAAGCGATCGTTGGCCCTACAATCAATGTGGGGATGGCACTGCATCATACTGCTTTTCCTGGTACAATCAGTTTCCGCCCCAGCACTTTAATTCAAGTAGTGCGAGATTATGTAACTTGTTTAGCCAAATCTGGTTTTACCAAGTTCTACTTTATCAACGGACACGGTGGTAATATCGCTACCCTCAAAGCTGCATTTTCAGAAACTTACGCGCATTTAGAAGATTTGCAGATTCCCAATGCCCAACAAGTGCAATGTCAAGTAGCAAACTGGTTTATGTGCAGTTCTGTATATAAGCTGGCTAAAGAATTATATGGGAATCAAGAAGGTTCTCACGCAACTCCAAGTGAAGTAGCTCTCACCCAGTACGTTTATCCAGAGGCGATTAAGCAAGCATTCCTTTCACCAGAAGTTGCAAGCGGACACACAATTTATAGTGCAGCTGACTTTCGAGTGCGTTATCCCGATGGACGGATGGGTTCAAATCCGGCTTTAGCAACGCCAGAACACGGTAAACAATTTTATGATTTGGCGGTGAAAGAACTTAGTAATGGGTATTTGGAATTTATGAACGCAGAATAAGGAGTCTTGAGTAATTCTTGATTAAGCCTTAATACAGTATTTCATAAATTCATGACGAATTGAGTTACCTACTGACAAGGCTTTGCAAGACTCAATCATGCAACAAACTTGTGAAATCTTGTACTGAGAAATAACAGCATTTTATTTTTTTTTTGTTGGCTTGGCATACTCCAAATTTCCCGTAGAAATAACGTAGCTACAAACCAAGGCTCAACTAAGTAACGTCTCCAAAGTCTTTTCGGTTCAGACAACAACCGATACAACCATTCCAAACCCACCTTCCCCATCCAGCGAGGAGGAGTGGGTAGTACTCCTGCGACATAATCCATACAGGCTCCACTAGTCAAAATACTATTGGCATGAATATGTTCAAGATTTTCAGAAATCCAATGCTCTTGGCGTGGCATACCCATCCCCACCATTAATACATGAGGTTTGTAAGCATTAATTGCAGCCAGAGTAGCGAGATTTTCTTGACTATCTTTATCCATATCAATGTAGCCATGAGCGCAAGCAATCTGTAAACTAGGAAATCTCTGGTGCAAAATACTTGCTCCTTGTTCAGCTACTCCTGGCTTTGAACCTAAATAGAATACACGCCAGCCTTTATTCTCTGCTTCTTCCATCAGAGGCCATACCCAGTCAGCATAGGTTACTCTTTGTTCTCGTTTCATTGGAAAACCTAACAATTTTCCAATAAACAATAGAGGCATACCATCAATATGGATATATTCAGCCTGGGCATAAAAAGATTGCATTTTTGGATCGTTATGAAAGAGATAAAGACTATGCAAGTTATGATTAGCAATAATCCATTTCTCATTTTTATCAATAGATTCTTCAATTAATAAGTTTAACTCTGGGATAGAGAGTGCATCAACTTTAACACCAAGAAGCTTATAAGAAAATCGATTTTTCATGGCTTAATATTTTTATTTTTTGAATTATGAGAGTTAGTGTCACAGGCAAGGTTATTATTTAAAAAGCAATTTGTAAGAATATTTAAATTAGGAAATATTTAAATATTAAGTGTTCTTCGATTAAACTAAGAATGACTGATTTCCATAAGGATTTCAGCGATATTGTGCGCTCTTGCATTCCAGGAATATTTCTCTGTAATTAAGGTATATGCTGTATCCACAAGCGATTGATATTTATCAAAGTTTGAAGCTGCATCCAGCACTGTGTTAGCAACTTCTTCAGTAGAGTATCCTGTTACTAAAAGATGTTCTAAATTCCGAAATTCTTCTAAACCTCGCAAGCCTTCTGGTGTTGATACAACTAGCTTTTTACTAGCGAAATAATCTAATGCTTTATTCCGAGCGCCACCTGCTACTGCTTGTTTAGAAAATGGTAACAAAGCAATATCTGCATATTTAAGATGATCAACAAATTCCTCTCTTTTAGGTAAAAACCCTAAAAAAGAAATATTAGAGGGTATTGGTTCTGAAATATCGCTACTATCCCTACCTATGACAACAAAATGTACTTTCTGCTGATGACTTTCAAGACGTTTAGCAACCTCAATAGTCATTGACACAGACATATCATTACTTGGAAATTGAAATGTTTTAGGAGCAATAAGAACCACTATTTTTGCCGGTCTAAATGCTTGATAGGGGTCTTTATCCAAAAACAATTCAGTATTTAGCAAGTCTTCGGTCACTCCATTCCCAATACTATAAATCTGCTGTGGAGTTTTACCATACCACTGAGAAATTAGTTTAGGAATCGAGTCACCTGCTGCAATAATTGGACTACCAGAGAATATCAAAATTCCCTGAGCAATATATGTCTTAATACATTGTACAAACTCTTTGAAAGGATTGGCAACTGAAAATAAGCGCATCCAGTACTCATACGCTGAAAATGTATGAAAATCTAATACAAGAGAGGAACTGCTGTGCTTTCTAAGCTTTAGTGAAATTAAAGCAGCTAATCCAGGTAAAGTTTCTTGAGCATAAACAATATCTGGGCAAAACTCATCAATACACTTTTCTATAGTCTGAATATATGACTTCAGGCTTCTTGAACCAATGGAAATCGAAGGTGCATACTTAACAGATGAACAATCTAATCCTAGCTGAAAAACATCAAAATCTTTAGTAAGATATTGTCCAAGATAAAAAGGTCTAGTAAATGCACCAAATGGTTGACTAGAATCAAGTGTTGAGACAATTAGTAAGCGTTTATCCATAATATTATGATGAATTGTTTCAATATTTTTAAAATTGACTTTTTAAGAAAAATTTCTCAGCTAAGATTAGATTATTATTAATTGTCTAAATCTTATTTTATACTAAGAGTATAATCAAATTTTCGAGTTAGTTTGGCTGATGTCATCAGAAAATGTAGGAGAAATTGCCAAATCTTTGTAACCAATAATTGCTCTAATATAGGGTAAAAACCAGTAAAATATCCATAATGGCCCAGAGTGTCTGATACAAAATACAGTCCAGGGTCTTAATGGAAATCCTTTAATTTGCAGCGCCTTTTTCAAGCGTTGTAATATACTCAAATTAGTATCTACCCAACTATTGCGGATAGAATTTTTTGTACAACTACCAATATACCCAGGAGCTACCCATATTTGGCAACCTAATTTACGCGCTCTGAGCGCATAATCTAAGTCTCCTAAACTGTGAATAAAAGCTGTATCAATATTGCCAATTTTTGCAGCAACAGCTTCAGGAATGAGCACACAGTTACCATACATAGCATCGCATTTTTGAATAACCGAACTTGGTTCTAAAAATTCAAATTTATTGGAATACCACTTTTTAGATTTTACTGCTCCTCCATAGGTTGCTTTTCCTGTCATTGGGTCTTTAGTTGAACCAACTACAATTGAGTCTGGATAACCTTGTTCCGTCAAATTTTGATGAATCTGTAATAATTTACTAATAGCATTAGCTTCTAGAAATGTGTCATCATTCAACCACAGATAATAGTCATATTGATTTTTTATCGCCTCACCAAAGGCGAGATGCATTCCTCCCACCCAGAATAAATTCCCATTACCCTGAAGAATGTGTACCTCTGGATATTCTGCTTTGATAGCCTGTGCAGTTCCATCAGAGCTACCATCATCAGTTAAATAAACATCAAAATGATTTTTTTGCTCATATAAAGTATGTAGACAGGCAATAGTGGTATTACGCCTGTTATGACAGGTCATAACTATAGCTAAATTTGCTTGTTTCATCCCATTTACCTCATTAATGCCTATGAAAATGCTCAATCCCAATAATCAAGTTATACAGAACTATTTTGATTACGTTTAAAGTTTAGCCATTTTTTCTATCCAGCCACTTAAATTAATATCTAAATTGAAGTTTCGTAATTTTTGTTCCATTCTTCTAACTACCAACATATATCGATGCAGAACTGATACGCGAGGCATGTTGAGTCTAACAACCTCTTGACACAACCATCGATATTTTTCTGAATCAAGATTAAGTTTTTTCAGTCTTTTAATTTGTGCATCCCAATCGTTATAGAAGAATAAATTGAAATAATGAATTGATGTAATATCATTCCAGTCTTTAATTTGTAGTTCGGTTGATAAACGGTTATGTAAAGGCAAAGGATAACTATAATTAGCAGGAAGATGTTCGACGTTTTCTTCTAAGGCACATAAAGTTACCGATAAAACAGACTGCTCAACAAAATAAAGACCTTGAGGAGGAGTGATATCAAGGCGCATTACTTTTTCAAAATTCTCTTTCCAAGTTGTAAATATACCTGCACTCCTTCTCACAACGACCAAACCAGAATTCCAGTAGGCTCTAATTTTTTTCTTACCAATTGGTGTTTCTACAAATACCTCGCGCTTTACCCCCAGCACTTCATATAACTTTTGCCAATACCATTCTTGAGAGTCTCGCAGACCTGTAGAACCAATTCCTTGACCATACTCAGGACGTAAACGAGCGTTACAATTTACGGGTAACAAAAACTCTTTTGGCTCAGAAAAAAAACATTTGTCACTGTCTAGAAAAACTAATATTTCTGCGTCGATATTTTGTTCTGCATAGGCACAAGCCAGAGGTTTATTTGCTAAATAATATTCATGAAATTCTTGATTGATAGGGACTTGTTGATGATTTACCTGCAACGCTTCAAATGCTTTTTGGGTTTGCTTTGATATAGGTTCACCCACTCTAGGATGAAAACTAAATATAGGCGTATCTTTTAATTTTCCACAGAACTTACGAATACTTTCTGCAAGCATTAAAGATTGAGCTTCCAAGCGACCAGGTTCTGTACAAATTATAAAAGCTATAGGTATTGACATATTATGAAGTATTGATTTACTAAGTTAGTCACTAAATGAAGATTTCTTTGCTATCATCAATATTTCCTGAAACAAAGCTGAATAACGACGCGCTTGAAGTTCTAGAGTAAATTCTTGTTCTGCTTTCTCGCGAGCATAGAATGACAGCTTTTTTAATCTCTGCTCATTTTCAAGTACCCAGGCAATTCCTTTGGCAAAATCCTCAATTTCATAAGGTTTAGCTAAATAGCCGTTTTGCTGATGATCGACAATATCTTTTAAGCCAGTAGAATTAAATGCAACAACTGGAGTACCACAAGCTAGTGATTCAGAAGCTGTCTGTCCAAAAGATTCTTGCAGAGACGGCACAAGCATCACATCAGCTGCTGAGTAAACAGTTGCTAAAGATATATCATCATATAAATGTCCCAAATAGTGGGTTTTGAAGCCCAAATCAGGTGGATTCTCAGGTTGAGATGCACCGAAAACAACGATCTCCAACTTATCTTTCCAGCCAGATTTGCTTAATTCTTGTAGTGCTGGTTGCAGGTAATGAAAACCTTTTCTAGAGTCATTGGTTGCATCTAACGCTCCAAATAAAATGAGTTGTTTATCCAGAGGTAAATTCAGTAGTTCTCGCGCTAAACCTTGATCGACGGGTTTATACTTTTGAGTATCCAACCCATTCGGAATTACTTCAATTCGTAAATTTTTAAACAAAGAACTAGATTTCGCGCATTCGGCTAACCAAGAACCTGGCGAAACAATGGTCAGATTTAAATCTTTTAAAGCTTTGGTTTTACGTTGCCATACCCAATGGGATAAATCCCAATCCTTTTTGCTGTTCAGTTGAGGACAGGCTCCACAGGAGATTTGGTAGCGATCGCAATCTCCAGTGTAGCTGCATCCTCCAGTAAATGCCCACATATCATGAATTGTCCAGACCAAAGGGCGCTTTAGTTTAGCAAGAGTTTCTATTTGCATAAAAGCTGCGCTAATCCAATGCAAATTGATTATATCTGGATCAATCTGAGCAACTTGAGAAATAACTCTATCTGGCAACCATTGAATAAAAAACGGAGTATTTTGCTTTTGAGAATAAAGTTTTAAAGGTAAAGTTTCCAATGTCAACTTTGCCTTAGCGATACCTTGCAATAATCTGATCTTAGGTGCAATTACTGTTTTGTCATCAGTATATTTTTCTTGCACCAGCATTTGTGATTGTAAGTTAATATTTTGTAACCCTTTGTGCAACCGATATGCAGCCCGAGCCGCACCACCCGCCACATCCTGGGTACTAAGGAGCAAAACGTTCATATTAGTATTATTGAATTTGAAAAAAATATTCTTGACTTGATTAAGACTAATCCTCTATTGCAGAGAATCAATATTATTTGTTTGGCTTTATGCCCTCACAATATAGCGAGCCTGGTAGATATACTGTCCCATCAGCATTAATATCCAAGACTTCATTACTAAAGTTTGGAATATCACTTGTATGGGCATCCATAAATTTAATATCTAAAAAGCCAACTCTTTCAAAGAGCGTTTTCATACTATAGCTATCATACATCCACTTATGTTTTTCACCCAGGGATGTTTCATCTATCATAGACTTGCGGACATAGCGTGGTATCAACTTCTTTACCATGTCAATATAGAGGTATTTGAATTTGTTTCTGAGTTTATTTTGATTGATATTAAATACCTTTTGTAACAAAGAAGAAGTATTATTGTTTGCTATCTCTTCTTTGATTTTAACACCTGTTCTTTCTTGTACATAGGTTATGGATGGCTCATCATTGTTTTCAAGCACTTCCCGCCAATAAGTTTTCATCAATCCGCCTTGTTCTGTTCTCACCAATTGATCGATTAGCTCAATAATAACCCATTCATATTGTTTCCTTGATTCCTCATTTTCAATAGTGTCGATAATTCTTAAATATTCACGGCATGTTCGTTCTAAGTCAGGAACAACGATGCGTAAAATGCCCTGAGGCTTGAGAACTCTATAGCATTCTTTCACCAGCATTTCTCCTGTTTCTTTAGAGAAATGCTCTAGGACATGACTGCTATAAATTACATCGAAATAATCTTTAGGATATGGAAGTGGTTGCAGCAAATTATGGGCAATTACTTCAGGATGCTCAGAATTAAAATCTATATTGATCCATCCAGATGAAAATCTGTGTCCACATCCAAAATTTAACTTTTTCATGTTTTCTCTCCTTTCAATTATGGAAGTATGTAAACTACTGACTTATTTATATATTGGTGTACGCTGAAAACTAAGAGTCAGAGATAAAGAGGTTGTGACATACATTAACCAATTCCAACTGGGAGTTAATAATCTTGCTTCTGAAAAATTCACGATGACGATGATAACTAGCATCTGCATTGGCCAATAATCTTCAGGTTTTTCTGCCACCGAAACAATTCGAGTCAGTGCCATTACGAAGAACCGGATAAATCCTGCTGCAAAAGTCAAGAAACCTAAAAATCCTAATTCTAACAATAGTTCTAAAAAACCATTGTGAGCATTACTTGCCCAATCATAAGTAGCTCTCAGATTAGATGCAGCATTACTAGTCCAAAATCCAGAAAATCCATAACCTAGCCAAGGTCTTTCCAAAACCTTAGATATCACTAGTTCCCAGAGATCAGAGCGTCCATTGAAGGTAAGGTCTTTACCAGAAGTACCAACTACAGTTTCGGCATTATTGATCAGTAATATTGAAAAAATAATGAGTAGCATTAAAGCTGAAGTAATCATAATAACTTGTAATTTATAATTAGTTTTTTGAAAGGATCGATAAAAAGGCAAAAGTAATATCATTGTCAATAGGATCGCCAAAGATGTTGTTGAACGTGTGAGGATAATTAGACATATAGATAACCCACATAGTGCCCACATCAACCAGCGATATCGATAGCTACTAAGGGCAAGATGTAAAAAAACTCCTGAGCTCCAGTTCATCATGTAACCTAATTCATTTTTATGACCATAAATTCCGCTCCACATATCTACTAATTCAGGTGATTTGTGAATATAACCTGGTATGAATGCAGAGAATATCATAGACAATAATGCAGATGCACCAAGCGCCCAAGCTATTAGCCTCATTTGTTCTCTAAGGGGATAACGCATTGCCAAATAGATTGCAAGAAAATATATTCGAATTAGACCTTTTATATCTTTTAGAGTAGAACTTACGTCTTCTGACCACAATATGGAAAATATAACTATTGCTAGTAAAAAAAACTGTAATGGACTTTTTGTAATTACATAAACAAAACCTTTCCAGTACGAAATTAGAAAATAAAACAATATTAAATATGAAATTATATTGAATAAAGTATCTACCTTATCGCCTCCAAGGGTAGACATAGAGACTTCTTGTGCAGGGTGTATTGTTAATACCCCTGCTGCAATGAGTAGTAGTAAGATAGTTAATATTTTTTCTGTTAACTTTACGTTCATTATTGACATTTAATTAATTAACTAAAGATATCACTATTTTTTTATCGCTGAGTAATTCAATCTTTTCTTCACTTCCTCTTTAAAAATATTCAATATAGTTGCTTTATATACTGTTTTTTGAGTAAAATTATCTGCCTCTACATTTCTCACAATATAGGGTGGATGTTTTAAAGGAAATTCCATTGGCTGCATCGACATATTGATGAACGAAAATTCCTGGTTGGAAGTGAAGTGAGTCGCGTCCGCACCAACGCCAACATTAGAAATCAAATTGACATTGGGAATAATGCTTAAGCTACCCTGTATCCAGCAGGCAAATGTCCATTGGTAATCCCAGGTTATACCTGTAGGATTGTTATAAACAGACTGAAATATTCGTCGCCAATAACTTACTGCTTTCGGATCGATAAGAATGTCATGTAAGAGGTTTTCTGATTGCACTTCTTGCCAGAGTTTGATAGTCAAATCATAATGCTGCCAAGCACGTCTCCAACTTGCCCAACCCCAGCAGTGGTTGTAGCGAGAAAAATAGTAACTGTAATTGGTACGTTTTCGTCCAAATTGAAGATTTTGAGCAGAGATTGTGGCAATTCTGGTATCGTCTCTATATTTTTCTAGCAGTTCTTCGCTAAATCTGAAAAATGTCGGATGAGGGATACAATCATCTTCTAAAATAATTGTCTCTTCAACATTATTAAATACCCAATCTAAACCACTAGATACTCGTTTTGCACAACCTAAGTTGATATCAGAATAATTCTTGATCACCTCGCATTCCCAATCAACTCTTTCAATAATTGCCCGAGTTGCTTCACACTTTTCTGCCTCATCTTCGCGGTCGGTGCGGGCCCCATCTGCAATTACAAAAAGTTTTGTTGGTTTTGCTTGGCGAATAGCTTCAAAAACCTTCTCTGTTATTTGTGGGCGCTTGAAAATAATAAAAGTTACTGGTGTTTCCATCTTGGATTAATTTGGCTAAATATACTTGCTATATAAAAGTTAGATAATAACGATCAATATTTATAAAAAGGAAGAAGCGATCGCACCTGAATCTTAAAAATCTTTTGTGTTCTTGAATCAAATGCGTTGCATATAAAAGTAGCAGCAGCTTGTGAAATTATTGTTGCACTCGCAGCCCCAAGTCCACCATATTTGGGAATAAGGAATAAATTGAGAATAATGTTTAGTATCGCCCCAAATAAAGTTTTACCTAAAGAAACATTGTTCAAACCTTCAGCAATAAACCAAGGTGATGTGGCAAGACCCATAAATACAAACAAAGAAGTCCAAATATGAACTGATAATATTGGTCCCGCTTCCGCATATCCACTCCCAAACATCACCATAATTATCTTTTCGGATAGGAATGTCATTGGCAGAGCAATTCCTAAAGATATACATGTCATTAGACTGAGTAATTGTCCTATTCGCTGATAGTAAAGACTTTCTGATTTTTCCTTAGCTGCGTAAATTGAAGGAGCAACAGAAGAAACAATAGCCCCCGGAATAAAATACCAAATTTCAGATACACGGACAGCAGCAGAATAAATTCCAACCTCACTATTTCCGATCATTTGACCTAACATCACCTGATCGATTCTCATAAAAATCATGATAGCGAACCCCGAAAAAATTAGAGGTAAACTCTCTTTAAGAAGGGTTTTGGCAGCAGACAAACTCCAACGCCATAACCACAATGAATACCCTTTAACTTGGTAAACAATCAGTAAGCCAATTGCACTCATTGCAAATTCTGCTAATGTTGCCCAAGCAAAAGCTAACAATGATGCTTTTGTTAAAATTAGTCCGATTTTAATAGCAGTATTTAGCAGAAATGCTATGTTTCTAGCGATCACACTGTATTTTGACTGCACCTGTGATTGAAACCACAAATCAACGGTATCAGTCGCCCTAAAAATTCCTGCCATTCCTAAAATTGCAACTAGCGATATCTTCAGTGTTTCATGCTCACCTAAGAAAAACATGGTGCTAACTGCAAATAAGACAGAAGCAATTCCACCAAGCAATTTTAGCCAAAAAGTGGTTCCTAAAATTTCCTCTCTATTTGATGATTGACGGATAATATGGCGAATGACTACATCATCCAACCCTAGAGTGAAAATTGGGCTAAATAAGCTAACAAAAGCTAAAGCATAGTTAAAAAGACCATACTGCTGTACTCCTAAGTAGCGTGCTACCCATACTCCTACAACCAAGCTTGCACCCATACGGAGAATGCGGTCAGCAAACAACCAACCTGTATTGGCAATAATTGCACGCAGCCCAGAACGAGATGTAAATTTTGATAAACTGGGAATTTTTAATTTACTTAGCATGATTTTTAGGAGTTAATTGTGTGACACTTTCTCATGTACTATCTTTGTTTTTTAAGGTGAAACATTATGTTTATTTATCTAGGCTTAATTTATTGCCTACAACATTTTAAATTTACCAGCCATTAGAGTTTTCAAAAAATAGCTAAATAATAAAATTATGCCCTTCGTTTTCCAAAAGAAATTATGCTCAAACAAAAATATTATTTTCATGTATGAAATAAAATCTTCGTGTTTTGGACATGGTATTGTTTTTAACTCATTGAGAGAGGTAAAAGCCAATAACAACGGTAAACTTAAATTATTTTTTTGCAAAATGTAATTAAATAGAGAATTACGTTTCCAGAATCTCTTATATTCATAGTTATTGTCTATATCTAAGAATTTCTTGTTATGATAATGGTTGTTTTGATGTATTCTATACATCACTAAAGGTTTAGACATGTAAAACTTTTTAGCACCTACCAAAGAAGCGCCCCATATCAGACAGTCATCAGCCCTTACACGCCAATCTTCTATATTGGGAATAGGTAAAAATTTTCTAATTATTTCTCTACGTATTGATAATGTTGAAGTTATGGAGCCAATCCATTCACCACTATATAAAGTTCTGATGACTGAATAACCTAAATCCAAATCAACGGTATCAACTTGAAATGTTTCTTCCACTGCCCCAAATTTCTTATAGGCACAAAATATAAAATCACATTCATTACGTCTATTATAAAAATTTAGGGTGGTTTCTAAATATTGAGGTTCATAAATATCATCGGCATCTAGAAAAAATATAATATCCCCAGTCGCAGCTAAAAACCCTTCGTTAAAGGATGATAATTGCCCTTGATTTTTATCTTTTAAAATAGATTTAACATTAGCTAATTGAGTAAATTTAGTGATGACTTCCACAGAATTATCTGTGGAAGCGTCATCAACAATAATAATTTCATCAAATTTAATAGTTTGATTTAAAGCGCTATCAATTGCCTCTGAGAGAAATCCAGCGTAATTGTAATTATTAATTAAACAAGATGTTTTGATTTTATTTATACCCATATAAAAATGCATCTCCAATAGTAAAATGAAATGGAGTTTTACAACTTACAACTACCAATAGGCTGGATATTTTGAAGGATTTGTTGGTATATCGTCAGTTCTACATCTCACCCAGTATTCATTATAAAGAGACTGAAAAAATGGAATTTTATCCCAACGATTGCCTTTAATTCCAAAAAGAATTTGAGTTGCTCCTCCAAGATGCATAGCCTGTTTCCCCAGAGATTTAACGTAAGCAGCTAATGGAAGTCCATAAGCACCACATCCTATAATAGCTATGTCAAAATCTTGATCTTTAATGTTGTTACACATCCAATCATAAGCATCAAACCAAGTATTAAACTGAGTTTGAGTTCCAGCCAGAGACTGAACTGCTTTGAAGGTAATTAACTCAAATTCAGGCAGAATATTTGGATTTTTAAAAAGTAACTTTCTATTGTTTTTATATTGTGATAGGATAGTTTCTGCAAAAGGATGAATGACTAAAACTTTTTTCCCTTCAAGATTCTGACTCCAAGGGTTGTTGTGATAATAAGGCTCAAGTGTATTTAATTCAACAAAAGAAGCTTGTGGACAAGAGTTTCTGATGATTTCTGGCTCTCCAATTTGAAACCATACTCCCAAAGCATCTATAGATTTCGACGATTCTAGAAAAAGTTGACTAAATCGATTTAGATGCTTTTCATCTACTGGAAAAAACCCAGAATCATTAGACATCGATTCAAATATAGATCCCTTGTAACCTCCTTTTAGGTATTCATGTACACAATAAGCTTCTGTGCTGCCAAAGCGACTAATCATAAAAGGTCTACTATCTGTAATCAGATTGGTAAGTAATTCATTACTTTGTTGAGGAGATAATATTTGCTTATAGATGTCATAATTTTTTACCTGATTTTTGAGAATTATTGTCTTTGTATAAAGAGAGCCTTTCCATTTGGCTAATGGAGTATTTGATTTTAGGAATTGCTTGAGATTTTTGCTTAATGTCATTAATTTAATCCTACAGTCAAAAACTTTGGTTTAGATGTTTGTAGTAAGGCTCTGAGGCTCTACATACGAAAATTTAACGCTCTTTGGTAAATTTGGTTAAACTGCTAGATACTAAATCTTGTTCAATTTGTCGTTTTTTGCTTTCAGGTAAATAATTATTAGACTCATTTTTAATATTCACACCATTAATGACTATCCCTAACACCTTCTGACCTGACTGATTTAAAAATTCTTTAGCTGCATTAGCACTGTTCAAGTCGACTACCCCAGGACGAACGACTAATAGAATGCCATCAGTAAGGGTGCTTAAAACAGCAGCATCTGCTATTCCCGAGAGAGGTGGTGTATCAAAAATAACTAGATCGTAATCTCTACAAAAGTTACTTATCAATGTTGCCATCCGTTGAGAATCTAGCAGCGCTACTGGGTTGGGAGGCAAAACTCCAGAAGTAAGAACCTCTAAATTAGGCATAACTTCTTGAACAACTGCATCTAAAGAAACTTGACCTACAATGACATTACTTAGTCCAACTGTATTGTTTAGCCCCCAGATATGATGCTGTATAGGATGACGCATATCTGCATCCACCAACAACACTCGACGGCCTGCTTGAGCCATAGTCACAGCTAAATTTGCAGACACGTCAGACTTTCCTTCTTTGGCAACGGAACTGGTGATTACAATGCTTTTTAGCGGTTTATCAGAACAGAGAAACTTCAAGTTTACTTGAAGTATTTGATATGCGTTACCAAGAGGGAAATAAGGAATATCTCTACCAATGATTTTGGGGATAGGTCTATCAATTCCTCCTATAGAAGAATGAGCTTTACCATTTTTGCCTTGTGCTGGAATTACTCCTAAAACAGTGTATTTCAAGACTTCCTTAGCTTCTTTAACTGTCTTGACTGAGCGGTCTATCAAGTCTAAACTAAAGGCGACAATGACACCTAAGAAAAGACCAACTGCTCCTCCACCAACAATAAATAGCGTTTTGCGAGGCCCTTCTGCTTTTTCGGGAACTAAAGCTAAGGAAATTACACGAGCATTAGGAATTTTTTGGTTCTCTGCAATATCAATTTCTTGGCGTTTCTTTAATAGTGTTTCGTAAGTTGTTTGAGCCGCTTGTAGTTTTCGTTCTAACTCTCGTTGCTTCTGTTCTAGTTTTGGCAAATTATTTGCTCGTTTGATGTAAGCAGCTTGCTGTTGGGAGAGTGTGTCAATTTGTCTTTTTAGACCGATACGATCTGCCTGAGCACGAGTAATATCTGCAATTAAGCTTTGGCGCAGTTGTCCAACCTGTAAACTTGCCTGTGTTACCTGTGCTGTACCAGCGACTTGTCCTGTCCTCTCTTTTAACAAGCTCTGAAGAGCTACAACTTTTGCTTGTAAGTCAATAATTATAGGGTGTTCAGGTGAAAAACGGGTACGTTCTACTGCCAGCTTGCTTTCTGTTTCTTGGAGTTGGGTAAGCACTGTTTGAACTCCAGGTGCTTGACTCAATTCAGATGCAAGTACACCCTGTTGTGGATTTACCTGAGCTTCCTTGCTTAACTGTTCTAAACGACCTGTGACATTATTTAGTTGAGCTTGAGCTTCAGAAAGTTGGTTTCCTAACTTAGAAATCGTATCGACTGCTGCGGTTGCTTCTTGTTCCAGAACAACAATTTTATTCTGTTCTTTAAATACCCGCAGTTTTGATTCAGCTCTTGTAACAATGTCCTCAGCTTTGGGTACTTCCGTTACAAGAACTTCTTTGGCTGTTCGTGCTTCCTCCTGATTAGCCTTGATATTTAGGTCAATATAACTTTTGATAACTTCATTTACAATTTTGGCAGCCAGTCCACGATCGCTACCTTTATAAGAGATTTGTACAACATCGGTGCCTTTGATTCCTTCTATTTTTAGTTGCATTGCCAAGTCAGGAATCGACAGTAGTTTGCCTTTACTATCTTTGAGTTGAAGTGAATTAATTGTTTTGCCAATCACTGGATTTGAGCCAATAACTCTCACCTGAGTTTCCAAGGGATTGTCGTTTAAGTTCAAAGCTTCCAATCTTCCTATATCTTCTGATACCCCTGTGAGGGAGGAAGAACGATTTGTTTTAATCATCAAACTGCCTTCTGCCTTGTATGAGGGTTTCAGTGAAAACGCATACAAGCATCCAAGAGTAACAGCTATGCTAAAAATTCCAACTAGAGGTAGCCAACGCCGTTGAATAACTTCTAAGTATTTCTGAATATTTACTTCTTCAAACTGTGGTAAAGATTCCATCGTCATAATAAGAAAAATTTAAAGTTAAAGACTATTTGCTGTAGATTCTCTTAGTAATATTTGCGTTGGTTATGAGTTAACGAAATTCTATCAAAGCCAGACTCAAATAGACTCAACTTCTTTTTAATTTTAATGAAACTATTGTAGTAATAATTTATCAAAATTTGCTAGCCTATATTCTGATAGCTATATATAGAGTGTTGACGATTTTATTAACTGATTCTAAATTGTTTTAAACCCAGAGTATTATCTGACAGCTTAACCCACAGAATATATTCGACTAAACTGCGTCAAGCATATTTTCTGCATATATTACCCACATTCACAGGGTTTTAGATATTGCTGAGAGAAATAACAGGATAACTCATATTTTTTAGCAATTTATTAGCACTCCTTTTTTTGTTGATTCAGTTTTACGTTAATGCTGATGTAATTATTGATTAGTAATCCGACATTCAATATCATATTATGTAAGAACACTTAAAGCGATAACTTTACAAAAAATTCATATAATATACCAGGACATTAGCTGCCGATTCGCCAATTTTGAAAAGATAAGAGCAATTAATACCTTAATGGTAAGGGATATAGCAATTTTGCCAGCCACGAGTAATGTAAGCGCTTCAGAGATAGACTCTGTGTAGGGAGAAGAGATAATTGGAAAGATTGTATGGATGTTTACGTAAGCTTATTAGAAGCTTTCAGCAACAACTAATTCTTACTCTGAAATAATGCTGAATAATGCCAAGTTTGGGGAATTATACGGAACTGACAATACTCAGATTACATAATCCGAGTATCTAAATTGTAATAACTCTTACTCCGTTTAATTTGCCTAGACTGGTGAAAGGTTTGTTGATGTGCCTTTATGTGTGAAAATTACAACACAGTTCCCGTCCTTGGGTTTATATCCCAGTATTTTAGGTTCAAATGTAAACTTGCAATCATCTTGTAAGATGTATTCTGCAATAGACGCAAAATACATCTTACAAGATTTAGCTAAATAATATTTATGTTGTGTTATCTATGTAACCGTATGGTAACACGTAGAAAAGATAAACGGCTAGTAGTACGGGTAACAAAATATGAATTAGCACAGTTACAAAGGGAGCCAGATAACAGGGGAGTGTCGAATTTTGATGTTTTATAGGGTGGATTCCTCAACAACCTCCTCCTAGACAAAAATTTACCTCTGATTAGACTTCATTAGATTTTTAATGAAGTTTAGCTATACTTCTTAGTACCTGTGTTAGTCTGAAGTACTAAAACTAGACTGCTATTGTTTGATGTCTGTATCTAGCGAATTGTAATTATTAAACTGACATTAAGAGATTGAATTATGAAATCCTCTTTTATCTCCTTAGTGGTTGTGATTGGTGTACTTGTTCTACCTCAGAGTGTCTATGCTAACCAAGATAATGTTCCGATCGCAACAGGCGATGCTCTGAAGGAGCAATTTCACGATCGCAATCGGGCTGGAGTTTTATTGACGGAACCCGCGACAATTACCACTACATGGAGAAATTTCACAGGACAGGCTAATAATTCCAAAAAAACTGCTGAATCAATTTCGTTAGTTCAGGAGCAAGGATGTCAAAAGATTAACCCGCTTGAATTCATCAATAACCCTGGTGCTTTCTTTAAAGAATGTCAGAAGCCAACAAATATCCCAAGTTCTCAAAGCACTGAGCCAATTGAGTATTTTAAGGTTCCTAAGCTCGATTCTGGTATTAGTGTAACAGTTACTAAATTTTGATATCGGAATTTTTTTACTAAGGATAACTAATTTTTGGTAGTGTAATTTACCCTGATAATTTACGCTAAAACATGGATGAAATGTTTATGCTGGCTGCTTTAACTCAAAGCAGAAAAGCTCTGCCGGAATGTTTGCTTAGTCCATCAGTAGGCTGTGTAATTGTAGATACCCAAAAGACAGTAGCTCAAGGGTATAGGCAAGTACCAGGAGAACATCATGCTGAGGCTTACGCACTTAAACAGATTCAAGGTAAAGCTTTCAACTTGTTGAGAATGTATGTAACTCTTGAACCCTGTTCTTTTCATGGACGCACACTTACATGTGCTTTAGCGATCGCAGAGGATTGTCGTATACATGAAATATATTTATCTCTAATCGATCCAGATCCCTGCAATCATAACGTAAATCTTTTCGCTTTAATAAGATATTAGTAGCGATCGCGGGTGTTCATGTCTTGCCAAGAACTATCCTTGGTGCTAATGTGACCACTGTTACTACTTTTATTCTAAAAATGTCTCCAAAAGCAATCAGATTGATAGTATCGCATTCAATGCAGATGTCTGCGTGCAGTATGACAAAAGTGCAATTGTCACACATACCTGCGTCTTCGTTATTCTAAATCCTTAATTACAAGTATTTAGCCGGACTCCGCAAGAAAGCTGTTCTTGAGCATGAAAGTGCTTTTGTTAAAATTTAGCGATCGCCTGTTATGTATCCAGCTTGAGATGATTTAATTATCTAGCAATAAATAAAAGTAAAAAATGAATATTTTATATATAATTAATTCCACTTAATTAGAATTACATAGAAGTATAATCAGCCTATTAAAAAATTAAAAGCTCCGTGGTTAAAAAGTTTGGAGCTATGTTGATATCTGCTGTTATTAAGTTCTCTTTTGGGAATGAGATTTTTGCTCAATCAAGTTTTTATTTTTCCCATTAACTACATTGAAGAATTGAACTACATATAATTATGTTTGAAAATCTGCAATTTTCTATGAGAAACAAGTGTAATTACTTCAAAAGATATAGTGATAATACTTTAGGGGAATTGATTTGTGACTGGTGATAATGTTATTATTATGAGGTGGGTTGATTTTGGGTTTATTATCTCCAACAATTAACTTGTAATGGATCATAGTCCAAAATTCATCAGTATTGCCAATTAATATGATTAGCAGTGTGGAATGGCTATGGGTCTGAATATATAGACTTGATACCAATAAATTGATGAGGTTACAGAGGAGCAAATAACCATGAGCAACTTAACATCTCCACCTACCGAAGTTCAAAAAACGAAGAAAAAAAGTTTAGCCGCAGATAAAAAACCTCGAGCTACAGATGATATTGTGCGTAGTTATCTGCAAGAGATCGGGCGTGTAGATTTGTTGACTCGCGAACAAGAGGTTATTTTTGCCCAACAAGTGCAGCTGATGATGAATTTATTAGCTGCTAAGGAAGAATTGGCTGTGAAATTAGACCACGAACCCACGCTACAAGAATGGGCAGATCGGGTGGAGTTAGCTGTTGAGGTACTAGAGCAACAGTTAAGTCAAGGACACCAAGCCAAGAAAAAAATGATTCAGGCTAATCTCCGGTTGGTGGTAGCAGTGGCGAAGAAATACCAGCACCGCAATCTGGAATTTATGGATCTAATTCAAGAAGGGACTTTGGGTTTAGAGCGAGGAGTGGATAAATTTGATCCTGCTCTTGGTTATAAGTTTTCTACCTACGCTTACTGGTGGATTCGTCAAGGAATCACGCGAGCGATCGCTCAACAAGGACGAACGATTCGTTTACCGATCCACGTCTTTGAGAAACTGAACAAAATTAAACGGGTACAGCGAGAATTATCTCAACAGCTGGGTCGGGTTCCCACTACTGCTGAAATTGCGACTGCATTATCTTTGACACCTAGCCAAGTTAGAGAATGTTTGTATTTGGCGCGTCAACCTTTTTCGCTAGAGGCGCGAGTTGGCGAACAACAAGATACAGAATTGCAGGATATCCTGGAAGATGATGGGCCTTCTCCTGAAGATTATGCTGTTGAAGAATCTTTGCACCAAGATTTACACGACTTGTTGGCAAAGTTATCTCCCCAGCAGCGAGAAATATTAACCTTGCGATTTGGTTTGACTGATGGCTATGAACTTTCTTTAGCGCAGATTGGCGATCGCATGGGGATTAGTCGAGAACGGGTACGCCAGATTGAGCAAAAAGCTCTCAGTCTTCTCCGACGACAAAAGGAACAAGTACGGAGTTATCTAGCTAGTTAAAGTCATTTTTTAACAATTTAGAGCATTAAAACTCAGGAACTCACCATAATGGCTGTATGTATAAAATTCAGTCATTTTGGGGGAAAATAAACCTAAGTAATCTCTATCAAAGATTTGATATGGGTACATCAAAGATGGTGCAACAATTGCAAGCGCAATGGGTAAATTCTGAAAATTTTCAGCCTTATGGACAGGTGATTTTTGCAAGTCTTGATGGCAAAGGTTACGATTCGGAAGATGCCCTGTTAAACCTGCAAAACGGGATTCCACGATTTTATATTATGCGGTTGAAGGAGAGAGGGCGAAAGTTTCACAAAATTACTCGCCATCAGCAATGCACTCAATGTTTAGGTTCTTTGTCAGGGAAGGATTGGTTAATTGCTGTTTGTCCTCCTCATAATGATATGAATGAACCAGCATTAGAAGAGATTGCTGCTTTCCGCATTCCGGGGAATTGTTTTATCAAGCTGCATGAGGGGACTTGGCACGCTGGGCCCCATTTTGACCATGAAGCTGTGGATTTTTATAATTTGGAATTAGCTGATACGAATGTGGTGGATCATTTTACTCATGATTTTTTTAAGAGTCATCAATTAGAGTTTGAGATGGTTTAAGGAAATCAACGAACCACAGAGGCGCAGAGAACACAGAGAGAAGAGAAATAGAGAGGATTTTTTCATCTGTTTTGGAATATTTAGGACTTACGCAGAAAGGCAGTAAAAGCCTTGATTTTCCGTAGGGGCAATTCATGAATTGCCCCTACTATTGTGTCAAATTAATTTTGACGGTTAGAGAGACGCGATAAATCGCCGTCTCTACAGGGGATTTATCCATCAATTATTTATTGACAGACTACTAAGACAGATGCTGTAACAAAGAGTTTTAACTCAATGCCGACTTTAACTCACTTTCTGCTTGTGCCAATGCATCTGGTAATTTACTCGCATCGCGTCCGCCGGCTTGGGCTAAGTTCGGTCTTCCACCGCCGCCGCCACCGCAGATTTTAGCGATCGCACCGACAAATTTACCAGCTTGCAAACCTTTTTTGTTGACTTCTTGACTAAAAGCTGCAACTATGCTTACCTTGTCGGCTTCGGGAACAGAACCTAGTACCACTGCACCGTTACCGATTTTTTGCAATAAGCGTTCGGCTGCGGTTTTCAATGATTCTGGATCGACATCTTCTAATTGGGCGACGATGATTTTATGATCGCCTACAGTTTCGGCTGTTTGTAGTAAACTGTCAGACTTAGCGATCGCTAATTGTACCTTCAAGGTTTCCAATTCCTTCTGGCTAGTTCTGAGTTCGCTTTGCAGACTTGTAATTCTGTCTGGCAATTCTTCGGGTTTAACTTTAAAGCGATCGCTCAAATCTTTAACTACTTTATCCCGCAGGTTGAGATAATCTAGGATTGCCGGCCCTGAAACAGCTTCAATGCGCCGCACTCCAGAAGCCACGCCAGCTTCCGAGATAATCTTGAAAACACCAATTTCAGCCGTATTGCTGACATGAGTTCCACCGCACAGTTCCATTGATACGCTAGGGAAGTCAATTACCCGCACTTCATCGCCGTATTTTTCGCCGAACATGGCAACAGCACCTTTAGCTTTCGCCTCTGCTAAAGGTAATACTTCCACCTTTGCAGCATGGGCTTCAGCAATCCAAGTGTTTACCTGTTCTTCAATTTGTTGCACTTCCTCTGCTGTTAACGCGCGGGGACAGTTGAAATCGAAGCGCAACCGATCGAAGGAAACCAAGGAACCTGCTTGAGATATGCCATCATCAACAATTTTTTTCAATGCTGCTTGTAACAGATGCGTTGCAGTATGGTTTGCTTGGGCGCGACGGCGACAAGCCGGATCGATTTGGGCGTTGACGCGATCGCCTACGCGCAGTGTACCGCGTTCGATCCGTCCGAAGTGAACAAAGAAATCAGATTCTTTTTTAACATCTTCAACGCGAGCAACAATCCCATCACCAGAGATATAACCGCGATCGCCAATTTGTCCCCCGGATTCAGCATAAAATGGCGTTTTGTCAAGAACAATTTGTACCTGTGTTCCCGCTTCTGCTTCCTCTTGGGAAACACCTTCTAGCAAAATCGCTTCGACTTTCGCTGTCGTTGCAGGTTGGGTATAGCCTAAAAACTCGGTGACTTGGATGTGTTCTGCTAGCTTGTCGAGGGAACCTTGCACAGTTAAATCGATGGTTTCATGTGCATCTCTACCACGTCCTTTTTGGATTTCCATTTGTGCCTCAAATCCCTCAACATCAACTGTGAGATTATTTTCCTCGGCAACTTCTTGAGTAAGTTCGAGAGGAAATCCGTAGGTGTCATAAAGGGTAAATGCACTTTCACCACTAATTTGAGTGTTTCCTTGCTGTTTTACCTCTTGGATGATTTCTTCTAGGAGTTTTTCGCCTCTATCCAGAGTTCTGAGGAAATTCGATTCTTCCCGTTGCAACTCAGCTTTAATTGCTGCTTCCCGTTGGCGCACATTAGGGTAAGCTGATTCAGAAAGAGCGATCGCACTTTCGGCAACTTGGGTAGTAAATTCGCCAGAAATCCCAATTAATCGCCCATGACGCACCACGCGCCGAATTAATCGCCGCAACACATAACCTCTTCCGACGTTAGAAGCGCGAATTTCATCAGCGATCATGTGGACAACAGAACGAACGTGATCGCCAATAACTTTTAGAGAAACTTTGGTTTTCTCATCGCTGCTGTGGTAGTCAATGCCAGCAATTTGGGCGGCTGTTTGAATAATTGGGAAAATTAGGTCAGTTTCATAGTTATTCGGCACTTTTTGGAGAATTTGCGCCATTCTCTCCAAACCCATACCGGTGTCAATGTTCTTGTTTTGCAGTGGCGTTAAATTACCGGAAGCATCCCGGTTATATTGCATGAACACGAGGTTGTAAAACTCGATAAACCGGGAATCGTCTTCTAAATCGATATTTTCGTCACCGCGTTCTGGGTGGAAGTCGTAATATATTTCTGAACAAGGGCCACAAGGGCCAGTCGGGCCAGATACCCAAAAGTTATCATCTTCGCCCAAGCGTTTAATTCTCGCTACCGGCACACCAATTTGATCGCGCCAGATAGCAAAGGCTTCATCATCATCTTCAAAGACGCTGACGACGAGATTTTGGGGGGAAAAGCCAAAGACTTGGGTGGAGATTTCCCAACCCCAAGCGATCGCTTGTTCTTTAAAATAATCACCAAAGCTGAAATTACCCAGCATCTCAAAAAACGTATGATGCCGTTTAGTGCGTCCAACATTTTCGATATCGTTGGTACGGATACACTTTTGCGAAGTCGTAGCCCGCTTAAACTCTGGTGTCCTCTGCCCCAAGAATATCGGCTTAAATGGTAGCATCCCCGCGATCGTTAGCAGCACAGTTGGGTCTTCTGGCACGAGAGAGGCACTTGGAAGGATTTGGTGACTCCGTTGGGCAAAGAAGTTAAGGAATATGTTGCGAATTTCGTTACCGCTTAGGTACTGGGGATTTGAAGACATAGGTATTTTTAACTTTAGACTTGGGCGTAGCGGCACTAGATAGGTGTATTTTCATCAATAGCTTTATATATTCTTGCATTTTGTTTCATATTACCGCCAGTAAATTGTGCAAGTCTGTAAGCTATATCCAGTGATGAGGATGCTTTTAGGCTATTATCTGCCTCTAGCAGGATATGTGACTGCCTTTCGATAGTTAGCATTAATTCTTAAGAAATACTTTAAAACCCCGTACCAAGGTAATAAATGGTACTACAGATGAAAGTATCAAATATTGCTTGTGAGGGATGTGCAGAAACAATTACTGAATCCATCCACGTTATGGAACCTGAGTCTAAGGTGGATGTCGATGTTAAAGCTAAAACTGTCACGGTGGAATCCGCAACTTCTGAATTCTTCTTCAAGATGTTGCAACCAATTAAACAAAAAATGCGAGTTAAGTAAACAAACCCAGATAAAGCGAGTAGGCAGAGACATTTTATTTCTCCTGCCAATACATTGTTAAACCAAGCTTTACACCCCAGTTTCAATTGGAGATTTTTTACCCTATAAATTCGCTCTGCAATTGTAGAGTTTATTAGTGCCAGAAAGCTCCATGTCCATATCAGCAGAGAGTTTTGCTATCTATTTAGTTCTGCATTATTTTTGCCATACACTCCTACCTTAATACCTAATGAGAGCCTAGTTTATTAATAAAAATGCAGAAGTCTCCTATGGTAAATAACATTTTTAATTCAATGATAAAATTTTGGTTTCAAGCGTTGAGTTAAAACTTTTTATATTTTCTTAATTTTTCTACACAAAAAGAAATTTAATTGCCTAGGATGACGGTTATTACAAACTATTCATTTTAGTAATTTTATCAGGAAAATAACACTTAAGAAACTACAGGAATAGTTTTTATATATCTAATAAATATTCAGTATTTTTACTGTTTGAAAAATATTGTGTAAAGAAGACATTAGTTGTCAGAAGTAGATATTTCAACAACTGTAGGAGTAAAGATAAAACCTTAAAAGGAGATTAAATTTGGAAAAATAATGTAGATTAAGTGTTCAAAAAATAATATATCAAGAAATATAACTCAGCCTAAAAAATCATATCTAGCATTAGGCAACAACAGCAGCATGTTACTCAAATTAATTTCTTTAAAATTTAAATAGGATAAAAAATAAAGCAATGAATATTTCTATTCTGGTCTTTGGAAAAAATCATTTTATCGCCACACTTCCAGATCAGATCCGTTATGCGACTGCTTTTAATGTAGAAGACATAGACAATCTGAATCAAGCAGTGTCGCGGATTAAAACAACGCCCCCCGATATAATACTTGTGCAGGCTAGTCTTGATGGCAGTATAGAACTGTGCAGTTGGTTGAAAGACCAGACAAAACTATCTTGGATATACTGTATTCTTTTCGAGGATCGTTCCCAACAACTTACTGATAGAAATAAGGGTTGGCATAGAGAATTAGAGATGAGCGCCGCGGCCCTAAAGCAAGGAGCCGATGCTTATATTTGGCATCTTATCGATAAAAAAACAGACCATAATTTGGCGGAGTTGACTGCTAATCATGGATTAATACTTGCTCAATTGACTGTTGGCTTGCGAAAAGCACAAAAATATCGAGATTTGATTCGGACAAATGATATGTTATCAGCGATCGCCTTAGCTGATTCGTTGACAGAATTAAGTAATCGTCGTGCTTTAGAATGGGACTTACCGAGGCAAATTGAAAGAGCTAGAAGTCAAAAAACTTCTCTGAGTTTGATTATTCTAGATGTAGATCATTTCAAGAAAGTTAACGATACTCATGGACATTTAGTAGGCGATCGCATTTTGCAAGTATTATGTCAGCGTTTGCGACACAACCTACGCTGTCAAGACACAGCATTCCGCTATGGTGGCGAAGAATTTGTGATTCTTCTGGCTAACACTACTGATGATGAAGCACTATTAATAGCCCGTCGTCTTAATCGCGTAGTCAGCGACGAACCATTTGCACTCAGTAATAAACTGACAATTAATATCACTATTAGTCTGGGTACAGCCAGTCTCCAAGCTGACGATGACAAACAAGGAGAGAGTCTGCTGAATCGCGCCGATCAGTGTCTGTTACAGGCTAAAAATGCTGGGCGTAATCGAGTTATTCACTCAAAATACTTATCTCATCATGTTTCACATTTAAAAGCTGTTTCTTCATAAAAGTAGGGATTTGTCATTTGTCATTCCCCATTCCTAACTCAGCATGACAATCTTCTACCGAAGCGCGTTGTCGCATGGTATTAACTAAAGCTTCATAACTAGACCAATTTTCTTGCAGTAGGGTTTTTGCTTGGAGGGCATGAAACCGCAGTTTCTGTTGATAAACTGATTCAGAAAAGCCCAAAATTGTCAAGACTCCTATCAGCTTGCTTTTATCATCAGCGCCACCCTCAGCATCATTAAAAACTAGAGTTTCAGCAGCAATACCCGCCATCCAAACAGTGCAGTAGCGGTCTAGCATTTGGGCGGTGATTTTACCCACTTCTAATTGAGATGCTAATTCGCGATCGTCAAAGCTAACGCCACCTTGCCCAGGTTGCCCCTGTTTCCAGGCTTCCCAAGCACTGAGTGTGTAGCCGGTAACGGGAATCCCCAGCAGGTCAGCAACCAAAAAATGCCCTGCTTCGTGGTGGACGATGCGATCGCGGTGTTCGCTAGAAAAACCAGCAATCCAATCTAAAAAGATAGTACCACCCTTGCCTTGCAAGCTAAAACTATCCAACGTAGCTATGCCTAATATGGTGAAGGTTGCAAGTGCCGGCACTGCTGGCGACAAATTCAAAAATGGCCCCAGCAGTACTGATAGGGTCATGAGAAAGATAGATATTGCAACTAAATTTAAAGTAGTCTGGCTCATTGAGAGTTTTTTGAGTGCAGCTTAATGTTTCATTATAAAGCGATGTCTACGACAGGCGTAGATACAGCACAACTTCTGTATTAAGTTCCTTTATCAATCTCTTTAAACAGCCTGTCAACTAGCCGACAAGCATCTCATCAAATTAATGTAGATCGGTAAATTGAGTTAAACAATAAGAGTCATTTAATAAATTGCAATTATCTGAAAAAAAGGCTTGTTACCAATAGTATTAGCGCCAGAAGTTAATTCCGTTTGACTTGATTAAATATCTCCAAAAAAATCATATGTTTTGGAGATATTTTTGTTTCTTTTAGGAAACAATACAAATGGATAAGTTTTATCATTAAGTAACAAAATCTTAATTTATCTATCTATATAAATAGGTATCTTTGATGCTAAACTACCATTGGTTTTGGGTTGCACTGTAACTTAACTCAACCGACAGGAGCCGATTCTTCCTGACTATGCTGAAAACAATTGCACTGAAAACTTCCATGAAAACTCTAGCTCTACTATCTGTCACAGCCTTCGCCGCAACATCTGGATTAGTTTTCGGCACAATGCAAGCTGCCTCTGCTTTAAGTTGGAACTGGAATTATTCTGGTACTGGCATAGCAGCAAATGGTACTTTCACAACAAATAATACCCCTAACGATTTAGGTTTTTACCTGATTTCTGGAATTACTGGTACACGAAATGGTGAAACAATTACTGGTCTACAACCTGCCGGAACTCCAATACCAGGAAACGAACCTTTTAATGTTGACAATTTAATTAGTCTTAATACTCAGCAGTTAACAGGTGATGGTTTTGGGTATTCTATATTGGGGGGAAACTATTCTAGTCCGTTTTTCGCTAGTTTTTTGCCGACACCAAGTTATTTAGAGGTTTTTTCTGCACCGCCAATTACACTAGGGTCGGAAAGTTTTGGGCCGGAAGATAGTGAGTTACCCATTAGTTTTTCTGCAACCATAATCACTGTCCCTGAACCCACCTCAGTTCTTAGCTTACTTGCCCTCGGTACTCTCTGCGCTGGTTCAGCAATCAAACAGAATAAGCGATCCAAATTCACTGAGAAGAAGCTTAAAAAAGTTTCCTAAAAACATGCAGAAATCTTCAGCTAATTAAACCTTAGCGTAGGCTGTTGACTTTGATTGAATTTAGGTTTTTTTGGTTCATGTTATTTTTGTGTCATATATTCTGCATGACTTTTAACTCCTAAAAAGGCATAGAGTCAACAGCCTAACCTTAGCGTGGGTTAACACAGATGTCATTGATATTAGTGTCAGCTTAAGTTCTATCAAATGGAATTCGCGGCTACACAAACAAAATCTGCGTATGCGGAATAAGACAAAATTAAATTTTCAAAATCACTCAAATACCACTGTCCTATTACCGTATACCAATACACGATTTTGTAAGTGCGATCGCACCGCTCTTGCTAATACAACTCTCTCCAAATCTTTGCCTTTTCTCACCAAATCATCAACTTCATCCCGGTGGCTAACTCGAACTACATCTTGTTCAATAATTGGCCCTGCATCTAAATCAGCAGTGGCATAATGAGCCGTTGCCCCAATAATTTTTACCCCACGTTTAAAAGCTCGGTGATAGGGATTCGCACCGATAAAAGCTGGTAAAAATGAATGATGTATATTAATAATTTGCGGAAATTGACTAATGAAATCTGCACTAACAATCTGCATATATTTCGCCAATACAACTAAATCTATTTTGTACTGGTGGAGTAATTCTAGTTGTTGGGCTTCTTGTGCTGATTTATTATCTTTAGTAATAGAAACGTGCTGAAAGTCGATATTAAATTGTTCTGCAACTACCTTTAAACTAGCATGGTTACTAATAATTAAAGGAATTTCAGCAATAAATTCTTTAGCACGTTGTCGCCAAATCAAATCAAATAGACAATGGTCTTGCCGACTTACCCAAATAGCAATGCGTGGTACTGTATCAGAAAAACGTATTTCCCACTTAGCACCTAAAGGTTGAGCAATGGAATTAAAAGCAGGGGCAATGAATTCTCGCGGTAAATTAAACCCCTCTAGCTGCCATTCAATGCGAGTGAGAAATAACCCAGCAGCAAAATCTGTATGCTGATCTGCATGGATAATATTACCACCGTTAGAATAGATGAAATTAGCAAATTTCGCCACTAGTCCCTGTTGATCTGGACAGGAAATCAGCAATGTTGCTGTCGGATTTGTCATAATATCGCCAGATTTTTTAATTAATTATTTGCTGTTTGTCGGACTCGGTTTAGGAATGGTGAGCGAAGAAGGTAGTTTCTGACTATTATCTACCGGTTGCTGCCACTCTGATAGTTCCCGATTCACGGCATTTGCAAAATCTGTAGATACCAACAGTACATTTATATTTCCATCGGGTTTTGTCGGAGGGTCAGCTTGAGCATACAAGAAACGTCCGTTAAAGTTAGATTTACCCAAAATCAACTGATGGTTTTGCCGGTTTTTTAAGGTGATATTGATAGTAGCTGGGGGTTGATCTAAGGTAAATTGTCCAAGCTCCTTTGCTGGAGTTGATAAGGTGCGATCGCTATTACCTTTGACCAACAAATCCATTAAATAAGAAACAATAGCATCATTGGCTGGCCCCGATATTGGGGATTTGATGACCCACTTTGGGTTACTAGATTCAGGGTTACGTTCTAGATTTAGGGTGAGTTTTTTTGTTTTGACTGTTAGAGATTGCACATCATCTGCTTCAAAAGAGAAAATTTTCTGCTTTTGCTCCTTCGTTTCTTCTCGGACAGCCGCACCCCGAATCTCAGAAAAGTAAACAAAACCACCTAAACCCAGCGCTAGCAGTATCAAAATTAAAGTCGTTCTCGGCAATTTCATTTTTTAGTCATTTGTCATTTGTCATTTGTCGTTCGTGAAGAGTTAGTATTTATAACTCCTAACTTCTAACTCACTTCTTACCGTCGTTTCCACCAGATAATAACTGCGATCGCAAATCCAATTAAAGGCAAAATTAAAAGAGATGACAATATTAAAAAATTACCTTGTGTGGTTGTCAGGGTTATCCGACGGTTTTTCGGTTCCTTGGGGCGAATGGAAAGGGGTTGCTGATCCTGTTGACTCAGCCAAGTAACTGAGTTGAGGAATACATCCCCATTTAATTGCTGTTGAAACAAGCCATCGGTGGCGAAACTAGAATTTCCTAAAACTACTAACCGCGACTCAGTAGCAGTTTGAGATGAGGGAGTTGGGGAAGCAGTAGCCGCAGGTGTCGGAGTGGTGGTAGCTTTGCCTTGGGTGGTTGGTGATGGCAGGGGTGAAGCTTGTGGAGTCTTGCGGGAGGGCGAAGGAGTGGGGGTAGCTTTGCCTTGAGTGGTTGGTGATGGCAGGGGCGAAGGTGCCGGTGCAGCTTGGGGAATGGAAGCAGATTTAGCTGCTTGTTTTCTTGTTAAAGCAACGCCCAAGGTTAAAGGCCCTTTTAGGTCTTTACCTTCATTAAACTCCAATTTTTCGCTTTGGAGGTCGCTTTCTGCCCAGCTTTTGGGATAGGGTTTGGTTCGTAGCAATGGAGTAGCCTGAACACCAGGCACAGAGGTAATTTCCAGGGGACGGGAAATCGGATAAAAAGAATTACCGTTACCGAAATCTTTGGTAATTGGATGTTGTCCGTATTCTGTGACTAAGGGTGCAGCAGGGCCAAGTCCGACTACGCTTTCGCCAGAGACATCGACTGCTAAACGATTGTCTAGACGAACACCCCACTCTTGTAGCAAGCTGTCAAGTTTGGGATCGGTATTCGGATCGATCATCAGCAGTAAGTTACCACCGCGATTCAGATATTCTTGCAAAGCTTTGACTTCGCCTTCAAATAGCCCTCGCTTGGGGCCTGCTACTATTACTACAGACGCATCTTGAGGAACTTTAGAAGTTTCTCCTAAATTCAGAGGTGATGTTGTAAAGTTTTTGTCGCCTAATCCCTGAACTGCTTGTGATATTGCATCTTTACCAGGCGAAAGTTGGCGTTCGCCATGACCCTGGAGTAAGTAAACTTTGGCTGTGGTTGAATTTGTTAGTTGTTGCAGCCGACTAGTTAATCTGATTTCTGACAAACGCTCATTTTGATTTACTGTTTGTACTAATTGCCGTTTATCCCCAGATTCTAAATAAACTTCCCCGTAATCTTTAACGCCAAACTTTTCTGCCAATCCTGGCCTAGCTTGGGGGTCAATATACTCATATTTAAATTTTGAGCTTTGCCGTTGATAATTTTCTAGTAATTCTCGGTCTTGGGGATTTTGGTTAATATCAAATACCCACACTTTAACTGGTTGTGGTAAAGCACTCACCAATTCTCGTGACTGAGGCGCAAGGGTAAACAATTGACTTTCTGTTAAGTCTGCCCGCAAGTGATAGCGAGTCCCCAAAAAGTTAATCAATCCCAAAATTGCCAACACTGCTAGAGTTGCTACTAAGGCATTAGTCCCAGCTTGGGTAGAGCGACGTTTCCACCAGTTAGTCTCATAGCTTTGCCATATTATCCCTAATCCACTGATTACAATTCCTGTAATCAGAAATGCTAATGGAATTAGTCTCCACTGTTCAGAGACTAACCCAACTGTTAAGCCGACAGCAATTAGGAATGGGCCTAACCAAAACAGATATTTCCACAGTTTCTTTTTTGCAACTATATTCATATTCTTAAACTGAAGTGAGGAATTAGGAATTATGAGTGTTCGACTATCTTAAACTCTTATTCCTTTGTGTCCTTTGCGGTTCATTTTTCATTATTTTGCTTAAGTCCTGATGACTTTTAACTCCTTACTCCTAACTGTCAACTCATAACTCATAAAACTACTGCCTTTGAAAACGTAGTGCATCAATTGATTGAGCGGTGAGAAAGATGCCCAGAAAAATGTAACTGGCGAATAAAATTAAGGCGCTGGTATCAAAAATTCCTTGAATTAAAGTGTTGTAATTTTTCAGCAACGACAGATAACCTAAAGCTTCACCTACTGGGCCAGGGACAATTCTGGCGATTAAATCAATCAATAACAATAATAAAATTACTGCAAATGTGAAAACAGCAGACAGAATTGTGCTGTCTGTTAAGGAAGAAATAAACATTCCTATAGATAAAATTGCTGCTGCTAGTAAGATTAATCCAAAATGACCCAGTAAGGGAATTGAGAACGCCATTGGTGGATTCGAGCCACTGATTGCGATCGCTTCCAACACTAACATGGGTACAACCATTGTGGTAAAAAATGTTAGCACACCTAATAACTTACCTACGGCTACCGCCCAATTGGTAATTGGTGATGTGGCTAATAGTTCTAAAGTGCCGCGCTTCCGTTCTTCGGCATAGAGTCCCATCGAGAGAATCGGCAAGATAAACAACAATAGCCACCCCATACGATCCAAAAATGCCCGAACGAATTCGTAGGGGACATCTATCGGCGGTGTTGGTACTCCGAGTTGTTGCCCTTGTGCATCTATGGCCGCCACTCCTAGCAAAATGCCATCTGGCCCTAGCAAAATCATCACGAAGAATAACCCGGCGATGAACCAAAATATGCCTGCGATCGCATAAGCTAAAGGCGATACAAAATAACTCTGTAACTCTCGGCGATAAATGGCAATAATATTACTCAGCACTATACCCATTTACGCTGCCTCTCCTTTGTTGTCTGCTGCTAAGTCTACTTCAGTCTCGAAGTTCTTTTCTTCTGTGGTTAGTTGCAAGAATACATCTTCTAAGGTAGCGTTAACTCGCCGCAGTTCATGTAAACCGAATCCTGCACGCACTAATGTGGCCACAATATCCTTTCCTGGTTCTTTTCCTGGTTGCGATATCACCCGCAGGTAAGCGCGATTTATCTGCGGTTGATGTCCTCCGGCTGTGGGAATCGATTCTATCAAACTCACACCTGCAACATTTTGCAATACCTGTTTCGCTAAGGCAGCTTCTCCTTCTATTTCCAATTCATATCCCGAACCACCTGTCAACTGAGTCATCAAGTTTTCTGGTGTATTAGTTGCCACAACTTTGCCGCGATTTATGATGGCGACACGGCTACAAGTCATGCTCACTTCTGGCAAAATGTGCGTGGAAAGGATAATTGTGTGAGTACCAGCGAGGCTTTTGATTAAATTCCGCACTTCTATGATTTGTCGAGGATCGAGTCCAACGGTGGGTTCATCGAGAATAATCGCTGGTGGATCGTGGACGATCGCTTGAGCAATTCCGACACGTTGGCGGTATCCTTTAGAGAGTTTGCGAATAATCACTCGCCGCTTATCTTCTAAGTTGCAGCGTTTGATGGCGGCTGTTACCTTGTTGGGGCGATCGCCTGCTGATACTCCCTTAATTTGGGCGACAAAATGCAAAAATCCCTCAACCGTCATGTCTGGATATAACGGCGGTGTTTCCGGCAAATAACCAATTCGTTGGCGCACAGCCAGGGAATTTTCATGGACATCATAACCAGCAATGCGGGCATTTCCATTTGTTGCCGGTAAATAACCAGCGAGAATCCGCATGGTTGTGGTTTTACCAGCGCCATTGGGGCCAAGAAGCCCTAAAATCTCCCCAGGTTCGACGCTAAAAGTAACATCAGTAATCGCTGGGGTAGAGCCGTATATTTTACTCAGATGTTCAACTTCAATCATCCGTATAGTGGCGATCGCAATTTATAAGATACCCAACAATCTTAGATCGCAATATTGAGTATGGGGGACTGGCACTAAGATTAGCCGACAACGGGTAAAGTTCCTGAAAACTCTAATCCCTTTGCATATTAAAGAAGGGGGAAAAATTAAAACCTCTCTCCTCTTAATGAGAAGAAAGGTTTTCTAAATCCCGTGAAAAGTCAGCATTGTCAACGGAAACAATCGCATTGTTAGTCGAAACAATGGCATTGTCAATGGAAACAATGCTATTGTCAATCGGAACAATCGTATTGTTAGGCGAAACAATGGCATTGTCAGCCAAAACAATGTCATTGCAACTCTAAAAGACTTGTGTGTACCTGACTTTTCACGTTATGTAGGAAAGCGCAGGAAGAACCTAACCCCCTCCTTCCCGACGTGGGAAGGGGAAAATTCAAAGTCTCTCTCCTCTTAGGAGAGAGATTTAGAGAGAGGTTTTCCATATAACGTGAAAAGTCACATTAATAATAGCTGCCAGATTTTCGATGCTCCAAAGCAGTGATACCATCATTTTCCAACACTTCACCATGATTGATGACGGCATAAATTAACCATCTATCGCCACATTCAAGCTGATTTTGCACCGTACATTCTAAATAGGCTAATGCCTCATTCAAAATCAAACAACCATTATCAGCAGTTTTTGTGGAAAGATTTGCAAAGGGATTATCGCCTAAAGTGCTGTGACGAGAAAAATAGCGTCGGACATTTCTGCCTTCTTTAAGGATATTCAGCACAAATTGATCGCCAGGATGATGCATTAACTCTGCATTTTGCTCGTTTGCGATCGCAATCATAATTCCTGGCGGGTTAAAAGTTGCCTGAGATATCCAAGAAGTTAAAACCCCTTTGTGGGTTTCTTCATCACGAGTTGTCACAACACACAAAGAACCAATAATCCGCCCCACCGCTTGTTCGGTACGATCAACATGGGTTTCTGTTACAACCTGGCGGGAAGTCCGCAATTTTTTGGTTTTCTTTAAGTTTTGAGCAAAAGACGCACCCGCTTCTTGACACTGCTGAAGAATTTCAGGAGTCGGGCTAAAACGCACTCGAATTGTTTCAAATCCTAGTTGATAATTAGCATCTTTGAGCTTGCTTTCGATTAAATCTATTGCCTCGCCACTCCAACCGTAGGAACCAAACACCCCTGCTAACTTAGTTTTAGCCGCCACAGAGAGAACTATTCCTAAAGCTGTTTGAATTTGAGTCGGTGCATGGCCGCCTAATGTAGGTGAGCCGATAATCAAGCCATCGGAAGTTTCGACAATGCGGTTAATCTCGGCAGAATCTGCTAATTCACAATTGATTGATTGTACATTAATTCCATTTTGAATCAAACCTTGTGCGATCGCATTCGCCATAATTGCTGTATTACCATAAGCAGAAGCATAAAGCAAAGCGACACTCAATTCTTGAGATTTTTGTCCTTGACACCATTGACGGTAGTCATAAGTAAAACGGCTGAGGCTATAACGCACAACTGGCCCGTGTGCTGGGGCATAACATCTGGCTCCTAAAACCGATATTTTATCTAAAGCTACTTCAACTTGTTTAGCTTGCGGTGCATGAAGACATTCAAAATAATAACGACGTTCCGCATCTAACCCCTTCCAATCTTCATCAAACAAAGTATCTTCGCAAATATGAGCGCCAAAAAGTTTATCTGTGTAGAGAATTTTCGTTGCAGAATCATAAGTACAAAGTCCATCAGCCCACCGGGGAGTAGGTACGGTGACAAATGAGAGAAGATGTCCTTGTCCTAAATCTAGAGTATCGCCCGATCGCACCGCTTGAATAGGTGATTCAAATTCGGGAAAGGCAGTTTTTAGAGCATTAGCGGCGGGGCGAGAACAAATGAGAGTAGCTTGAGGAACCAGAGAGAGCAAAACTTGTAAGGTTGCTCTACGGTTTGGGTTGACATGACTGAGAACAATGTAATCTAGGGTAATGAAATCTAGACGTTGTGCAAGTTGCTCAAGGTAAATTTCGGTAAACGATTCGCCGGGAGGGTCAATTAAAGCCTTTTTATCAGCTTGAATCAGATAAGAATTTGCTGTAGTTCCCCGTTGACGGGAATATTCCACTTCAAATTTTAGTCTGTCCCAAGTCCGCGATCGGAGAATCAGAGTATTTTTACCAATTTCAGCAACTTGGACATCTCTGCTGTGGTTGGGCGTTAATGTTGCAACAGACATAATAACCTTTCTTAATTGGGAATTGAGAATTGGGAATTGAGAATTGGGAATTGAGAATTGGGAATTGAGAATTGGGAATTGGGAATTGGGAATTGGGAATTGGGAAAGACTTGTTGCAAGTTCTCACCTTGTCCCCTTGTTTACCCATTCCCTACTTTTAATGACCATTGGTTTGTATTAATTCAGACTTGGCTCGGTTTTTATAGCGTTTAGATGCTTCTTGTTCTGGATCAATACCTTCAAAGGTAGGGGGTAGCCAAACTCGGAGAACCAGTAGCACTCCTAGCACTAATAAAAAGGCACAAGTTGCTAAAATTTGACTCCAATTAGTTTCTAGAACACCTTTAACAATTACTTCTCGCAAAGCCGAAACAATGGAAACTTCAACAGCTACGCCAATAGATACTCGATGTTCCTGTAGGTAAATAATTAACAATCGGAATAGCTCAACTAAGATCAGTAAAAAGAGAATATCGGCAGTAACAGCATGAAAATCTAGAGGCGGAAGTAAGGAGAGAAACATATCTCTCACCTGAAGCACCATGAAGCTAAATAAACCAATACACAGAGAAATTACAATTATATCTTGGATAAATTCCAAACTTCGTACTACGCGCCCCCGATTGATTTCATACATGCTAATCGGGGTATTATCAACAGATTTATACATAGCTTTCTGTAATTGAATAGTGAGGAGTGAGGAGTTGAGAAGATTAGGCAGAACAGGAGAATAACCAATGCCCCATGCCCAATTTAATAATGATTGCCAATTTTGCGGTGATGGGCGGCAGTAAGTGCATCTAACTTGGCAACTCTTCCAGTTTGGACTGTGCTATAAATTACCCAATGATCTCCACAATCCATGCGGCTAGTAATTTCACATTCCATGTAAGCTAGAGCTTCAGCTAAAACCGGCGATTCATTTTTAGCTGGATATGTTTTCACTCCCGCAAATCTATCTGCACCAGGAGCAAAACGTTTGAGGAAATGTTTCATTAATCCTTGATATTTCCCTTCTTCTAAAACATTTAAAACAAAGCGATCGCCAACGTGCATCAAGGATTCAATTGCCCGGTCTTTAGATACTGCGATCGCAACTCCTAAAGGCTCAAGACTGGCTTGTGTCACCCAAGAAGCCAACATTGCACTCTGAACTTCTCCTTTTTTGGCGGTGATGATGTATAATCCTGTGGTAATCCGCCCTAAAGCTTTCTCTAACTCAGTATTGATAGATTTGATTTGTTTAATGGTGCGATCGCGGTTCAACCATTGACCTAAATCTGTCCCCGCTTCATCACAAAGCTGTTCCGTTGCTTGAGTAGGGATTTCTTTAACTAAAATAGGAGGAAAAGCTTCAGTTAATCCCAGTTCTTGAAACTTATTGCGTAAAGGATAAATGGGTTCATCTTCTCCCCCTCCCGACTCTAATAAACCAACAGCCTGTTTCTTGTTAACAGCAGCTAAAATAGTGCTTAAAGCCACTTGAGCCATCACCGAAGATTGAGGTGGCATTGCAATTACTAAACCAGAAGATTGTGCCACTAATTCTCTAACTTCTTGAGGCTCTGAACTATTGAGAGGAAATAATTCTACAGCTACGCCTGTTTTCGCACATCCATGAGCTATGGTACGGACTAACTGCTCGCTATGCCCATAATCTTCAACATAAAATAGAGCTACTAAAGCCTCTGTTTTTGCTTGTTCTAAACTCCAGTTTTGATACCGTCCAAGCCATTCTGAAATATATTCTTGTAGTAACGGCCCATGTCCTGTAGCAACTGTTTTTATTTCTAACTTTTCAATCCGCTTTAAAGCTGCTAAAACAGACCGGGCATTAGGCCCCATGAGACAATCATAATAATATTGAAAATCTTCCTCAAGTAAGGTGATATTTTCATCATAAGTATGGTCATCACAGTAGTGCATCCCAAACACATCACAGGTGTAAAGAGTGCTAGTTTTGTGGTCATAAGTAAAGATTGTATCAGGCCAGTGTAAGTTAGGTGCAGAGATAAATTCTAATTCGTGTCCGTTCCCTAAATCTAATCGCTCTCCACTTTTCACCTGCATTGATTTAAAAGGCTGGTGAACCATATTTTCTAAAAATTGAATAGCTACCTTAGCACCGACAATAGTAATGGAAGGAGCTAATTGCAAAATATTTTTTACTAAGCCACTGTGATCGGGTTCTGTGTGGCTAATAATCAAATAATCTATTTTAGTTGGATCGATTAATCCCACCACTATCTCAAGATATAATTCCTCAAACTTGCGGTGAGATGTGTCAACTAAGGCAACTTTTTCTCCCTGAATTAAGAAAGAATTATAAGTCGTACCATTCCGTAAACCAAACTCGACATCAAAACGTTCTCTATCCCAGTCTAGACAACGAATAGCAGTTGTTTGAGGAGCAATTTCAACAGTTTCAACCGTCAAACGTCCTGGGTTGGGAGTAACTTGAGTGGGCTGTATGAGTGCAACCATTTGTTTTCTCCAAAAAGATTGTTATGTGAAGCGAGCGTTATGTCTCTTATATTTACCTGAAATAGTCAATTAGTAAAATGCCAATTTCTAAAGCTAATCATCAGAAAGTTTTATTCATCATTTAGATTGATTTACCATTGAATTACTCAATGTTTACCATCAATAATGAATGTGAGAAAATGTAAATAATCAGTTAAAATCTTTAGGAATGTCGTTAATATTTTTTCCTCCTCCCATACAAAAAATCAACGGCGAAATCGCCCGCCACGCTGGTGTTGATCTGTATGTGCTGCGCCTGGATCTCATGCACCCGTGGGTTAACGGCAATAAGTGGTTTAAGCTGAAATACAATCTTTTAGAGGCCAAGGAGAAAAATTTTACAACGCTGCTTACTTTTGGCGGCGCTTATTCCAATCACATCTATGCAACTGCGGCGGCTGGTAATCTTTTCGGTTTTCGTACCATTGGTGTAATTCGTGGAGAGGAGACGCTACCACTAAACCCAACGCTGAGTTTTGCTCTCCAACAGGGTATGCAGCTTGTGTATTTGAACCGCGAAATGTATCGACAGCGCAACACAGCAGCGCTACAGGAATATCTGCAACAGCGCTTTGGTGAGGTGTTTATCATTCCCGAAGGCGGGAGTAATTTAAATGGTGTACGCGGTTGCACAGAGATCGTTGGTGATGCGATGCCTACGCCTAGCTACCGATTTGATTATATATGCGTAGCCTGTGGTACAGCTACCACACTGGCTGGTATTGCGCTTTCATTGTATGAGGGACAAAGAGCGATCGCTTTTCCAGTTCTCAAAAATGGCGAATTTCTTGCACAAGAAATCGAAAGTTTATTGACAAATTACCTCGCCTCTGGTTTACCTGCACCATCTAACTCCCCCGCTTCCTGGGAATTGATGTGTGATTATCACTTTGGTGGCTATGCAAAGGTGAACAATGAATTACTGGTATTTAGCCAACAATTCAAGGAAGAACATGGCATACCTCTTGATTACGTATATACCGCCAAAATGTTTTACGGAGTAATGGATTTACTACAGCAAGGATTTTTTTATCAAGGAGATTCGTTGCTGCTGGTACACACAGGAGGTTTACAGGGAAACATCGGCATAGAGAAGCGATATCTACAACGTTAAGCATACTTTATGCAAAGGAAAATTGCTGTATCATACCCTTACAAACAAATAAACGTCATCAGCTTCGTACACAAGTTTGAAAGTAGAACTGTTTCTCAGTTGGTATATTAAATCAGGATTAAACTCAGGTTTATTATTTATTAAATCTAAAAGTATGTACTTAAAAATTTCATTATCGTTTTCCCCTTTCCATTCTTGATTGACTAACTTAATCGTTTGACGTTTAGCTAAATGGGGAGCGATCTTTGCTGTAGTTAAAACACTTTCCTTAGTTTCAACTAAACTTACAGCAGTATATAGAGAAGGAAGATTAGGCAAGTTTGATAAATAACGGGTTACGAAAAAATCATATTTAGCTAACACTAAAAAAGAAAGAATAGCAGAAGTTATTAATATTTTAGGTTGTAACCAACGCCTCTTATTTTCTCGCTGATATTCTTTTATAGAATATATTAACCATACAATAATAAAAGGGAAAATAGGTAATGAGTAATGATGAGCTAAATCCCGTTGTGCTGCATAATCAGAAAAAATATTTAATAATAACATAACAAAAATACTTTGCCTTATACCATTTCTTTGTGAGTTCTGATTTGTTCAGATTTTAATGATTTTAAAAGGTATTTATGATTAAAACAAAGAGAACAAAGAGCGTTCCGCAATTGGGAACGCTCGTTTTTAGTAAATTCTGTTAAGATAATATGAATTAAACGACATCAAGCATGGATATTTGCTTGTTCCTGCAACCAAGGATCTACAGATTGTCCATCTTTGCGGCGTAATTCAATTTCCACTACCATTACTTCTTTGGAACCAGGAGGTGCAGGTTTTTTGTGGAAAATAATCTCATAATCTTCTGGATTGTGTTTGTGTTCTTTCAACCATTCTTGCACCTTGGTTGTGGCAAAAAATGATTGCCCTTGCTCAAACATTCGGGTAATCTGCAATTGCAGTGTATAAGGATTTATCCGGCTCATTTTTTACCGCCTTTGTTAAGTAAATTTTAAGACAAGTAATCTGCTTACTCTAGATAATCTAATATTAGTGCGAAGTACACACACCAGCCCAACTCCTGAGCAATATTTGATTCTAATCAGGTTAGAAATGGGGTAGGTGACGAATCGCCAATGTCATGTATAACCTATTATTCCCATTCCTCATTTCCTATTTTCCCTCCGAACACAATTGCTGCACTTTTTGAGGAACTTGCCGACACATTTGCTGGAATGCTTGGGGATTAATTTGCCACCAAGTAAATAATCCTAAACTTGTACCACCGACAAGCAACGCTAACACTCCCCCAAGCATCACTAAACGTTTACTCCGATTAGGTTTTGTAATTAAAGTTGGTGGAATTTCTGGGCTTGTAACTGATTCCTCTGAGATATCTAAATCTACATCCAAATTTAGATCCAAATTTAGATCCAAATCTAGCAAAGTTTGCGAACTTTCTGTGACAGAAATTAATTCCTCTTGTTCCTCTTGTTCCTCTTGTTCCTCTTGTTCTTCTTGTTCCTCTTGTTCCTCTTGTTCCTCTTGTTCCTCTGCTTCTTCTTGTATTTCTGCTTCTATAATTTCTTCTGGCAACGCCGGAGTCGCAGGTACTAAATATTCTGGAGAAACACGGCAATAACTGAGAACAACCGACGTATTATCACGCCCATTTTTTTCGTTTGCTAGGTTAATCCAGTTGCGGACGGCATCTTCAACTGTCATGTCACCTGTTAACACGGGTATCGCATAATCCTGCCAAGATTGTTCCACCCTGTTATTATCACTTAAACCATCAGAACACAGTAGTAATATGCCATCTTCTTCCACAATGAATCGCTGAACCTTGAGACGCAAAGATTCTGAATTTCTTGTCCCCAATGCTTGAGTTAAGGCAGTAGCATCTGTTCTAATCAGTGCTTTTCGATACAAATTTTTAGCAAAGCGGACTTCCCGCGTCGCCACATCATCATCTACTGTCAGTAGCTGACAATAGTTTCGAGTAATCCAGTAGGCACGGCTATCACCAACATTAGCCAAGTAAAGTTCATGGGTATTATTTGATTGCCATCCAGTACTGGTCTGCACTCGTTGTGGAACTTGCAACGCCATGACAATGGTTGTAGCCATGCGTTCTTTCCCTTGGCGTTTTTGTTCGTTGTTGCGGGCACAAATCAGATTATTTACCACCCGTAAGCTTGCTTCTAATTGTTCTTGCAACAACTCTGGTGATATAAGTACAGTTTGTTCTGTTACCTCCGCTAGCAAGGCGCGAATTTGCAACTTTACAGACTGCACTGCTAATTTACTCGCAACCTCGCCGCCTTCGTGCCCGCCAATGCCATCGCAAACAATTGACAAGCAAGACAATAAAGGTTCATCTAAATCACTCAAAGCGTTGGGGTAGCAAGCATCTTCATTTTGCGCCATAATTGGGCCAATATCTGTAGAGCCTGCCACCTTCAAAACCAATGGCAATTCTGCCGCAGATGCTAGTAATAAACCATTAAGTTGAGTAGCAATATCATCCAACTCAACTTCAGTTTCACACATTTCCTGGACTATGTTTTGTAACCCTTTAGCTACTGATGTCTTTGCAGTAGCTACCCAAAACTGCCAACACTCACCCAGATTTTGTAAACTCAGCTTCTTATCTTCTGGTGTTTGGTAGAGTTCTAATAGTCGCACACACCAACCTTGGACTCTTAAATTGTCTACTACTAGTAAACTGCGGCTAAGTCCTAATTCTGATAAAGGTGTCCAAAGTTGAAGAATTTGCCACAGCCAATAAACTTGTCTTACCGCCGTTGCTTGCTCCCATGCCTCAACAATAGTTGGATAGATATTTCCTCTCTCATCTATCGGTACATTTTCTAATAAGAGGATATTAGTTGTATCTTCCTCACCATCACTAGCAAACCCATAAGCCTGGGGCAGATGTAACCTTTCTTGATATAACTGTAGATAAGGAATTACTTCCTTTGGCAATTCTTCAGGGACATCTGGCGGCAGTCCCGGTTGAGTATCCAGCCAAATTTGGTGAGTAACTACCCCATATCTGTCTGCTACCTTTGTGCCTGGTGTGATTTGAGCAGACAATGAGCCAGTAGCCCAAATATAGCGGTGAACCAAAGGAGTTTGGCAACTAGCACAAACACGATCTCCCATCGGATTAATGGGGCTATGACAGTTTGGATTTATACAATAAATTGTCAGTTGAGTAGAAATCATAAAAGTATAAATTAAAAAACCAATCAACTCATGAATTTCGATTACATTTAGCTGGCAATGACTTGAAGGCTAGAATAGACTGGATTCGTGTACCGCTAGCTACACCTGGTTACTGAAATTAATCAAAATTATTGGTAAAAAAACCAAGTTTTGCTTTCTGTAAATAACTTACGTCTGGCTGTATCTAATCGTAGAAATGCATTTACGTCAATGTAGAGTCTAGGATGACGCTATGCCAAGTTTGACCTTAATCTGGCTTCTGGCAGGAGCAGTTTTATGTCTCATGGAACTGTTCTTACCATCGGCGTTTGTCGCTTTCATGATGGGAATTAGCGCTTTTTTGGTGGCGCTGCTGTCTGGAGTGGGTTTGGGAAGTGTATGGTTGCAAGTTTTAGTTTGGCTATTATTTTCCACATTCCTAATCGTGCTTTCTCGTCGGTTTTTGCAACCACGACGACGCAAATCGAAACTTCAGGATGCTGTCATAGCTGAAACCTTAACAGAAATTCCGCCTGGGAAAACAGGGCGGGTGTTATATGAGGGAAATTCCTGGCAAGCACGATGTGACGATGACAAATTTACCGTAGCACCCCATCAAAGAGTTTATGTGGTTAGGAGAGAGGGTACTACTTTGATTGTGATACCAGAAAATCTGTTGAATTCTTAGTTATTGGGAATTGGGTATGGGGCATTGCTTATTCCCCTTATCTCCCCCATTTCTCTCATCTGGCACTCCCCTTTTATTTGACATTTAATACTTAAAAATCAGGAGATTTACAATGGAACAGTTTTTTTTGCTCGTGTTTTTAGCCCTTGGGGGTTCTGCCGTAGCGGGATCTGTGAAAGTCGTCAATCAGGGTAATGAAGCTTTGGTGGAAAGATTGGGTAGTTATAACAAAAAATTAGAACCAGGACTAAATTTTGTCATTCCTTTCCTAGATAGAATTGTCTATCAAGGAACTATCAAAGAAAAGGTCTTAGATATTCCTCCCCAACAGTGCATCACTCGTGACAACGTTGGTATTGAGGTGGATGCAGTGTTTTACTGGCGCATCGTGGATATGGAAAAAGCCTGGTATAAGGTAGAAAATCTCCAGTCGGCAATGATAAATATGGTGCTGACTCAAATTCGCGCCGAAATGGGGCAACTGGAGTTGGATCAAACCTTTACTGCTCGTTCCCATATCAGTGAACTTTTATTACGGGATTTGGATGTTGCTACCGATCCTTGGGGTGTGAAGGTGACACGGGTAGAACTGCGAGATATTATTCCGTCTCAAGCAGTGCGAGAATCGATGGAATTGCAAATGTCGGCAGAACGACGCAAACGGGCAGCAATTTTAACTTCTGAGGGCGAACGCGAATCTGCTGTCAATAGTGCTAAAGGTAAAGCTGAAGCGCAAATATTGGATGCCGAAGCTCGTCAAAAATCGACAGTTCTGCAAGCAGAAGCTGAACAAAAGTCGCTGGTGATGAAAGCTCAAGCAGAACGTCAGCAGCAAGTTTTGAAAGCCCAAGCGATCGCAGAATCAGCAGAAATTATTGCCCAAAAACTCCAGACTAATCCCAATGCCAATAAAGCAGTGGAAGTTCTGTTTGCTTTGGGCTATCTGGATATGGGTGCAACAATTGGTAGAAGCGATAGCAGCAAGGTCTTATTTATAGATCCTCGCACTATTCCTGCTGCTTTTGAAGGTATGCGTTCAGTGATCTCAAATGGTCAGGTTGACTCTGACGAGTTGCTTTCTAAGCAAATCCCAAGGTTGGAAAATAACCGCCCTAGTTAAGAGTAGGGGAAGCAGGGGAGGCAGGGGAAGAATAATAATTCCTAACTCCTGACTCCTAAATCCTGACAAATGACATTGCTGAACTGTTGACACCAGTATGGGAAATGGTTCATTGTGGGTTGGAAATCCCTTAGTTTATTTTGGTGGTTGTGAATTTGGTGTTGGACAAGTTTTATTAGCAAAATCACACTGATAAATATAGGGTTCTTGCCAACTCAGAGGGATTTCTAATAAATCTCGCGTTCCAGTCATCCCTTGTCCAATAAATAGCAACAAAGCAATGCAGTTTAAAATTGTATGGACAACGCGCCAACGATGAGACTTATCTTGATAAATATCTTGAACAATCGCTAATGAAAAAATCATCAGCAGTGCTGCCGTAATGCCAATATAATAGTGTGACCAATACCACTGACTGGTGAGGCGATATACTCCATCCTGACAGCCTATAATTACTAAACCTGCACCAGTTAAAGTTGCAAAAACTGCCCGCCACAATCGCTGCCTTGCCCGATAAAGAAATACTAATGAGGTGATGGTAGCAGCAAATATTAACAAGATAAAAACAACTTGAAAAGGTGCTTTATTCCACAATTGATTTTTAATAATATTTTTGCCAATAGGGTAGCTTAATCCGATTAAAGTTAATCCGACAACTGCACCTGTTAGTCTTTCGCCTAACTGTTTATGTTCTGTGCCCACAACTGGGGGAATTTTGCTTTTACTCCCGGCTAAAATTTGTAATCTGCGTTGGCGTGTTTGCCAAGCAAAATTAACGACTGTCCCGATAAGTGGAAATACGAATATAACTGCGATCGCTGGATGTAAAAGACTAAGAAAATCTGTTATTTGCATACAACACCTTTAAATAAACCACTAAATTTATCTCAAAGAATAATTTAGAGCGTTGTAGCATCACTTAAATTAATTTCAGATAAGAATCTGTTTAATATTTATTCTTGCCATCTTTAGCTAATTTTAATAAAGCAGATATTTGAATGTCTTATAAAAGATTATCATTTTAGACAATATTGGCTTATGGTTCAAAAATACTGCCAAAGCAACTACTGGCGGATAATTTATTAGATGGAATATTGCGTCAGCGCAACTTAGGAGATTTAGCTAATTTCCAGACCGAATAATAGTTGTCACTGTAAACAATATCTGTATCTGATTTATACTTTTTTTCGATTGTTTCGCGCCAAGTATCTGAAGGATTGAATAAAAATACATTGGTATATCCATCAGGAATTTTAGGAGTTTTTTGATTTTTAACCAACAAAAATCTCACTTTTGGTTCCAAAAGATAGCTCAGAGAAAAGATGTTACCATAATTATTGCCCAAAGCATCACTAATTAAAAGTGGACGAGTTGTTTGATTGATAATTTGGGCAACTTGGGGATTGCCATAGCTCACACCCTTATTCCACCAAGTTTCTGCCTGGGAATTCGCCTTAGAAGAAATCAGTCCACAAATAATCACTAATGCTATGATTATGTGCCAAATCCTGCGGCGTGATGCGCTCCAATTATATAATTGTGTAGCTAATAGGTAAGCAACAGTCACTTGAATTCCCAAATAAGATGGGATGAAATATGGTTCGCTAAATGATTGTATACCTCTAGCACTTGGCAGTATTAGAGGTAGTGCTGGTACTACAATCAATGTGACGAGAAAAACCCAGACTTTATAGTTAGTTGTCAGACAAAGAAAATAAATTGAATATCCTACTAAGGTTAAAAAAATTGATGTAACTAAATAGTTAAGAGGATTGTCTGAACTAAGGTCTATATCAAAAAAAATCCGGCTTAACTGCATCAGCAAAAATGGTAAAACAGGCATCAGAGATGACTGCATTGTTGTCTTGTCTGCTGAAATCAGAAATTGAAAAAAGTCACCCATCACAATTGTTATCCAAGGCATGAAGGCTAAAAAACCTACCAGTGATGCTAGCAGATAAGTTCGGACAATTTTAGTTAACTTAAATTTGGCAGTAATCATCACATAAATTCCGTGAGCAACTGCTACAAACCCACTCCAAATAAATGTGTAAAAACTAATGGATAAAGTTACTGCATAAATGCTCCAGATAGCAAATAAATCTGGTCGTTGTCGTTCTTTTGCTACCTCATCTTTATCTTGTGATTCCAGCCGCATCGCTTGCAGCAGAGATGCACTGGATAGTAATATGGTGACTAACCAGAGAATATATTCTTGTGCTTCTTGGGCGTATACTAGGTGAATTGGAGAAATTGCCATGAGTGCGATCGCTACACCAGGAACCGATAACGGTACATTAAATAATTCTCGACATAGCCAATAAACACAAGGAAAAACCAGCAAACCGATCAAAGCAGATAAACTTCTGATCGCCGTAACCGAATTACCAAAAACTTCCATCCACAATCTCGCTATTACGTAATAAAGCGGTGGATGCAAGGAATCTTCTCTAGCCAAAGTCATGATTGTGTCATTTAAATTTTTTTGATTTACACCTTGGAACTGAGCAAAACTTTCTCCGCCAATGACACTACCGTTAAACAGTTTATTTTGTGCTTCAGTTCTTGTATAACCGGAAATTCGCAATGAGGTATAAGTCTCATCATGGGAGTAAACCTTGCTATCAAGATTAAAAAAGCGAAACAATATACCCATCGCCAATAAGAAAATAATTAAAAATCGCAACCAACTCGGAGCAATTTTGAGATGGTGCATAAGTAATTTTCCCAATATTTTATCTAAAATAATCCAGTTAGGCGTAGTAGATGAAGTGCCGCAGCTACGCCCATCATCGTAATCCGTAATTCGTAGTTCGTAGTTCGTAATTACGAATTATATGTGAGCCTGTTTATGGGACATCCAAGCAGCATTAGGGCTAAAGATAATTTTACCGAAGAAGAATTCAGCAATCAGGAGCCAGAATACAGAATGTATTCTGAACAAAAAAGTGGATGAATTGTGGTAAGCGAGCAAGTGATTTTAATCGTGGAGATCAATAAAAATTTTCCTTGCTTGAAACCCCTGACTTGATTACTAGGGTATTCTGACTTCTGGATTCTGTTAGCGGATAGCTAAGGTTTAGCCCATTCTGACTCATTTTCATAATATTTGATAACGCCATCTAGCAAAGTCTTTGGTATTAGATATGGTTAAAAAATCAATAGTCTTAAAGTGTCGGTCGATAGCGGGAATACTGCATATTTTAGCTCCAATACTCAAGTATGCCTGCAAAATTTTAGGAACTTCAACATTATATGAATCTGGGCAAGTTTGAGGCAGTTCTAGACAAGATTGTGAATTTGGATAAACCAAAATACTTGGATGCATCAAGCCATTATGCTGAAAATAATCATAAGTACAAGTAGCTTGAAAAGGAGACTGTGTTAGTAATGATGCACAGCCAAAGAAATATTGATTTTCACTCCAGATGAGATAATTTGCTAGCCCTTTCCATAATAGTAAAAGTGCCTGACTATTGCGGTATTCTTTAGCTATACATGCACGGCCAACTTCAACTGATGCCTGAAGCACAGAATTGGGAATTGCATTAAGATTAAATATATCAGCAGCATCAAAGCCGAGTCTTTGAGAGGCCATTATATAAGTTTGCATCCGATAAGTTCCAATGGTTTTACCCGTTTGTTTGGAAATCATGATTAAATGATGGCAAACTGCATCAAACTTATCTATATCCATCTGGGTAAAGTTAGAAGTAGAAAATCCCAAGCCTAGTTCAAGATTAAAAACTTCAAAGCGCAACCGAAAAATTGATTCTAATTCTTCTTCAGTTGACGCTAGCCGTAGGGCATATTTTTCAGTTTGAAGGACGGGAAAATCTTCAAGAGGGGGAGAAGGATTCAGTGGGTAATTGATGTTGCGTCCAGAAACTTCCATCTATCTTCCTACTTAGATTTGCGAAAATATCCTACTATGATTTAGGCACTATACAAATAGCTCACATTATGCACTAATGTATCGAAGCATAATTGAGACAGTTTTCGATAAAATAACCTCTAAAGAGCTTTCTCACTCTTTTGGATTAGAGGTAGAGTGCTTTTATTATGGACATTAATTCCGAAAAAATCTGGCAATAAGATACAAAATTTTCCTTCGATATAGGCTATAAATGCAAGTCACTTCGCTTTGCTCCGAATTAAAAATTCCCATAAATAAATTTAGAGGCTTATGTCCTTTTCTTTGTCGGTCAGTTAAAAAATCAAATTCAGGGCAGAAAGCCCCCAGATGAATCCAGGGGCTTGGATGCTTTTGGTGCTATGCCTGCGGTGTTTTCGTTGCGTAGGTGTAGCCCGTCGTAGACATCGCATTTGCGATCGCAATCTACAGTAGATGCACTCTAAAATACTTAATTAATTACGGTGATTATTGTTGTAATGAACCCTTGTACCTGCCCAAAGCAACTTCTCCCGTAGCGTCTGATAGTAGGAATTGTTCTCGCGCAAAATAATAAATTTAGCCCGACACTCTGCCATCCGCACATCAACGCGGTGTCCGGGCCAAATAGAAGTCCCTAACACCCCATCTGTCCACAGCTTGGTACTCAAATCATAATCCCCCAAAGGCCAAATACTCACCACAGAACCAGGGGGTAAAACGAGGGGGCGACTAGAAAGGCTCATTGCACAAATAGGAGTGATGGTAAGCGCCTCCATACCATCGTGCATAATTGGCCCATTAGCAGAAACGGTGTAACCTGTGGAACCTGTGGGAGTAGAAATAATCAACCCATCCCCGACATATTGATCGACTACCTCACCATCGATTTCCATTTCTAGAATTGAGGTAATCATTCGGTCAGCAGAGGCGGGTTTGACACAAAATTCATTCAAAGCCAGGTAACGCTCACTCACTGGCTCCAAATTAGAGCCGTGACCCTCATACACCGCAGCTTGTAACATCATCCGTCGTTGGATAGCATAGCGATCCTCAAACAGCCGATCCCAAACTTTCTCTGTATCCTGAAACTCTTCTACTGACTCAGTTAAAAACCCCAGATGACCTCCTACATTCACTCCCAGAATCGGGATGCCAGCTGGGGCTAAATGTCTGGCACCAGTTAAAACAGTGCCATCGCCACCGAGTACCAAGGCGAGATCGATTGGTTGAGCCGCCGAAGCCAAAAAGACTGGATAGGGGTTGTCTTTCGGCCCGCTAGGCCCCATCAACACCTGGCACTCGCGGCTTTCTAGTTGTTTAGCACAGATTTCTGCCCATTGTTTACTCCGGGCATCCCGCGCTTTATAAGCAATGATTACCTGCTTGAGTTGCACGCACAATTACCATTTCAGGAGATTAAACTGCTCCATATCGACGGTATCGCGGTTGCGATAAATGGCCAGCACGATCGCTAAACCCACCGCCGCCTCGGCCGCGGCCACGGTAATCACAAATACTGTGAAAACCTGACCCTTAATTAATGTTGAGTCGAGGAAGTTGGAAAATGCCATTAAATTCAGATTAACAGCGTTGAGCAGTAACTCAATTGACATCAGCACCCGCACGGCGTTGCGGCTGGTAATTAAACCGTAGATGCCGATGCAGAATAAAGCTGCTGCTAGTAATAAAAAGTACTGGAGTTGCATGAATCTGAGTATCCCTCCTGAAAAAACTGGCTTTTTGTCTGCGAATGAAGTCGCAAATATTACTCTTTTGTTTCGCTGGTTGTTGATACCAGTTCTCTGGGGCGTTCTGGCAAAGTCAAAATAGTTTGCCGCAGATCGGATCGTGTCAATTCGTCTGGCAAATATTCACGACGTGCCAAAATAATTGCTCCTACCATCGCTATCAGCAGCAAAATGGAAGCCAGTTCAAAAGGTAGTAAAAAGTCAGTGAAGAAATGCTCCCCAATCAAAACTATAGAGCTTTCACCACCTGCTACAGGAGCAGTTGAGTAAGCCCAAGGAGTAGCCAGCACCATTGTACTTAAAAGACCAAACAATCCGACGCTGACTAGACCTGTAAGTACTTTTCGCACCCAAGAGTTAGGAAATGCTACAAAATCTTCTCGTTTGTTTACCAACATAATGGCAAACAAAATCAGCACGTTAACCGCTCCAACGTAAATTAGTATTTGTGCAGCTGCAACAAAATCAGCATTTAACAACAGGTAGATTCCCGCCATGCTGATAAACACACCCCCCAGCAAAAAGGCAGAATAGACGATGTTGGAGAACAGCACCACACCAATGGCCGACCCAATCATCATCACGCCCAGTATGCCAAGCGATACTAACTGTACTCCTTCTGCTAGATTCACTATTTTTTGTCCTTAGTCATTGGTTATTGGTCACTGGTCACTGGTCATTGGTCATTAGTCAGTCATCGGTCAAATAACAAAGGACAAATGACAATGGACAATAGACAAATGACATTTATTTATCTGTTTGTTCTACCAGGTCTTCTGGACGCGCACCTGCACGCGGCGCATCTGCGGGTACTCCGTGGGGTTCGAGGACACCTTTGGGTAGATAAACTAGTTCGCGCAGTGGTGTAACCATTGGATCATCTGTTACCTTATAGGGCAGACGACCTAGCGCTACGCTGTCATAATTCAATTCATGGCGATCGTAAGTGGCAAGCTCATACTCTTCTGTCATCGATAGACAGTTAGTGGGGCAAAATTCCACACAGTTACCGCAAAAGATACAAACTCCAAAGTCGATGCTGTAGTGGTTGAGTTTTTTCTTTTTGCTGGCTTTGTCGTATTCCCAATCAACTACAGGTAGATTAATTGGACAAACGCGAACGCAAACTTCGCAGGCGATGCACTTATCAAATTCAAAGTGAATCCTACCGCGAAACCGTTCGCCAGGAATCAGCTTTTCGTAAGGGTACTGTACAGTAATCGGTCGCCGCCGCATGTGGTCGAAGGTAACAGAAAGCCCCTGACCAATATAACGCGCAGCTTGTATCGTTTCTTTGGCGTAATCAACAACTTGTTTTAGGAACTTGAGCATTTTGTCTCACTCTCTCTTTTTAAGCTATCAGCGTTATTTGTCCCTTGTCCTTTGTCCTTGGTCATTAGTCATTTGTCCTTTGTCTTTGGTCATTTTCCCTTTGTTATTCACTAATGACTAACGATTAATGACTAACGACTAATGACTAATGACTAATGACTAACCACCAAAAGCGAAGGGAAAGGCTAGTTTCAGGGCTGCGGTTAATAGAAGATTAACCAAGCCAACTGGTAACAAAAACTTCCATCCTAAATCTAACAGTTGGTCAATCCTTACGCGTGGCACTGTCCAGCGCAACAGGATGGCGACAAACACTAGTAAATAGGCTTTGAAGACAGTCATTATAATTCCCAAAGCAGCAGTTACTATCTGGAACACAGGATTTAGTTCACTGACTCCCAGCCAACCAGCGATGAGGTTGAGGGGAATAGGAAAGTCCCAACCGCCCAGGTAGAGAATTGCTACTAGTAAGGAAGAAAGGATTAAGTTAACGTAGGAACCCAGATAGAACAGACCGAATTTCATGCCTGAATATTCAGTTTGATAACCTGCAACGATTTCTTCTTCCGCTTCGGGTAAGTCAAAGGGTAATCGTTCGCATTCAGCGAGGGCGGCTATCCAAAAGATCAGAAAACCGACTGGTTGTCGCCAAATGTTCCAGCCTAGAATGCCGTAGCCAGATTGCTGATTGACAATATCAACGGTGTCGAGGCTATTAGACATCATAGCGATCGCTAACACCGCCAATGCCAAAGGAATTTCATAGCTAATAGATTGCGCTGCTGCCCGCAAGCCCCCTAAGAGGGAGTATTTGTTATTAGATGCGTAGCCAGCCATCAGCAAGCCAATGGGTTGAATACTTGACAAGGCAATCCACAAGAATACGCCCATTCCTACATTACTAACTACGATATTCTGCCCAAAGGGAACGATCAGGAACGACAGAAATACCGGAATTACAACAATAATTGGGCCGAGGGTAAACAGCCAGGGGTCAGACTTGGCTGGTACTATATCTTCTTTAAATAACAACTTCAGACCATCCGCTACAGGCACCAGCAACCCAAAAGGCCCCTGGTATTCTGGCCCAATTCGCTGCTGTGCGGAGGCGGAAATTTTCCGTTCTAGCCAAGTAGCAACTAATACCCCCACTGTTGCCCCAATCAGCATCAGTATCATTGGCAGGGGCATCCAAATCGCTTTGGCTGTGCCTGCTGGTAAACCTAAATCCCGGAGGGATTCAATAAAAGTTCCTTGGAGGTCAATTCCTGAGTTCATGTTTCCGCTCTTTAAGACATCGAGTCATGGTGAGTTACAACTATTAGTTAAATTAATACCTGTAAATTCACCCATTTTTAATTTTTGTCCAGATGATGCTTGATTGAAGATTTGTCGCTAATTCCCATGCCTAGTATATCCTTGGATGGTTTTAGCCCTCTGAAGCGATATGAGAACTTCTACTTATGGTTGGCATTGGGATTGGCTATTGAGGAGATGGGGGAGCATGGGAGCAGGGGGAGGGAGCAGGGGAAGATGAGGGGGAAGAATTAATAACCAATCCCCAATCCCCAATTACCTTTTTTCAATTGGGGTATAAGTAACTTCGTGCAGACCGTTGTAAACCTGCGTTGGACGGAAAATGCGGTTTTCTGCTAGTTGTTCTTTCCAGTGGGCTAACCAACCAGCAACGCGAGCGATCGCAAATATTGGTGTAAACAAGTCTGTAGGAATCCCCATCTTCCTATACACCAAACCTGAATAAAAGTCAATATTGGGATAAATCCCCTTGCTACCAAGTTTTTCCTCTACTACTCGTTCCATCTCTTGGGCAATGTCATAGAACTTGTCATGGCCAAACTTTTCAAACAGTTGCTCTGCTAGACCTTGTAAAATTATGGCTCGTGGGTCTTTCACTTTATACACACGATGTCCAAAGCCCATAATCTTAGATTTAGTTTCCAGACAATGCTCTATGTAGGGACGGACATTTTCTACAGAGCCAATTTTCTCCAACATCTGAATTACTTCTTCATTGGCTCCACCATGCAGTGGCCCACCCAAAGTTCCCACGGCACTAGCAACCACAGCATAAGGATCGGTTAAGGTGGAAGCTGTCACCCTGGCACTGAAAGTGGAAGCATTCATTGTATGCTCGACCTGAAGTATCAAGCAGATATCAAAAACTCGCGCCATTAGAGGATCGGGTTCTCGCTCATCAAGCATGTATAGAAAGTTGGCGGAGTAATCTAAGTCATCACGGGGACGTATCGGATCATTGCCTTTTCGCATCAGTTGGAAGGCCGCCACCATCGTCGGAATCGTTGCTATGAGGCGCACCACGGAATCTCGAATGTAGGCAGGATTATGTAAATCCCGAAGCGAATAAAACAAACCTAAAGCCGCAGCAGAGGCTTGTAGGGCATCCATTGGGTGACCGCTTTCTGGAAAGCATTTCATCATGTCCCGAATGCGGTATTTTATCCGCCGGTGGTAACGAACTTCATGCTCAAATGCTTCCAGTTCTTCCTTGTTTGGCAGTTCACCCCAAATCAAGAGATAAGCAGTTTCCAGGAATGTACTTTTTTCTGCTAGTTCCTCAATTCGGATGCCACGATATTCTAGTATTCCTTTTTGCCCATCAACATAGCTGATACTTGATTGAGCGGCGGGAATGCCTTCTAAACCAGGCTTGTATTCGCACACCATCATGGCACCACCATTTGCTTTTTGAAATATCTGATCGAGTTAACTTACCAGAAATTTATTGTCGCCATAACAGTAGCCGTTCTAACAACAATCGAAAATGTTGAAAAACTGTTATAGCAGGTACTTGGGTGGTGTCAACCAAAACATCTGACTCCGACCCAGAGGAGAACCTGTTTCTGGTAGTTTTATCCCAATCATACCTGCTTTTTTCAAGACTAAGCTTTCTTTGACTTCTCCCCACAGGAGAATTTCTGCCCACCCGGTCAAATCAGGTTCGTGTCCAACCAGCGCTAGTTGGGTATTTTGGGAATAATTTCTTGGTTCTAACCAGTCTTTGAGCCAACTAGAGATTTCACCATCTGGAGCGAGGTGGCTAGATTCCTCTAACTTGGTGCTTAGTTTTTCTTCTATAAGGATTTCAGCCGTTTGGCGGGCCCGCACTAAGGGGCTGGTGAGAATCAAATCAAAGCTTAAACCCAATTTCACAAGTTTCTGGGCAACTTTATCAGTTTTTTGCCTTCCTTCTTTGGTAAGGCTGCGTTCCTCATCCTTGATGTCTAATGCCTTGTCTTCGGCGATGCCATGACGAATTAAGTATAGTTCCATACTTTTAGTTTTGTTCGCGTAGTCCGTACTTAGTTAGGAGTTACGTCTGATATTAATGAATCTATCCTAACTTTAATCATGATTACGTATTCGTTGATTTGCCATCTGTTCGATTCAACGCGGCGCTAAGTGTTCTAATTATGGATATGGCAATAGGTTTAAACCTTGAATAAATCTGTAATCCCGTTGGTTTTTTGTGATAAACGGGTAATTCCCCACTATTGCTGTAGCTGCAATGAGACTATCAGCAATGAGCAAGCCATGACTGAGCCGATAAGACCGCAATAAATCAACTGCTGTGTCAGATACAGTCTGGTCAATCTTAATGATGTAAAACTGCTTGAGGAAATTTTCTAGTGTTTGTAGCTCTGCTTTATTACGACAACCAACCATTAGTTCCATTTGCGTGATTATGCTAATTGCCAAGCCAGAACTCGCTTTCAGATTTTGCAAACACTTTACTGCTTCGAGAACACCGCTACCTGCATCAATTAGAATATCAGTATCAACGATGGTTGAGTTAGTCATGTGACTTTGACCACTCATTTTCTCGAACACCACGCACCCAAGCAGTGCTATCAGTTAAATCTTGGCGATCGCTCCACATCCCAATAAAGCTATCATTGATCAAGTCAATATCAGGTGACTGAGAGTCAGATTCAACTAGTGGATATCTTTGTCGCAAAAAAGCAATAAAGTCCATGAGTTGACGCTGTGCTTCAGGAGGAAGGGATAAAAACTCATTCAACAATTCTTGCTGTGTCACTGTTATACCTCTCAAAAAAAATGAAGATGATTTTGAATTTTCAAACATCTGTACACCATCTACACTGCTCAAGCCTCTGTTTCAAAAACTCCTGACTGGGAGTATTGAGATACAAATAATATTAAGTACGAATTACATCCTTAATCTGTTCAGCCTCTATGAAAAGACCAAAATTCCCGACTTTTATAAAAAGTCGGGAAATATGTTTATCACGAATGACTTAAGGATGCTATCTGACCAAACATTTTGACTGCTGCATGAGTTAGGAGTTTTCCCCATCTCCTTAATCTCCCCCTACTCCGATTGAATCGGGTTGTCTCTAGGGTTAACCAACCTCAGCAGTTTTTGCTTAATTTGAGTGTCGAATACTTCCCATTTCATTTTCGCATAAGCAGAATTTTCGTTGCTGCCGGATAAGAAGCCCATCGGAATTTCAAAGCCGCCTGCACTTGTCCTTCCACCGCCAAAAAACCGCCCGGCGCTATCTTGTCCAAAGGCTTCTTTGATGAATTCATCAGGGTCAAGGGTAAGTTTGGTGGTTCTCAAGGAGCCGATGACTATTTCTAGTTCATCGTCTTCATCGTGAACAATGCCATAAACTACGGCGGTGTGGACGTTTTCTTCGGTGACGAGAAAATCAGCCGCTTGGGGGATGGCATCACGGTCGTCGTAGCGTAGGTAGCCAACACCAGCAATGGAAAAGTTATTTTGGACGATGCGATTTTTTAGCGATCGCTCGATCACATCCATTACCCGCTTGGAACGGTTCGCCTGTAAAATAGCATTCAGCAGTTGGGCATCATAAAATCGGCTTAAATATGCAGCTGCCATAAAGTCTTCTTCTTGTGCTTGCATTAACCGATTTGTATCCGATCGCAAGCCGTGCATCAAGGCAGTTGCACATTTAACGTGTTGATTTATGCTGCTATCTAATGCCAGTAATCCCGTTTGGAGGTATTGAGTAAAAATGGTTGCCGTCGCTCTTACGTAAGGACGGATATCCTCAAATTCTGAGTGCAGATCGCCTTGGATACTGTGATGGTCAACGAGTACGACTAGGGGAATTCCAGCTTGCTGTACTGCTGACAGTAACTGTGAAGTGGTTCCTTGGTTATCAATTAATACAAAACCTTGATAACATGACAAATCTTTGCTTTTCAAGGTTTGCGTTGTCCACCGTTGGATTGGTAAGTTAGTCAGCCTTACCAAGGCAATATTTTCTTGATGGCTCAATGCGCCAGCATAAATTATCTCACATTTGATATCATATTGCTGGGCAATTAACTGATAAGCCCAGGCACAAGAAAGGGCATCAGGGTCAGGAAAATCTTGCAAAATTACCAGTTGGCGATCGTGTCGATGCGCCAAAAGGGTTTTTTGCAGTTCTTCTGACTTTTGTTGTGCCAGAGAATTACCACGTTGACTGAGAAATATGGCTCCGTCACCTACCGATGGCGGTAATGATGGACTTTTAAATGCAACTTCCACTGGCGCTTTCTCTATTTCAGGTTCCTCTGGGTTTGGCTCTGTGGTCAATGACAAACTCTCAAACTGAGTAACGGGAGAATTCAAGTACATAGGGAACTTTTTTAAAGTGTTAGGCTCCTTTAATTCAGAAATATTACGATCGGTAATTCACTGAATTTAGCCACATTGTTTTGATCTTCGCAAAAATATCAAGACATTGCACTATACATCTAAGTATATTTTTTGTCAGTAACAGTGCTTGACATCAACTAAATTCCATTGGAGTGGGTATGAGTGCTGGAAACAAGGAAGTTTTCTATATTGGGCTGAATCTGGCAGCATGAGTCTGTTTGAGAAGCTTTTTTTCTCTTCCGTAAATTTAATCAGCAGAATTTTTATCTGACTTAAGGCATACTTTATATCTTATACTTTCGGGTTAGTCCTTGATATTCTAAATATCCTTAGAGTGTTCTAAAAAATAAATGATCTAAATTGGGCATTTTTTTACTTAGAGTACTCTTATGCTCAATACTCTCATTATTGTGACTATTGAGCAATTAAGAATTATTTTGATTAACAATGGGTGTTTTATCCCCTTGGAAAATTATGAGAATTCAGGGAAGATGCAAAGCAAAAGGTAAACCCCATACACAAGTATCGAGGCTTGAGCGTTAACGGATTGCGCCTATCTACAAGACGCGATCGCTTTTGTTGCAAGCCATATAGCCGCCAACTTTCAGCACTCCATAACTAGAGTTGTTGGTTGTGTCCCAAAGCAGCAAGGTATTTATTCTTTCTCCTCCGCTTTTTTGCTCAAAGCCCTATAACATACTTTTGCCACTCTGTATGCAATCCACTCTTAAGATGTTTGCTGACCTCGAAATAGAGGCTGCTATAAGGTTGGCGGGGAGGATGACGTAAAGGCATGTGAGCTTCATGGGGAGTGCGACTGCCTTTTTTAACATTGCAACGGACACAAGCGGTCACAATATTCTCCCAGCTATCGCCCCCGCCACGCGATCGCGGTATTACATGGTCTAGAGTCAACTCATCTCCTGTGTAACCACAGTATTGACAGGCATGACCATCCCGGTGCAATATATTTCGGCGAGTCAGAGGAATTTCTTTATAAGGAACGCGTACATAATGACGTAACCGGATTACGGTCGGTAACGGAAAATCCGAGTACAGGAATTTACCGTTGTGTTCTACGCGTTCTGCTTTGCCCTTGATTAACAGAACCACAGCACGCCGCCAACTCGTTATATTGAGAGGTTCGTAAGATGCGTTTAAGACTAAAACCTTCCCCATTTATCTGCGCTCAGGGTATTAGCTTTACATAAATATTAACACAAATACACCATGCTAGGGAGATGAGAATAAATTATACTTTCGGCAGAATTCGACAATTAATTTATGAGTGAAGAGTTATGAGTCAATAGTTAGCAGTTTGAAAGTAAAACTTCTCACCTGACAGCCAGAATTTTACGTAGGCTAATGCAAATAACACAGCAAAAAGCCGAGCCATAAGATTTACTTCTAACTCCTTGATCATAAATCTTAACTTTTATTTCACTACCGCAATATCTTGTATCAATTCCAATATGAAGGTTAAACTTCCTATTTAATCTGATCTCGCTTTTAGGAGCGTGTATAGATAGATAACTTGAAAGTTTAGCCGTGGTGGGATAGGAGTCAGTACAAATGTTAAGTCGCAAAGAAATCCCTGGTGTAGTTCCTAATCAGCAGTGCGACCCTTACGCGTGGTTTTCGCAACGAGCTTGGGTAGAAATTGATTTAGGGGCGTTGTCATATAACGTACAGCAATTGGTGCAGTTTTTATCGCCGCATACTCAGTTGATGGCAGTAGTAAAAGCTGATGCTTATGGACATGGAGCCGTAACAGTCGCCCAAACCGTAATTCAATCGGGAGCTAGTTGGCTGGGAGTCGCTACAGTTCCAGAAGCTATTCAATTACGAGAAGGCGGGATTGAAGCGCCCATTTTGATTTTAGGAGCAACTCATACACCAGAACAGATTCATGCGATCGCACATTGGAAACTTCAACCCACACTCTGTAGTCCTAAACAAGCTTTGGTATTTTCCAATATTCTGGAATCCATGAATCATGGTTCGCCAGTGCCTGTACACATCAAATTAGATACGGGAATGTCTAGGTTGGGAACTAATTGGCAGCAAGCTGGGGAATTTGTGCAGTTAGTGCAGCGTTTACCACATCTGTCTATTGCCAGTATTTATTCTCATTTGGCAACAGCAGACGATCCTGATACTACGGCAATGGAAGAACAGCATAGACGATTTGAGTCAGCGATCGCCCAAATCAAAGTAATGGGAATTGAAGTGCCATGCTTGCACTTGGCAAACTCAGCAGCTGCACTCACAAATCCGGCATTGCACTACGACATTGTGCGAGTCGGGTTAGCTGTTTACGGACTCTACCCAGCACCGCATTTACAAAATGCGATCGACCTCAAACCCGTTTTGCAACTTAAAGCACGAGTCACCCAAGTTAAAACAATTGCCACAGGAACTGCTGTCAGCTACGGGCATAAATTTATTTCCCCGCGCGAACTTCGCCTTGCTGTCGTGGGAATTGGCTATGCTGACGGCGTTCCTCGCAGTCTTTCTAACAAAATGCAGGCGTTAATTCGCGGTCAGAGGGTATCGCAAATCGGGACAATTACAATGGATCAGTTGATGCTGGATGTGAGTGCCATACCCAATATCCAAGAAGGAGAAGTAGTCACTTTGTTAGGGGAACAGGGAAAAGAACAAATTTCAGCAGATGATTGGGCAGAACAATTAAATACTATCTCCTGGGAAATTCTCTGTGGGTTTAAGCATCGTTTGCCTCGTGTTGCGGTTATGTAATGGGGAATTGGGCATTGGGCATTATGATTCTGCTCGTCTGCCCTATTCCCAAAAATAATTTCTTATGGTATGATGATAAACTGATGCGGATATGGCGAAATTGGCAGACGCGCTAGATTTAGGTTCTAGTTCCGAAAGGAGTGAAGGTTCAAGTCCTTTTATCCGCACTTGTAATTTTGCGATCGCTCATTTATTGGATGATATCAAACCTGAAGACAATCATCTCTTATGGTGATTGCTGCGATCGCTTATCCTATCTTTTTTAGAGGAAATTTTAATTGTGACTTTGGTTTGTTGTTCCATGTAGCACTGCACTATGGGCGCTGGTATGCTTTCAGGCGGGCGAATGCTATGGCACGGCTTCGCCAATCGCATTTACCACAAGGCTAAACACTAACTTCAAGGGAGCCTTGGGATTTTCAATTATATAAAGTTTTGAATAATCACCTCTAAATATAGGAATCCAACTTGAATCTTACTAGGCATAGTAGGGTATAACCCATGTCAGGTCAGATTTTGACCGTTATAACTTTTCAAAAATCAAATATAAATCCTAATATTAGTTACAAAAGTAACTATTTCAATATGACTTTGTATACAGGCATATACCTGATTATTCCGATTACATTGAAGATGTACAAATCAAGTAATGCAAGGCACATAAAAGGATATATGAACCGCTTTAAATCTATTCTTCTTGGAGGCTTATTAGCAGCTGCTTCAATTGTTGCTATTTCTCAAAATGCTAATGCTGCTGAATTTAAATCTGAGCATGATAACTTTAATCGTAATACTGTAGCTTTTAATAACAGTAAAGTCGAACACGAACGTCAAGTCCGCGAACAACGCGCTCGTGAATTACGCGAACGTCAAGCTCGTGAATTGCGGGAACGTAAAGCTCGTGAGTTGCGCGAACGTCAAGCCCGTGAGTTGCGCGAACGTCAAGCCCGTGAATTCCGTGAGCGTCAAGCGAGACTTCATCACTAAGCTGAAAATTTTCCCTCACTCATATTACGTTAGGAGAGTAGCAATACTCTCCTTTTTTTTTGCATAAATAAATCTGCTTAAATTAATGCCCAAATTCAGCTAAATCTGAGGTGATGAGTTTTTCAATTAGTTCTATAACACCATTCCCCCGACTACCATTAGTCACAAAATCCACACGCTCTTTGAGCGTCGGCAAAGCATTGGCAACTGCTACTGAATAACCACAAATATTGAGAAAATCATGGTCATTTTCTGCATCGCCAATCCCGACTACATTTTCAGGTGATAACTGCATCTCATCCAAGGCGGCGGCTAACCCTGTGGCTTTATTAATTCCTGACGGTAGCACCATCACCGCACCTTTATTCAATATGACTTGTAATTCTAATCCCATCTGGCGGATAGTTTCTAAAACTATAGTTTCTTGGGGATGCCAAGTCGCAACAATTACACGGCCAACTGACAGGGAATTGACTTGGCGATCGCGCAATGCGTTAATAAATTCTGCTGATGGTTGCGAACCTAATAGTTTCTCCCGACGGGTAGCTGGTGAATATAGCAAAGCGCCGTTTTCTGCTACTACATAATCAAATAAATCTACTTGTCCAAAAACTTGCAGCAATTCATCTAGCTGTCTACCTGTCACCAAGATGAGTTTGTAACCAGAATTCCGCAGACGTGAGAGTGCTGCCAAAGTATTTTCATTTACATGATTGTCAGTTGCTAGTGTACCGTCGTAGTCAGTGGCCAATACAGAATAACGCATAAAGCCAGTAAATAAAGACACGAAGCATTCAGCAATTATACATCCTAATGCTTAATCTAGAGATATGGCGATGTCTACGACTGGCTACGCCTACGCACTCACACTACATCCACAGTCCGAATAAACTGGCGATCGCGCAAATTTTTTGGACAACCAGAAAAATTCACCTGGAGACTTGGTTAATTTCATCCCTTTTCCCGATCTAGTTATTATTTCCTCTGAATTGTGTTGTATTTTTTTCAAAAAAATCAGTATTATCCCTGTAGTCACAACAGGGTTGCTTAATGAAGAGTGGCTTTATTTAGTACTTATATGCTTAAAGACTGGATTCTTTTAAGTGTAAACACAGAAGTTCAAATATATTGATTTAAGAAAATCAGTATTATTCCTGTGGTCAGATTGGGGTTACTCAATGGAAAGTGGCTTCATCTAGTCTTGACATTTCTATGTCTTATTCTCCAAAGATGTCTGTAAATCTCAGTAACAGGAAGTAAATTAATAATAATTTACGAATTTGCTGAGATTTGATCGTTTGAAAAGAACGCTATTTTCGTTGAGTTTCACCGCAAACCCTAAACATAAACTGATGTACTTTAAAATACAAAAGTTTGATGATTTTTACTTGATTTTAGTTGTGGAATAACTCTATACGAATTTAGTTTACACGGATCGAATTTAGCTGAAGTAAAAGCAAAATGAGCACAACTCCTATAGGTAGCTACAGGTTGTTCCAGAAACTACATCCGCTATCTCTGTTGGCACAATTAACCAGTCGGCGTGCTACAGGGTGCTTAAGCATATTTACTGGAATAGTTTCTTGGTCAATTTATCTAGAGGACGGTAAACTTACTTATGCCTCCTATTCAGATAAACTGTTTGAGCGGCTTGACAGCCACTTGCGACGCTTAAGCCAGCAAATCCCCGCTCTCAACAGCGCCACTCGCGTGCAGATGCGGCTGATGTTTGAGACAAAGAATGAACATCAATCAATACCCAATGCGGATTACCAAGCTATTTGTTGGTTAGTAAATCAGGACTATATTACTTCTGTACAAGCAGCAAGCCTGATAGATGAATTAGCAAAAGAAGTACTGGAATCATTTTTATGCTTAAAAGAAGGTAGCTATGAATTCAGCCCGGAAAGCTCTTTGGATGAACTACCAAAGTTCTGTCGCCTGGATTTGCGGTTACTTGTTGAATACTGTCAAAAGCAATTACGAAATCGGCAAAATATCCAGTCATCAATTCCGGCTGGTGGGAGTTCCCAAGTTTTGTCTAAAATACAACCGTCTCAAGTTCAGCCACAACTACAAATAAAACTTGGGCAAAAGTTGCCGATACCAATCAATTTTGATATTCCTGAAAATAATAAAACTACTCAGCCAACTGTTGGCAAAAAACTATATACAATTGCCTGCATCGATGATAGCCAAACAGTTTTGAATTCCATCAAACACTTTTTGGATGAAAACACATTTTCAGTTGTAACTATCAACGATCCAGTGAAGGCTTTAATGCAAATTCTTCGGAGTAAGCCCGATCTGATTTTGCTAGATGTTGAGATGCCAAGTTTAGATGGTTATGAGCTATGTTCCTTATTACGAAAACATTCAGCTTTTAAACATACACCGATAATTATGGTGACTGGTAGAACAGGATTTATCGACAGGGCAAAGGCAAAAATGGTCAGATCGTCAGGATATTTGACTAAGCCTTTTACACAATCAGAATTGCTAAAAATGGTTTTTAAACATCTTGGTTAATTTAGTAACAACCAATAACTATAACCAAATTTAATCGCCTTAAGTTATTTGTTAGGAGATTTAATAGTGAGTCTGACTTTAATTGGCACAATTCTGATTGTAGAAGATTCTCCCAGTGAATTGGAATTAATGAGCCATTATCTCAAAGAGAGTGGTTACAACGTAATTAAAGCAAGTGGTGCAAAAGAGGGTTTAGAAAAAGCTGTGTTGGAAAAACCAGATGCGATCGTTACTGATGTAGTAATGCCAGAAATGAGCGGATTTGAGTTGTGTCGTTCTTTGAGAAGAAATCCGATTACTGCTAAAGTGCCGATTGTGATTTGTAGTTCCAAAAATCAAGAAATTGACCGTTTATGGGCGATGAGACAAGGTGCAGATGCCTACATAACTAAACCTTATACTCGCGAACATCTGCTACGTACAATTAAATCAGTGGTAATTTGAATCAATGACTAGTACAAACATTACACTTCCTTTAAAACCAACTCAAAATAATTTAGCAGACGGTTATCTAAAGTTTCAGCTAAATCAACAGACTGCTGCGGTTTTATCAATGAAACATACGCAAGAAGCAATTCTTGTGCCTATTGAATCTGTAACCCCAATGCCTAATATGCCCACCTGCATATTAGGATTAATGAATTGGCGGAGTCGGATAATTTGGGTAGTTGATTTGCCAAGAATGCTCAATTTAGAATCTCTTGATTATCGACTGCGGCAGTACAGTGCGATCGTTATTCAAGTGGAATCATTGGTGCTAGGGTTAGTTGTGCAAGAAATAAAAGGTACCACTAAGTTCATTCCTGATGATATTCAATCACCTATAGGACAAGTGGCATCCAGTTTAGTTCCTTATTTATGTGGCTGTGTTGTCCAACAAGAAGAAATATTGCTGGTATTAGATGCACAGGCAATTGGGCAATCTTCTATTCTCCGCAGTGAGTAGGGTGTAGTACTAAAAATTTTAGTGTTCTTATTCACATAGTTAGGAGAACTATTTTTATGTTTAATAAAACCAACGGAAATCAAGGTAGTAGCGCTCAAAATCGAGCATCACTGATTTCATCCCAAAAAATAAGTGGTAGTGCCATCAAATTGCCAACTAAGAATAGTAGTGAAACGGCTAATAATTCTTCGCTAAATCAAGCTTTTGCCTTTTTTACAAAACTCGGATTGGCTAAGAAGGCGACTATTTTAGCGATCGCAATCAGTACAATACCAGTATTGGGCATTGGTGCGATCGCTTTTACTTTTGCCAACAAGTCCATTACTAAGCAAATTACCCAGTCTCAACAAGCTGAAGCCACTGGTTTAAGCGATAAAGTTAACCGTTTTATGTTGGGACGCTACGGAGATATTCAGGTAATATCAAGTTTGCTTTTTTTGACAAGTCCCCAAGCTAGTGTAAATATCACCACTCAGCAAAAGCAAGCAGTCCTAGATCGAGTTGTCGAAGCCTACAAAGCTTATGACAGCGTTGCTGTTTTTGATCGTCAAGGTAACTTGATTGTCCAATCCACAGGCGAACCTTTAGATAATCAAAAAGACCTCACCTACTTTCAAGACGCTTTACAAAAAGATACTCCTGTCATCAGTAAACCGGAAGCAGCAAAAAACACTGGTGTAGTGAATATTTATATAGCTGCACCTGTGAAAGAGACAAGGACAGGCAAAACCATTGGTGTAGTCAGAGCGCGGATGCCCGTAAAATCTTTAGAGGAAGTGATCAAGAACTACGTAGCCAATGGACAACAATACTATTTGCTTGATGCTTCAGGAACAGTTTTCTTGAGTCCCCAAAAGGAATTATTGGGGAAAGAGGCAAAGGCAGAGTATTTTAATTTACCTAAACTGCTGGCAGCAAACAAGGTAGATAGTTTTATAGATGTTTCCAAAACTGACAAAAAACCAGAATTAGTCAGCTACGTACCAGCTAGTAAGCTAGATGGCTTACCAGATTTAAACTGGCAAGTACTTTTATCTACAGATACAGCAATTGTATTTGAGCCACAAAGACAATTGTTGTGGACTATAGCCATCGGTACAGCACTGACAGCATTGATTGTGGGTGCGATCGCATCTCGGTTAGCTAAACTGACTACACTGCCAATTCTCACTGCAACTGCGGCATTAGCAAAACTTGGTCAAGGTAAATTTAATACCCGTGTGGAAATCGAAAGTGAAGACGAATTAGGGTTATTGAGTGCAAACATCAACCACATGGCTGAACAATTGCAAGTCTTAGTTAAGGAACAAGAAGTAAACGTTGAAGGAGCAAAATTACTAGCAGATATTACCCTCCGAATTCGGAAAAGTCTCAAAACTGAAGATATTTATCACGCAGCAGTGAAAGAAGTTCAGCAAGTGCTAAAAACAGACCGAGTAATCATTTATAGTCTGAATCCAGACAATCGGGATGGTACTGTTGTTGCGGAATCGGTAACTGGTAATTGGCCAGAAATGCTCGGAGTGAAAATCGACGATCCTTATTTTCGGGAACGTTATCTAGAAACTTCTCATGATGGACAAGTGCAAGCAGTTGCCAACATTCATCAAGACCAAAGTCTGAAAAATGCCAACGGTTACATTCAATTTTTAGAAAATTTTGCTGTCAAAGGTAATTTGGTCGTACCAATTCTTGTCCAGGAGCAACTTTTAGGCTTATTAATTGCTCACCATTGCGAAACTCCTCGTGTTTGGCAACAGCCGGAAATTGACTTGTTTCAACAGATAGCAACTCAAGTCGGTTACGCCTTAGAACAAGCCAAGTTATTAGAAGAGATAGAACAAGTTAGGAATGTTGGAGTCGCCGATTCTGACGATGAACGGCATCAAAAAGAAACACTGCAACAGCAACTTTTAGAACTGCTCAACGATGTAGAAGGTGCAGCCAGAGGCGATTTAACAGTGCGTGCAGATGTGACGGCTGGGGAAATAGGTACTGTTGCCGATTTTTTCAACTCCATTATCGAAAGCCTCCGGGATATTGTTACCCAAGTTCAACAAGCTGCCACCCATGTTAATACTGCCATTGGCTCTAACGAAGGAGCCATCCGCCACTTGGCAGAAGAAGCACTTACCCAAGCTGCCGAAATCAACCGCACCCTCGATGCTGTTGACCAAATGACCCAATCCATGAAAGCGGTAGCCGAAAGTGCCGAAAAAGCTGCTTTCGTTGCCAATCATGCGGCGCACACCGCTACCAAGAGTGGACACGCAATGGATTTAACAGTCCAAAATATCCTGTCTTTACGGGAAACTGTGGGTGAAACTGCTAAGAAAGTGAAACGTTTGGGAGAGTCTTCACAACAAATTTCGCGTGTGGTGTCCTTGATTAACCAAATCGCCATTCAAACTAACTTACTAGCCATTAACGCCGGCATTGAAGCAGCGCGTGCGGGTGAAGAAGGTCAAGGTTTTGCCGTAGTTGCGGAAGAAGTCGGCGAACTAGCAGTCAGGAGTGCCGCAGCAACCCAAGAAATTGAACAAATTGTTGAAAATATCCAACGAGAAACCAGTGAAGTGGTGCTAGCGATGGAAATAGGCACTACTCAAGTAGTGGAAGGGACTCGCATTGTGGAGGAGGCTAAACAAAGTCTGAGTGAAATTTTGGATGTCTCAGTTCAAATTGACTCCTTAGTGCAGTCGATTTCCACTGCAACTGCATCTCAGGTTGAAACATCGCAAAGTGTTAGCCAATTGATGAAAGATATCGCTGCTATATCACAACGCACCAGCGATTCTTCTCGTCAAGTTTCCCAATCTCTGCAACAAACTGTGGAAATTTCTCAGCAGTTACAAGAGACTGTTGAGGCTTTCAAAGTTAGTTAAGTTTGTCATTTGTCATTTGTCATTTGTCCTTTGCTAGTGACCAATGATGAATGACTTTTGTTATTTGTCTGTTGTCTTTTTACTAATGACTAATAACTAATGACTAATGACCAATAACTAAGGACAAAAACCATGTTACAAGACAAAGAATTAGAAATCCAGATGCAGTTTCTGGAAGAAGCAACTGATTACTTAAATACGTTAGAAGGTGTGTTGCTAGAAATCGATACTAGTAACCGCATCGATTTAGATAAAATCAATGCTGCACTCCGAGCCGCTCATTCTATTAAAGGTGGCGCGGGGATGATGGGATTTAAATCGCTAAGTCATTTATCTCACCGTTTGGAAGATTCCTTTAAAGTTTTAAAAACTAAAAAAAATTCTCTAGAAATTGACACCCAATTGCAAAGTTTATTGCTATCTGGAGTTGATTGGCTGCGGCAGATTGTCGAATTGCTTGCAGAAGGAAATGTGGTTGAAGATGCCTGGTTAGCAACCTTTTGTTATCCAGTTTTTGATGAGTTGCACGATCGCTTAGGCGACCCTAACCCAGAGGATGCCTCGTCCATGTTATCCCCGGAGGATGGGCAAGATGTTATCCCCTTGCTATTTGCAACAGAAGTAGAAGAGTGTTTGCAGCGTCTAGAATCTGTATTGGCTAGCGAACAGCCTGGATTGCATGAAGAAATTGTGATTATGGCGGCGGAGTTGGGCGGTTTGGGTGAAATGCTTCAATTAGTAGCCTTTAGCAAGCTTTGTGAGTCAGTAACGCAGCAATTAGAAACAGTTAGTAGCGATCGCATTCCCGAAATTGCTCAGTTAGCATTACAAGCATGGCGGCGATCGCAAGCTTTGGTGCTGATAAATCAACTAGATAACTTACCTACAGAACTTGATTTTGGTAGTTATACGCAATCACAGCTACTATTACCACCAGCAGAAGTAACACCACAACTTCCCCCCGCAGACACAGATATCGCCAATACAGAAGTAGTGCCCACATCTGTTTGGCAACCAGAAAATATTAGAGAAAATTGGACTAATGATGAAGCGTTGGTGCAGCCTAGTGCAGGTATCGCTGCTAATTTTACATTTGTAGATGCAGAGTTTGCCGATGATGTTAATGCTATCAATGTTACAGAACAAAATCCCATATTTGCTAGAGAAAATAATTCTCCAGATGCAAAATTTAGCGAAGGTAAAGGAGAGTCAAATGGCGTTGTTAAAGATCGGGAAGTTCATGAAAATAGCGTCCGAGTTCCCAGCAAACAACTAGAGCAAATTAATGATTTATTTGGCGAACTGATTGTTCAACGAAATGGCTTAAACTCGCAACTAGAAAGATTACGCAAACTTGTGCGTAACCTGAACCAGCGAGTACAAGTTCTCGACCGAGAAAACCAGGATTTACGTATAGCCTACGACAAGATTTCCACTCAAGCTTCTACATCTGTGGGGGTGCAAGCTGAAAATGACCACCAAACACAAGGCACAGAGGGGGAATTTGATGCTTTAGAAATGGATCGTTATAACGATTTAAACCTGCGATCGCAGGAAGTTATGGAAACCATTGTTCAGGTACAGGAAGTTACAACTGATGTGCAACTCAGTGTAGATGATACAGACCAAATTGCTCGTAAAATTAACAAAACATCGAAACAGTTACAGACAAAGTTAAATCACATCAGAATGCGGCCACTGTCCGATTTAACCGAACGTTTTCCTAGAGCCTTGCGTGATCTAAATGTAGAGTATGGGAAAAATGTCCAGTTAAAAATTGAAGGCGGCAACACTTTAATTGAACGCAGCATTTTAGAAACATTAAACGAACCTTTAATGCATCTCTTAAGGAATGCTTTCGATCATGGTATCGAAGATTCTGGCACTCGCCGCCTTTTGGGAAAACCAGAACAAGGATTGATTGAAATTACAGCTAGTCACCGCAGTAATCGTACCCTGATTACCATCCGAGATGATGGTTGGGGCATTTCTTTGGAGAAAATTCGCACCCGCGCCCTCGCTATGGGATTAGATGCTTCATTACTAGCTAATGCAAGTGATGAAGAACTATTATCACTAATTTTTGAACCAGGTTTTACCACCTCCGAGCAAGTTACAGCATTATCTGGTCGCGGTGTTGGTATGGATGTAGTTCGTAACAACCTCAAACTGATTCGAGGAGATGTGAAAGTTGATACGGAACCAGGAGTTGGGACTACCTTCACCCTATCAGTACCATTTACACTTTCCGTTGCCCGAGTTCTGCTGGTAGAAATCAACAAAATGTTATTGGCATTTCCTACAGATGTCATTTCAGAAATATTCTTACTCCAAAACGAGCGAATTTTCCAAATGGCAGGTAGCGAAGTTCTAAATTGGCAAGGAACAATGCTGCCACTGATTCGCTTGACTCCTTATTTAGAGTTTAATTGCCTCCGCTACGATACCTCAGAATTAGACACTCCAGCAGCAATTAATGCTAACAGCGTGTTAGTAGTTAAAGGGAATAATCAGCCAGTAGCAATCCAAATAGACCGTTGCTGGGGTGAACAAGAAGTTGCGATTCGCCAAGTTGAGGGAAATATACCTTTACCGGAAGGCTTCAGCAACTGCACAATTCTCGGTGATGGTCGAGTAGTGCCACTAGTTAATGTTAATGAATTGCTGTATTGGATTGCTACAAATCGCCGAACTCCTAAAGGTATTCAATTACCATCAGCAAGGTTAAAAACACCGTTCTTGATATTTGATGAAAATAAAATATCAGCAGCATCTGTGAAGCAGAAAGGCACAATCTTAATTGTAGATGACTCAATTAATGTTCGCCGCTTTTTAGCTCTGACTCTGGAAAAGGGAGGTTATCAAGTAGAGCAAGCTAAAGATGGTCAAGATGCTTTAGAAAAACTCCATAATGGATTGAGAGTTGAGGCGGTAATTTGTGATATTGAAATGCCTCGCCTAGATGGTTATGGCTTTTTAGGTAAGGTAAATTCTGACGTTGATACAAAAAATATTCCAGTTGCGATGCTGACTTCTCGTAGCAGCAATAAACATCGGCAACTGGCTATGCAATTGGGGGCACGGGCTTACTTTTCTAAACCTTATAACGAGCAAGAATTACTCCAAACGCTGGAGGAGATAATTCGTAATGTGGCAGAAAAGGCAGCTTCTAATTGATAATTCATAATTAGATTTCATATATTTTATAGGGTGCGTTACGCCAAAGGCTAACGCACCGTTTGTTTTATAGTGCCTTGGCGATTAGAAATCACGGCTACACAGACAAAACCCGCCTGCGCGGGTTAAAAAAGTGGGTTATATCAGTAATAATTGCCCAGCTTTTGCGTAATACTATTTGTATTATTTAATTCCATTTATAGTGAATTTATGGTAACTGTAACATTGGCGGCTGTTGCTACTGCGTATCACTCCATCCGGTGGGAGACAGCATCAAATTTAGGGAAAATTGGCACAGGCAATCAAATTGCGATACCACAGCTTAAGCAAAATTTATATATACAAGTCCTATACAATTACCAGCACAATTCAGATTCACGAAAGGTTGTTACGATGCGATGAGCGGAAATACTATACCTCTATCTCAAATGTGGGAAGGTATTGATGCAGAGTGAACCACCTTTGATTCAAGTCAAAGCTATGAATAGGCGATCGCTATTCGCTGCATATTGAAGCATTTCTAGCGATACGGGCAATATTTAACAGCCTTTTGAAAATTATTCAATTACATTTTGAATCTGTTAATTATTAAAACCCGCTTTGCAAATTAAATTTAAACATTATGATGTATCTATGTAATTGTACAAATATTTTTTTTATTCTTTGACAAATTAATACTAGGAGTTTTAGGTGACAAAAAACAATAGAAAAAAGGCTGTCGCTCAAGCTATTTCCACAGCCGTTGCTTTGGGCTGGGTAATAATGCAAGTGAAATCAGCACAAGCTGCTACCTTGACGGTTAACAATCTTGATGACAGTGGCGTTGGCTCGTTGCGAGACACTATCAACATTGCAACTAGCAATGACGTAGTACAGTTCCTATTGGGTAGTAATCCCAGTACAATTACCCTAACGAGTGGGGCAGTTGCGATCGCTAAAAACCTAACTATTAATGGCCCAGGTGCTAATTTACTTACTATCAGTGCCAACAATCAATTCCCCGTCTTTGACATTACCGCCGCCGATGTTACACTTTCTGGGCTAGCGATCGCTGGTAATATCAATGGTTACAATTCTAGTAACCTAACGTTTATCAATAGTACTATTAGCAGTGACGATGTGAAAATAGATAACAGTACTGGTAAATTAACGTTTGTCAATAGCACTATCAACGGTAATATTGTGCAGATCAGTGCTAGGGAAGTGATTGTCAATAATGATACTAATGTAACGGCTCCAACTAACGGCGGCACTTCTGGGCAAATCAACTTTGGCGGCAATATTTCAGTAAAAGGAGGCGGCATTACCGTTGACAATTCTGGGCAAATCAACGGTGGCGGCAATAATTCAGGAGCAGGAGGCAATATAATTGTTACAGCCAGTGACGTTATTTTACTGGCAAAAGTACCGGAACCAAGTGCGATCGCTGGTGTTATACTTGCTGGTAGTCTGGCTTGGTTAGTGAAGAGAAAGCAAGTATTTATTAGCAAAGACTCTGAATGAGATTTCCCATAAATGACTATCAGGGTATACTTCTGAATCTGTAATTGAAAAACTGCGATCGCTTCAGTAAGTCACATCTCAAAATTCTTGCTAGATACTTAGCAAATAGTTAAAGACTGTAGAGGTTGACACAAGCCAACCTCCACAAAATTTAGTTCGATAATTGCTGTAAATTCTGAATCAATTTCCTGAAAATAAAATACTTTCAGCAACCTTTATTAAGCCTCAACTTTTACACCCTTCCAGAATGCCACATAACCCTCAATATTCTTAGCCTTCTCCTTGGCGCTGGGATAGTACCAAGCAGCATCTTTGTTGATTTGTCCATCAACTTCAATACTGTAGTAGCTAGCGACACCTTTCCAAGGACAAGTACTGTGGGTACTACTGTCTGTGAAGTACTCCTTTTTAATAGAGTCAACAGGGAAATAATGGTTGTTTTCCACAACTACGGTGCGATCGCTTTCGGCTAAAACTGCGCCATTCCAAATTGCTTTCGGCATAAATGACTTTGTAAATAAACTATACACTTAACATTTTGACACGATCGGCTTACTTTATCCTCCTGAACGGCTAACTTACATCAGAGTCCATCCAAGCTCAAATCAATAATCAATAAGGTTTATAGAAAACTGTGCAATGCTAATTAATACTGGCATCACTTTTGTTCATCAAATTAAAATAAAAAGTATTTGCTTCTAGTATGGAGATTTTCTCGCATAAGCGATCGCAGCCTACATCCCCCTTTAAGGCGGTGACTACTATCGCATAAGCAATATCTGCGTTGCTGTCAACACCATTTTTCCTCAATGAGGGTAACTAGAAATTAGTTCACCCGTTAAAGAAATTTCCTGACTCTCGTTGCGGTTATAGAGGCTGTTGCCTCCCAAAGTGAGATAAAAATAAATCTATTACATCAGGGTTTCAGGCTTAAGTTGACACTAACGACCAGCTATATGATAGTATTTCATGGCATTATGCTAAAAAACTTTGCCTGAAACCAAAGAGTTACCAACCCATGAGTTTAGCTGTAATTAAGTTCTCTTCAGAAGAGTGCGGCATTTGCCACAAAATGTCCTTTTATGACAAAAAAGTGGCTGAAGAACTGGGTTTAGAATTTATTGATGTGAAAATGCAGGATACGACTGCTTACCGCAAGTATCGCAAGATTTTATTGACTCAGTATCCCGACAAATCAGAAATGGGATGGCCTACTTACATCATCTGCAATTCTCCAGAAGGGGAATTTCAGATTGTGGGTGAAGTAAAAGGGGGTCATCCCAAAGGGGAATTTAGAAGCCGTCTTCAAGAGGTTCTGAATTCCACAGCTAATCAGAACTAATTACCTCAAAAGATTTAACCTCTAGGACAGGGCCAATCATGGCAGTTGTCATGATATCTTCACGCACCTGTCCCTTAACTTTTGCTTTTTGTGCTTCTTTGAGTAAGTCTTTGTCAGCCCCTCTGAGGATTTCGTAAGTAACGCCCTCTTCTGTGACTAATGCCCATGCGCCTGTGCCAATATCACGGCGTTGGATTGTACCTGTAAGTGTAATGCTCATAAATAGTGCTGATTTGTGAGTACTGTTAGCGGTAGCGGGGCGTTTAGCCCCTGCTGAGTGGGGGAGTTAGGAGTTATTAAGAATTCTTCCCAATTCCCCATTCCCCATTTATGCTATCTTTTCTTCGTTTTTCAATGCTAAACGAACAAGTCCATAACAGATTAGGGCATTGGCGATGAGGAATAGGCGTGCTATGTTACCACCTCCCAAACCCCAAACGGCTGGATCGAAAAACGCACTTACTGTTAAGCACGCTGCTACACCTAATGTTGAACCAACAGCAAACCATTTCCAACTAGGATGTCCCAACAGCAATGCCATTAACACAATGGGAATCAGTACGCTAGCAAATAGGGGATTCAACGCATCAGTTCCTTGGAGGGTATTACCTAGTTCGGGAATTGAACTGCCCAAAACTCGGAAAGGCCATTGGGGAAGATCAAAAATATAGATTCCCTTGAGGAAGAATAACCCAGAACTGCCGGCAATTAGTCCACTGGATAAAGACCAACTCCAAGTGAAGGGGAAGTAAACCCGTAAAAACCAAGCCAGCAGATAGGAACCAACTACCATTAAAATCTTGGGTAACAGTGCCACTGCACCACCATCAATCCAAAAGCCAGGGTTAAGATAGCCGCTATCCCGTAACCACCGGAAGAAATCTGGAAAACTGATTTGCCCCGCAAAGGCTAGTTTGACTGCTGCTTCTGCATTGAGTTGTCCAGCACCATAATAGTTCAAACCATCATCCTGAATCACTCGTGCTGACTGCTTGAGGACTTTTAAAACTTCATCTGGTTCTTTGATGCCAGCAGCTTTGATTAATGCTGCAACACCAGCAACGTGGGGAGAAGCCATGCTTGTACCCTGGAAGCCTAGAAAGACCCCTTCGCCCTTTTCATCAATAGTTTCTTGGAGAATCTTACCAGCTTCACTACCACCAGGAGCCGAGATATCTACCCCAGCACCAAAGTTAGAATAGGGCGCTCTTTCGCCATCTGGGCCAATTGCCGAAACGCCGATTACATAAGGATAGCGGGCTGGATAACTTGCCCCATTGGTGTTTTCATTCCCGGCTGCGGCAATAATAACTACACCTTTTCTATGGGCATACTCGATCGCTTCTTTCATCAACTTGCTTTCACCGCCACCACCCAAGCTCATATTAATTACATCTGCGCCTTTATCAGCAGCAAATTTAATCGCTTCGGCAATATCGGCAACTGTGCCCCCACCATAAGAACTGAGTACCTTTAACGGCATCAGACTGGCTTCATAAGCAATTCCAGCTACACCATATTTGTTATTTGTGGCTTGGGCAATAGTTCCGGCAACATGAGTACCATGACCATTATCGTCTGTGGCTTCTTCTCGGTCGTTAACAAAATCATAGCCTTTGACGAATTTTGTCTCATATAAATCGCGCACCTTAGTAATCCCGGTGTCAATTACCGCAACTGTGATGCCACTGCCTTTGGTTTGACTCCATGCGCCTTCAATACCGATTTTGTGCAAGTTCCACTGCTTGTTGTAATATTGGTCATTGGGGCCAGTTAATGAAGGACTTGCTTCATCATCTTCTTGGGGTGTCAGAAATTCTCCAAGCCAAGCAGCTTTGCCGGGTTGTGGAATCTTCCTGTAAATATAATTTGGTTCAATGAATTCTGTAGCTTGGGCAAATTGAGATTTTTTCAGTTCTTGGAGTCGCTGGCGATCGCCTTTGACAATATACACATTATCTTTTTTGGAAAACTTGTTGTCTAATTGGGGTGTAACGTTGTATTGTTTGGCGATCGCTTGCAAATCCTGTTCCACCACTATTGATGGAATATCTTCCCGAAAATCAAGCAAAATCGTCTCAAACTCTCCTTTAGCTGCCAGTCCCTGAAAATTCAGGAAACCAAACATGGCAGATCCCAGCCCAATGACAAACAAGCACAATAATATAAGTTTTCTCATATTAACTCATCACCGCTTTTTGCCAGTTTGCTCACTACCATAACTTATCTGCATCCCTTGTTGGTGGATTTTGCACTTTTAGTTACAAGTTTCGCTCACGACTCAGGATTTTTTAAACGATGGAACGTGGTCTTTTGTGGTTGCCCCTGTTAGTAATGTTTTTCTGGTTGGCTTGGCAAGGCTCGAAGGAGTATCAAAAAGTTGAAGCCTATCGCACTTGGGCAGAGCAATTTGAACGGGCTAAGTATGATATTTATTCAGTATTAGGTCAAAAAAGCAAAGATATAACTTGGGGAAAACCAACGCCTAAAGGGCCTATTAGACTAGAAACATTCTCTTTGCTTGATGTCAAACAAATCCATCTTTTAGTAGATGATAAATCAGTAAACATGGAAAACGCACCTGATAAAGGTCGTTCCATAGAATTAGAATTTATATTTTCCGAATCTACTAACTCAATACGCATTCCATTTACAGAAATTCCTTTGGCGGCGCAATGGGGTAAGTTTTTGCAGGAATTATTACAAGACTTGCACTCAGAACCACAGCAGTAGTTATATTTAAACTACAAATTCCAGATGATAAGTAGTCGTACAGAATTAATTACACAAAAACTGGGCTGAAATTCTTGTCTGGTAAAGAATCAATATGTAATTAATTCTGTAGGGGTACTTATAAGAAGTAAAGATTTTGCTATTAAATTACAAAATTATAGGGGCACAAATATATTGCAACCCCTATACGAATCTATTTAATTGAAAACTGTCTTAAAAGTCGATTGATGTTTGGATTACACTTCGACTCAGTTGAACCAACCCAACTATGCTTGAACGATGAAGTCGGAGGCAGTAAGAGTGGGCGCACCAGTAAGTTTTGCAAATTGACCGCCAGTGCCTAAACCAGCAGCACTACCATTTTGATTGTATAGTAGTTGCCCAGTCATCGGGTCGTAAACAATCACAGCATTACTAACTGCCCCTAAACTAGTGATTTGAAAATCGCTAGCGTTACTAAAACCGGTTCCCACAACGGAATTAATGGCATTAAAAGTGGTCTTATCAAGGATAATCTTGTCACCTTGAGAGTGATTGAAGTCAGCGATCGTATCAATACCGACAAAAACGCTATTGAAGGCACCATTGGTGTCGTAGAGGAAAGAGTCAGCACCTATACCACCCACAAGAGTATCATTGCCTTGTCCACCAATGAGAAGATCGTTGCCAGCACCGCCTCGCAGTAGGTCGTCACCACCACTGCCATTGATGGTATCATTACCCCCTTGACCATTAATCACATCGTTGGAATTGTAAAAACCGCTGATGTTATTGTTCAAGTCATTGAGGAACGTGACAGCGTTTGCGGTGGAAATATACGGTTGAGTGGAGTTGGCATTAATCACATCAAAGCTTTTGGTAACACTGGCTTCTCCGTCAAATTGGATATTACCGATGGCGGGTCTTGTTGTTGATGCGACTAAGTTATCTAGATTTTCTAAGTTAAAGTTTTGCAGAGTGACTTTGGTATTAGCCACATCTTCAAAGGTGACTTCTAAATTGTTGCCATTTTGAGTTAATTGCAGATTTCTCGCAGTTAAGCCAGCCCCAATAAATTGCAAGGTGTCTACTTTGGCAATCACCGCAGCCGAAGGGTTTGAGCTAGTACCTACACCACCAAAGTCCGTGATGATGTCATTGCCATTATTTAGCTTGGTAATAAAGGTGTCATTGCCGGCTGTGCCATTGATAACTTTAGTTTTGGGTTTAACTATGCCACTAATCGCAAAGTCAAAGGGGCTTTCATTACTATCATTGTTGTTTAAAGTAAAGCTGCCACTATAAGTACCAGGTGTAGTGGTATTGAGTGCCACTGTGATGGCTGTAGAAGCATTAGCAGCCACACTCGTCGGAAGAGTTCCTACCAAACTAAATCCGTCGGGAAGTTTCAGATTACTCAGGTTGAGTGCAGCTGTACCGGTGTTCTTGATGGTAAAGGTTTTGGTCAAGGTGTTACCGGCAATGACATCGCCAAAGTTAATTGCAGTAGTACTACCATCTACAATGTCAACTGTGCCATTGAGAACTTGAATTTCAGGAGCCGGAACGGGTTTAACTATGCCACTAATCGCAAAGTCAAAGGGGCTTTCATTACTATCATTGTTGTTTAAAGTAAAGCTGCCACTATAAGTACCAGGTTTAGTGGTATTGAGTGCCACTGTGATGGCTGTAGAAGCATTAGCAGCCACACTCGTCGGAAGAGTTCCTACCAAACTAAATCCGTCGGGAAGTTTC
>NZ_JBALBW010000096.1:0-10840 GCF_036919895.1 Nostoc sp.
GGGACTAGGGACTAGGGACTAGGGACTAGGGACTAGGGACTAGGGACTAGGGACTAGGGACTAGGGACTAGGGACTAGGGACTAGGGACTAGGGAAAATTTTGTATATTTAATACCCAATACCCAATACCCAATACCCAATACCCAATACCCAATACCCAATACCTAATCCCTAATCCCTAATCCCTTTAGAGGTGTCATGGCTTATGAGATGAGAAAAAAAAGAGCGATCGCAGTTGATTTGTTCGCTGGCGCAGGCGGTATGACTCTTGGCTTTGAACAAGCTGGTTTTGACGTGCTAGCGTCTGTGGAAATTGACCCTATCCACTGTGCAACACATGAATTTAACTTCCCATATTGCTCAGTGTTATGTAAAAGCGTTGTGGATACAACCGGAGAAGAAATTAGGAGTCGGTCTAAAATTGGCGATCGTGAAATTGATGTGGTAATTTGTGGCTCACCATGTCAAGGATTTTCTCTAATTGGTAAACGGGTTATTGACGATCCACGAAACTCTTTGGTATTTCACTTTCATCGGCTGGTTTTGGAGCTAAAACCGAAATTCTTTGTAATGGAAAATGTCCGGGGAATCGCAGTTGGCGAACATAAAAAAATCCTCCAATCTTTAATTAGCGAGTTTAAAATTCACGGCTATAAAGTAGAAGAAAATTACCAAGTTCTCAACGCTGCAAATTATGGAGTACCACAGTCACGTGAGAGATTATTCCTCATAGGTGCAAGGGAAGATGTAGAGTTACCGAAATACCCTCAACTGATTACTAAACAAGCATTACCCAATAATTTAACTTATAAAAAAATATCTAGTATCCCATTGAGTCCTACAGTATGGGATGCAATTAAAGATTTACCTGAAATAGAAAAGTATCCTGAGTTAGTAACAAGAGACTGGGTTGTAGCAGAATACCAAAAGCCTAGTAACTATGCTCGTGTACTTCGTGGTCTTAAATGCTTAAACAATGATTATTCTTATAAACGTGAATCCGATCTGCGAATACTTTCTTCCAGTTTAAGAACAAAACATTCCGTGGAAACCATTAAACGTTTTCAGGAGACTCAACAAGGCGAGAGAGAAAAAATTAGTCGTTTTTATAAGCTGCATCCTGCTGGTGTCTGCAATACTTTAAGAGCCGGGACAGATAAGTATAGGGGTTCTTTCACATCTCCTAGACCAATTCATCCATTTACACCTCGTTGTATCACAGTTAGGGAAGCAGCAAGATTGCATTCTTACCCCGATTGGTTTAGATTTCATATAACCAAATGGCACGGATTTCGTCAAGTTGGTAACTCTGTACCACCACTACTAGCAAAGGCTGTGGCGACAGAAATTATTCGCAGTTTGAATGTTTCGCCTTTTAAGCCGAGTTTGCGATACAAGTTGGGAGAGGAAAAGCTCCTACAGTTTAATATATCGCAAGCGGCACAATATTATCAGCAGTATAACAAGTCGATCGAGTAGAGGTAATTTATAAATTGCCCCTGAGTGCATATAATTTTACGTAAATCCTATGAAGCTTAAAAAACCCCGCCTTCTCTATCAAAACCTGGTTATTAAGTAATTTTTAATTTATTTCTGAATAGTACAACAGGGCAATAAAGGCTTGTTTACAACTTCTTTAATTTCTACTGAATTCAACAAATCTTCCCAATATTTCTGAACTTCGGGATCGTTAGGACGTTGGCGGCGTAAATTAGCTAAAGTTCTTAAAGCATCTTCCCAAAATCCAGCCGTTGCAAATAGAACTGCACGATCTAAGTCTGTATTTGGTTGGTTTAGCTCAACAGATAGGTTTTCATCTTGCGATCGCACTATTGTACCTTCTACATAAGAGTCTTTATCGCGGTTCCCAGGATCACAAATCATTGAAAAAGTCCAACTATACTCTTTACCGATTTGTAAAGATGGCTGATTCGCAGGTATATTTACACTAACAATACCATTCTGACCAACAGGTTTGAAAGTTCCCTTATACAATGGGTCGGAGCTATCATTATCCCGCAAAACAAATTCTAATGCTTGTACTATTGTAGAGGTTTGAGGAATATAGAAAAATAATGTGGGACGCTCTGCTGTGGTTCGTTGAGCTTCCTTATCTGTTGGTGTCAGGGGAATAATATTTTGTCCAGTTTGAAAGCAACTTCCTCGTGTTCCTGCTGACCTTACCCTACCAGGTCTACCTGGAACGAAGGCAATACGATTTTTACCACGTTGAATGTAACTTGTAACATTTCTAATTGCAGCAGTAGCATACCTATCTCCAGGACGTAGCCGCTCTGCTTGCTGAAAATTAAATAAAGCTTTTCGATAGTTTCTCCGTCTAGTTTCGTTATAACCAAGCTGCATATATTGTGTATAAGCAGATTTGGCTTGTGCGAGTTCAAAACCCGACTCTGTTGCCAAAACCTGATTAATAATCACAGGCTCAAAGGGGAGAAATACTAAAGCCGCAAGCAGATAGCTTGCCCAAAATCTATGTTTCATGATGTCCATTTCCACTTGTAGTACATCGCTTGGGTATATAATACAATACCTTAAGCTTGACAGTGGCAAGACTTTATGTGCCAGTTTTTGACACTCCTCAGCCTAAAGGCGTGAGGATTCTTGATTCATAGGGATTCCAACGAATTTAACCTCAGCAAGCATCGTAGAAATACTGAGGTAGCCTTCTGACTTTTTACGCGAAAATTCCGACTTATTTTAGGACTAGCCCTTTTAAGGTAATTTCTAAAATCTTTGCTTTCCTCTGTGCCTCTGCGGTTTAAAAAGGAATTATTGGCCCTTGTAGAGACGCAGCACTGCTACGTCTCTACATTATTTTTCATCAAATGTCTAATGAGGTACAGCTAATTTTGTATCCGCTACTTGGGCGTTATCAGCAACAATTTGGCGGAATGAATCGCCTTCAATTGTTTCCTCTTCTATTAACAAATCTACTAAACGCTCCAAAACTATGCGGTTTTCTTCCAACAGTTCTTTTGCTCTGATGTAGGAATTGTTGACAATTCCGCGTACCTGTGAGTCAATTTTTGCGGCAATTTCCTCAGAATAGTCTGATTTATTCATCCAGTCGCGTCCTAAAAATACCTCTCCACTCTGATTTTCTAGGGACAACGGGCCTAATTCTGACATGCCAAAGCGTGTCACCATCTGCCGCGCCATCCCTGTCACCTGTTGCAAGTCGTTACTTGCACCTGTGGTAACTTCTGGCTTACCAAAAACAATTTCCTCGGCAGCGCGACCACCTAGGGTAGCAGTAATCCTGGATTTGAGTTGGGAACGGGAAATTAACCCTTGTTCTTCGTTAGGAGTAAACCAAGTTAATCCCAGTGCTTGTCCCCGGGGAATGAGTGTAACTTTCTGCACAGGATCATGGTCTTTGAGCAATGTGCCCACTAAAGCATGTCCAACTTCATGATAGGCAATCAAACGCTTACTCTTGCTGTCTACCAATGCAGTCCCTTCCATACCTGCAACGACTCTATCCACAGCCGCATCAATTTCTAAAAGGGTGACAGCTTCTTTCCGTCTCCTCGCAGTCAGAATGGCAGCTTCATTGAGTAAGTTGGCTAAGTCTGCGCCGGTAAAACCAGGAGTGCGACGAGCGATCGCTTCTAATGATACGCTAGGGTCAATTTTCTTGTTTCGGGCGTGAACTTTCAAAATTTCCAGTCGCCCTTTGAGATCGGGTGGATCGACCATCACTTGTCTGTCAAAGCGTCCTGGTCTAAGCAACGCTGTATCTAAAACATCTGGGCGGTTAGTCGCGGCAATAATAATGATACCTGTGTTACCTTCAAAACCGTCCATTTCGGTGAGCAGTTGGTTGAGAGTTTGTTCGCGCTCATCGTTACCGCCACCGATACCAGTACCTCGTTGTCTACCTACTGCGTCAATTTCATCGATAAATATTAGACATGGAGCATTTTCTTTGGCTTTCTTGAAGAGGTCACGCACGCGAGATGCACCCACACCAACGAACATTTCCACAAATTCCGAACCGGAAATACTGAAGAATGGGACACCTGCTTCACCTGCGATCGCTTTTGCTAGTAAAGTTTTACCAGTACCAGGAGGGCCAATTAACAGTACTCCTTTGGGAATCCGTGCGCCTACAGCCGTAAATCTTTCTGGCTGTTTCAAGAAAGTCACAACTTCTTCCAGGTCTTCTTTCGCTTCTTCAACCCCGGCGACATCTTCAAATTTCACTCCAGTTTTCGCCTCCATTTGGAAACGAGCTTTGGATTTGCCGAAATTCATCGCTTGGCTAGAAGCATTAGTAGAGCGTCGGAGGAACAATAGCATTAAAGCCACCAGCGGCAAAATCCACATGAGATTAATCAACAGCCCAACAGCAGCCCGACTGTTAGCAGAGGAAACCTCGCCAAACTCAATATTCTTATCTTTGAGAATGTTGATTAACTCTGTATTTTGTGCCAGAAGTCTCACTTGTTGCGGTGGCGTATTCTCCTTTTGCCCTTTGAGATAAACCCTAGCTACCTGTTCGGTTTCGTCAAGCTCTACTTTTTGAACTTCTCCCGCCTTCGCTTTCTTGAGCAAATCACCATAGTTTAGAGAGGTACTAGAGGTAGAGCTACTATCTGCTTTTTGTGCCAAGACGGGGGTACTCCCGAAAATTCCTGGTAACATAATCAAGCTAGCTGCAATTGCACCAACCCAAGCAACGCGCTTTGATGACTGCCTTTTTACCAATGCTTTTTTTCCAAAATTTGTCATAATAATTACCCTTTGTCTGCTGGCACAAATTGAGCTATGGTTTTATGCCTATTCTTCTACCAAAAATTGTAATAACTGGAAATTACACTTTTCTTATCTAGTTTAACTTCCAGATAAGGGACTGGGGACTGGGGATTGGGGATTGGGGATTGAGGATTTGAAAATAGAGGCAAAAGGTTATAGGACAAATGGATAGTTCTTTCCTTTGCTTAGTATCCAGTCCCCAGTCCTCGTGAAATCAATTTGACATATTCCGATACAAATCGCTAAGATAAACATAGTCATAACGATTCCGCCTTTTAAGAAATCTGATGATAGTGGCTAGTTAATAGTTTGTAGATTAATTATGGTAAGAATTATTGGCATTGGTGGTAGTTTAAGATCAAACTCCTATACCCAACTGGCTTTACAAGTAGCAGTGCAAAGAGTAGAAGCCGTTGGTGCAGAGGTAGAAATTCTTGATTTAAGACAGTTGCAGTTACCGTTTTGCACTGGTGCAAAGGAGTATCCAGAGTACCCAGATGTTAAGCGGTTGCAAGATACAGTCAGTCACGCTGATGGATTAATTTTAGCCACACCTGAGTATCACGGTGGGGTTAGTGGTGTCCTGAAAAATGCTCTAGATTTGATGAGCTTTGAGCAACTGTCTGATAAAGTAGCAGGATTTATTAGTGTTTTGGGTGGTCAGTCTAATAGCAACGCTCTAAACGAACTACGGTTAATTACCAGATGGGTGCATTGTTGGTCTATCCCCGAACAAATTGCAATCGGACAGGCTTGGGGTGCATTCAGTCCCGAAGGCAAGCTGCTAGATGAAAAGCTCTCTCAAAGATTCGACCAATTTGCTCAGAGTTTAGTTGATAATACTCGCAAGCTGCGGGGCATTAATTAGTAAGTAGGGTGGTCAAAGCTTTGCCCACCCTACTAAACTCAAATTTTACTTAATGATGATGGTGGTGATGGCGATCGCCAGCGAGTTGGGGATTAACCGCCAAAGCTTGCTCTGACAACAACTCTGCAATATGAGCATCAGCCCATTGAGCCACCATTGACAAAAATTCTGGGCGATCGTTAACGCAAGCCATTTGCACGTAGTTCGTACCAGGATGCTGTTTTTCCAAAGCATGGATGATATGGTGTACATCCAATAGAGTTTCGTGGTTTTCTGTGGCAAAGCCAATTGGCATAAAAATTACCACTTTTGCACCAAGTTGAATCAGGTTATTTGCCGCTTGCTCTGCATTTGGCTGTGTCCAATCAATTAAGGGGGTGTCATGATTGAGCCAACCCACCGAGATTAACGGATAGCGGTTAATCAACTTCTCCCGAACCAATTCGTACATTGCTTCACTTTCGGCAATCCCAGAAGTAAAGCCTTTAGCTTTATGGGGACAGCCGTGATTCATTAACACAATACCGATTTGAGAAGGTAGATAAGCCCCAGCTAACTCAGCAATTTTTTCCTCAACCAGATGGGCCATTAAATCAATGTAAGCTGGTTCGTTGAAGAAAGAAGGAATATAGCGCTGTGCTTTAACCCAGTGTTCCTCACCATCTGCCAACTCAACGAGAGCATTGTTAACTTGCTCGATCGCAATCCCACTAGTAAAGATAGAATCAACAACCAGCAACGGGTAGATTAGAAGCTTCTCAAAGCCTTGGTTTTTAATTTCTGCTAAAACTTGGTTGGGCAGGAAAGGAGCGCAGAAGTTAAAAGCCTTGAAAACTTGAACCTTATCGCCCCATTTTTCTTGTAAATTCTTCTCAATCCCAGCCCGCTGCTGTTCAAAGATGGCGTTGTGTGGGGAGATAAAATCGTGGTGTGTGTGTCCCCACTCATGGCGGTCAAATAGCGCCAAAAGCTTTGCTAGGGGGGGATAAATCCAGGTTGGTACTGGTGCAAATTTTGCTGTCAGTAGATTTAAAGCCTGTTCGTTATAGTTGGCGAAATCTTCGTAGCTTTCGACTTCGCCGTAGCCCATAAGCAGTACGGCTACACGGTCTTTACCTGATGATAGATGCTCGTGGGTGTGTTGTACTTTTTCCGGCGTGGCAACCACAATTAGTTCCTCAATATAACCAGAGTGCAGAGAAATATAAAGTTAGGGAATAGTTTACACATTTCCCCTACTTGTAACTTATTATCCCATCCAGGGGGATAGGATAGGTGGGAAAATCAAAATAATACATCCAAAGTAAGACTTTTGTGGGGGATTGGGCATTGAAAATTGAATTAAGGGACTTCTAAGAAATAAATTACTCAAATAAACCTAAGTGGGGAAACCCGCCCACACGACTGGCTCCCCTACGGATCTTTTCAAAAATCAAATACTAGTCGTATAGACTAATGACCAATGACTAACTCCTAAACAACCTTGTATACTGTGTTTCATGCTGCATACTTGCCAACGACAAACCCCAGCTACAACAAGCGAGTTCATCATCTTCCAACGCGAGAATTTCTAATGCCGCAGCGCTAAATAATGGTTGTAAATCTAGCAATAACTGCTGTCCTGCGGTTTGTCCAAGGGGTATAAGTTTCACGCCAGCAGTAATTAAATTACTTGCCCAACTATGCAGATATCCGAGTAATGCGGCTTTGATGCTAACTTGCCAATGGGCGATCGCAATACCAAAAGCGATCGCATAATTGCAAGGATTACCCACAGTATTGGCAATAGGTATAATCTCCGGTTCTAGTTTAGCAAGTAATTGAATCAGCGATCGCCCCATCTGCCAACTAGAGGCGCGTAATTCTTCTGTTTCCCTAGCAGCCGATAACCAGAGATTCCAACGGCATAAGGATTCAATATTACCTATTTTTGCGGCTTGCTGCGATCGGATCATCACCGCCGCCTCTAACCGAATTGCCCCATAGAGCAACTCTGCTTTTAACCAATCTTTGAGATGTGTATGGTTAGCGATCGTACCATTTTCTACCAGCATTTCCAAACCTTCAGAATAGCTATATGCTCCCACAGGCAAAGCGGGGCTGGCTAACTGCAAAATACTCAAAAGATGGCTATCAGTGAGCATGATGGTGTTGTCCATAAGCTCCTAATTCTGGCTGAAACGGTAAAATTTCTTCTTTAACTTCTAACCCCAGTTGTTCCAACATCGCGCGTAAAACCGAATCTGAAGATAAACGTAAATAAGTTGGGTTAATTTCTACGGGTACGTGGCGATTTCCCAAATGGTATGCCGCCCGTAATAATAAAAGTTGTGTTTGGGCAAAGGCAGTGATTACTAGTTCTGGTTTGGCAATAATTCTGATTAAACTACTATGGGTTTCTTCTTGCAGAATATCGCCATCGTGTAAAACAGTTCCTCTGGGTAAATGTAAAAACACAACTTTACCATCTGCCGTTTCAAAGCGATGACGGCTACGGGTACGTTCTTCTGCTGTTAGCGCCAGAGTAAAAGTAACTGCTACATCGCAATTAGGTGGTTTAAGTTGGGTAAATGTCAGCATACAGAGTTTCGCCTGAACTTCCGCTTTTCATTATGGTTCTAATTTAAACCCCATAGCTGTCTTGCCTGAAGAAAAGATAAAATTAAAGACTATTAATCAGCCAATAGGTAATGTAAACCAGAAAGTTGCCCCTGCATCTAATGCACTGTCAACACCAATTTCACCACCGTGAGCATTGATGATTTGCTTACATAAATATAAGCCCAATCCTAAACTTACAGAATTGCGGATACTTGCACCCCGAAAGTAAAGGTCAAAAAGCCGAGCGCTTTGTTGTTGACTAATGCCCACGCCGTTATCACTAACAGTACAATAAATCATCTCACCTTCACAAGTAGCATTAATTGTCAACTGTAATCCAGGAGGATTATGTTTCAGAGCATTGACGATTAAGTTAGAAAAAACTCGCCATAGTTGCGTGGGATCTGCATTCACTAATGGCAAATCTGCGGATACCAGATTTATTAACTTGGCTTGATTTTGCTCTAGTAATGGCTCTAAATCTGCGATCGCAGCTTCCACAACTGTCAGTAATTGTACAGGCTGACGTTGCAAAACTACACTTTGAATTTCGCTGACATGAGCTTCCATCAACGAATTAATTAAGTTTAGTTGGCGATCGCTACTTTGAATCATCCGCTCTAAAATTGAACGGGAAATCGAAATATTTTCCTCTGGATGTGCAAGCAAGTTTCTCAGCACCATTAAAGTACCCAGCACTGGGTTGCGTAAGTCGTGAGAAACTGCATGAAAAAATACTCGTAGTTCTGCTTCAGTTTGTTTGCGCTGGGTAATATCTTCAATCAAACCTTCGTAGTAAAGCAGTTTTCCTTGTTCGTCACGGACTGCGTAGGCTTTTTCCGAAATCCAGACAATGCTTCCGTCTCGGCGATAAATTTGAGATTCAAACTCGGCAATGCTGCCATACTTTTCCATCAGTCGGACAAATTCGGCGCGGCGGTTCGGATCGACGTACAATTGTTCAATATCAGTGGAATTTGCTGTCACCTCCTCCGCTAAGGAGTAGCCATAAATGCGTGCTAAAGCAGGGTTTGCTGTAATGTAACGTCCATCGGAACTGCTTTGAAAAATCCCTTCAACAGCGTTTTCAAAAATGGTGCGATATTTAGTTTCTGCAACTTTGAGTTTTTGATACGCAGATTCCAGTTCTTGACGGGCGTAAAATTCAGAACGTTGCAGCCGATCGTATAGATAAACACCAATGTCACATATAGCACAGAACCAAAAAATGTATAAAAGGAATGTCACACTATATATTTCTGGGTGTTCAGGGACTGGTGTCTTTAATCCAAGTGCAGTATTTACACCAAAATAGTAAACTAGTACACCCACTTGAGACAGCAAGTGAACAATCCAGCAGACTGGCATTAATATAGCTTGGCTCAAGAACAGAAGTGACCAACCAATCGGATCGGGTAGTGCGAAACCTCTGAGGGTGGCAAATAACTGCGATGCTAGACTAATCGCCCAAGAAGACCCCAAAAATAATAAATCTGGACGATTACGACCTAATTTAGTTTTATGTAAAGCAAAGCATACCAGTATACTTAGGAGCATTGCAGTATTGATTACAAAGCGTTGAGTTCTAAGTACTTCTGGCAGACTTTCCAACTCTTTTAAAGGTAAAAAAAAGCCGTAAATGTCTCGCACAGTAAAAGACAATAAACAAATCAGTGCTAGCCATAACCATAAACGTAATCTCTGCCACAGAAAACGGTTACGCCAAACTCTGTAAAGAGTAGTGGTTTCATCTCCTGTTGGTGCAGAAAAGGTTTGTTTCCACCACCTTTGTACTGTTGTAAATTGAGTCGCCATTAGCATCCGAGCAACTTTGCTCATACCTTGAGGGTGTTTTCCTTACTCAACATTGCTATAAATAACACCCTCTCATTTTTTGGTGATTTATGGACGATTTGTTGTGGATGAACTTGCTAAAGGTAATGTAAACCAGAAAGTTAACCCGCGCTTGCGGTTACTAATAACACCGATTTCGCCGCCATGTGACTGAATAAATTTGCGACAAAGATACATTTTTAAGCCAATGCTCGTAGAACAACAGTCTTGAGGATCGCGGACATGGAGATCGAAAAGGCGATCGCACTCTAGTTTACTCATTACCACACCGTCATCTTGAATCTGAGTGCGAAGCATTCCGCCCTCAACGGTGGCACTCAGAATAAAATTTAATCCTGGTGGATTATTTTGCAAGGTATGTGTTAATAAATGTGCCAAAAATTTATCCAATCGACTTGCATCTACCATCACTAACGGTAAATCGGCGGGAAGCAAGTTTTTTAGAGTCGCTTGATTTTGTGTCAGTATGGGTTGCAACTGGGAAAAAATTGTTCTCAGTAGGCTGCTAAAATCTACAGGTTCGGGTTTGAGATCCATACCCGGCTTTTCACCGGAATTAATTTCTAGCAATGAGTTAATCATTGCCAGTTGGCGATCGTTGCCTTGAATCATCCGCTCGATTATTGAGCGAGATACTGGAATTGGGGATTGGGAAGAGGCAGAGGGGCAGGGAGTACGCAGCCGTGAGGAAAGAGGTAATTCTTTATTCTCCCCCTTGCCCCCTGCCCCCTGCTCCCC